>NZ_JBAXGR010000129.1:0-7782 GCF_037139295.1 Aestuariivirga sp.
AAGACACGTCATTAACGACGTCGCTATGCACGTGTCTTAAGCCATCAGCCAATGTTCAGGCAGGCGGTACCAATCGAGCGGTTACGCTTCGTGCAGGGAGGGCTTGTTCTTCTGCAGTGGTCGAGCCTAAATTGCAATGGCCTCTGGGGGCGCAGGCTCAAGGACTGGCGCCAGGCTCGCAGCCCGCCACTACAAACTCGCATCCGACTACCTTGGCGCCGACTTACTCGCTAATTTAGTCACGTGCTAGTGCAATTGAGCCCCGACGCTAGCGGAATGTCGCCGTCACCGACGTGTTGGCCCTGAGAACGACAGTGCACGTGGAGGCCGCCCCCCTGCATCCGCCGCTCCAACCGGAGAAACGCCTGCCAGTCACCGGGCTCGCGGTCAGGACGACCGACTGGCCCGCCGCGAATGTGGCGGTGGCCGAGCTGCAGGTGGTGCCGCAGGTCAGGCCCGTGGGCGTGCTTGTGACCGTGCCGAAGCTGCTGGTGCCCGACTTTGTGAGCTGAAGCGTGTAGGTCACGGGCGTCGGCGTCGATCCGGACACAAACGTGACCCTGTCAACGAAGCCGGCGTCGCTGCCGGCACTCGCGCTCGTGTCCTTGCGGTAGGTCCAGCGCAAGGTCTGCGTTCCCGCGGCCAGGGTGAACGACCGCTGCGCCCAGCCCACGCTGCCGCTGATGGATCCCGACTGCCTCACGCCATTGACCCAGAACTCCAGGAAGTCAAAGCCCGGCTCCGAGGAGACCGACCAGAAGAAGCTGAGCGTGCCGGGACCCTGGACGGTGGCCTGCATGGACGAGGTCTGCGCGTCGCCAATGTCGCCGCTGATGGCGTAGCCCGTCGCGTCGCCGCTGCGCAGTTGCTGGTTCTGGCCGTACCAGGCCGCCGCGTCGCCCGCGAGCGGGCTGGTCCAGCCAAAGTTGCCGTCGAGGGCCGTGGCGAGCGGAACGACCCAGCTCGCGGCCGCGAAGCCTGCCTGAACAGAACTCGCGGCGGACATCGTCACGCTGCACGTCAGCTGCGTGCCCGAGCAGGCGCCGCTCCATCCCGTGAAAGTGGACAAGGCGGCCGGAACCGCCGTCAGGGTGATCGTCTGGTTCTGAACGAAGGTGGCGCTGCAAGTCGTGCCGCAGTTGATGCCTGCGGGCGAACTGATCACGGTCCCGCTGCCGCTGACCGTGGTGGTCAGCGCGTAGGATTGGAGGCCCTGGAGGATGCCGATGGCATTCGCCACGTTGATCATCGGGGCGCTGAAGGTCCCGGAGCTCCGCGTGTCCCTGATCAAGGCGCCCGAGGTCTTCAGGGCCACCTCGATCTCGCTGGCCGTCGCCGTGGGCTTGGCCGCGCGCAGCAGTGCCACGACCCCCGCCACGTGCGGGGCGGCCATGGATGTGCCGCAGTAGGCGTCGTAGCCATTGATCACGGATGACACGATGCAGCCGTTGGCGTCGAAGTCACCGCCCGGCGCAAAAACATCCGTCGTCCGGCTAATATTGGTGTAGCTGGAGGCGACCGCGGTCTTGCTGGTCGCCGCCACTGAGAAGGCACTCGAGATGCAGGCCGGCGAGGACATGTTCACCCTGCTCGAATCATTGCCTGCGGCGACCGTGGTGATCACGCCCGCGGCGCGCAGGCGGTCGATCACGTCCTTCTCGGGGGAGGTGTCGCAGTCGCCCGCGGCGCCGCCGCCGCCGAGGCTCATGTTGACTGACGCGATGCGGAGGTAATTGTTGTTGGTGATGACCCGGCTGTAGATGTGTTCCAGGCCCTGGATGATATCACTCGTGTAGGCGCCGCCCTGGGAACCGAAGACGTTCACCATCAGCAGGTTCGCCCGGCTCGCCACGCCCCGGCTGACTGTAGAGCCGGACGCGTAGTTGCCCATGGCGATGCCCGCCACGTGGGTGCCGTGCGACTGGCCGGCGGCGGGTGCCGAGGCGCCCGGTCCGACCTGATCGTAGGTGCCATTTGGACAAAGCGAAGTCGAGAGGAAGCAGGCCTCGTCCACCACGCGCGCCGATCCAATGAAGGGGTGTCCGGCCTGCACACCGGTGTCGATCACGGCCACCGTCTGTGGGTTCAGGCCATCGGCGTCGGTGCCGTTGGGCTGGGCGGCGTCGGTGGTGGTCTGCCCGATCAGCGGCAGGCTCTGGTTCAGGGAGGTCGTCCTGAACTCGTCAATCTCGATCCTGAGGATGCGCGGGTCCGTCTCCATGCGGGCGAGTTCCGCGGGCGTCACGTCAGCCGCAAAAGCACCCAGCGTGTCGATTGCCTTGACGCGGCGGCCCTTGGCGCCGCGGGAGCCCGGAAAAAGAGACAGCATGACGGGCGAGATGCGAGCATTCATATTGCGGATCATCTGACCGCGCGCCGCGCGATCGGAGAGTGCTGCACGCACTGCCTTCTGATCCACATCCGTGGCGACGAAGGCGATGACCCTGACGCTTCCGGCAGTAAGCAGTTGCTGCTGGATCTGGCTGGCATTCTTGAGCTTGGTGGGGATTTCCGCGGCCATCAGGCGCGGTGAACCCGCCAGGACCGCCGCCGCAACCAGTGAGGCGGTCAGGAGACGTGCGAGGAATGCATTCGGAAACGCCGTGCTCATGTCATCTCTCAGTCAGTAAAAACAACTATTTTTGTATTATACAAAACGTTTTGGTGTTCTGGTTTTTCTACGTCATAGTCCAACATAAGCCGGCTGGCCAAGCAAATCATCCGGAAATCTCCATGCCCTGGGAATGTTCGGATCGGTGGCGCGACGAAAATGGCGCCAGTACCGAGCCAGATTTCGTTCGGTCTGTCGTAGAAGCGCTGATACCGGACACACCACGCGTATTTTTTTGTCTGATCATAAGTTAAGGTTGCCGGACTTCCGGAAGAATTCACCCAAAGTTCCCCTCAGGATTGCCGAAATCGCTGTCCAAGTTACCGAATATCGCTTTTTTTGCTCCCTGTGGAGCCCGCATGGCGTCTTATCGACTAGCCCGCTTAGCGTGATGTTGTTCCGTCCCACCGTCAGCGGCCGCACAGTCGAGTTCGGCATCGAGATCGAAGGTCATGTCGCCATGATTCCGCGCGGCCAGACCTTCACCGGCCAGACGCCCGCCGGTGACGGCATGAAGTATACCGCCAAGCACGCTGTCGTGGGCATGTATGCCTATACCGACGTGAAGATCATGGACGGCCTCAACGATGCCGGCCTGATGGCAGGTGCCTTCTATCTCCCGAAGTTTTCCACATACACGCCCGTCACGGCGGACAACCAGTCCAAGGGCGTTTCTTCCGCCGAGTTCCCGAACTGGATCCTCACCCAGTTCGGCTCCGTCGATGAGGTGCGCAAGGCCGTGGAAGCTGGCGACGTCGCCATCACCCCGACCGTCTTGAGTGGCTGAGGCAAGGAAGCGCCGCCGTTCCACTATGCAGTCTATGACAAGACGGGCGCTGCAATCGTCATTGAGGCCATCGACGGCAAGCTGGTCGTTCACGACAATCCGCTTGGCACGGTCACGAACTCGCCGACCTTTGACTGGCACATGACCAATCTCCGCAACTACATCACGGTGCAGCCTAACAATGTCAACAGCGGCAAGATCGGCCCTCTCGAGCTTCAGGCCTTCGGTCAGGGCAACGGCATGTGGGGCATTCCCGGTGACTTCAGCCCGCCGTCGCGCTTCGTGCGCGCCGCGCTCTTCAGCGCCAATGCAATTCCCTCGGACAACGCCGAAGAGGGCATCCCCCATATCTTCCATGTACTCAACAACTTCGACATTCCGAAGGGCATCGGCCGTGCGATGGACAGCACAGGCACTGTCTCTTCCGATTACTCGCAGTTCACCGTCGCGCGCGATGCGTTCAACATGCGTTACTACTACAAGAGCTACAAGGATCAATCGATCCACATGATCGACATGAAGCAGCTCGACCTTGATGCCAAGGAGATCAAGTCGTTCCCCGTCGACTCGGATCAGCCGATCACTGACATGAGCCTCAAGCTCAAGTAAGCGCCTCACGCCATTGCCACTGCCGCTCCGGCGGCAATGGCCACCGCTACGTGCCTCTGCTCTCGACTGCTTGATGAAATGGGTGCAAAAGTTTGGCTTTCGCCGTGTTGCATGACACCCACGACCCGCAGCATTCCGCCCCGGCGCTGCCCCCAACTCAGTGTTTCATTTGCTGTCGTGGCGAAACACAAGCGACATGTTGTTGGCAGGCATCATGATTGTCTCGGCAAGCTTGAGGCCCGATCCTTCAGCCACGCGCTCGAGATCCGCAATGTCACGCAAGCCCCAGAATGGATTGCGAGATCTCAACGATTCATCGAAGCTGGCATTCGAAGGCGCGTTGTGCAAACCGTTGTGCATGAAAGGACCGTATAGATAGAGAAGCCCTCCAGATCGGAGCAAGCGTCCAGCGCCTGAAAACAGTCCGGTCGTTGCTTCCCAGGGGGCGATGTGAACCATGTTGATCGACACGATGGCGTCCAAAGGTGCCAAGTGCTCGACCCCCCAATGTGCCCGACTCACATCGATGGAGTGTGGCTGCAAAACGTTGTTCAGTTGCTTGAAGTGCATCCAACTGGAAGTGCTGATCCTGGATTCGGAATCCGGATCGCTCGGCAGCCAGGTGAGAGTGGGCATCGCCTCTGCAAAGCACACCGCGTGCTCGCCAGTTCCACAACCAATTTCCAGAACCAATCCATCCGGGGGGAGAAGGCGCCTTAGGACCGTCAGGATCGGTGCCGAATTTCTTGCTGCCGAAGGCGAGAACATGCGCTGGTCTGGGTCGTGACCGCGCTGTTCAAGTGCAACAGGCGGAGGGAGTTTGTTGTCGTCGTGCATCATTGCCCTCTCGGCAGTCAGGTTGCGTCTGCTTCAAGCAACAGTCACTTGTTGATCGAAACGACGCCATCGACGAATTTGAGAATTCGCCTCTCCATGTAGGGATAAAACGGGTTCCAGTGTTGCCGTGTCATGGCCGTGGCAGGGATTTGCAGGCGACCTTCCTCGCCGCGCAAAATCGTGCCTCCAAGGTTCAGGCTGTCTGGATTTCCATTTGTCCCATCGCCGTAAAGGGGGTCGTCTGGAGGAAACGGGAGAGCGATGTGTGCCAGGGAATAGACATCCTTTGGCCAGTTCAGACCTATGTCCTGTGTCGTTACCTCGTCACTCATGGCCGGGCGCTGTTGAACAACAGCAGCTGGATCCTGGCTGCTCTTATTCGTGACTATGCTGATTGCGTATCTGTGGGGTGGTCCAGAAAGAGCCGCTTTGAACCCACTCTGCCCATCAATGAGACCTTCCTGCTCAAACACGCGATTGACGTCGAAGAGAACCAGTTCTGCGTCGCCAGAGTCCAGTCGATCGAATAGCTCCTGCTTGACAGCAGATGCCGTAACAGTCGCGTCTGCCTCGGATTCAAAAGCGAGGATGGGCGGAACCTCCTGAAGTCGGCCCGATGCGGTGAGCATGTCAATTTGAGCCCGAACCAATTCAGTCATCCGATATGCCTGGGCACCCGCATTGACTGCAAAGGAGTTGTATTTGAAGGGATCGAACTCTGCCTCTATCGTATCCCAGGCCAGCTGATTGACACCAAGGATCTCGCCGATCCATGCCTGCCAGGTCGCAAGCGCGGCGATTGGCGAAATGCCAACTTCGGGTGAGAGGAGTACCAAGGCAGCAGGCCTGGCGGTGCTGCCGTCGTTGATCGCCGCGAAGGTATGAACGAGCGCCAGAGCCGCTCCATTCGAATAACCTACAATGATGATTGGCTTGTTGGGAAGTTGCTCGTGCAGATAAGCCATGGCAAGCGAAACAGCGGCATTCATGTCTTCTGCCGTCGTGGTTCTCAATGCGCTTGGAGCAGTGCCGTGGCCGGGAATGCGCAGCGCGAGAACTTGACCGCCATTTGCCTGAAGACTTTGGCCGATGGAGCGCAGGCTGTAAGGACTGTCTGAGTATCCGTGAAGCAGGAGCACCCCGAAGCGGGCATCCGGAACCGGCCATTCAGAAGATCGGTTCCAGTTGGTTGACCACCTCGCCGGATCAGACTTGCTCCCCGCGCTAAAGCGGTTGAAATCCATCTGCTCGGTTGTTGGAACGCGCCGAATGATCTTCCGATCCAGTTGATTGAAAAGCGCTTCCTCAAGTAGCAGGTAGCTGTTCCAGTCGGCAGTCTTCGAGTTGGCCGTGAACTCGCCCTGCAGCAAGGTTGTATGCCAAATATGGAGGGAGGGGCGGTATGAGACATACACGGCTACGGCGGCTGCAATTGAAATGAACGCACCCAGCAGCATGAGCAGAACAGGTATTCCAACACTTATCCACATACGGCGCAACACCAGCACGAACTCCTATCGTCTCAATTGCCGTGTCCTATGACGTGGCTTGGGGCTGATTGACCTTTGCGGTTCTCACCAGTGTTGATATGCCGATTTGCTGCATTTCGGAAGTCATTCTCATTCGCGTGATGTTTTGCCTGCAAGTCTCGGTCGTGTGAGGATGTTGGGTGCTTGACAACTCAAATATGAGAGGCGGGTCAGTCTTCTAACTTATTGATTGCATTTGATAGTGAGCCACCAGTGATTTGAGGCCAGGCCGCCATGGCAAGGTTTAAAAGCTCATCTATCGACGTGAATTGGTGAGAGACCCTGAGCCGTGTTGTTGAGGGTTGCAGGAGCATGCGTGCAATTGGACCATGGCGTGAGCTGCGTTACCTCTATCATCTCGGCGGGGTCGTGTATCGACACCTTTTGTACGCTGCCTTACCGACAGCTCCGTGCGGTCAGTCTGAAGGACTTGCAGCCAGCCACAGGCTCAGCCGAGAAGCCCAAGAACGACGCTCGCGGCCGACGTATACTTCGGGCGTGGTCACACCAACCTGCTGGCGCGAGAAAGGATCAAACGCGACAACATTAGGACCCGACACCGGCAACACCGCGGCGGGTCTGTATAACATCAGACTGGACAGAGTCCTTTTGTCGGGCATGCGCCCAACGACCTCAGATTATCCTACGGCGGACACTCGTCATTCAACCATCTGGCCCGAGTCCGCTCGATGATATGAGCCTACTTTCTATTGATGGTCGGGTGAAGTGCCCTTGCTGGCTAAAGGCTTGGCGGTTTATAGTTCCTGCGGCAGGTTGCATCCTACTTCTCAACGCTTGTGGCTGTTTCATCAAGCCAGCCTGGGCGTATCTCGGGGAGTGGTATGGAGGCGATGAGAGTTCGAGTGAACTCAGACCGCGGGTGGGCGAAAACGTCTGGCGTGCGGCCCTCTTCAACGATCCCGCCCGAGCGCATGATGACGACGCGCTCGCACAGATAGCGGACCACCGACAGGTCATGGCTGATGAACACCAAGGCCAAGCCCATCTCATCACGTAGGGTTCTGAGCAGATCGAGGACCTGCGCTTGCGTGGAGACATCGAGGCCAGACACGATTTCGTCCGCCACCACGAGTTCGGGCTTTACCGCCACTGCGCGCGCAATGCCAACGCGCTGGCGCTGACCGCCGGACAGTTGGTGCGGATATCGGCGGATGGTGGAGGACGGCAGGCCGACGCGATCGAGAACGGCGGCTATGGACTTCTCCGACGCATCCATGCCGTTCAGCTTCAGCGCGGTGGCGAGGATGTTGCCAATGGTGTGGCGCGGGTTGAGCGACGACTGCGGATCCTGGAAGATCATCTGCATGCGGCGGCGCAGCGGCTTCAGTTCGGCCGCGCTCGCATGGGTGATGTCCTGCCCGTCGAAGAACAGCTGGCCTTCGCTCGGC
>NZ_JBAXGR010000130.1:0-7545 GCF_037139295.1 Aestuariivirga sp.
GGATCGCCTCGGCAATCTGGCGACGCTCCTCGCCCTCAAGCATGTCCTTGTGCTCGACCCACCTGAGGCCGTGGCTGGCGATTTCCCATCCGGCTTCCTTCATCGCCTGAACCTGGTCGGGCGAGCGCGACATGGCGGTGGCGACGCCATAGATGGTGAGCGGCACCTTCCGCTCGGTGAACATGCGCCACAGCCGCCAGAAGCCAGCCCGCGCGCCATATTCATAGATCGACTCCATGTTCCAGTGGCGCTGGCCCACCCAGGCTTGCGCGCCGACAATCTCGGAAAGAAATGCCTCCGAGGCCGCATCGCCATGGAGGATGTTGTTCTCTCCGCCCTCCTCGTAGTTGAGTACGAACTGCACGGCGACATTGGCACCGCCCGGCCATTGCGGGTCGGGAATGGCCCGTCCATAGCCCTTCATGTCACGCGGATAGCCACTCATAGCTCACCACCCAGATAGAGTGCCTTGACGCGATCATCCGCCAAAAGCTCAGCAGAGTTTCCCGACAGCGCAACTGTTCCGGTTGTCAGCGCATAGGCTCGTTGTGAGATACGCAGCGCCATGCGCGAGTTTTGCTCAACGAGCAACACGCTCACCTTCTCGTCCCGGTTGATGGCCACGATGGAGCGTGCGATATCTTGCACCAGTTTCGGCGCGATGCCGAGCGAGGGTTCGTCCAGCAACAAGAGCCGGGGCTTAGCCATAAGAGCGCGACCGATTACCATCATCTGTTGTTCGCCACCGCTCATGGTGCCCGCCGCCTGAGAAAAGCGTTCGTTGAGACGCGGGAAACGTGTGAGCACCATGTCCAGCGTACGAGCAATATCCGTCTTGTCAGTTCGGGTGAAGGCACCCATGAGAAGATTATCCTTCACGCTCATGTAGGGGAACACGCGTCGACCTTCTGGCACCATGGCGATGCCGGATTTGACGAGCTCGGCCGGGTTCCTCCCATCGATGCGTTGGCCGCTGTAGAATATCTCGCCCTTGCTTATCTTGCGCAGACCCGTGATAGCGCGGAGGATTGATGACTTGCCAGCGCCATTTGCACCAATCAGCGCCACTGTCTCGCCCTCGCTTACGCTGAGGGACACGTTCCGCAAAGCATGGACGTGATCGTAGAAGAGATCGACGTTCCGGAAATCGAGAATCTGGGTCATCGCCTAAAGTCCGATCGCTTCATCTTCGACGCCCAGATAGGCCTCGATGACGCGCTGGTTGTTCTGGATCTCGGAGGGCGTGCCTTCAGCGATCTTTTCGCCGAAGTTCAGCACCACGATTCGGTCGGAGATCTTCATCACGGCCTGCATGTCATGCTCCACCAGAAGGACTGTCAGTCCGCGCTCACGAAGCTTACGCACCATGGACACAGCCTTCATCGTCTCATCATGGTTCATGCCTGCGAAAGGCTCGTCGAGCAGCAACAACGTCGGCTTGGTGGCCAGCCCGATAGCGATGCCGAGTGCTCGGAGGTGGCCATGCGGTAAGTTGCGGGCAAACTCGCCGCCGATGCCATCGAGGCCAAGGAAACTCAGGATCTCGTCTGCTGATTCCGCAAAGCGCGCCTCGTCGCGGCGGGCCTCGGCCGAACCCAGGAAAAATCCGAGCAGTGAGGCCCTGGCGCGCAGCTGGTGCGCCACGATCACGTTGTCGCGCACGCTCATGTTGCGGAAGATGGTCGTCTCCTGGAAAGTGCGGACGACGCCCTTGCGCGCTGCGATGTGCGGCGACTGGTTGGAAATGCGCTCGCCCTTGAAAGTGACCTCGCCCGATGTGGGGCTGAGGAAGGACGAGATCAGCTTGAACAGGGTGGACTTGCCCGCACCATTGGGGCCAATGACCGAGAGGATCTCCTTCTCGTTGACGGCGAAGCTGACGTCATTGACAGCGGTGAGGCCACCGAAACGCTTGGTCAGCGCCTTGACTTCGAGGATCTGTGCCATGCTTCAGTCCTTCCGCTTCGCGCCGAGGCTGAGGAGGCCATTGGGCAGCACCAGCATGAGCACAATCATCGCGGCGGAATAGATGAGTAGCTGGTATTCGCCGGTAGAAAACAGCAGGTTCCAGCCGAGATAGAGCACTAACGTGCCGAGCATCGGCCCAAAGACATAACCCAGACCGCCGAGGAAACAGTTGAGCATGAAATTAACGCTGTCGGTCACCGTGAAGCTCGAGGGATAAATCGACTGCGTAGCGCCGATGAACACCGCCCCAGCCAACCCGCCAAGGAAGGAGGAAATGGCATAGGCCATTACGCGCAGCGCCGCGATGTTGACCCCGATCGACGAGGCCAGCTCCTCGTTCTGCTGCAACGACATGCAGATGTGACCGATGCGCGAATGCACAAGCCGGTACATCAGCGCAAAGCATATAATCATGAGCACCGCCGAAAGGTAGTAGAAGGCGATGCGCGGGTTCTGCAAGGTTGCGAAGTCAGGCACCAGCACGAAACCAAAAATCGAGAGGGGTCCCGGTGGCGGAATGGAAGTGATGCCCTTGGCGCCGTTGGTGATCGGTACTGCCAGCGCGAGAAGCCGCATCACCTCGGTGAGGATCAGCGTCACCATGGCGAAATAGACTCCACGCAAGCGAAGGATCGGGATGCCGATCAGGATCGAGGCCACGGCGCAGAACATGCCCGCCACCGGCAGTGTCCACCAAAATGACCACCCATAATACATGATTAGGATGGCGGAGACATAGCCGCCCATCAGTGCATAGGCACCCTGCCCGATGTTGATGCGGCCGATGTAGAAGGTAAGCCACACACCTGCGCTGGCGATGGAGAGAAGTGCCACTGAGGTGAAGACATAGTAGAGGTCTGTCCGGCCGGTGACTGAGATGAGCCACGGAACCACGATGAAGACCGTGATGAGGAAGACAATCAGTCCGGCGAGCTTCTTCGTCATGGTGTTCAGCCCCACGGCTTGCCCATCAGGCCATTGGGCCTAATGCTTAGAAACACCATCAACGCCGCGAAAATCACCAGATAGGTTACGTCGCCAAATTCACGTAAAACTGTGAGGCCGACTGATTCCATCATGCCGAGGATGAAGCCGCCAGCGATGGCGCCGCCGACCACGCCCGCTCCGCCAATCATGATCATCATGAATGCCTTGATCGAGATTGGACCGCCAATGCCGGAGTTGACGCCTGTGATTGAGACAAGGAGACCGCCGACCAGACCCGCCAGCATGGCACCCATGGCAAAGCCGATCATAGTATAGCGATCCACCTCGACACCCATGAGTTGGGCGGCGACCCGGTCCTGCGCGAGGGCCCGCATGGCCCGCCCTGTTCTGGTGTACTTCATGAATGCGATGAAGGAGAGAATCAGCACGGCGGCCACGACGCCCACCACGATGCGGTCATAGGGCAGGATGATGCCGAAATCGTTGAAAACGCCCTTGACGATTTTGGGGACGCCGCGCTGCTTTTCGCCAAAGATCAACAACATCACGGCGTCGAAGAAGAAGGCCGTGGCGGCGGCGAGCAGCATGGTGCTCTCTTCGCGATGGCTGCGGCGGATCACCGTGCGGAACAGGTAGCGCTCCATGAAGCCGCCGATGACAGCAAGGGTGATGCCCGAGCAGATGACGGCGACCGGAAAGGGCAGGCCCAACTGACCATAGACCGTGTAGGTGATGAAGCCGCCCAGCACATACATTTGGCCATGGGCGAAGTTCAGCACGTTCATCAGGCCAAAGATGAGCGTTAGCCCTAGAGCGATAAGGGCATATTGCGCCCCAAGATAGAGACCGTTTGCGATTACCTGTTCCATCAGCCACCGGACCCAGAGGTGAAATTGCGCGGGGGGCCCGGCATGACCGGACCCCCAGTGTCGTCTCGTGTCAGGGTAGCATCAGTCGACGGTGCCTACGAACAGCGTCTCGAACTTGCCGTCCTTGTATTCATTCACCACCATGGGGACAGCCACCTGGCGCTTCTGGCCGAAGGAGGTTGTGCCGACATACTTCAGCCGAGCGTTCGGATCTTTGAGGTAGGGGTTCGGCGCTTCAAAACTGTCGATGGTCTTCTTGAATTCATCGACGTTGTCGATGGCCGCCGGATTGGCCTTGATGGTCTCGAGGATGTAGTCGAGCGCATAGACCTTGGTGTTTGACTCGTCATTGTATTCGCCGAACTTCTTGGTGTAGCGGTCGACGAACTCCTTCATGTGGTCAGAGGCGATTTCAGGCGTCGAAGCGCCGCCAACCGAGATGAAGCCGTTGGCGAGTTCGCCCGCTCCTTCCTCGATCACCTTGGCGTCCTGCGCCGTTTCGGTTGAGATCAGGCCTTCGTAACCCAGCTCACGCGCAGCGCGGATCAGCAGCGGTGCATTGGCGGGGGCGACGCCCGACAGCACGAGCAGGTCGGGCTTCAGCGCCACGATGGGAGTGAGCACGGGGGTGAAGTCGCGCGTATCGTTCTGGTAGGTGTCCTTGTCGGCGACAACCTCGAGGCCCAACGCCTTGGCTGCTGCGACGCCAGAGTCACGCTGGCTCAGCGGGTCGGACTCGTTGGCGGCGACGAAAGCCACCTTCTTCACACCCTTGTTGTCCATCAGATATTTGTAGATTGCCGGACCTGACTGGTAGTTGGCGATCATGCCCAGCACGGCGTTGGAGGCCGGCGCGGTATAGAGTTCCTTCGGGAAGGCATAGGGGAAATAGATGATGCCGTTCTTCTCCGCCACCGGGCGGACGGCGGCCGCGCCGTCATCGACGTTCGGGCCGACGACATAGTGGATGCCCTCCTGGGCCATCTTTTCCATACCCTCAACGGCGCGCTTGGGGTCCTTCTGGTCGTCGAAGGTAATCACCTCGAGCTCGTAGGTCTTGTCGCCGATCTTCACGCCACCCAATTCGTTGTACCATTCGGCGAGGGTCTGCATGGATCGGACGTTAGAAGTACCCCAGGCGGCGGCGGGGCCGCTGGTGACGCCGACGAAGCCGATCTTCAGCTTGGCGTCGGCGGCAGACGCCGCGTGGGCGCCGGCAAAAAGTGCGAGGGCGCTGGCTGCGCCAATCAAAGCACGACGAGAAATCATAAGCATGGAGTCCCTCCTGTCAGGTCTGACGTTCTTCCCATCAAGTCGCCCGGCTGCGCCGCATGTCCTGCGGTCTGGTCTTGGATGCCGGCCTTGATTTGAGGTTGGACTCGAATACCGAAACATGCAATGAAAAAACACAACTGTATACACTTGGCTATGTTTGAGGCAGCCTGCCCAATTGCTGATCAGGCTGCCCGAAACCAGCCAAGGTCGTGGAATGGACGCCGGACATGAAGATCAAGGTCATCAACCCCAATACGACTGCGTCGATGACGGCGACGATCGCCGCCGCCGCAAGGGCCGTCGCGGCGCCGGGCACTGAGATTGTTCCTATCACTTCGCGCTGCGGCGCGGTGTCGATCGAGGGCCACTATGACGAGGCGATGAGCATCGTCGGCCTCGTCGAGGCCATCAACGAGGACCCGGTGGCGGATGCCTACGTCATTGCGTGCTTCGGTGATCCGGGCCTCCTCGCCGCGCGCGAAATTGCTACTGGACCAGTGCTGGGCATTGCCGAGGCCGCCATGCACGCGGCGAGCTTCATTGCCACCGGCTTCTCCATCGTCACCACGCTTGAGCGCACCCGCATCATCGCCGAGCATCTGGTGCGCAACTACGGCATGGAGCACCACTGCCGCCGGGTGCGGGCCACCGACATTCCGGTGCTGGAACTGGAAGCGCCGGAATCGAACAGCCGCAAGCTGATCCTCGCGGAGTGCGAGCGTGCAATCGTGGAAGACGGCTCGGGCGCTATCGTGCTGGGATGTGCGGGAATGGCCGACCTCAACGCCTATCTCGAGGACAAGCTCGGCGTGCCAGTGATCGATGGCGTCACAGCGGCCGTGAAATTCGCCGAAGCCCTTGTTTCATTGGGTCTTCGCACCTCGAAGCGGGGCGACCTCGCTTATCCGCTGCACAAGCCCTACAAGGGCACGCTGTCGGCTTATGCGCCACCGGACCGCTCGCATGCGCCCAGGCGCAAGCACGGCTGAGCCTCAGCCGGCCGGGCTGCTGCCGCGACCGGCGCCATCTTTCCTGAACAAGCGGGCGAAGTCGACGTTCACTAATGCATTGCTCAGATCGAGCTGCGCCTCGATGTGCTGCAGGTGATGGTTCATGTACTGCACCGCACGGGCCCGGTTGCGCTGGCGGATGGCGGTAGCGATCTCAAGGTGCTCGCCGTGGGAACATGGCACAGCGCCGGGCGATTCATAAAGAGCGATGATAAGCGAGGAGCGTGACACGAGCTCGGTGAGAAAGCCGGTCAGCACCGGGTTGCCGCCGATACGCGCCAGCTGCAGGTGGAAAGTGCCGGAGAGCTTCAGCCGCTCTTCCTTGTCTCCCTTGTCGGCAGCCTTCTTCTCCTGCCTAGCGGTGTCGACCAGCGTAGCGATGTCGCGGTCGGAACCGGCCTCGATGGCGCGCTCCACCAGCACCCGCTCCAGCGCGCGGCGCGCCTCGAATACGTGGCGCGCCTCTTCCGCTGTGGGCTTGGCCACAAATGCCCCTTTATTAGGCACCAGTTCCACCAGCCGCTCATGGGCCAGGCGCTGCAACGCCTTGCGGATCACCGTGCGGCTGATGCCAAAGGCCTTCGCCAGCGCATCCTCCTGAAGCGGCGTGCCAGGGGCGATGCGATGGTCGATGATCGCTTTGTAGAGGTCCTGGTGTACACGTTCGTCCGCGACACCCGCCCGTTTCGCGGGCTTGCGCACCTCACCAACCTTTGCTGATCTTGCCATGCGGTGATACTAGCCAATGCTGCCGCGTTGGGAAGGGGTGCCCACGACCTACCAGCTTCAAGCGTTTGATCGACAGCCACAAAAGGCTCCGACCACTACAAATCAAAGACTTAGGAGAACCGATCAGTTCGCATCTTTATCTTGTCCGATGCGCCACTTTCAGCCATTTCTCGCAGGAGGCACCAGCTTTGTCGATATGCGGGAAAGATACGGTCTCTCTTTCTTCCAGCTTTCCACTCGACTACCTGCCGACAACCGTAGGAAATGCGGCCAAGCGCCGTGCTACAGGCGCTCCACCTATACCCCAGTTCAATTTATGTCGGCGGCATGGGTCGCAGTTGTTGGCGTTCCTCACCGAGAAAGGTCGCCGGAAGGCCTGATGTCCGTCGTCATATGATTTGAGACGTTTGGGTGCGTGATCGAAGAGAGGATCTGCCGCATCTGGGTTTGATGTTGTGCGACCTTGCCGCAGTGGTACAGACGTCTGGTTTCAACGGTGCCGCGTTCAGACGCAGAACTTCCGCGCCGGGAGAGCTTAGGGGAGGCCTTAGCTTTTTGCACCGCCCTCAAGTCTGCGTTTTCCGCCTCACCCGGTACCGCTGCTTTAACCACTCCTCCCCCTGCCCCCACCTCTCGGCTTGACGCCACGCAGCCTCCTCCTCTGGCGACATCCTCTTCGAGACGTAGCGCCACGCGAGCGGCAGAAGCGCCTTGCCCAGTCGCGCTCCGAACTCGATCCAGAAGGA
>NZ_JBAXGR010000131.1:0-7538 GCF_037139295.1 Aestuariivirga sp.
GGGGGGAACTCTAGTCGCGGCATTACACAGATCAGCGAATGGGTATCGTGCCAGGACTGCGTGTGAACCCAGGATCAGGATTTCTGTGCGCAAAAAGGCGATGTCCGCACGAGCGGCTCATGTTTTATGTCTCCCTCAGACAGGGTCGGCGCGCAACATGGATGGGGGGCGTGCATCGGTCCATTCTCCTCCACGCGAACTCGACTCCACTGCCGCGCGGATTGCGGCAATAGAGCGAAGACCGTCAGAGGCTGTGGGGTAATGACCAGCAAGCGGATCAGGCGGACGCCCATCACGCCGGGCGCGGATAACTTCCGCAAGATCGGCATAGATGTTGGCGAAGGCCACCAGCATGCCCTCGGAATGCCCCGCAGCGATCCGTGTCGCCCGATCAGCTTCCGCCGATAGATTGCTGGCCCCGCGTTCAATCACTTCCGTCCTGCCGTTCACCGGCGTCCAGTGCAGCTGGTCCGGCCACTGCTGCGCCCAGCGGAGGCCGCCCTTTTCGCCGAAGACACGGATGTTCAAGCCGTGGAAGCTGCCGACCGCCACTGAGCTGGTCCACAGCCGCACCCGCGTGCCGCCGTCCATCCTCACGTTGACCATGGCATCATCCTCCAGCACGCGACTGGGGATTGCCGACACGAAGTCCGCCGCCAGATCCTTGGCATTCTGTGCTGACACGTAGCTCGCCATGTGGAGGGCATGAATGCCGCAGTCGGCAAACTGCCCGGAAATACCAGCCTGCGCGGGATCATAGCGCCAGCGCATGCGCGGATTGTCGGCATCGGCCGCATCGGCATGGAAACCATGCGAGAACTCGACGACGATCAGCCTGACCTTGCCAAGGTCGCCGCGCGCCACCATGCTTCGCATGTGGCGCACCAGCGGATAGCCCGTATAGCCATAATTGACGGCGCAGATGGCACCGGTGCGCGCGGCGGTGGCCACGATGTCCTCCGCCTCCTCGACGGTCACCGTCATGGGCTTCTCACACAGCACGTTGATGCCTGCCTCAAGAAAGGCCTTGGTGATGGCATAGTGGGTTGCGTTCGGCGTTGCCACGGTGACGAGATCGAGGCGATCGGGACGGTGCCTCTCGCCCACGAGCATTTCTCGCCAATCGCCATAGGCGCGATCCGCCGCGATGCCCAGCCGCTGGGCGAAGGCCTTGCCACTTGCAGGATCGGCGTCGAGCGCCCCTGCAACCATGTTGTAGTGCCCGTCCAGCGCCGCGCAGATGCGGTGCACGGGGCCGATCTGACTGCCCTCGCCGCCGCCGATCATTCCCCAGTTCAGTCGTGCCATGGGAGGTCCTGTCAGTTGAAGCCGATGGAGCGCAGATAGGCGCGGTTGGCGCGGGCATCGTCGACTGGCGATGTCGGACCGGATGGATCGCAATCCTGTTCGACGGTGCACCAGCCCTCATAACCGGATTCGAGAAGAAGCTGGCGAACCGCATGAAAATCGGTGATGCCCTTGCCGAGGTTGCAGAAGATGCCTTGGCCGCAGGCATCGTAGAAGCCGGTGCGCTTCGCGACAACGTCCGCCTTCACCCTGGGGTCAATATCCTTGAAATGGACATAGGCAATCCGCGCCATGTGACGCGTCATGAAGGCCACGGGATCAAAGCCGGCATAGTGGGAGTGCCCCGTATCGAGGCAGATCTTCAGGATCGCCGGGTCGATATCGGCGAGCAGCCGCTCCACCTCGGGTTCGAAGTCGATGAAGCCCGCAGCATGCGGGTGAATGGAGACGATAAGGCCATATTCCTCCGTGCCCATGCGCGCGATGTCTCGGAAGCGGGACGCAAAGGCGTTCCACTCCGCACTGTCCATCTGCTCGGCTTCGGCAGGCCGGCCGGCTGTCGGTGCGCGGCGCGGCGAGATTGAATCGATGAGCACGAGATGGCGCGCCCCATGTGCCACGAGTGCACGGCAGGTTCGGATCGCAGCGTCCTTGACCTCGTCCCACTTGGCCGCGTCATGAAACGGACGGAACACCACGCCCCCGATCAGGGTGAGGCCACGCTGGGCCAGGGCGGGACCCAGAATGTCCGGGTTCTCTGGCATGAAGCCGATGGGACCAAGTTCGATGCCGTTGTATCCGGCATCTCGGCACTCATCGAGAACGCGCGTCCATGCCGGGTTGCGCGGGTCATCTGCGAACTCCACGCCCCAGGAGCAGGGGGCATTTCCAATCCTGATATTCATGATCTGTGCGGCTCTCCTTCAAGGGGATCGACATCGACCCAGCCACGGCGCTCGTGTGACGCCCAGGCGGCATCGATGACCTGGTTGACCATGTGACCATCGGCGAAAGTCGGCCAGCGTGGTGTGCCGGCCGCAATTGCCTCCAGGAAATCGCGTGCCTCGATGATGATCTGGTCCTGATATCCCGTCCCATGTCCCGGCCCGAGGCAGAAGGCCTGGTAATCGGGGTGATCGGGGCCAGTAAGAATCTTGGTGAAGCCCTGCCGTCCCTGCGGATCGCGGCTGCGATACAGCCACAGGGCGTTCTGGTCTTCCTGGTCGAAACGCAGCGCGCCTTCGGTGCCAGAGATCTCGTACGCGTAGCCCATCTTGCGTCCCGTCGCGACGCGGCTGATGAAGAGATGTCCCATGGCACCGCTAACGAAGCGGCACATGATCTGCCCTTGGTCATCGTTCGTCACGGCTTCGGTGCCGCCGGGCGCGGGCCTTGTCCGGTGCACGGTCTCGATGTCCGCACACAGGCTCCTGATCGGCCCCATCAAGGCAAGTGCTGCATTGATGATATGGGGTGACAGGTCCCCCATGTTGCCATTGGCCTTGCCGCGTGTACGCCGGGAGGCCGCCAGTGCAGGATCGGCATAGAAATCTTCCGTGTGCTCACCGCAGAACCACGTGACTTCGCCGATTTCACCAGCGGCAATGATCTGGCGCGCCAGCTGCGACGCTGGTGTGCGAATGTAGTTGAAGCCTGTCATGTGAACGAGGCCACTGCGTTGTGCCGCCTCCAGCATCACGCGACTTTCGACGACACCAAGACCCAGCGGCTTCTCGCAGAACACGTGCTTTCCGGCTGCAAATGCCGGGAGTGCGATGTCCTTGTGCGTGTCCTGCGGACTGGCGATCACAACCGCATCGATCCGCGGATCCGCCACCAGCGTGCGCCAGTCGACAGTGGAGCGCGCAAACCCAAACTGGCGCGCCTTCGCCGCAGCACCTTCCGGCGTCGTGGTGCAGATCATTTCGAGGCGAGGACGCAGGGCCGTGTCGAACACGGCGGCCACGGCCGACAACGCGACGGCATGGGCCTTGCCCATGTAACCGCCGCCGACCAACCCGATTCCGACCTCTGACACGCAGCCCATCCAGTTGTTTGCAAGCGCTTGCAAAGGCAATAGACAATAACTACTCTGACCGGGCAAGAGCAGGTGGAGAGCGCCGTGGCACAGCAGTCCCGCAACATCAGGTTGACAACGGCACAGGCGCTGGTGCGCCATCTGGCCAACCAGTTCACGGTGATCGATGGCGTGAAGCAGCGCCTGTGCGGCGGCGGATTTGCCATCTTCGGCCATGGCAATGTGATCTGCCTCGGAGAGGCCCTGCACGAACATCGCCGCGAACTTCCCCTGTGGCGCGGCCAGAACGAGCAGTCGATGGCACTGGCGGCCGTGGCCTATGCCAAGCAGAAGCTGCGCAGTCGGTTCATGTTCGCTACCGCCTCGGCAGGTCCCGGCACAACCAACATGGTGACGGCAGCCGCCGTCGCACATACCAACCGCCTGCCCGTGCTTTTTCTATGCGGCGATGGCTATGCCACGCGCCTGCCGGATCCGGTGCTGCAGCAGGTGGAGCATTTCGGCGACCCCACACTGACGGTCAACGACGCCTTCAAGAGCGTCACCCGCTACTGGGACCGCATTACCCACCCCGCACAGATCATCCAGTCGCTGCCAAAGGCCATCGCCACGCTGCTTGATCCTGCCGATTGCGGGCCCGTGTTCCTCGGCCTGCCACAGGACGTGCAGGGCTGGGCTTATGACTATCCGGAGTCCTTCTTTGCCGAACGCGTCCACGAGATACGCCGACAGCCGCCTGACCCGCGCGAAGTGAGGGACGCGGCAAGCACTCTCGCCATGGCCAGACGACCCGTCATCATCGCCGGTGGCGGTGTGCAGTATTCGGGTGCAACGGAAGTCCTGCGGGACTTTGCCGAGCGCCATGCCATTCCCGTGGTGGAGACCATCGCCGGAAGAGCCAACCTGCTGCATGGCCATCCACTGAACATCAGCCCCATCGGCGTCACCGGGTCGAACTCGACGCATGCGACCGCGAGCAGCGGATGTCTGCTGGAAAGCGGCCGACTCTGCTGGTCTACCGGGTCATCTGCACGGAACAGGATGCATTGCACTGGGCCGAGGAAGACATTGGCAATTTGCGGGTGGCGCTGAATGCGTTGGTGAGGCTGTTTCGGTTGTGAGAGCGCACCGTGGTATGCGCAAACCCGTTACAGATGGCACACCACATCAGGCCAACGGCGCACGTCTAGTTGCTGGCGCAACCGTCAGGCGCTGACTTGCCAGCAAAGCGGTCGGCGATCCAGGGCAAGTAGTACTGCTCCGAGAGGCCTGGTGTCGAAAAATGGTCCTGATTGCCTGGCAACTGCATGCGGCCCACATTGGCGCCAGCAATCGCGCACATGTTCTTGCGGTAAAGCTCGTGCTGGATTGGCGGCAGGGTCGTGTCGTTGTTGCCGTAATAGATCATAACCGGTGCCACCGGCTTCACGTCGTTCGGAACGCTCACCGTCTGAAAGGCCTGCGCCCAGGCGAGCTCATTTTGCCGATCCGCCCGCATGAGCGTCTTGTAGTTGTTTCCGAAGGTGTAACTGAGGGTGTCGGAACTCGCATGGATGCACTTGGTCCGGTAGACCTCGTCCAGCGCCTTGGCGCCGTCCTCGGTGTAGACGTCGGTGTATTTGAGCTTGTCAGGGTAGGCGGCTTGGATGCCCCACAGCATCATGGCGAAATGCGCGAACTCGAAGACGTTGCCGGAGAAGGTCTGGGTGAGTTCGTCGATCGCGTTCTTGGCGCTCGCCGCGTCGGTGGGCTTTGGCACGACCGCGGCCATGTCGTCAGGCGCCATTGCCACGAAACCCACGAACTCGAGGCCGTCGCGTGCCGTGCCTTTCTGGGCGATGTAATCGGGCTGTCCCGCCGCGGCGATGGTGGAGCCGCCGCCCTGCGACCAGCCGATGCCGAGCGCTTTCTTGCCGGCGCCGACCTCCTTAATTGTACCCACCGCGCGACCAGCGTTGATGGCATCACGGCCTTGCGTACGCGCCACGAGATACTGGTGCTTTCCTGGACTGCCGAGACCCTGATAGTCGGTTCCCACCACCACGTAGCCTGACTTTATGAACTGCTCGAGCGCGGGCAGGCCATAGTCGGTCCAGCTGTCGCCGCCGATGCGGAAATATAGGTTCAGCGGCTTTGCGGGATCGAGTACCTGCGAGGGGCCACAATTGGCCGCACCACCCGTTGTGCCGTGCGACCAGATGACCACCGGTCGCCCACCCTTGGGCGCTTTACCCTCCGGAGCGACGACGACCGCGGTCGATATCGTCTTCACGTCATTGAGGTCGGAGGAAACATATGCGATGCGCCAGGCCTCGGCACCCTTGATGGATGTCGCGATTTTCTCCTGCCTGATGACCTGACCGAGTTTTCCCTCGGGCTTCATCTTCATAACCGACTCGTAGAAGGGGGGGAGCATGGGCCGTGCAATCGCATCATCCGCCATGGCAGCGATGGGAGCAAGGCAGGGTGCAGCGCTCAGCGCGGCAATGAGCAGACGTGACGTGATGGACATGTGCGCCTCGGGTGATTTGAACGGAAAAGGCCAGTCCCGCGAGGGGCTGGCCTGGAGTGATCATCAGTTGGCCGTGCAGCCGTCGGGCGTGGGCTTGCCGGCAAGGCGATCCTTGATCCACGGCATGTAGAAGGGCACAGATTCGGGCGGCGTGGTGAAGTGGTTCTGGTCGCCGGGCAGCTGGATTCGCGTGACATTCCCGCCCAGTGCACAGATCTTTTTCTGATAGAATTCGCCCATGATCGGCGGCAAAGTGGTGTCCTTGTTGCCATAGATGATCATGACTGGGGCGATCGGCTTCACCGTACTGTCAAGCGTGCCCTTGAGTATAGCCTCGGCCCAGGCCATGGCATTTTGCGGTTGTGGACGCAGCATCGATTTGTAGTTCTGGCCGAAGTTGAAATTGATCGTATCGGTCGCCGTGTGGACGCACTTGTTGGAGTAGATCTCATCCAGTACATTTGCACCCTCGTCTGTGAAGATGTCGCTGAGCTTCAGCTTGTCTGGAAAACCGGCCTGAGTGCCCCACATGTTCATCGACATGTGAGCGAATGCGAAACTATCGACTGACCAGGCCGTAGCAAAGTCGCTCACCATCTTCGTGGCACCGGTCTCGTCCATGGTGGCAGGCGCATACATGGCGAAATCCGGGACCGCCATCGCGACGAAACCGAGAATCTCGAGGCCGTCATATGCTGTGCCCTGCTTTGCGACGTAGTCAGCCTGCGAGGCACCTATGGTCGAACCTGCTCCCTGGGACCAGCCGATCATGATCGTCTTCTTGCCCGCTCCCGTTTCCGCCATGGAGCCCGCGGCGCGGGCGGCATTGATCGCATCGCGACCGTTGGTCTTGGCCACGGCATACTGGTGGCGTCCGCCGCCGCCCAGGCCCTGATAGTCGGTTCCGACCACAACGTAGCCGTCCTTGATGAATTCATCGAGGCTCGGCAGGCCATAGTCAGTCGATTCATTGCCGTTCACGAGGAAATACTGGTTAAGCGACTGCGCCGGATTCTCGACCTGCGAGGGGCCGCAGTTCTGCGCATTACCGGTCGTGCCATGCGACCAGGAGATGATCGGGCGGCCACCGGACGGCGCCTCGCCAACCGGGGCGACGACGACGCCGGTCGAAATCGTCGGCACGTCATTCAGGTCGGAGGAGATATAGGCGATGCGCCATGCCTGCGCGCCGGCGATCGGGGTAGCAACTTGTTCCTTCTTGATGATCTGACCGAGCTTGCCCTCGGGCTTCATCTGCATGACGTCCTGGTAGAAAGGCGAGACGGATACTGTGGGCGTGGCGTTGTCTGCCATCGCGGCGGCGGGAGCAAGCGACATGCCAGCCAGCAGGGACAGTGCGATCCTGAACTTGAGAGACATGGTTTTACCTCGTGTATGTGTTTGGGATTACTTTTCGGGGAACAGAAAAGTCATGCCAAAGCGCGCACCCCAGCCGGTTGGACCGGCATCATCAGGAGACACCGCCCAGTAGCGCACGCCACCAAATAGGGCGACGGGTTGCTTGTCAAAGTGCACGATTTTCTGTACAACAAAATTGAATGGGACTGACCACTCATCGGTGACCCAATTGTAGGTCGACTCGGAATTCAGGGTGAAGGTCCACGCGTTCTTTGTGGCGTAGGACACAAAGGGCTGCATGTAGGCCTGGTTAATATTCTT
>NZ_JBAXGR010000132.1:0-7484 GCF_037139295.1 Aestuariivirga sp.
GTCCTTGATGAAGCCATAGGCGTCGGCTGAATACATCATGGCGACCTCGGGCTCCTGCTGCAGCATGAGGTTGGCGAGTTCGGCGCCGTCCTTGTACCACTTGGGCATGCGCAGCTTCTCGAGTTCGACGAAGAGCGGCTCGAGCTCGGCGGGTGTTCCGAACACTTCCTCGATGCCGGGTTTGGTCTTGGAGAGCAGGGCTGGGATGCAGAGGTCCCAGTAGAAGGCGGCGGCATCCAGGGTGGTCTTGCCCTTGACCTTGGGGTCCCAGAAATTCGCCCAACTCTCGGGCCCTACCCCCGCACCCTTGGCGGTGAGCATCCACAGCGAGCCGCCACCAAACGGCACGCCATATTTCTTGGCGGCGCCGCGCGTTTCATCGAACCAGGGGTAGACCGCGTCGAAACCCTTGACCTTGCTGCGGTCGGTCTCGAGGAACAGGTTTTCGGCGAGGCCAGCGGAGGTGGTGTATTCATCCGCGATGGTGATGTCGAAGGGCGGATTATCGGCCGGTGCGGCAACGATCTGCGAGACCATCTGGTCCCAGCCGCCCACGGTCTCGACCTTAGTGCCATACTGAGCGTTGAAGGGTTCGACGACTGCCTTGCGGAAGCTGAGTTCGTGGTTGCCGGACCACGACACGACGATCAGGCTCTCGCCCTCGAAAGCTGCGTGCGCCGACGACACCATGGCTCGGCCAATGATGGCCGGCATTGCAAGACCGATCGCGGCTTGACCGAGGAAGCGGCGTCGGCCGAGGTTGCGAGGCATGTGGAGCGTCATGGAGGAGGATCCTTCCTGTGTTCTGTAGGGCCCAGTGGATCATGGCGGCGGCTAACCTGCAAGCGGGTCTGCCACACCGCCGGAACGCGCATTCTCGCCGGGGCTCAACCCTTCTGGGGTCTTGACAGTCCGGGTCGCGTGTCATTAACTTGATGGACATCCAATTTTTTGGACGCATCTATAGCGAGGCGGCATGGACCAGCCTGTATCGACGGTGAGGCAGGAAGCGGAGGTGGGCCGCCGCCACACGCCGGAGTTCGGGGCGCGCACCCTGCTGCTGGAGATCGAGCTGTTCCTGCTGTTCTTCGTTGCGACCGGGCTCACCGTGACGTGCCTCATCCCAATGTGGCTGGGCGCCGTGGGCAACACCGTGTTCCTCTATGCGCTCTACACCGTGGTGCATGAGGCGGTGCATTCCAACATCAGCTCGCGCAGCAAGAACCTACGCTGGGTGGACCCGCTCGCCGGAATCATCGCCTGCGCACCCTTGTGGCTCAATTATCACCAGCACAAACGCCAGCACATGGAGCACCATGCGCACACCAACGAGGAAACCGATCCTGACATCTATGCCCGTGGCAGCTTCCTCGGCTGGATATTCATCAGGCTTCCTCTTGCCCTCCTCAATTATTTCAACCCGGTCCAGCAATATCGCGACTGCCAGCGCTTCAACTGCACCAAGCGCGAATACGTCTACACGTTCCTGACTTTCGCCATCCATGCGCTGATCCTCATCGGCCTTGTCGCCATGGGCTATGGGAGCGAGGTCCTGTTCCTGTGGTTCGTGCCGTGGTGGCTTGGGCAGACGGTGATGCTCACCTTCTTCACCTGGACGCCGCATCACGACCATACTGAGACAGGTCGCTATCGAAATACGCGCGTTGCGCTCTTTCCCTTCGCCAACTTCCTGCTGCAGGGGCAGAACTACCACCTAATCCATCACATGATGCCGGCCATTCCCTATTACCGCTACAAGCCGGTCTTCGACGAATTGCGCCCGGTGCTGGAGGCAAAGGGCGTTCGGATCGAAGGCATCCTGCCCGATCCCAGGAACGAGCACCACGCGCTCAGCGGCGAATCACCTCGATGAGTCCGGCGCTGACGATCAGCGCAGTACCAAGACCCTCCGCCAGCGTGAAGGGCTGGCCAGAGAGTAGCCCCGCAGAGAGCGTGCCGAACAGAACTTCCGTCATCAGCAGGATGCCGACCCGCGCCGAATCAATGCGCTGGGCCGCCCACAGCACGAGGAAGTTAGGAGGCACGAAGATGATGAGGCCGAGCAGGATGATCCACGGCAGCATGTCGCGCAAATGACCAGGCTCGGCCAGCGGCAGCGCCAGTGCAGCGGCGGCGGCCAGGATGAGGGCGGAGGACAGGCAGCCGCCGGCGGCGAAGCTGAAAACCGACATGGCCACCTTGCGCGTCGGGCGATGGAAGCTCCGGAGCGTGCCGGCCGCCCACAGCATGCCGCTGACCAGCGCCAGGCCATCACCCCAGTTGCGCGGCAGCGGAATTCCGTCCTTGAACCCCAACACCGAAGCAAGCCCGGCAAAGCCCATGACCATGGCAAGGATGCGGCTGGGACTCAGGCGCTGACGCAGGAAAAACCGGCCCGCCAGCGTGCTCCAGACCGGCGTGAGATAGAAAAGCAGGATGGAGTGGACCACATCGGTCAGCACGAGGCTCACCGTGTAGAGCGAAAAGGCGGTTCCCAACAGCAGCCCGCTGAGCGCCTGGTCGGCCGCACCTGCCCAGGCGTCACGCCGGAGCAGCCATGGCAGCGCCGAGAACATGGCCATTGCATTGAAGATCAGCGCCACCCAGGCACCGCCCACGCCCTCGGAGGCGAACCAATGCAGAGGTACCCAGAAGCCGCCCCAGACTGCGCCGCACAGTGCAACCGCCATGGACGGCAAAAGATGCGAGGCTTGCTTGGATTGGACGGCATTCATGGCCCGGTTATGATCGCCCCGGCGCCGACCTGCAATGCACCCGCGCGCATGGCTGCCGCTATTTGCTTGACCGTCTCCGGAAACAGGTTTGATTATACGTGCAGGAGCTGTGGGAAATGAAAACAAGCAGCCTAGGGAGCGAAACATGAAGAACATCAGCCTACTGAACAACAGCCGCCGCAAATTCCTCAAGACGGCGGCCCTTACGGTGGCCATGCCGGCCATCATCGGCCGCGCCTGCATCAGCACGGCAAAGGCCGCCTTCGAGGGCGAGAGCCTGATTGCCGTGTCTTGGTCTGGAAACTACGAGCAGGTGTTCCGTGAGACCATCATCAACCCCTTCAACGCCAAGTATAACACCAAGGCCGAGACCGTGGGCGGCTGGGACCAGATCGTCAGCCAGATCAAGGCCGCGCCAGCCGACAACCCGCCCTTCGACGTTTCGGTGGGCGAGGAGTACATTTCCTCTGCCGGCCTCGCCGAGAACCTCTACATGAAGACCGACCGCTCCAAGATCCCCAATCTCGAGGCGGTTTATCCGTGGTTCTACGAGACCCGGCCCGACAAGGCGAAGGAGTATGGCATTCCCTTTGGCGGCGGCACCTGCATGCTGCTGCTGCGCAAGAACCTCAATATCGCGCCGGACAGCTGGGGCCTGTTGTGGGACGACCGTCTGGCTGGCAAGGTCACCGCGGATGGTGCAGCCTGGTGGTGGACGCTTTCGGTGCCAGCGGTGATGGACAAGACCGCGGCCGGCCTCGACGAGATGTACGACATGAAGACGGCCGAACCCTTGTTCCAGCAGCTCGACAAGCTGAAGGTTGCGAAGTGGTTCAAGGACGGTGCCGAACAGGCAAACCTTCTAAACCAGGGCGAGGCAGATGCGGCGATGAGCTATTCGTCAGACGCCTACACCTTCATGACCCAAAGCCCGGACGAATACGTGGTGTCCGTGCCGAAGGAAGGTGCCTCCGCCTGGGCCGACTGGTACTTCAAGGTGCGCGGCACCAAGCACAACGACCTCGCCGACCTGTTCATGAACTACATGCTGGAGAAAGAAACCCAGGACCGCTTCCTATCGCAGTCGCTGATATTCATGGCCCGCAAGGACGTAACCGTCCCCCCCCAGTGGAACGGCTATCCCACGTCGAACGAGGACTTCCACAAGATGTTCCAGATCATCACAATGGACGGCTGGGACAAGATCAACGCCAACTACCAGGCCTATGACGATCGCATGAAACAGACAATCGCCAAGACCACGGGCTGAGGCCCGCGTGCAGGGCCCGCGCGCCAGCCGCGGGCCCTTCCACCCTTCACATCAGGGAATGCAGCTGGTGCAGGCATTTCGTGACCCATAATCATTCCACGTGGAGCAGGTGGTTGACAGCGCAGCCCGCCCTTGAACTCAGAAACACCCTGCGCCGCTTCGGCAGCGTCGTTGCGGTGAACAATGTCTCACTGAGCGTGGGCAAGGGTGAGTTCGTCACGCTGCTGGGGCCTTCGGGTTCCGGCAAGACCTCGACGCTGCGGTTGATTGGCGGCTTCGAGGAGCTGGATGGCGGTTCCATCCTGCTGAATGGCCAGCGCATCGACCACCTACCGGCCTACCAGCGCGACACGGCTACCATTTTCCAGTCCGGCGCGCTGTTCCCGCACAAGACGGTCGCGGAGAACGTTGCCTTTGGCCTGCGCATGCGCAAGGTGCCGAAGGACGAGATGGCCAAGCGCATCTCTCAGTCACTCGAGACCGTGCGCCTCAAGGGCTATGAGGACCGCTATCCCGCCCAGCTATCCGGTGGCCAGAAGCAACGGGTGGCACTCGCCCGGTCGCTGGCGGTCAGACCCGCCATTCTGCTCTTCGACGAGCCGCTCTCTGCGCTTGACCTGTCGCTCCGACTACAGCTTCGCGCCGAGATCAAGCGGCTCCATGACGAGCTCAAGTTCAGCGCCATCTATGTGACGCATGACCAGGGCGAGGCCATGGCCATGTCAAGCCGGGTCGCGGTCATGAACACTGGCTCCATCGAGCAGATCGACACCCCGGAGACGGTGTTCCACGCGCCCAGCAGCGAGTTCGTCTATACCTTCATCGGCGAGAGCTGCTGCCTGCCGGTGCGCATCACCGCGTCCGGCGTCCAGGACAAGAAGGGTGAGACGATTGGCATTGTGCTGGGCGAGCGCCTGGCGGAGGGTGACTGCCGCATCTACGTGCGCCCATCGCGGCTCCGCCTCATCAGCGATGCGGCGGCTCTCCCCAACCGCCTGACCGCGCGCATCCACTTCATCGAGTTCCTCGGCGACGTTTATCGCTATCACCTGAAGGCGGGAGCGCTGGAACTCGCTGCCGACCACGCGGGCTCGATCGGCAAAAGCGTTGGCGACGTGATCGTCATCGGCTGGCGCACCGAGGACATGAGGGTATTCCGGTGAGCGCCACCGCCGACATCGATGATGCCGCCTACACCGCGCGGCGTGCTGCCCATGCGCGCCGCAAGGCCATGGCTCCTTGGCTGCTCATGCTGCCGGCACTGATCATCGTGCTCATCTTCTTCGGCATTCCCACGCTCTATATGGTGCGCATGAGCTTCAACCTGCATATAGACCAGCGGCTCTACGTGCCGGGACTGACTTTCGAGCACTACGTCAACCTGTTCTCCAACCCGTTGTTCACCACGGCGATCCTGACAACCATCAAGCTGGCATTGATCGCCTCGCTGGCCACTGTGTTCATCGGCTATTGCTTCGCACTGCTGGTGTGGCTGAAGCCCGCTCGCTGGCGGCTCCTATTCATCGGGCTGGCCCTCGCGCCGCTGCTGATTTCCGAGATCGCCATCATTTTTGGCTGGTGGATGTTTTTCCCCAAGAACGGGCTCTTGAGCTATGCGCTGATCGCCTCCGGCCTCGTCACCAACAAGGTGAGCCTGATGTATACGGAGTTCGCAGCCTTCGTCGGCTTGGTCTACGTGACGCTGCCCTATTGCTTCTTCATTTTGCTCTCGATCTTCGACGGCATTGACAAGCGCCTTTTGGAGGCGAGTGCGGACCTCGGCGCCACGCCCTTCAAGAGCTTCCGCGAAGTGATGCTGCCGCTGACCTGGACTGGTATCCTTGTCGCCTTCTCGCAATCCTTCATCTGGACGATGGGCACCTATGCCACGCCCTCGGCGCTGGGTCCCGACACTCTGTGGACCATGGGCTTCCTCATCCAGGAGCAGATGCTGGGCAAGCACAACTGGCCCATGGCCTCCGCACTCGCAGTGGTGCTCGTGATTGGCGTCACCGGCGTCATGGTGGTGACGCGCAGCATGCAATCCGAGCGGAACAACTTCCATGTCTGATACGGTGACAGACGCCGTTCCGCGGAGTGCTGAGCCCTTGCTGCTGAAGATGCTGGCGCTCGCCTTCACTGTGTTCATCGTCGGCTACATCCTGGTGCCGATCCTCGTCACCATCGTCATGTCTTTCAACGACGCGGCGATGATCCGCTTCCCAATCAATGTGTGGTCGGCAAAGTGGTATGCCGACTTCTTCGGTAGCGAGCAGTGGACCGATGCGCTCAAGAACAGCATCCTCATCGCCCTCGGCACGGCGGCGATCTCCACCACCGCAGGCGTGCTCTGCGCCTGGGCCTTCCAGCGCTTCCACATCCCCTTCCGCGATGGCTGGTACATCCTCATCATGATGCCACTGTTCATGCCGGGCGTTGTTCTGGGGCTTGGCGTCGCCATCGCCTTCGGGGGGCTGACGATAGGCGACTACGCCATCTACGGCTCGCGCGAGCTGGTCATGGTAGCGCATTCGCTGTGGGCCATGCCGCTGGTCTTCATGCTGATGGAGGCAACCTTCAAGACAATCGACTACCGCATCGTCGAGGCCTCCTATGATCTGGGCGGTGGGCCGGTACGCACCTTCTTCGAGGTGGTGCTGCCGATGGTCTCTACCGGCATCGTCTCCTCGCTGCTCTTCGCCTTCGTGATCTCCCTCAATGAATTCGTGATGGCCCTGTTTCTGACCGACCGCGACACCCAGACATTGCCGGTGCTGATGTGGCTCAGCCTGCGCTCGGCGGGCACGCCTCGCCTTGCTGTTGCTTCGGTGATCCTGGCGCTCACCGTCTTTGCCTGCCTCACGATCATCATGCTGTGGTATGTTCGCCAATTGAGAAAGGTCGCCCGATGAAGATCAAGGCCGTTGTCGCCACCGGAGCCGGGGGACCCGAAGTGCTGAAGCTGTCCGATGTCGAACTCGCCTGGCCGCGCGGGCCCTCAGACGTGCTGGTCAATATCAAGTTCGCAGCGCTGAACCCAGCCGATGTGTTCTTCCGCCAGCTCGGCGGATATATCGCGGGGCCTGAGCCCTTCGTGCTTGGCCATGACGGAATGGGCATCGTGCGCGAAGTGGGTAGTGCCGTAACGACGGTGAAGCCCGGTGACCGCGTGTGCTTCTGCAATGGCGGCATCGGCGGCACCATGGGTACCTATGCCGAGGCCGCCGTGGTGCCGGAGTGGCAGCTCGCCAAGGTTCCCGACGCGGTCGATGACATGACTGCCGCCGCCCTGCCCCTCGTTTCCATCACTTGCTGGGAATCGCTTTGCGAGCGCGCAGACGTGAAACCGGGCGAGTTCGTGCTGGTGCATGGCGGGGCCGGCGGCACCGGGCACGTGGCGGTGCAACTTGCCGCGCTGCGCGGGGCTCGCGTCGCGGCCACCGTCAGCTCGCCGGAGAAGGCCCGGATCGTTGCAGCAC
>NZ_JBAXGR010000133.1:0-7477 GCF_037139295.1 Aestuariivirga sp.
GGCGGGCGGGCCCGGGCAGAAGGTGAACGGTTAACGCGGCTCGGACTGACTAGTAACGCACCATACCCGCGTCGACGTTGAGCGTTTGCCCGGTCATCCAGCGGGCATCATCCGAGGCCAGGAAGGCAACCGCGTCAGCAATGTCCTCCGGTTGGCCTCGGCCCGGCAGGGCTTGCAGCATGCCGACGAACTCAAAGGCATTCGCATGGGGGCTGGACTTCACGCCGTCACTTTCAATCAAGCCGGGCGTCAGGGCGTTGACGGTGATGCCGTGCTTGCCCAGTTCCGTCGCCGCCGCGCGCGTGAAGCCGATAACTCCACCCTTGGAGGCTACATAGGCTGCCATGTTGGGCGTTCCGGCAAAAAAAGTGTTGGAGGCAATGTTTATGACCCTGCCCTTGACGGCCGCGGCGCGCATTTTATCGGTCACAGCCTTCGTCATCAGGAAGGTGCCGGTGAGGTTGACGTCGATCAGCTTGCGCCAATGATCGAGGTCGATATCGTCCCAGGCGATGAACGGCACGATGGCAGCATTGTTGACGAGAACATTCACCGCACCCGCCCTCGCGACCAGATTGGCCACGTCGTCTGGCTTCGAGATATCACATGTGATGGCAATGGCGCCGTGCCCGATAGCGGCCGCGGCGGCATCCGCACCTGGGCCATTGACATCGCTGACGATCACCTTTGCGCCATCCGCGGCGAGACGCGTGGCGATGGCTTTGCCGATGCCCTGTGCCGCGCCCGTGACGATTGCCGTCCTGCCGTCCAGTTTCCTGCTCATATCTTTTGCCTCCCGTGGCGGTGTTGCTTCAGTGATCGGATGCGATGACGTCATTGGCGGCAGCAATGCCCTTGCCGATATCCGCCTTGTGCCCCAGTGCATTCAATGCGCCGCCCAATGCGACAAGTGCCGCGATTGCATAGATGGGCTGAGCGGTGGGGCCCATGTGGCCGATGCGCGTGAGCTTGCCCAATGTCTCGCCCCGACCAGCGGAGAACACCACCCCATAGCGCGCACGGGCCTCGCGCCGAAGCGCGGCCTCGTCGATGCCTGCAGGCGTGCGCACCGCAGTAGCGGTGGGCGAAGCAATGTTTTCGCTGGCGGCCCAGATTTCGAGGCCCATGGCCTTTACGCCGGCGCGCGTGGCTCTCGCCGTCAGCGCATGGCGAGCCCACACGCTTTCGGGTCCCTCGCCCAGATATAAATCGAGCGCCGCATCGAGGCCGTTGATCTCGGCCACCGATGGCGTGAAGGGAAAGGCCTCCTTGTGGCTCCAGGCATTCTCCCAATCGAGGATCGACAGCATGGAAGCGCGCGGCGCAGCCGGGTTGGCCTTCATCCGCGCCCAGCCTCGATCGCTCACCGCCATCAACGTAAGCGCCGGCGGCGCGCCGAGACACTTGTTGGGTCCCGTGACATAAATGTCGGCCATGCAGTCATCCGGGTGAGTGTTCATGCCGCCGAACGAGGAAACAGCATCGACGATCAGATAGGCGCCATGGGCGCGCACCAGCTTTCCGATTTCGTTGATCGGGTTCAGCGTGCCCGATGGCGTGTCATGGTGGCAGACCGAAACGATGCTGATCTCCGGATACTGCTTCAGCATGGCGGCGTCTGCGGCGGGCTCTATGGCCTCATTGTAGGAAACCTCGATCTCCAGCAGTCTGGGCGAATAGCGCTTGGCCCAATATCCGAAACCCTTGCCATAGACGCCTGAAGCAAGGTTCAGCACGGTATCCTCCGGCGTGATGATGGAGGCGGCTGCAGCTTCCAGGCCCAGCACGGGCTCGCCATGCAGGATGAGCGCCTTGCCTGAAATGCGAAGCGCCTTGGAGGCCTTCTCCACCACACGCTCATAATGGAGCTGAAAGGCCGGGTCGTAGTCATAGAGCACCGTGCGCCCGAGTGAGCGTAACACATCCGGATAGGCATTCACCGGCCCGGCGGTGAGGGTGATGACCGGATCGGCAGCGTCGGCATAGCGCATGTTCGTTCTCCCGTGTCGGTATCAGCTGTAGAACTGCGTGCCGGTCTTGTAGGTCTTGAAGTTCTCCATGTCGTGCGAGAACATCAATTCGGCACCGTGGTCTTCCGCCAGCTTCCGGACATGCCGCATGGAGCGGACACCGGCCACCGGATCGATGTGGAACGATGCCTGGCACAGCGTCTCGAGGCTCTTCTGCGTGTAGGCGGCATCAATGGTGAAGAGAATGGGCTTTCGACTTGGGAAATCCACCATCAGCGAGTAATGCCCGACAGAATGGCCGGGCGTGAAGATGAGCTTGACGCCCTTGGCGAGGTCCACGTCGCCCTCGATTCCCTCGAAGGTTGAATTTGCGCGGGTAGTGCCAGGCAGCAACTGCGCTGTGGCACCACGCGCTTCGGCTGCTTCCGCCGAGAAACTCAAGTCGGAATACCCCAGGTGCTCGAAGGGCTCGGGGTTGCATGCTTGCGGCACTTCGGACTTGTGGCAGATTTTCTTGGCGTGCGGGAAATACTTGTTGCCGCCGCAGTGATCGAAATGGAAATGCGAGTTGACGACGACGTCGATATCCTTCGGCTCCAGACCCAGCAGCGCAAGCGCTCCAGGAATGGTCTGGTCCTTGGACTGGATGGGCTTTTCGAAGGCCAGCACCTTCATCACGTGGTCATAGTCAAAGCCCGTGTCGATGAGGAAGCGGCCATCCTTGTGCTCGACGAGGATGGAATAGACCGGAAAGCGGATTTCGCCCGCCGGGCCGCGGTTCCAGAAAACATGGTAGCCGTCGATGACCAGCGTTCCGCCATCCAGAAGATAGACCTTGGTATCAGACACGTTGACCTCCTGTTGTCGCACGCCACTCAGCGCACGCCGCGTTGATAGGGTAGTCCGAGGGCCGCGGGCAGGCTCGCCCTCCGGCCAAAAATCATAAGCATCGTCATGACGGCGAGGAAGGGCAGCATTTGTATCACGTCCGTCGGCATGTTGATTCCAGCAACCTGCATGGCGGTGGTGAGCGACAGGCAAACGCCGAACAGCAGCGCCCCGATCAGCACCCAAATGGGACGGCCCCGCGCAAGCATGGCGAGCACGATGCCAAGGAACCCCGCACCATTTGTGATGTAAGGGACGAAGATGCCGGCCCCGATGTTGGCGAGATAGGCGCCGCCCAGCCCCGCCATGAAGCCCGTTGTCATTACCGCCAGGGTGCGCGTCCGGACCACGTCTACGCCCGCCACGTCAAGCGCCGCAGGCTTGTCGCCCGCCGCCTGAAGATTGAGACCGAGCTGTGTGTGCCGATAGATATAGGACATGACGAACACCATCGCCACCGCGAGGTAGACGATGAGGTGGTGCTTGAAAAGCGCAGGCCCAAGCACCGGAATATCCGACAGCAAGGGAATGACGGTCACGTCCGCCGCCTCGAGGCGCGGATAGGTGCGGGAAAACTGGAAATGGTGCAGCAGTGCGGTCAGCCCCTCGCAGGCCAGCGTGATCCCGATGCCGATGACGATCTGGTTCAGGCCTAGGCGCACGCAGAGCAACACCATGACGCAGGCCACCGCCATTCCGGCGAACCCGCCCGTGAGAAAGCCCAGCCAAAGCGAGCTGCCATAATAAGCACCCAGGAAGCCGCCATAGGCCCCACTGATCATCATGCCTTCGATGCCGATGTTGAGCACACCCGACTTCTCCGACATCTGCTCGCCAAGCCCCGCCAGCAGTAGTGGCACGGCAGCCGTGATTGCGCCAAATAACAGCGCGCTGATGAACACCTGGGTAAACAGGGCGTTCATGGCGTCACCGGCTTGCGCATCCGCCCTGAATGCTGAGTATAATATTCAGCCAGCGCCAGCACAATCAACGTGATAGCCACGAACACGAGCGTGAAGTCCTGCGGCACGCCAAGGCGGCGCGCAGCACTTTCCCCGCCGATCGACAGGACGGAGAACAGGAAGACGAAGGCAATGCTGGCAAAGCCGTTCATGCGCGCCAGAAACACCACGGGAATGACCGCCATGCCATAGGCCGGGTTCCAGTCCGCCCGGACATTGCCCTGGACACCGATGATGTCGACGGCACCCGCCAGCCCCGCGAGACCGGCCGAAAGGGCGAACACCGCGATGGTGAGACCAGGCACGCCCAGCCCTGCATGCACCGCAGCGCGAGGGCTCGCCCCCACCATGCGCAGGCGCAAGCCGAAGGATGTGCGCGTCATCATCACGTGCACGGCGATGACCACGATGATGCCCATGATGAGCCCTGAACTCACCGTCGTGCCGAACAGCCGCGGCAGCCGGTCCGCCACAGGCAGCGTACGGGTCTGCGGAACCGTGGTCGAAGGATCGAGGAAGACGAGCTTGACCAGCACATTCGCAAGCGAAGTGCCCAAAAACGTCATCATCAGTGTGGTGATGATCTCATTCACACCCTGGTAGGCCCGGAGCAAGGCCGGAAGCAGTGACCAGATGACGGCTACCGTGGCCGACAGGATAAAACTGATGACGAGCGCCAGCCACACCGGCACGAAGCTGACGAGCCACGGCGCACTCGCCGCGGCGGTCACGGCGCCAAGTAGGAATTGCCCGTCAGTGCCCAGATTCCAGATACCCGCGCGGAAGGCGATGATGAGGCCCGCGGCGACGAACAGCAGCGGCGCCATGCGGGTGAGCGTCTGCTGAATGCCCACTGCCGAGAAAAGGCCCCTCTGCAGCACATATCCATAATATGCGAGTGGATCGACACCCGCCGCGGCAAGAATGGCCCCGGCGATGACAAGCGCCACGAGGACCGGCCCGACCATGAGGAGAATGCGCTGGCCCATTATGCGGCAAGGCCTGTCATCAGGCGGCCCACCGATGTCCGCGCGCCATCATAATTGGCGATCGTGCCTGCGATGCGGCCCGCGTCCATCACCGCAATTCGGTCGGACAAGGCGAGCAGCTCCTCGAGGTCGGTTGAAATCAGGATCACGCCGATGCCGCGTGCGGCAACCTCCTTGATCAGTTCACGCGCGTTGAGCGTGTTAGCGAGGTCAAGGCCATAGGTCGGCTTGTTGAAGACGATGAGCTTGGCGCCATCCGCCAACTCGCGCGCCAGCAGCACCTTCTGGATGTTGCCGCCGGAAAGGCGTCCCACGGGAGTTGCCGCATGGGGTGTCCGCACGTCGAATTGCTTGATCAGTTCTGCGGCACGCTGCGCGATGGCGCCGGGGCGCTCGAAGCCCCGCAGCCAGTAGGGAGGAGCACCAACTTCCTTCAGGAAAAAGTTCATTGCCACAGGAAAGCTGCCGACGGTCCCTTCGCCCAGCCGATCATCCGTCAGATAGCGCAGGCCCGCCATGCGCCGCCTGCCCACCGGCATGCCTGCAAGCTCCGTTCCGGCCAACCTGATGGATCCGTTGGCGGGAAGCTGGCCCGCCAGCGCTTCGGCCAGTTGCTTCTGGCCGTTTCCGTCGATCCCGGCGATCCCAAGCACCTCGCCGGGCGCAACGCTGAAATTGATGCCAAAAAGACCCGGATGGCCAGGCCCCGGTGCAATCTCCACGCCTTGCACCTCGATCAGCGGCAGCTCAGCGCTGGACCCACGGCGCGTGCGGTACTGCACAGTCTCGGGATCTCCGCTGCGCTTGCCGAACATCAGTTCGACGATGTCAGAGATGATCTCATCGTTCCCGCGCGAACGCATTTTCTCGGGAGCGATCTCACCCACCTTGCGGCCGAGCTTGAGGACGGTGATGCGATCACCAAAATCGACGGCCTCTTTCAGCTTATGCGTAATGAAGATGACGGCCTGCCCGCGCTCCGCGAGGCGGCGCATGAGAGCGCCCAGTTCAGCGATGCCCTTGGGCGTCAGCATCGACGTCGACTCGTCAAGGATGAGGACGCGGCTGTTGCGAAGCTGGGCGCGCAGTATCTCGACCTGTTGCTGCTCACCCAGCGACAGGCTGGCGGCACGCGCATCGAGATCGACGGACATACCAAGCTGCGCGGATATGGCGGCCGCGCGACCCTTGAGCTCGGCTGATTTCGGGCGCTGCCACCAAGGCCCGCCGAGCAGCAGGTTCTCAGCAACAGTGAGGCTCGGCACCAGCATCGAATGCTGGAACACCGTTCCGATGCCGAGGGCGAGCGCATGGCGGGGCGACTGGATGCGGGTGGGCGAGCCATCGACGAGGATACGGCCTTCGTCAGGCTGCTGCACGCCCGAGAGCATATCGATGAGTGTCGATTTTCCGGCCCCATTCTCGCCCAGCAGCACATGCACTTCGCCGCTGCGGATGGTGAGGCTGACTGAGTCGTTGGCTACCACGCCGGGGAACCGCTTGGTCACCTGGTCGAGGATGATGATGTCTTGTGACGGCGGATTCACAGAGGCTCCGGACGCTTTCGAAAATCCCGGGGATGGAGGCCCGCCCCCGGGATCGGTGACAGTGATTATTCTGCGGCCGGTGCAGCGACATCGGTCATCAATGCACGCACCTGCGTTGCATCGAAGATCGGCTCCACCTTGATCACGCCGGAGATGATGTCGTCGCGCAGCTTGGAAATTTCGTCCCATGTCGTGTCGGGAATCTGCTTGGTCTTGAGTAGCTTGATCGAGTCGTCGTTGAGGCTGATCGAGTAGCTCTTGGTGCCGAAGGTGTCGTTCTTCAGGTCATTGATCATCGCGACATAGACCGGCGTGATGTTCCAAACGACGGAGGACAGGAGGTATCCCTTGTCGATGGGCGTCTTGTCGCCGATCACGTCGATGAACATGACCTTGCCGCCGTCGGCTGCCTTGGTGGTTTCCACTGCCTGCAGCATGCCGAAGCTCGAGCCGTTGCCCTGGCCGAAGATGATGTCCGCACCGGCGGCGATGACCGACTCCGTCACGCGCTTGCCGCCTGCTGCGTCGCTGTAGGCGGCCGGTCCGATTACCGCATAGCGGATCTTCACATCAGGGTTCTCAGCCTTCACACCTTGCGCGAAAGCGGCGGACTGCGAGTTCCATGACGGCGGTTCGCCTGAGACGACGATCCCCACTGTCTTGGTGCGCGTCATCTTGGCGGCGAGGCGGCCGGCGAGATAAGCTCCAGTGTGGCCGCTCAGCGTATAGTCGGCGACGAGACCCTTCTTCAGGGCGTTCGGCGTGTCGACAATGGCCACCGGCACGCTCATTTCCGCGCCGATTTCCGGGGCCGCAGTATTGTAGCCACTGGCATGCGCGATGAGCAGGCTGGCGCCGTCGGAGGCCAGTTCACGCATCGTCGGGCGCACGTCGCCATAGCCCAGGCCCTGGGCAACCGTCACCTTGACGCCGGTGGCTTCACCAGCTGCCTTGGCGGCATCCACGCCCTGCTGGTTCCAGCCATAGTCGGTGCCTTCCTCTGGCGTGAGAATGGCGATCGACTTCACTTCGGCGGCATAAGCGCTGCCTGCCAGCAGCAGCCCGATGAAGGCAGCCGAGATCGTGGTTTTCAAAGTCTTCATGGTTTCACTCCCTATTCT
>NZ_JBAXGR010000134.1:0-7426 GCF_037139295.1 Aestuariivirga sp.
TTCCAACACAATAGCAATACAAACTGGACGTGTTGCCCAGCACCACTAGGACAGAACAGACCACTGGCCCGTTGGTTTATCGACTATGATGAAAGCAGACGGCGGATTTCCGGCCTGACTGCCATGTTCTGAGTTTCTCGCAGTCGCCGCCGAAATTCGCGAGGGGTCTGACCAAACTGCTGGTGAAACGCCCGCGAAAACACTGACGGATAGGAAAAGCCGCAAGCCAGAGCAACATCCTTGATCGATTGCTCCTCATAGAACAGAAAGTTCCGTGCGGCTTGCAGGCGTACCTTCAAGTAGAGCCTCATAGGCGACTCGCGGAACACCTGATTGCAGACATAGGAAAGCGTGCGAGGCGGAATTACCACGGCCTCCGCCAGTTCGGCAAGATTGAGCGGAAAATCGAGGTTTTCCTCCATGAGTCTGACGACACGCCCCGCCAGGGGAGACCGCCCGGATTCCATGAGTCCGTCACTCCTCTGTTCGACTTCGGCATTTCGGCGTGAATGCACAAGGGCGTTTGCAACTTCGTTTGCCAGCGCCTCGCCCCTAAGGGCGCCAATCAAGTCGAGCATCATGTCGAGCGTCGCCACACCCCCGGCACAATGAACGCGCTTTTCCCGCCTAAGGAACAACTGGTTCAGTGGCCGGGCCGCAGAAAAGCGCTCCTTGAAGGTCGGCGTGGCTTCCCAATGCAGAACGACATCCGTGTCCCGTTCGGTCGCGATCAGGCCTGCCTGTGCAAGAGCAAAGGCTCCAGTATCAACCGAACCAATAATGGCCCCGAACCTTGCCGCGGCCCGCAGGCTGGAAAGAAGCTTGGGCGAGTTCCTCTGCGTGGGAAGATTGCCTTCGAAGAGCAGATAAACATGCCCGCGCGGCATCTCCTGGAGTGAGCAGTCGGCACTCAACCACATACCGTTGCTTGCGCGAACAGGCTCACCAGTTACAGAGACATAAGACCATGAAAACAAGGTCTTTCCGCTATTCTGATTGGAGATCCGTAGTGAATCACTGGCCAGAATGAGACCATTCAACGGAAACTCCGGCTGCAGAATAAAATTAAAGTGGGGAACGATGCGTTCGCCAAGCTTCTTCGCCATTCCGGTCTCCGTGGGTATGTTTTGCCAGATTTGTTCTTTAGGCTGCCATTTTTGTCAATCCTGATCCAAAAACGGGTGCAATCCTTCAATCACGGAGGAATGTCCTCCTCATAAAATCAAACCGGTGATGCCCCGTCTCACAACGGGCCGCGCGCAAGGCGTGCGGCTCATTGGGAAGTCGTGCTCACAAAGGAGCAAGTGCAGTGTCGACAGATCACCTGAAAAGACTTCTCGAAGGCTGTTATGTCACTGTCCCAACGCCGTTTTCAGATACGCCCGACCTGCCAGTCAACGAGAGCGCACTGAGACAGTACGTCAGGTTCCTGATCGACTCCGGCCTCAATGCCGACAACGCAACTTTCCTTGCCGGAGGAGCCGCCGGCGACTTCTCGACTATGACATTCGACGAACGGGTGCGGGTCGCCAGCATTGTCATCGACGAGGTCGGTGGCCGCGTACCCGTGGCAATGGGAGCCCAGACGACAAGCACGCTTGAACTGAAGCGGCTCGCTAAGGCGGCGCGCAGCCTCGGAGCCAAGTTCATCCAGGTATCCTGTCCCTTCTACTTCAGTCACACTGAGGGTGATTTTGAGGAATACATCAGGGCCGCGGCCGACGCGGAGCCCAACCTTGGGATCATCGTCTACAATACATTCTGGACCAGCCAGAACCTGTCATTCGGCATGATCGAGCGGCTTGCCGAAATTCCGAACGTTGTGGGCCTGAAATGGGCGACACCCAGAACTGACGCGATGGAATTCGAGGATGTGGTCTCGCACTTCTCCTCTCGCTTCACGATCATCGACAACAATCTCTATTTTGCACACTCTGCAATGCCCAGCCTTGGGGCCCGCGCCTTCGAGGTTCACAACTGCAATTTCTGGCCGGAATGGGGCATAAAACTCGTGAATGAGGTGCGCAGCCAAAACTATACGGAGATAGCCCGGATGCTCGTTCAGGAAGCCATGCCTTTCTACAAGCTCTGGGTCGATATCGAGAGGAACTATACCAGCGGAGACGGATATCTCGACAAGCTCTGCATGGAACTCGTAGGACTCCCATCGAGCCGCTGCAGGCCTCCGACGCGCGATATTCGTGAGCTGTACCGTGAGAGAACACGCGACATGCTCCTCGCGATCGGGGCACCGAGAGTGGTGAGTTGATACACGAGATCAAACAAAGAGAAGGCACAGCGGAAGTGTCCGAAAATCGATACGCATACTGAGATTGCCAAACAAACCCATAGGGAGACGATCCATGAAGATTTTTGGGAAGTTGATCGGCGCGGCAGCTATGGCGGCTCTGGTCGGAATGTCCGCCTCAGCGAAAGCCGAAGACGATGTGAAGTTACGACTGAACTGGATGTACTATGGTTCGCACGCAGGCTTTGCCCTTGGAAAAGTCAAGGGATACTACAAGGACGCAGGAATAAATCTCGACATACGCTCCGGAAACGGCTCCGGTTCCGCGCACCGGCTTGTTGCGAACGGCGACAGCACGTTTTCCTATGGCTCCTGCGGCTCCATGGCCAAGCTGGCTTCAGAGGGCGCTCCGCTCGTGTCAGTAATGGTGATCGATGCCATGGGAACAGAAGCCATCCTCATCAATCCTGATTCCGGCATCAAGGACATCAAGGATCTTAAGGGGAAAGCACTGCTCACAACCGCAAATGCGGGCGTGAATACGTTCTTCCCGATTGTCCTCGCCAATGCCGGGCTGGCAGAATCCGACATCACGCTGACGAATGTTGCAGACGGTGCGCTCGTCTCAAGCTATCTGCAGGGAGCCGGTGGCGCAGTTGGAATTCTCGGTGGTCTGGACGACAAGCCGGCAGAGATCAAGGCGAACGGTGGCAAAGAGCCCGTCGCGTTCCCCTATTCCAGCTATGGCGTGAACCAGGTCGGCTACTGCATCGTGGCGACCAAGGATCTCATCGAAAAGGACCCTGATCTCGTGAAGCGCTTCGTTCAGGCAACCATCAAGTCGTACAAGGAAACCGAGAAGGATCCTGTAGCCGCGGTGGCTGCCATGGGCGATATCGTCGGCGGAACCATGAATGAAGATGCCGGAAAGGCACAGGCCCTCGAAGTGCTGAAGGTGACCCTCGGCATCCTCTACTCCCCCGCCAACAAGGACAAGGTTCTCGGGCTCAACGTGGATTCGGACTGGGCTGACATGATCGCGCTCATGAAGAAGTTCAATGGCCTTGATCCGAACGCAGATCCGAAGTCCTTCTACACGAACGCTTTTGTGCAGTAGGCTTACACATACCTAAGGGGAGGCTAATGTAGCCTCCCTCCTCTTTCCGGATTTGTGATGCCCCCTTTGATTTCAATTGAGAACGTTCGGAAGACCTTCGGCAGCGGGGCCAGTCTCGTGGATGCCTTTGGTCCTGTAAGTCTTGACATCGACGAGGGCCAATTCGTTTCACTTCTCGGTCCGTCTGGATGCGGCAAGTCAACCTTGATGCTCATGCTGGCCGGTCTTCTTGATGTGACATCGGGGCAGATCATTGTCGATGGGAAGGCCGTAAAGGCGCCTCAAACAGATATTGGCATCATGTTCCAGGACAACACCTTGGTGCCCTGGCGTACCGTTCGCGGCAATGTGGATCTTCAGCTCGAAATGCGGGGCCTCAGCCCCAGCAAATACAAGGACCGCGTCCTTGGCCTTCTAGGACAGGTCAAACTCCTAGACTTTGCCGATCGCTTTCCGCATGAACTGTCAGGTGGGATGCAGCAGCGAGCCGCATTCTGCCAGGCTATGGTCCACGACCCTCATATAATGCTGTTGGATGAACCGCTCGGTAAGCTGGATGCAATGACCCGGGAGAGCATTCGGACGGATCTACAGTCGCTCTGGATGACGCGACGGCCAAGCGTTATATTCGTCACCCATTCGATCGAGGAAGCCGTTCAACTATCCTCCCAGGTAGCGGTGATCACACCCCGCCCCGGCCGGATTGACCGCCTCATAGATATCAATCTGCCGTTTCCACGGGACTTGGGAGTGAAGAACTCCCCGGAATTCATCAGTCATGTTCGAGAGATACAGGAGATATTCCGTGGCTACGGAGTCATCTGACCAGTCAAACTTAGGCGCAAAGTTTGGAGCACTGGTCAATCAATCCTGGATGTTCATCTTCTTCTTCATCGGGTTTTTCCTCGTCTGGGAATACTCCGTCGTGGTCTTTGATATCCCCAAATACATCCTTACGCCGCCGTCCGATGTCGTGCGCAATGGATGGGCTGACTTGCCCAAGCTGCTTTACTTCAGCTACATCACGGGGCTCGAGACACTGCTCGGCTATGTTGTTGCGATCATCGTTGGCTTGCCATTGGGAATGGCGATCGCGTTCTCGAGCGTATTGCGGAGAACGATCTACCCCTTCTTCGTCTGCCTAGAAATGACACCGAAGATCGCGTTCGCTCCCCTGTTCATTTCGTGGCTGGGATTTGGATTGCTGCCCAAGGTCATCATCGTATTCCTGGTATGCTTCTTCCCAATCGTCTTGAATGCAATTCTCGCGTTCAATTCCCTGAGCGAAGAGCTTACCAGGTTCTGCCGCTCAACCGGTGCGGGAGTATGGCGGACCTTTCTCAAGGTTAGATTGCCGGCCGCCATGCCCCAGTGCTTCGTCGGATTCAAGTATGCTGCGATCAATGCAACCGTTGGCGCAGCGATTGCGGAGTTCATCGGATCCGACCAAGGCCTCGGCTTTTACATTCAGATCGTCACGGGAAACATGAGGCCAGACCTTGCTTTCGCCGGCATATTCTTCCTGACGCTGATTGGCCTTCTCCTGTTTGGCGCCGTAACGCTTGCGGAGCGCCTCATCATACCCTGGCATATCTCCGTTCGCCGCGTGAGGAACACATGAAGATCTTCGTATGCATTCCGCTTACCGAGAGGCAGCAACAGAGTCTTGTTCATTCCCTAAAAGGGGATGACATGTTTTTTGTTCCGGAGAATGGCTCGGGACCCGAGGTGAAGGCGGCCTTCAATGCGAGTGAGGTGGTGTTCGGAAATCCGCCGGCTGACTGCCTTCTCGACGGAAGTCAGCCGCGCTGGATACAACTCGAATCAGTTGGTTTTGGTGAGTACCTCAATGCCGGCCTGGCGGCTGGCCCCAATCTTCCAATGATGTCCAACCTGTCCGGATTTTTCTCGGAACCTGTCGCAGAGTCAATGCTGGCGGGGATCTTGGGATTTCTCCGCGGTCTCGGCCCGCTTCAGGAACTACAGCGTCGGTCGGAATGGATGGGAGACGATCTTCGACCGCGCCTGCGCGTGCTCAAGGGTTTGTCGGTCGTAATGATTGGCAGAGGCGCGATAAACAACAGACTTGCGGAACTTCTCGCACCCTTCGACTGCCGGATAACAAGTTTCGGCAGCGACCTTGAGCTGTCAGACTTGGACGAAGCTTTACGTAATGCTGACATTGTTGCCTGCTGTGTACCACACACGGAGAGGACCATGAATCTCTTCGGGGCTGATCGATTGGCATTGCTCAAAGCCGATGCATTGTTCCTCAATTTTGGTCGAGGTTCGTTAGTTGATGAGAGCGCGCTTGCCGATGCTCTTATAGCCGACCGACTGGGAGGCGCGATCATCGACGTGACGCGAGAGGAGCCAATTCCGAATGGTCATCCTTTCTGGGCTACACCGCGGCTCATGCTCACTCAGCACACTGCTGGTGGCAGCGTTGATGAACTCGAGCGGAAAATCGAATTCTTTCTCGAAAACCTTGCGCGCTACCGGCAAGGCAAGGCGTTGCTCAGCACCATTGATTTCAGGAGAGGCTATTGATGCCCCAGATCGCTAATGCCCGCTGCATTCTGCTCAGTTCACCCTACGCTGATGCAGATGATCCAGAGATCAAGGAGTGCTTTCCGAACGGGCCCAAGCGCACCATTGGCATGGTCGAGATCACACTCGACAATGGTGTCAAAGGTATCGGCGAGGGCTACCTGGCTGTATTCGCGCCACTGGTCTTCAAGTCGATCGTAGAACTCTGTACGCCACAGGTAGTCGGCAAGGACGCTTTTGACATAGAGCGTCGCACAAGAGACCTGCGCAGTCTGTGCGATTACTGGTCTCTTCAAGGGGCAGCGCGGCACGTCATCAGCGCATTTGAAATCGCTCTCCAGGATGCCAAAGGAAAGAGCCTAGATAGGCCGGTTTATGACCTCTTAGGTGGAGCCCGCCTTGACAGCATCCAGATCTACGGAAGCGGCGGATGCTGCGACGCAAAGATACAATTCATCCGTGAACTTGAACTCCTGCAGTCAAAAGGCATTGAGCTTTACAAGATCCGCTCCGTCAAGCGGGACATTTTCCGGACAGCCTGGATATTGGAGGAGGCAGCGAAGCGGGGAATCTCCGTTGGCATCGACATGTGCCAGAATTTGGCGGACCCGCCCCAAGCCGTCGAGGACGTCGTGCATTTCGTCTCTGAAGTGCGCAAGGTCAGCCAGCAGCCTATCCTCTTTCTCGAAGAGGCTATTGGACCCGATGCTCCCGAGGGCTTCAAGGCACTGAGGCGGCAGATCGATATCCCAGTCTACGGTGGCGAGATCATCACCACGCCCAAGGAAATGATTACGCGCATGAAGGATGGCGTCTACGATGGCGTGCAACCAGATGCTTCCGTCATGGGGGGTATCTCAGCGGTGATGGACATTTTTGCCGCCTCAAGGGAAACAGGCACTCGTGTTGTTGTTCATGCCTGGGGAGGCGCTGCGGCCATCATGGCAAGCTATCACGCAGCATTTGCAGCGGACGGAGATCTCGTCGAGTATCCGATGCTCGATTTCCCGCTGGGAGCGGAGATGATCGGCGACCAGGGGCAAATCGTAAGTGGGCGCCTCATCAGGCCAACCACGCCTGGGATCGGCGTGACACTTACGCCAGAAATGGAGGCGCGCTACCCGTTCGACCCCGCGGCCGTTTATAGTTGTGCGCTGATCGATTTTGGACCGCCACCAGATGAGTATTGGAGAGACTAGACAGGACCACAGTCATATTTACGCTTGCTCCAGTGTTTGGACAGGCCATTGCTATCTTCAACGTCCAGACTCATATCCGCATAAAAAATACAGCAGAGCCAAAAGCTGTCAGCAAGTAACTCTTGAATGCTCTCAGGCGAGAGATTGATTGATTTTCCGTAACTGCCCAGGTACTGGCTGAGGTGGCGGGGATAACGGCTTGAGAAATTTGTCTGGACATCCCCGGGGTTTGGCGAATCAAGATTTGGATGAGTCGGGCCAAATCAGAGGATCGGTCGAGAGATGATGAGTTCCTTACCATCATCGCCTCCC
>NZ_JBAXGR010000135.1:0-7383 GCF_037139295.1 Aestuariivirga sp.
AGTGCCTGGCGGCCTGCGTTGGAGGGCGCGGGGACCTTGCCAAATGACCACCAACTTGGCAACGATAACCCCGAGACGTTGGACATCCAGTAGATGTCGGGTGAATCTATCTTTCCTGCATCACACAAAACAGTTGAAGCGGAGTGCCGATTTAAGGCTGGGCCGGGGCACGTGGGCTTCCGCAATCATATTTGTAAAACTACGTATTTTGCCGCAGGCGCCATTGGCATTCTAAACATTATCATATTTTCTGAACATTGTTTTGGTTAAAGCTCTGACCGTATCTATCGATTCGTAAAAAGTCAGATTTGATCTACGATAACAATCGAGACAGCAATGACGCATTCCGACGTAATTCCCAAGCCGACCTTAGAAACAACGAGGCAGGCGGCCCGCCCCAGCGGGAACAAGCGCGGCACGCTCTCCCTACTGTTGGCGGTTCTCGCTCTTGGGCTGCTTTTCTATCCAGCGATCAGGCAGGGCGTCATCACGGTGGCGGGACCCCAGCGCTGGCTTCCTGCTCAGCTTCCCTATGTTAGCCGGCTTCCCGCCGGTCCTGATGCAAAGTTGCTGGCCGCGGATCTGGCCGGTTCAGTGTCAGTGCTCGAGGAACAGTTAGCCAATCTGGAAGCTTCGATTGCAGAGCTGCGCGAGGCTGCTGCAGCCAATACCGATGCGGCAAGCATTCAGGCGCTCGAGCAGAGGTTGAGCGGCCTAAAGGACCAGTTCGTGGCCCTGGATGCACGCGACGCCACCTCGGATGTTGAGGTGAGAAACCAGTTCTCGCAGCTCGACCAGCGGCTTGCAGACTTGGCGAACACCGATGCAGCAGGCATTCAAATGCTCGAACAGAGGTTGACCGGCCTCAAGGACCAGTTCGTGGCGCTGGACGCTCGCGACGCCACCTCGGATGTGGCGTTGAAAAACCAGATATCGAAACTCGACCAGCGGCTGGCAGACACGGCCGCGCCCGAGATGGCGTCCTTGTTGGCGGCCCGGCTTGCGCTGCTGTCGATCAGTCGTGGCCTCCGCCCCGACGACCTCGACGCCATTACGGCAGCGGCCGCGGCAGACCCCGCCATGTCGGACATTGTCGCCAAACTTAAAGTGCTGGCCGAACAGAACATACCGCCTACAAGCCTGCTACGGGAGCGTTTCCCTGCCCTCGCGCACACGGCCCTGCTGCAAGCAACACGTGAGCAACTGGGTTGGTGGGATTCGAGTGTCTTCGCAGTCCGGTCCTCTCTGTCGGACCTGGGTGTCGGCGTTGGCGCGGATGAGAGCAAGGATTCGCTGGTGATCGACGAGGCCAACAAACAACTGGATCTCGGGCGGCTGCAACAGGCGCTCTTCGAGATCGACGGCGGCAGCCCGGAACTGAAGTCAATACTATCGGGATGGATGAATGACGCCAGGCAGCGGCTGGCGATTGACGATGGCCTGCTGCAACTCGTCAACCTGCTGCTGATGCGCGTCACGACGACTTCCGCTGCGGCCGGGGCAGGCTGACGACAAGTTGTGGCACGGTGCAATCGATTTCTGGCATCAGTCCCCGTGGTCTTCATACGGTGCTGCCCGGCCGCGCTTCTCGCGCTGGCCTGGCTGCTCACAGCCGGCGTGGTGGCACCGGCCCGGGCGGACGACGCGCTGCTGTCGCAGGATGTTTCGGCACTCTTCGCGGCGCGGACGGCACGGATAGGCCCGTATGTGGCCTGGACTTACGACTGGGCAACGAGCTACGCCAATTCCTATCGCGCTGTATATCACGTCATTCGGGACCTAATAACCGCTCCGGCGGGACAGCGCGGTGACGTTCTCGGAGTGCTCCGCAGGTTGCAGAAGCAGTCTTTGCGCCAGCGTGTGGGCCGGCCGGCAGAAGATGCCTACCAGATTACACGACTGATCGACCGCCACGCGGCCGCACGGCTATATGTGCTGGCCGCCGAGGCGGTTGCAGCAGCTTGCACCGGCAGCGCCTCCCAGTCTTGCATCGTTCGGACGCTGCCTCAGCTCCAGGCCGCGAGTGCGGGTATCCTCTCAGCGCGCCGCGAGCCAATCGCGCTGGCCAAGGAGGCGAGTGCGCTTCAGGACATTCTGGACATCAAGCAGATCGGCGACGTCGATGTGTTCCTCGCGGTACGCCCGCTCGCCACCCGCATTCTCGTGCTGATACTGCGCTTCACCGAGTTTGCTTCGATCATCCTCTTGGTGACAGGGAGCCTCAGGCGCGTGTACGTGCCAGATACCGTCATCACTCGATTTGCCGTGGCGCTCGCCATCTCATGGTCGCTCGACTACGGGTTGTTGAGAGTGGAGCGGGCCTTCAATGAGGATTCGTTCCGCGCCGGCCTCGAGGCGCAGGTCCGCGAGCAGGAAACCTTTGTGAACGACTACGTGAATGTGCTGATGCGCGGCTACGAGAGTGAATTCCTTGCCGCTGCCCGGGCTGTGTTGAAGGAGCAAGACTGACGGTGACCCCGAAGCTTCACCCGCTTGGACTGCTGGGACGAGTGGTCGGCGTGTCCGCCTTCGTCTGGCTGCTGCCGCCGTTCGGCATATTGACGTTGCTGGTGTCCTCTGATGAGCAACAGATGCCGGCAGCCGTTTTCTTCATCGCGCTCATCCTGCTGACTTGTGCCCACCTGTACCTATTCAACCGCGCCTATTACGCGTTGCGGACCAACGGTATTCTCGTATTCACGATCGTCTACATGTTGCTTGCCTACTTCATCATGGTATTTTTCAGGATCGAAGTGTCGATACTGAATGCAAGATGGAACGCAGCTGCTTACTTAAGTCTCCTATATAGCTATGGGCTCTGCTATAATTTCATCGATTCGTTTTTATCAGGCCTTCTCCACACGAAGAGCGTTTAAGTCAAATGAACCGGAACCAAGCGGATTCACGTCACTCTCCGGCCATTCTCGTGGTGAACTGTAGCGATTCCCGCCTGACCGCCGAAGATGCCTCCGCATCATGGAAGATGCGCCTGGGTTTCGATGGCGACATTTATGAGGTACGGTGCCCCGGTGGCGGCCTGGCCTTGGCCGACAGCGACAGCGCCTTCTACACATCGGCCCTAGAAAGCTTCCGGCTGCTGAGCAATGGCCGCGACTTCTCCCGCATCATTCTGGCCTTCCACCAGGACTGCGCCTATTTTCAGGACAAATATGGCTCAAGCGGCAACCCCGCCGACGACGAGCGGCGCAAGTGGCAGCTAATCGACCGGGCCACCCAAAAGGTGTCCGGGTGGGCTCGCGGCGTTGATATCCGTCCGCTTTACCTGACCTTCGAGGACAATGGCGATTGTCGCCACAGCGGCGCGGCGCTTGAGCCTGAGAGGCAGCCCGCCATGCCACCGCGGCCGACCATGACCGCAGTCGCTCGGCAGGAGCGGCGGTTTTCACCTGCCTCCGCCCTGAACCTGCGCAGCTACAACCGGATTGTTGAGGAAATGCTGATCGCGGAGGGTGGCAGCGTCGAGGACGCCATCGCCCGAGCGGAGGACCAATCCGGGACCTTTTCCGGTGTTCCGCCGTGGCGGGTTGAGCGGCAAGCAGGCGAGTTCCTGGCTCTTCTACGCAGCGGAGGCCGGACCAATCCGCAGGAATTGCGGCAATTGGTTCGGGCTTTCGTCCAGAATTATGCAGGTGAGCAAGCCTCGAAACCCTTGATCCGCAGCGTGATGAACGAGTTGAACGAAATAATCGAGGTGGGCGCCAAGAGGCGACTCGAATGAATCAAACAAGATTTGGTTAAGAGGCAGACATGCGGCAGGCATCGCAATACGGAAACAATCAGGACGAGTACTGGAGCCCGGGCGAGGAGCGACTGCGCCAATTGGTGAGGCTGCGCACCCAGCGTGGACGCGTTTTGACGGCTGGCGACGAGGACAAGCTACTCGAGGAGGCCGTCACCCGGCTGGACGTATCGCTCTCTCGCGCCCGCGGCGTGCTCTATGCCGAGATGCAGAACGGCAACATCGAACTCGAGACTGACATCGATGATAGAATGCAGGAACTGGTAAAGTCCGTCGCGGGCGCGAAAGACCGGCTATCGCGCCATGATTTCGAGCGGATCGCCGTCTTCTACGCGTCTCGCCTCAAGAGCCCGGTGGAAGCCTGCCGCCAGAAGGTGAAGAAGATCATGGAAGATGAAGGCATTTCTCCGCGGCGCGCCGGTTTCATTCCGTCACGGAGCTGGTACAGGCGCATCAAAAGCTCATGAGGATAGAAGATCCAGTGCAAGGCAATCCGCAAGGCAGGTTGCGGGAGCTGGTGCTTCTTTACAGCCAGCGCGACAAGGTACTGACGACTGCGGAAGAGGACAGCATCGTCGATACAGCGGTCGCGCAATATGGTTTTACCGTAGGGGCAGCCCGCGCAATCATCATCGCCACCGCGGCGGGCGCCGGGGTTGAGATCGAGAGTGATTATGAGGATGCTGCCAACGCGATGCTTGCGGCCTTGGGCGGAGCGCGAAAGTTGATCAAGGAAGCGGACTTCGCCCTAGTCGCCCAATATTATCTCGGCAAAAGCAAGCTGGCGCAGGACGAGGTGCAGCGGCGGGTAAAACAGCTGGTCGAGAAGGCAGGTATCTCACCAGCGTCGCAAGGCATCTTTTTTTCTGGACGCTGGTTCCGGTCGATCCGCTGAGCCCGAAGCAGATTGTCAAAGGGCCGGAAACAGCATTTCCGGTTCCGTGAGTGTCATCGCTTCATTTGTTCCAGCTTGATGTTCACATCCATGATGCGCTGGGCGATGTAGCTCAGGTCTGGGCCGAGCACCGTATGCTTCGGTTCGGCCACAAACTCCACGGAGGGGAACGGAAGCATCGTTACGGCAACTTTCGCCAGATTATAATCCGGAAACTGTTGGAGTTGCATGATCGTGCGAACGATGAGGCGCTGGCTTGCGGCCACAGGGCCGCCCATGCTGCGTTCGTGCTTGCGCAGCAGGCGAGCCAGGTAGATCTCGTCGGCATCAGACATCTCGCGCGTTTGCCCGAAGTATAATGAGAACCTCGGGACGATGCCCACACCCATGTTGACCGACTTGACCGAGTAGCCGGCGAGGCTCATCAAATTCTTGAAATCCATGTCGGACATCTCTTGCGGACTTTCTAAATGCCGCGTGAGCACTGATGCGGAGGGAAGGCCTGGAAGCCATGACAGAACCGCATCTGACACTGCAGTCCAGTACTGGCCGGCGGTCCCCATAGCCTGGTCCATATAGCTTGTAGTGCCGGTCGCCTGCTCCGCCGACGCGGTGGCGCTTGCCGGGGTGAAGGCGGCGGCTACACAACATGCTAGGAAGACGGTCAGCACCCGGTTATTCTTTTTCAGCAATCTTGTCATTTTATTTCCCCCTTACTTGAACATCGAGCGGCGCTGCCACTCACGCGTTGCTGCCGGCAGTTCTATCAGCCCGCCGACCTTGCCGTAGCCCTTGTCGCCGATCGCCTCCTCGCTCAGCATCTCCCACATCCACAATCGGACGGGGCCCTCCTTGGCAAGGTCTTCCGGGCGCACATAGACGTAGACAGGCACAGAGAGAACATAGTCTTCGGCGTTGATGCTTTCGGGCGTCGGTAGGAAGCCGTCGAACGGAATGATCCGCATCCAGTCCTTGTGCTTCAGTGCGATGTTGATCGGCAATACCGCCACGGCGCCCGGCGCTGCCGCGCCCAGCGCCGCGGCGCGCTCGTCCAAACTGTCAACCTCGAGGATGGCGCCTTCCTTGAATTTGGTGCAAGTCGAAACCCTGGCCTTAGCGTCAAAGATGCTCTGCACGGCGTCGAATTGGCGGCAACCACCTACCATCGCCTCATCCTCGAAGACCTTGCGAGCCGCGCTACCGGGCGATCCAACGATGAGGCGAATGTCAAGTTTAGGCAGGCTGGCGTCGACATCAGACCAAGTGTTGGCCATGTTCGGTTTAAAAGACTCGTCGTCTGGCACGTCGTGGGTCAAGGCCTTGTAGAGCACCCTGGAAGACAGGCTCATCGCCGGGTCTGATGCCTTTTGCACCAGCACCAGCGTGCGGAAACCGAGTGAAGCTTCCAACAGTTCGCCAATACCATTCGACACGCATTTATCCGAAATGCTCGCCGTGATCTTAGTAACCACCACCGCGACTGAGGGAATTCCATCATTGGCGGAGCCGCATAATTTCTGGAGCGCGTCGATGGAGTTCAGTTCGATCGTCTCAATGGGGGAGACCCCTGCGACTCTGTTAACGGTATTGGCCTGATCGATGACAAGCGGCGAGGCGAAGACCTGCAGCACGGCATCCTCGGCATGCGCAGCGACTAACTGCCCCCCGGCGGCTCCCACGACGGCAATGGCCATGACGCTCGCCAGCGTGCTCACGGAAAGTCTCATGGTCGTGTCCCTTTACATGAAGTTAGCAGGAGGAGTTGGGCGTTTCTCAAGAAATACCTAAGTTACAGCTTTGAAAGTGCAGAATATAATCATCAGCCTATTGACCAGTCATTTTTAACCTGCGCGCCCACAAAACACAAATTTAGAGCTAGTCAGCTCGATCCCTTTTGCATTCTGCTAGTGAAGATGGAAGCCGCTTTCGTCATGATGTTATAAGAAGAAGCACATGGCGGCCAACGGGTTGGCCCCGGCGCGATATTGACTGCTGGCGACATAGAAAGAATTAACAAACCAACTCTGCTGTATTATAAGTACCCGAATCTGGCTTATAGGCCTTGCGGCCCGTAGATTAGAGGGCATTTTCACAATCCTGGGGACATAAAATGAAATTGACGAGGACAGTGGCATTTGTGGGACTATTGGCGTTGAGCGCCGTGCCCGCCAGCGCTCAAGACACTGCAGCCGAGGGGAGCTGGATGAATTGGGGATCCCGGATGGTCTATGTGTCGCTTGACACCCTGGCCTATCCTTTTCAACAGGCGTGGACGATGGTCTGGGATGCAATCGGCAAGACTGAAGCCGATGTCGCGGCAGAGAAGGTCAAGTTTGCCACCAAGCTCAAGACCGAGCTGGAGGCATTTTCGAAGGACGTAAGCCGGACAGGCTATGATGTGTCCATAATCAGCATCTCGCCTGACATTATTCCTAAGATCGCACTGACCCTTGAGGTGCGTAAGCCGCTTGACGAAACCGCCGAAGCCAAACTTCGGAGCGAGTTCCAGGACCCGGAAAAAAAATATGGTGCTATCGAACGTACCATTCTCCTGGGTTTGCTGGATTTGGACGAGACTGCCGCCGACTTGAAAGTTGACGGCTACAGGTTCTCGGAAGTTGAACTCGAGCTGGTTGCCATATTCCCGGAAGTGACACTGAACTTTGAAAACGCGGAGGATTCTACCTCTGCACCCGAGGCCGAGGACGCCACCTCCCCGGTTCTCAGC
>NZ_JBAXGR010000136.1:0-7319 GCF_037139295.1 Aestuariivirga sp.
CCCCACGAGGGGGAGGGAAATCCTAATGGAGTCAATTCACCGCCCGCCGCTCTAGCTCTCGCTGGGATGACGGCCACGGAAGGACTGCAACGCGCGGGCGCGTGCCAATCTCAATGCCGCGTCTGGCCCGGCGCCGTTTCGCCGGGCGAGGGGCGGGCCTTCACGAAGTCTTCCTTGGTCTCGCAATGGAGCGCCAGGTGGTGGAGCTTGGGATACTTGTCCAGCGGGAAGACGTCCGGCACGCGGATCTTGATGTATCCGATCAGGCAGCCCGCCGTGATGTCGGCCTGCGTCATCTTGCTGTCGAAGAACCACGGTGCGCCGCAGTCGTGTTCCAGCTTCTCCAGCCCCGCCGAGATCTGCAGCATCATGCGCTTCTCGAAATCGCGATTGATGTGCTTGTCGATGTGAAACAGCCGCTCGAAGAACAGCGCCACGCATTTGTCCATGAGCCCCAGGCCCATCACCACGGCCTGCATCACCTTGCGCCGTTCCGGCCCGTGCGCGGGGGTGAGCGCGCGGGCGGGTCCCGCGGCCTCGTCGAGGTGGTCGATGATGGCCGAGGAATCGATCAGCGTCTCGCCGGTCTCGAGGATGAGGGAGGGAACGCGGATCAGAGGATTGATCCGCTGCATGTCCTCGATGTTGCGGAACACGGAGATCGCATTGCGCGTGAAGGGCATGTGGTAGTGGTTCAGCGTCACCGCCACCCGCCGCACGAAGGGAGAGTCGAACTGGCCCACGAGGATCATGGGAACTTTATGGGGCCTCAGTGGCGGCGTTGTCGAGGGACTTTCGCTTCCCTGGTCTGCTGATGCCCCGCGACAGTCTGCATCATGTCATGACGCGGGGCAGCAGACTGCCATCATCTTCTCATTGACTGTTTGCCTTCAGCCAGGTCTCCAGGAAGGAGATTTCCTCGCCCTGCATTGCAATGATCTCCTCGGCGACCTTTCGGATGACCGGATCCTTGCCATATTCAAGTTCAACCTTGGCCATGGCAGCCGCTCCGCGATGATGCGGAATCATAAGACGGGCGAGATCGACATCCGCATTGCCACTCAGGGGGATGGCGTCCATTTCGGACATCATTCCCGCGTTTGCCGCCTTGAATGCCTCAGCTTCGCCGGCTTTGGCATCTTTGGACGATGCGCCGGCGTTCGCCTGCAACCAATTCTGCAGGAAGGAGATTTCCTCTCCCTGTTTCGCGATGATATCTTCGGCGACCTTGCGGATCTGCTGGTCTTTGCCAAAGGAGAGCTCAACCTTCGCCATGGCGGCCGCGCCGCGATGATGCGGAATCATCAGGCTTGCGAAATCCACATCCGCATTGCCCGTCATGGGGACGCCGCCCATCTCGCTCATCATCTCGGCATTTGCTTGCTTGAAGCCGTCCTTCTCGGTGGCCATGCCTGCATCGGCGGGCTGCTCGGCATTCATTTGCATGGTGCTGGAGTTGTCTTGCTGTGCCATGGCACTGGCGGATGCAAACAGCGCAATGCCCGTTATTGCACCAAGGATTGAGACTCTCATTGGGTATCCTCCTCGCCGCAGCTGGTTGATTCCAGCGCTTTACGGCAGCGAAAGAATATACAATTTTAAATTACAATACGCACTGGAATTGAAGGGATCCTCACCGTCAACTGCCGGTTTGAACTGTTAATCGTTCCCAAGCCCGCCCATACCCGATCAAGGGCAATAGCTGTGCCAGTTCAGGCCCATGGTCTCGCCCCGTAAGGGCGAGCCGCAAAGGCATGAAGAGCTGCTTTCCCTTGCGGCCCGTTGCGGCTTTCACCGCCTCCGTCCACGCCTTCCAGGTGGCGTCGTCCCAGGGTTCCGGCGGCAGCAGGGTTCGAGCGGCGTTAATGAACGCCCTATCTTCCCCGGCGATCACCGGATGAACGGGACCGCGCACGACCTCTTCCCAGTCCCCCGCATCCGACAGCTTCTCGATATTGCCGCGCACCGCGAGCCAGAAGGCCTCGCTGTCTCCGGCCAAGTGGTCCTTCACGGCGTCCCATGGCAGGTGATGCAGCAGCTTGGCGTTGAGGTGCAGGAGTTCCGCCTCGTCGAAGCGGGCCGGCGCGCGCGACAGCTTGTCGAGATCGAAGCCTTCCACCAACTCGGCGTAATCCGCGCAGGGATGGATGTTGTCGGAGGTGCCCAGCAATGCCGCATGGCTCACCACCGCCATGGGCTCGAGCCCGCCTTCGCGCATCGAACCGATGGAGAGGGAACCCAGTCGCTTCGACAGGCCCTTGCCGTCGGCGCCGATGAGCAGGCTGTGGTGGGCGTAGGTGGGAGGCGTGGCGCCCAGTGCTTCCGTGATCTCGATCTGCACGGCGGTGTTGACCACATGGTCCTCGCCGCGGATGACATGCGTAATGCCGAAGTCGATGTCATCGATGACGGAAGGCAGCGTGTAGAGATAGCTTCCGTCCTCACGCACCAGCACGGGGTCGGACAGCGAGCGCGTGTCGATGTGCTGCGGCCCGCGGATCAGGTCGTTCCATTCCACCACGCGGCCGTCGAGCTTGAAGCGCCAGTGCGGCTTGCGGCCTTCGGCCTCGAGCTTTGCGCGCTCTTCATCCGCCAGCTTCAGCGCGGCGCGGTCATAGACCGGCGGCAGCTTGCGGGCTTCCTGGCGCTTGCGCTTGCGGTCGAGCTCGTCCGCCGTCTCGTAACAGGGATAGAGGCGGCCCTCGGCGCGCAGACGGTTTGCCACCTCGTCATAGCGCCCAAAGCGCTTCGACTGCCATTCAACGCGTGCTGGCCTGATGCCGAGCCACTCGATGTCAGTGGCGATGCCGTCCGCGAATTCCTGCTTTGAGCGTGCCGTGTCGGTGTCATCATAACGCAGCACGAACTGGCCGTTGGATTTCAGCGCCATAAGCCAGTTGAGGATCGCCGTGCGGGCGTTGCCGATGTGGATGCGCCCCGTGGGGGAGGGGGCGAAACGGACAATGGCGGTCATCTCAGCGTCCGTCCCGGAAAGCGTTGGTGATCGGGTAGCGCCGGTCGCGGCCGAAGTTGCGCCGCGTGATCTTGACGCCGGGCGCTGCCTGCCGCCGCTTGTATTCGGCAATATAGAGCATGTGCTGGATGCGGCGGACGAGGGCTTCCTCATAGCCTGTATTCTTGACGATCTGCTCCACGGGAATCTCGTTCTCGACGAGGCCTTCGAGGATGGCGTCCAGCACCTCATACGGCGGCAGCGAGTCCTGGTCCTTCTGGTTCTCGCGCAGTTCCGCCGTCGGCGCCTTGGTGATGATGCGCTGGGGGATGACATAGCCCAGCGAGTTGCGCCATTCGGCAAGCCGATAGACCTCGGTCTTGTAGACGTCCTTGATCGGGTTGTAGCCGCCGTTCATGTCGCCGTAGAGGGTGGCATAGCCCACCGACATTTCCGACTTGTTGCCGGTGGTCAGCACCATGGAGCCGAACTTGTTTGAGATCGCCATCAGGATCACGCCGCGCGAGCGCGACTGCAGGTTTTCCTCGGTGATGCCGGCGGGTGTCCCCTCGAACATCGGTTTCAGTGCGGAGAGGAAGCCCTCGACGGGTTCCTTGATCGGCACCACGTCATAGCGCACGCCCAGCAGCCTGGCGCACTCTTCGGCATCGACCAGGCTGTCGCGGCTGGTATAGGCGTAAGGCAGCATCACGCAATGCACGCGGTCGGCGCCCAGCGCATCCACCGCCATGGCGGCAACCACGGCCGAGTCGATGCCGCCCGACAGGCCCAGCACCACGCCGGGGAAGCGGTTCTTCAGCACGTAGTCGCGAAGCCCCAGCACACAGGCCTTCCATGTCTCGGCCTCGTTTTCAGGGACGGTCAGGATCTCGCCCGGCACGCAGCGCCAGCCGTCGTCCTCGCGCAGCCATTCGGTGAGTGCTAACTGCTCCTCGAACATCGGCATCTGCCAGGCGAGTGTCCGGTCAGCATTCAAAACGAAGGACGCGCCATCGAAGACGAGCTCGTCCTGTCCGCCCACCTGGTTGAGGTAGGCCATGGGCAGGCCCGTCTCGGTGACACGCGCCACGACGAGGTTGAGGCGCACGTCATCCTTGTTGCGCTCGAAGGGCGAACCGTTGGGCGAAAGCAGGATTTCAGCTCCGGTCTCGGCCAGCGTCTCGCAGGTCTCTTCCGTCCAGATGTCCTCGCAGATGGGAACGCCCAGGCGCACGTCCTTGAAGGAGATGGGGCCGGGGGCGGGGCCCGCGTTGAACACGCGCTTCTCGTCGAACACGCCGTAGTTCGGCAGGTCGAACTTGTGGCGCACCGCCTCGATCTTGCCATTGGCAAGCAGGGCGACGGAATTATAGAGGTTGGCGCCCTCGCGCCACGGCAGGCCGATCAGCACGGCGGGGCCGGTGATGGTTTCCGTGGCGAGTTCCTCGATGGCGGTACGGCAGGCCTCCACGAAGCTGGGGCGCAGCACCAGGTCTTCAGGCGGGTAGCCGCAGATGAAGAGTTCCGGAAACAGGATCAGGTCGGCATCCGCCGCCTCGCGCCGCGCTTCGCGGGCACGGTCCAGATTGGCACTGATCGCGCCCAGAGTCGGGTTGAGCTGGGCCAGCGCGATGATGAGTCTGTCGGTCATGGGCAGGGGTCTTAGCGGATGCAGGTCTGACCTTCAATTGCGCGGCGTTGACGGGGCGCTCCAAATGCGGCTGAGTGCCGGAATGATCCTGAAAAGCCTCCTTGATGCCCGGTTGCCGGGCAATATCGCCCTCTCGGCCTCTGGCCGGGACGACCTCACCTATGGCCAGTTCTCCGCCCTGGTGGAGGACGTGTTCGCCGCACTCCGCACCCGTGGCCTCGCGCGCAACGACAAGCTCGCCATCGTGCTGCCCAACGGGCCGGATATGGCCGCCGCCTTCGTGGCCACCGCCTGCGCCGTCACCGCAGCACCGCTGAACCCCGCCTACCGCGAGGACGAGTTCCACTTCTATATGGATGACTTGCACGCCAAGGCGCTGCTGGTGGAAGAGGGGAGCACGTCCCCCGCCATCGCCGCTGCCAAGCGGCTGGGGGTTCCGGTGCTGACGCTCAGCTCCGCTGCCGAGGCAGGCGCCTTCACCATCGCGGGCGATGCCGTCGCCTCGCCGTCCGTCCAGGGCTATGCCAAAGAGGGTGACGTGGCCCTCGTGCTGCACACCTCCGGAACCACCTCGCGGCCTAAGATCGTTCCTCTGACGCATGCCAATTTGCTGGCCTCCGCCAACAACATCCGCAACACGCTGCAGCTGACAGAGCGTGACCGCTGCCTCAACATCATGCCGCTCTTCCACATCCACGGCTTGATGGCGGCGGTGCTTGCAACGCTCGCGGCGGGTGCATCTGTCTTCGCCACGCCCGGCTTCAACGCGCTCAAGTTCTTCGGCCAGCTGGAAGAGGCGCGCCCCACCTGGGTGACGGCGGTGCCCACCATGCACCAGGCCATTCTTCAGCGCGCCGAGCGCAATGCGGAAATCATCAAGGCCAACCCGCTGCGCTTCATCCGCTCGAGTTCTGCGTCCCTGCCTGTTCCGGTGTTTCACGTGCTTGAAGAGGCTTTCGGCTGCCCCGTCATCGAAGCCTATGCGATGACCGAGAACGCCCACCAGATGACGTCGAACCAGTTGCCGCCGGGCAAGCGCAAGCCCGGCTTCGTCGGCTGCGCGGCTGGTCCGCAAGTGGCCGTCATGTCACCCGACGGGCGGCTGCTGTCTTCGGGTGAGGAGGGCGAGGTGGTGACGCGCGGCCCCAACGTCACACCCGGATACGAGAACAACCCTGCAGCCAATGAAGCGGGCTTCGCCTTCGGCTGGTTCCACACCGGCGACCAGGGCTTCATGGACGAGGAAGGCTATCTCAAGATCACCGGCCGGTTGAAGGAGATCATCAACCGCGGCGGCGAGAAGATCGCCCCCATGGAGGTTGACGAGGTGCTGATGGAGCATGAGGCGGTGGCGCAGGTCGTCACCTTCGCCATGCCGCATGACAAGCTGGGCGAGGACGTGGCAGCGGCCGTGGTGCTGCGTGAGGGCATGACGGTGACCGAGCGCGCGCTGCAGGACTTCGCCAATGCCAGGCTCGCGGCCTTCAAGGTGCCGAAGAAGATCGTGATCCTCGAGGAAATCCCCAAGGGTGCCACCGGCAAGCTGCAGCGCATCGGGCTCGCACAGAAGCTGGGCCTCTCATGACGAAGGTCTGCGTCTTCGGTGCCGGCGCCATCGGCGGCTATGTCGGTGGCCGCCTCGCGATGAAGGGCGAGGCCGATGTCTCGCTCGTGGCGCGCGGTGCACACCTCGCGGCAATGAAGGCCAACGGCCTCACGCTGAAGCAGGGCGGCGAGACGCATGTGGTGCGCCCCATGGTCACCGATGATCCGAAGCAGCTGGGTCCGCAGGACTTCATCATCCTCACGCTGAAGGCGCATGGCCTTGCCGGCGTCATCGACCAGATGATGCCGCTGATCGGCAAGGACACCGCGATCCTCTTTGCCCAGAACGGCATCCCGTGGTGGTACTTCCACGGCATCGGCGGGCCTCTGGAAGGTACGCGGCTTGAAAGCGTCGACCCGGGTGGTGTGATCTGGAACCGGTTCGGGCCGGAGCGGGCGCTGGGCTGCGTGGTCTGGCAGGCGGCCGAGATCGAGGCGCCCGGCGTCATCTCACACCACTACGGCGATCGCATGCCGCTGGGCGAGCCGACGGGCGAGAAGACCGAGCGCGTGCAGATTCTCAGCCGCCTTCTCACCAGTGCCGGCGTCAAGAGCCCGGTGAAGCCCAACCTGAGGAACGAGATCTGGCTCAAGCTGTGGGGCAACCTCAGCTTCAACCCGGTCAGTGTGCTCACGCAAGGCACGCTGGTCGACCTCGCCACCGACCCCGGCACCCGCCGCGTCATCCGCACCATGATGGAGGAGGCCCGCGCCGTGGGCGAGGCGCTCGGCGTCAGCTTCGCGGTCGATGCCGACGAGCGGATGGACATGGCGGCCAAAGTGGGCGCTCACCGCACCTCCATGTTGCAGGATGTGGAGGCCGGACGCCCCACGGAACTCGATGCGCTGCTGGGAGTTGTCATTGAACTGGGGCGGATCGTGCAAATCAGCACGCCGAGCTTGCAATTGGTCTATGATCTCTGCAAATTCCGGATCCAACACGCCTAAGACGTTTTCCGGAAGACAAGGACGGTCGCCATGCGCCTCGACAATGAAAAGCCTGACTATGACTCAATCGAGGACCGGCGCAGCCAGGGTGGCGGCATGGGCTTTCCCGGCGGTGGCCGCGGCGGGCGGGGAGTCAACATCCCCATCGGCATGGGCCGCGGC
>NZ_JBAXGR010000137.1:0-7314 GCF_037139295.1 Aestuariivirga sp.
TTCCCGATCGCGAGGGCGGTGACGGCGGACCTGAGCTTGTGATTCGGGGCGAACAGCCCAATGCACAGCACGCTCACCGGCTCGAACGGCGCCAGCAAGGTCACCTCCGCCAACGCCACCCGCTTGCCTGTGGTCTTCAGGCCGCCCAGCGGATTTCCATCCGCCACCGCGACCGTGTCGCCCTCGATCATCCCGTACTGCGCCTTGCCCGCTCGGTCTTTGAATCGCACGATTTTCATAGTTGAATCTCCCTTGACCTGACCCGTTTCCAATGCTCACCGCTGGATGCGCCCCGAACCGTCGCCGCCCACCAGAGCCTGGATCTCCTCGAAACTGACGAGGTTGAAGTCGCCGTGGATCGAGTGCTTGAGGCAACCCGCCGCGGCGGCGAATTCGACCGTGTCCTGCAAGTCCTGGCCGGTCAGCAGCCCGTAGATGATCCCCGCCGAATAGGCGTCCCCGCCACCGACCCGGTCCACAATGTAGTCAATGGCGTAGGTGCGGCTGGTGTAGAATTGGCTGCCGTCATAGAGCATGCCGGACCAGTCGTTGGCCGTGGCGGAGCGGCTGCCGCGCAACGAAATGGAGACGTGCGTGAGACCGAATTTCTCGCGGAGCTGTACCGCGACGTCCGCATAGCCCTGCCGGTCGAGTTTCGCCTTGCGAACATCGGTCTCGCGCGCGGCGATACCGAACACCGTGGCGGCCTCTTCCTCGTTGGTGAAGAGCACGTCCACGTATTCCATCAGACCGGTCATGACCTTCCGTGCCTTTTCCTTTGACCACAGTTTGCTGCGGAAGTTCAGGTCGCAGCTCACCGTCAGCCCGCATTTTCGTGCTGCCGCGCAGGCTTCGCGCGTGATGGCCGCCACGCTGTCGGCCAGAGCCGGCGTGATGCCCGTGAAGTGGAACCAGTGCTTGTCCGCGAAGATCGCATCCCAGTCAAAGTCGCCCGGCTTGAGCTCGGTGATCGAACTGCCCTTGCGGTTGTAGAGGAACGTCGAGGGCCGCTGGGACGCACCGGTCTCCACGAAGTAGATGCCCAGGCGGAACCCGTTGCGCTTGACGTGGTCGAGGTTCAGCTTGAACTGGCGCATATAGGCCAGGCAGGCCTCGCCCACCGCGTTGTCCGGCACGCTGGACACCATGGTGCTGTCCACCCCCAGCGCGATCAGCCCCACCCCGAGATTGGCCTCGGCCCCGCTGTAGAGCACGTCGAACTCGCGCGCCTGGATAAGGCGCTCATGGCGCTTGGTCGAAAGCCGCATCATGAGCTCGCCGAACAGGACCACCTTCTTGTCGCACGGAATCTTCTTCACGCCTTCTCCTTCCTGGCCTCACGCACGATCTGGGTGAACCGCCGGGCGTTGTCCGTGATGCCCGCGTAGTCGCGCGCCGCCATCTGCGCCTGGGTGACCAGCGCGTTGCCGGTCCCCACGGCGATGGCGCCGGCCTGGATGTACGCCGACACGGTTTCGAAGTTCACGCCCTTGGTCGGCAGGAGTTCGATCTGCGGAAAGGGCTCCTTGAGCGCCTTCAGGTAATCCGGTCCGCCGATATCGCCCGGAAAGATTTTCACCACGTCGGCGCCCGCCTTCCAGGCGGTGACGACCTCGGTGGGGGTCTGGGCGCCGGGCATGACGACGACGCCGTAGGTCCTGCAAACCCGCACGACATCGGCATCGAACGTCGGCGCCACCACGTAACGGGAGCCGGCCAGGATCGCGGCGCGGGCGGTTTCGCCGTCAAGGACGGTGCCGACGCCGATCTGCACGTCCGTATCGGACAGTTGCCCCACCGCGTCATGGACAATATCCAGCGCGCCGGGAACGGTCATGGTGATTTCCACGAATTTCACGCCGCCCTTGTGCAAGGCGCGGCACACGCCTACCAGGTCGGCCGGATTCGACGTGCGAATTACCGCCACGACCCCGCTCTCCCGGAGGGAAGCGAGCATCCTGTCCTTTGACATCATTTCGGTTGTCCTTTCGTTCTAAGGGTTGATCGGATAGCGTCCAAACTCCCGCACCGCATCGCACATGGCCAGCATATTCTCCGGCGGTACGTCCGGCTGGATGCAGTGCACCGCCGAGGCGATGTACCCGCCACCCGGCGCCAGGTCGCGGATCCGCCGGCGCACCTCGGCGCGCACATCCTCCGTCGTGCCGCGCGGCAGGACCCAACCGGTGTCAATGGCGCCGCAGAAACTAAGGCGCTTGCCGAACTCCCGCTTGAGGCGGGCGGTGTCGGCCATCTTGCCGGCGTTGACCTGCACGGGGTTGATGATGTCCACGCCGATCTCCGCCAAATCACCGAGCAGCGGCAGGATATCACCGTCGGAGTGGAAGAATATCTTCGCCTTGGTGTGCATGCGGATTTCCGCCAGGTATTCCGCCTGATGCGGCTTGATGAGCCGCCGGTAGTCGGCGGGGGCCATGAGCGTGGATTCCTGCGTGCCGAGGTCGTCGCCCGTGACGAGCACGTCCACATAAGCGCCGACCTCCTTCAAGAGCGCCCGCACGGTGGGGATGGCCAGGGCCTTCATACGGGCGATCAACGCGGTGAAAAAATCCTCGTCGGCCAGCATGTCGGCGAGATAGTTTTCAATCCCGCGCATGATGTAGGCCTGCTCGAACAACGTGAGCCCGCTGAGGAAGACGACGGCATGGCCCGCGTCCTGAATCGCCTTGCAGCGCGCGGCGAGTCCGTGGAACCGCGCCGGGTTGGCCAGGTCCGGCCAGGGATAACAGGCGATGTCCTCGCGGGTCGCGTTTTGAAGCGGCGGCTCGACGATCTCGTAGTACGGAACGCCCTCACGCTGTTTCCATACGCAGCCCCAGGCGTCCACCAGTTCCGTGGGCGAGACTTCCCGCGCCGGCGAAGCGGGAACCGGCCCGGCCACCATCGGGCGGGCATCCGATCCGAGCTTCTGGAAGACTTCCTCATCCAGCCAGGCGTACTGCAGCGGCCTGGAGAGCCAGCGGGGCGGGCCGCCCCTGACACCCAGGTGCGTCTTCAATCGCTCGTAGGCGGGCCCCAGGAGCGTGGTCACGCCGGAGGTCCCGATGAACAGCGGCACGCGGTCTGGCTCCTCGTGGTTCAAGGCCGTCAAGACTCGCTCACGTGATGTCATCATGACCGGTAGCTCCCCAGCTCAAGCCCCCGGTCCACAAAGAAACGATACGTGTCGTAGTTCACGAGGTTCGACACGCTGTGGTCCACCTGCAAGACATACCCGCCGCCGGACATGGCCCCAGGCAGTTTGGAGGCGAGCTCCTGTTCAACCGCCCGCAGATCGTTGGTCTCCAGCACCCGTTCGTCCATCCCGCCGATCAGCGCGATCTTCTCTCCGAACTGCTTCTTGATGCGGAGCAGATCCATGCCGGCCTTGACCTCGATCGGCTGCAGGCAGTCAATTCCCGCCTCGATCAGCATCGGAATCAGGGGCTCGATAAACCCGTCGGTATGCAACACGACGGGCAGATGGTGACGGTGCGCGAAATCGAAGAGTTTCTTGTGCGCAGGGAACACCAGCTCGCGATACATCGCGGTGGACATGAACGGCGTGTGCTTGTAACCGAGATCGTCCCAGACCCACAGGCCGTCCGGCAACCCCTCGCGTTCGAACAGCATCCCGAGGAGGCGGATCGTGAGATCGCTGTAAAGGTCCGCCATGCCGCGCACCCATTCGGGGTCCGCGGCCAGGCCCATGAGCAGGTTTTCGTGGCCGCACATCGGTGACATGAGATCAAAGGCGGCGACCACGCCGCACGTCATGAAACGCTCGTCGCGGGCGCACTTCTGCCGCAAGTCACGGTAGACGTTGAAGTCGATCCGTCGCGCGTAGGTCTTCTCATCGAGCAGGTGCGGCCGGATATGGTCCTCCCACCCCTGCCGGTCTTCGACTCGGAACCCCACATGCTCGGGACCGCCGGAACCGCCTTTTTTCCAGCGCAGCAAGGCCCCATTGCCGTCCCGCACGAGCCGGGTGGTGTCCGATTCCTCGACCAACTCGTCCTTGGCATCGACGTTGGCCACCAGGTTGATCATGCGCAAATTGCCGGGCGTGACCTCACCGCTGGTGCGCCGCACATCTAGGCCGAAGTGATCGCTGACCATCTCGGGCTTTTCGAAATGTCCCTCGGCACTCCACTTCTCCGCCGTCTCCCGCCAGAACACCTCGAAAAGCCCGATCCGGTCCACCGGCTCGTGCCGCAGAATCCGTGAAATACGCTCCTTGCTTGTCATCGTGTTATCCCCTCTGATGCCCCAACCCCTACGGCGCCTTGCCATCCAGGCATGCCGCGCTCATGCCCAGGTCCTCAGCCAGGCCGCGCAGGCTAACACGCACATCCTCCGGCAAGGCCAACCCCCGGGCCAGCGCGTCCTCCCGGCACTCCCACTCCTTTTCGCCGGGCAGATAGATTCGATCGGCACCCTTGGCCTTGGGGGCATCCTTGATTTGCCGGATTAAGGTATCCGTCCGTTGCTTGAATACTTCCACGGGCTCGAAAGCCACGACGTTGATGGCGATGAACGTGTGCGATTGATTGACCGGCGCCGCGTCGCCGAACACCCAGCTTCGCACATTACTCCCGAACGCCCCGCCGCTCAGCACACCGGTCAGAATCTCGACCAGCAGCCCGATGCCGTATCCTTTGTGTCCCGCCATTGGCAGCAGTGCGCCCGCCAGTGGGTAGTTGCCGGGGTCGGTGGTGGGAAGGCCTTCCGCATCCACAATCCAGCCTTCGGGCAGCGGCTTGCCAAGCTGCCGCGCGGCGTAGACTTTGCTCGCGGCGACGACGCTGGTCGCGATGTCGAGCATGATCGGGTGTTCCTTACCGGCCGGGACGGCGTAGGCGAGGGGATTCGTCCCCAGCACGGAACCTCGCGACCCCGGCACAGCCACGCCCGGATCCACATTGGTGAAGCTCAGGCCGATCATGTCCTGTTGCGTCGCCAGCCAGGCGTAGTAGCCGGCGGCACCGTAGTGCCCGCTGTTACAGACCGTGCTGATGGCGATTCCGGTCGCCTTCGCCTTGGTCACTGCGGTGTGCATGGCCAGAACCGAGGTCGGCATCGGCATACTCGCGTGCCCATCGAACTGCGCCCAGCCGGGACCTTCGCCGACCAATTCCGCACGCGCCTTAACATCCATGCGGCCCTCGCGGAAGTTCTTCATCAGGTTGCGGAGCTGTTTCGTCCCATGCGTGTGGGTGCCCCAGGTGTCAGTCGTGACCAGGACATCGGCGGTCAGCCGGGCATCCGCTTCCGTCATCCCGGATCGGCGCATGGCCTCCAAGCAGAAACCGTCGAGTTGCTCGCGGTTGATCCTTGCAGCGGTCATGCCTTCACTCCGTTCACCAGGATCGCGCCCTTTTTGAATCGAACGATCTTCATTTTGTCCTCCTCTTCAGTCGCGATCAGTCCGCATCGGGACGCGGATTGTTGGCCCAATAGCCGCTCGGATCGCCACCGCTCACCCAGACACCCCGTTTCTGCCAGTCTTGCGCGGTGCGCACGTCCGGCGTCGTGTACCGCAACGTCAACCCGCAGCGCCGACGGTTGGAACCGTTCGCGGCCGACCCGTGCAGGAGCAGATCGGAGTGGATTGAGGCTTCCCCGGCCCGCAGGCAATCGTCCACGACGCCGGTGCCATATTGCTCGGGATTCTCGATGGTTTGATTGAGCACATTGTGTTCGTCCGGGGAACTGGGCCGGAATGTGGCGGCGCCATGGTGATGACTGCCCGCGATAAACTGCATGGCCGCGTTCTCGACATCCGCGTCGTCGATCGCTAGCCAGACCGTTACGGCCTTGGAGGGCGACAGCGGCCAATAGCTGGCGTCCTGGTGCCAGGCAACCACTGCCGTATCCCTTGGCGGCTTGATGAAGAAGGCCGCCCCCCACCCGATGACGTTTTCACCGAGCAGATCCCTGACGTATCCGACGATGGTGGGATTGGTCATCATGTCCCAGCCGGTGGCGTACTTCAGGTGAACAAACCGAATGAAATTCGGATTCCGGCCCGCGGCCGATTCGCGTGTTTGCGCATTGGCAACAAACGCGCGCAACCGCTCCATGTCCGGAGCGCCATAAACGGATAGTCCGCCGACATAGCCGTCGCGGTTGAACTGATCGATTTGCCTGCGGGACAGGCACCGCGGGTTGTCGTTCCGCACGGGATGGAAGCGCAGATCGCGTTTGAGCGTCGCCAGTTCCGCGTGCGTGGGGTCGGCCTGGTCGATCTGGACGTCGGGTTTGTGACTCATGCGTTCGTTCCTCCGGGTTGGTGGTCTCAATCGGCGCTAATCGATTTCCGGGCCTGCGGCGAGTGTCTGTCCCGTTCACGTCCCCTCGTAATCCTGTACGGGCCGGGGTGGATTCGCCCAGTGCCCCTCGGGATCCCGGCCGCTGATCAGGATGCCTTCGCTGTTCCAGCCCAGCGTGCCGCGGACATCGGGCGTGCAATAGCGCAGGGTCAGACCGCAGCGGCGGCGCGGCGATGCGTTGACCTCGGACCCATGCAATAGCAGGTCGGAATGGATCGAGGCCTGGCCGGCCTTCAGCTCGTTGTAGATCACGGGGCCATACTGCTCGGCATTCTCGACGGTCTGGTCGAGCACGTTATCCTCACCGGCCGAACTGGGCCGGTACGTGAGGTGGCCCTTGAGGTGCGAGCCGGCCACGAACTTCATGCAGCCGTTCGCGCGGTCCGCGTCATCCACCGCCAACCAGATGGTGAGCGTCTTGGACGGCGTCAACGGCCAGTACGAGGCGTCCTGATGCCAGGCCACGATCTTGCCGTCGCCGGGCATTTTACAGAAGAAATGCGCGCCCCAGCCAACCACTTCATCGCCAAGCACATCCTTGACGAGGGCCGTGATGCGCGGATGGGTGATCAAGTCCCAGACGGCTCCGTATTTCATGTGGGCATGCTTCACCGAATAGCTGCTGGCCCCCTTGGCCATGACCTTTGCAATCAGGTTGTCCACGAACGTGCGCAGGCGGGCCACTTCCTCCGCCGTCAGCACGGGCAAACGGGTGAGGTAGCCGTTCTGGTTGAAGTGAACAACCTGCTCGGGCGTCAGCTCCCGGGGATTCCGGACGGTGCTCGGGTGAAACGTGAGATCCCGTTCCATCTGCGCCAACTGATCATTCGTCGGATAGGTCTTGAATGTTGGAGTTTCGCTCATGTCTGCACCCTCATGTGTCCCGCACTTGGTTTCGTTTAGCTGACCGCCTCGATCTTCCCTCGCAAGGATAGGTCGGCCAATGGCACTTCGGCAAGCGTCGGCCGAGCGGGGCGGATCA
>NZ_JBAXGR010000138.1:0-7204 GCF_037139295.1 Aestuariivirga sp.
ACCCACCAACGACAAGCAATTGAATTTATTCGGTTTTTAACCGGACACTAGTGAAAGCCGGTATCGATCATATGCCGCTCTATAATGCCACCAATGGCAGCCAATAGACTCGGTATATAGCGTCCACCCATCCACTGCCCGCCGCGCGGGTCAAAAACTGCTTTCAGCTCCTCAACGACGAAGGAGACATCGCCTCCGCGCCTGAACACCGCCGATATCATGCGCGTCAGTGCAACGGTCCACGCATAGTGCTCCATGTTTTTCGAGTTTATGAAGATCTCGAAGGGTCTGCGATCCCCACTCTCTATGACGTCGTTGATCGTGATGTAGATCGCATGGTCGGACTCTGGCCAGCGCAGCTTGTAAGTCATGCCAGGCAACACCTCTTCCCGCTCCAAGGGTTGCTGATCCTCCCCGGCTGCAACGCTCGTCGTCAGTGACTTGCTAGACATAACGGAGCCCGTCACGGTGTTTGGGCGGTAGGTCGTGCAACCCTTTAGACCAAGATCATAGGCTTCCTCATAGATACCCTTGAATCTCTCGAAGGGAAAGTCCTCCGGGATATTGATGGTTTTGGAAATAGCGCTGTCGACATGCTGCTGTATCGCTGCTTGCATGACGAGATGGGCAGATGGTGACAGTTGCTCTGCGGTGATGAAGCTTGATGGAAGCTGCGCATCAGCACCATGCCTCTGCCAATAGAGCATTGCCGCATAGTCAGTCATCGCTACAATTCGGTGACTACCGTCAGCTTGTAACACCTTACGCTCGTAGCGTGTACTGAAGATCGGTTCAATGCCGCTTGAGACATTCCCCGCAATGAGTGAGATCGTGCCAGTGGGAGCTATGGATGTGAGCAACCCATTCCGCAGACCGTGCCTCGTGATGTTACTTCGCAACTCTTCACCAAGCTTGGATGCGTGTCCGGTTGCACCAAAGCGGTCCGGATCAAAGAGCGGAAATGGTCCCCGCTCCTCAGCCAGCTTTATACTGGATTTGTAAGCGGCGGTCTCAATGAGCGCCATCCACTGACGCGCCGCCTCAGCCGCCTCCACGGTTCCATAAGTCAACCCACACATCGCCAATGCATCTGCCAGACCTGTAATTCCAAGCCCAATACGTCGCTTGGCAAGTGCTTCCGCGCGTTGCTCCGGCAGTGGATAATTCGAGATGTCGATGACATTATCCAAGAATCTGACGGCAATTGCCGTGGTCTTGCGGAGGTCCCCTTGTTGGATATGGGCACCATCCTCAAATGGTCTCGACACGAAGCGTGTAAGGTTCAGCGAGCCGAGCAGACAGGCTCCATACGGCGGCAATGGCTGTTCGCCGCATGGATTTGTTGCGCTGATGGTCTCGCAGTAGGAAAGGTTGTTCTCGGCGTTGACACGATCGATAAAGATAACGCCAGGTTCGGCAAAGCCATACGTTGACTTCATGATCTGATCCCACAACTGGGCAGCAGCAACAGTTCGGAAGGTTCGCCCCTCGAAGACCAATGGCCAGTCCGCCCCTGACTTAACAGCTGCCATGAAGGCATCGGTTACCAAAACCGAGAGATTGAAATTCCGCAGTCTACCGATCTGTTGCTTGGCGGTGATGAAAGTCTCAATATCGGGATGGTCACAACGCATGTTGCCCATCATTGCGCCTCGCCGTGTTCCGGCGGACATGATGGTCTTGCACATGGCGTCCCACACATCCATGAAACTGATTGGGCCGGATGCATCCGCACCGACACCCGTGACAGGCGCGCCACGCGGTCGAAGGGTCGAGAAATCATGCCCGATACCACCGCCCTGTTGCATTGTGAGGGCCGCTTCCTTGAGCTGGGAGAATATACCGTCGAGCGTGTCCGGTATGCGGCCCATCACGAAGCAATTGAATAACGTCACCTGACGGCCGGTTCCTGCCCCTGCCAAGATTCGGCCAGCCGGCAAAAATTGATAGTCATCGAGAATTCGATAGAAGCTGTCTGCCCATACCAGGCGATCGTCAACGTGTTCGGCTGCAGCAACTGCGTGCGCCACGCGTCGCCAGCTATCTTCTATTCTGCCTTCCTGCGACGACCCATCCGCAGGACTGTAGCGGTACTTCATGGCCCAAATTTCACGCGCAATCGGGTCGAGGTCAGGTTGAGCGGGGTTATCCATTGCAGAACCTCCGGTTACAGCCAGTGTAATCCGGAGTGGCGCGGGAGTCGAGTGTTTGTTCCCGTTTTGTACCTAAAGCGCGCCACGACCTTCATCGACGAGACGCTTGGTCTCGGTTTCGATGGATGTTTCGAGTCGCAACTGGAAGTGCTTCCGGTTAAGTCCTGGAGGTATCGGTTCAAGGAAAGTGATTACGATGGTGCCCGGGCGGCGAAGAAATTGGCGGCGCGGCCAGAACAGTCCCGAATTGAGGGCAAAGGGCACACACGGCACGTCGAGTTTGCCATAAAGAGCGGCCGCGCCAGGCTTATAGTCGGGCGGATCATCGGGCGAGCGTCGCGTGCCCTCCGGCATGATAACGACCTGCCGGCCCATCGCGACCGCCTGCTCCGCCGCACCGATCAACGAGCGAAGCGCTTGTGTGCCAGCGGCGCGCTCGACGGGAATCATGCAGAACTTGTAGATGAACCAACCGAAGAAGGGGATGTAGGTCAACTCCTTCTTAAGCACTATTGCCGGGTCGTCGAGCAGTGGGAGGATGGCGAAAGTCTCCCAGAACGACTGATGCTTGCCGGCCACGAGACATGCACCTTCGGGGACATGATGCTGCCCTCTCACCTCCATTCGGATTCCAGCAATGACCCTTAGCCAGAACAGCGAGGACTTGGCCCATACCTGCAAAGCCCTGACGGACCATTTGCGTGGCGTGAAATAGAAGCCTGATCCAAGCAACATGAAGAGCGCGAGGTTTATATAGAACACAACGTTGAACAGTGCCGAGCGAAGGTAGATCACGTGATGACCCCCAAGCGACGCATCAGCGTGACGCGCGCCGTGATGAGGCAGATGAGTGTGGCCGCGATCGGAACGGCAAACAGAAACCCATAGCTCCAGATCGCTATGCTGGGTGCGGAAAACAAAAGGCCCCGGCTCGCCGCAGCGACACCACTTTCACTTCCGCCGCCCAACAATCCCAGGAGCAGGAAAGTAAAGAGTCCGAGGCCGACCCCGATGAAGCCGGACAGTAGCCCCGTGCGGAGGAAGCGCCCATCGATCTGCCGGGCGATGTAGCTGTCTCGCGCACCGACGAGATGCAAGAGATCAACGATGTGACGGTTTGCCTGCAGCACGGCGCGCGTTGCGAAAACCACTATCGCCACTGCTGAAATTGAAATCAGGAGCAGGATTGCATAAGAGACCGCCGATAGTGCACGCGCCATGCGGGTCAACTCCGCCTCCCATTTCTGGTGTGTGTCGAGCCTTGCCCCCTTCACCTGCGAGAGTTCACTCTCAAGAGCGGCAACATCCGGCGGGTGATCTATGTCGGAGACCACGCGGATCAAGCGTGGCACCGGCAAACCCTCGAGAGAGCGTGTCCCGAGCCAAGGCTCCAGAAGTTTTGCACCCTCGCTCTCGTCGAGTACATCTGCTTCAAGAATGCCAGGAAATGCGGCGACGATTCCGCGTGCCTTCTCCACTTCCGTCGTGATGTCCGCATCGCGCACCACGCGGACCTGCACCGTCATCTCCCTGGCTAGCCCGCTCGTCCAGCTCGATACGGCGCGATCCACGATGATCAATGCGCCAATGGCGAGACATGCGAGATAGCACATCACTGCCATTGTGACGGTGAGAGAAGTCAGAGACGCGGCGGTGGCGGGTATGATGGCACCAGGCTTCATTGCAGGTTCAGCGCCCCTTGCTCGAGGTGCAATACCGGCCTTTCAGCCTGGCGAACAAGACCCTTGTCATGCGTCGCGATCAGCATGGTGGTTCCAAGACGGTTCAGCTCGAGAAACAGGTGCAGCAACCGCTTCGCCAGCACGGGATCCACGTTGCCCGTCGGTTCGTCGGCAAGCAGTAGCTGCGGCTTGGCGATGACTGCCCGTGCGATTGCTGCGCGCTGTTTCTCACCACCGGAAAGAACCGGAGGCAGGTCTGAAGACTTCTCCGCGAGACCAACCCAGTCGAGGAGGTCCATCACGTCACGGCGGTAGGATGCTTCAGATTTGCCGGCAACGCGCAACGGCAGTGCCACATTGTCATAGGTGGAGAGATGATCGAGGAGGCGGAATTCCTGGAATACAACGCCGATACGTCGGCGGATGGGAGGCAGCTTGCCATGGCTAAGGTTGCTCACGTCCTCGCCGAAAATGCGCAATGTTCCTCGCGTTGGACGCAATGCTAGGAACAGCAACTTGAGCAAAGACGACTTGCCCGCCCCTGATGGCCCGGTGAGAAAATAGAAGTCACCTGTGTGGACGGCAAAACTTACGTCGCGCAGGATTTCTGGCCCATCGCCGTATCTGAGACCAACGTTCTCAAGCCGCAGCACAGGCCAATACCCCCTCTCGCTTCCCACCTCTTAAACCATTCGAGTTTTAACGAGGCATTAACCACGCCGAACAATAAATGTAACCTTATATTGAAATTCAATCCGTTTTGGATCGAGAAGCTCTCATGATTGTCCGATGTCCTGCCTGTCTGACACGCCGTGACACACCGTCGATTGAAAACGAGGGAGCGACAACACTGGTGGACTGCGCCCAGTGCGGCCACGAGTGGATCAAGGGGATCTCCTTGCCCTTGTTGCCCGAGTTGAACACAACCGCAATCGCCACCATTTTGCCCGGTCCGCGCGAGCCAGATACCCGACAGCTCCTGGAAGCCGCGCGTGGCGCCCGAATCGAGTTCAAAGGATTGCGCAAGGTCAGGCGGGTTCGAATGGCGGCATGGAGTGGTCTTTTCACATTGGCTCTGACCCCGCTAGCCGCCGCGGCGGTCTTTCCGGAACAGGTCGTCGCCACCTTTCCTTCCACGATCAGGGCTTATGATTGGTTCGGGCTGGCCGTGAATATCTATGGGCTGGAAATACGGCAGGTGGATCTTCAGCATATCATCGTAGATGGAAGGAAGGTGATCGCAGTCAAAGGCGAACTTGCCAACACCTCCTCGATCGTCCGCAAGATCCCTTGGCTTCGGTTTGGGCTCCGATCAAAAGATAATGCCGAGGTGTATCACTGGACACTCGATACCGAGGTGCGTCCCCTGAAACCCGGAGAAAGCACCAGTTTCGTGACCAGGCTGGCATCTCCTCCCGAAGCTGCGCGAAACCTCGAAATTCGGTTTGCCCGGGCCGATGAAATCAGCTCAAATAATGAACCATGAGCGAAATCAACATTGACGGTCACCGCATCGGCGTCCTCTTCAGCGAAGAGGAAATTGCCGCTCGGGTGAAAGCAATTGCGGTGGACATAGCGGCACGTAAGCCCGCCAATCTGCTCGTCGTACCCATCCTCAAGGGCAGCTTCGTCTTTGCCGCTGATCTGATTCGCGCGATGCATCATGCCGGCCTCTCGCCTGAAGTCGATTTCATGATTTTGTCGAGCTATCGCAAATCAACTAAGTCGTCTGGCCAAGTTACAGTCTTGCGCGATATTGAAACGGATGTAGGTGGCCGTGACGTGTTGTTGATCGATGATATTCTCGAATCAGGACGGACGCTTGCTTTCGCCAAGGATCTTCTCGCAGCCCGCGGTGCCCGTGCGACTTACACGGCCGTCTTGTTGAACAAGCCTGGCCACTTAGCGGCACATATCTCTGCTGACTTTGAAGGTTTCAAGTGCCCCGACAAGTTCGTGGTTGGCTATGGCATGGACATGGCACATCAATTCCGTGAGTTACCGTTTGTTGGCCATGTCATCGCGGCACAGGGAACCTCAGCTTAGGCTCGCCCCTATCAGGAATCCAGCTGCGGCGACCAACGCACCGAGCGCAAACCCGACCAGCAACACAGAAAAACAACGCCCGGATTCCAGTTCCCTGTGGTTTTCCCGCATATGCAAAGCCGCGTGCACGGCGAAGGATTCCAATTCCTCCCGTGGCAAAAGCTTAATGGCCATGAATGCCTTTTCTTCCATGTCCCGATCCTATTCCGGGACAGTCGAGCAATTGGCATGCCAGCTTTCATGTCATGAGCGCCGTAGCCACGACAAAAATTCCACACAGCACCACCCAACCTACCAACTTCGACATCATGGAAGCACGTCGAACCCGAAGCCCAAAATCCATGGGTACCCCTCCAAGGTCCAAGCTGGAAGGTGTGAAGACCTCGGGCCTCAATGATGTCAGTGAAACGGCGTCCTGCGTGGCATAGCGACTAGGCAAAGGCTTGGAAACTTTGAGAGTTCCTGCCAAATCAAGGTGAAGCGATGTGGAAAATACACCGACCCACATCTGTCGTGGCGGCGCATCTCCCGAGCGTTCCATGAAATCTCTCAGGAGAAGAGGTTGGTCTGCCAGGCGCATCAACTCTCGTATACGGTCCTCCGGTTGGGCGCATCTTGCCGCCGATCCGGCAAGCTCCTTCAGCAAAGTTGCCAAATCCGTTGCAGAAGGCTCAGTTTTCGCCACCGTCGCCACTTATCCAGTTGGTCCGGATGTCTTCTTTTCTTACAAAATTCAATTGCTGGAAGAGAACCTGGCGCACCAACTTCATACCAAGTCGCCGGTTTGCCTCTTCACTGATGGAATCGGTCAAATTGTCGAGGTCATCTGTCTTGAGGTGACGAAAGTCGATGCCAGTACTGGTAAAAATTACGCGGAATGCGGCGTCCTTAATATATGGCATCGGGTCCAACTTCATCTGTTCCAGCACCGCCCGATCGGCTGCAAAGGAAAGCTGCAAGATGACATAGCCCGCAACATCGCCACCACGGATGATCGGTATGCTGGCAAGCTCGGACGTCAGCTCCTCGACCCCGAGGTCCTCATTCTGATCAGCACTTTCTCGGCCGGGCACTCCGAGGTAGACAGAAGCGAGTGTGGCACTTGCTGTGACGGCGATTATCCATATCCCCACGACCACAAGCTTCAACATGGATCAACGCCGCGCGTGCGCTCCACGATCCCGTGAGTAGGTGCCGTCCGAGTCAGCATCCCGAAGGCCTGCCACAATGATGTCGCTGACCTCGCCAACAGCCGTGATGTGATGTTTCAAAAGAGTTGAATTCCTCTTCAAGACCTCCGAGAGTCGTTGCAACATGGGGTGA
>NZ_JBAXGR010000139.1:0-7155 GCF_037139295.1 Aestuariivirga sp.
CTTCTCGGCCTCGCCTACAAGAAAAACGTCGACGACGACCGCGAGTCGCCCACCTATGCGATCTGGGAAATGCTCGCCGCCGCGGGGGCTTCGATCTTCTACAACGATCCCTTCGTGCCCGTGGTGCGGCCGGGCCGCACCCACGGTGCCTTTGCGGGCAAGCAGTCCGTCGCAATTTCTGACGACTTCGATGCGATCGTGGTCTGCACCGACCATGACGCCTATCGCGAGCGTGATTTCAGCGGCTTTGGCGCCTCAATCATCGACACCCGCAACGCCATCCGGCACCGCCCGAAGCACTACCACAAGGCCTGACGCCCCGACCATGGCCACCGCCCATCTAGAAGCGCTTTCGCGTCAGCCAACGCCCGGCGTCAAAGACCGTTTTCGCTCGGCAGTCGCCGCGGCCCGCGCCGTGCCTGGTTCGCTGCCTCCGTTCTGGATTGCCTGTGCGCTCACGCTGATCGTAGCCCACTACCAACTCTGGGGCAGGTTCAATCTCGTCTACAAGATTATGGGCACTGTCGTGGTCGTGATGATGCCCTTCACGGCTGGATTCTCTCGGCTTTTATCGCTTCCGGCGGTGCTGTGGCTGCTCGCCTTCGAGTTGGTGATGCTGGCCAACATGCTCGTGGGGCGATATTTCACGATCTCGAGCCTTTTTACGACGGCGAGCGCCCCGGTGATCCTGATTCGGTCACTCCCCTTCCTACTCTGCGGCTACACGCTGGGCCGGCATCTCAACTGGCAACGCCGCTTTTTGCTTTTCGTCGGCGCGGTGTATTGGCTGTTTGCGATCCAGGATGCCCGCGGGTTTATCGCCGGGGCCCGCGCGCAGCTTGGCCGTGCTGATCAGTATGCCCAGACGCAGGGCTTCGACGACGCTAAGATCGGCTCCATGTACGCCGGGGCATTCGTGTACTTCGCCCCCCTGATGCTGTTCTTTGCGATCGCTCTCTTCAGACTCTATCCGTTGCTGTCGAAGGGCTGGAAGCTTTTTGTGATCGTCATGCAGGCAACGTTCACGATCGTGGCGGTGCTGTCGGGCTTTGGCGCCACGACGGTGATGGCCTTTCTCGCAATCATCCTGCTCGCGATCTACGCACCGGTGAAATCCGTGGGGTGGAGGCTCTATTACCTCGGCGTCAGCAGCGCCATCTATGCGGTTTTCGAATTCGTCCGCCGCGGCCTCCTTGCCGAGGGTGGAAAAGGGGCGGCAGGGCAGGCGTTTGCCAAGTTCTCCCAACTTTTCTCCAGCATCTTTTGGGGCTTCGCGGGAGAGGATGTGGCCTCATCACTCGAAGTAGCGTCCAGCAGCCGCGCGAGCCTGCTCGTAACGTCATTTAAGACGTTTCTACAGAATCCGGTGATGGGCCATGGATTCTCTGGCGTCGGTGACCTGGCCGTCGGAGGCCACAGTTTCCTTTTCGACACGGCCGCAACCTTCGGCCTTGCGGGACTCTTGCCAATCCTCGCATTCTTCACGCTAATTTTATTCTCACTCTGGCGGGCCCGAACGGCGGCAGGCGCCTCATGGCCGCCATCAAGTTCGACGATTTTCTTGTTCACGTTGTTGGCCGGCCTAGTGATGAACCCATACTTTCTTAACCTGCTGAGCCTGTCGTACTTTCTGTTTCTTCTGCTCGGCTTTGCGCTCGCGGATGCAGACGCAGCGGCCCTTACCACCCCGCTCGCTGCGGCGAGCCCCCGCCGAGCCCTGCACCGGGCCTTCTTCTCCGCCAACGAGCCTAGCGCACCGCGATGATGTCGAGATACGCATTTGGATTCTTCGCGTTGTCATCGGAAAACCGCCGCAGATATGCGCATGCCTCGGCCGCGGGCATCGGCGGGGTCGGCGCGTCTTCTTCCTGCTGGCCGAGTTGCACGCTCGTAAAATGAGCCTGCAGCAACCCGAGAATCTTTTCGGGGTCGGCCTGCATTCTCGCCATGCAGTATGGGGAATACTCGACGATCACCAACCCCGCGCCGCCAAGCACCCGCCGGCCGCCCTCGAAGACGAAAGGCTCCGCCCCCTGCACGTCGATTTTCACGGCGAGCCTTCCGTCAAGACACGCATATGCGGGGTCGATCTCTCCGATGATGTCGTCCAACGGTCGGGCGGCCACGGTCACGGTGTTGCGCCGATCCTCACCCTGCAGAGCGACCTTTTCCGCCCCAACTCGAATCCGATGGTCGCCGAGGTTGGACGTCGCGATTTCGAGATCGATCGTCGTGGGGCGCGAAAAGACGGCCAGATGTCGGAGCACCGCCCGGTCGGCGATGCCGGACTGTGCGACATTCTCCTCCAGATACCCAAAATTGCGCGGCTCAGCCTCGATCCCGATGCAGCGAACACCCGGGAGCTTGCCGATCGGGATTACCGTGAGGCCGATATTGGCCCCGACGTCGATATAGGTACCACCGCTGCCTGCAAAAAATCGCTCGCAAAAACCGATCGTCCTGCCGGCCCACACGTGCCGCAAAGCGTATTGCTTCAGGATCGAGACATCGCGAGCGCTCCCGCGAATCAGGCCGGACTCACCACGCACGGCCAGGTCTTCCACGTTGCACGCCGCCGCCAGACGCACCAATGCGTCATACCGCATGTCGTGCGGAATGGCGTGGCGCTCAAGCAACTCCTCGAAGATTCGCTGCCGCACTCCCCACGGCAACGACGCCACCATACCCGCCAGAATATTCTTAACGCCTGTTTTCAGTCGCGATGTCACGGGAGGGTCCTTCGAGCGTCGCAGGGTGTGGTTCCTGACACACCCGCATACGATCCCAAGATAACCGCATTGCCGGCCAATAAAAGCGACGCCCCGGATCGCGGAATGCACAACGATCGCCACCATGGCAGCCGACGGACCTAGGGTCCTGATTGTTAGCGACCAGTTTCCACCTGCAAAGGGTGGAATCGGCGACTACACGGCCCTGCTTTCCGATGCGCTGGTGGATTGCGACGTGAGGGTGTCTTTGTTTGTGCGGGAGGGGAGCAACCCAAAGGCATGTCGCGCCCCGATCGCGGCCACGTTCCACCGCTGGTCGTGGGCGGCCCTCAGTCAGTTGCATCGAACGCTGGTTGCCACGAACGCGGATTGGGTTCATCTTCAGCACAACGGCGGGTTGTATGGTTCCTGCCCGCTTGCAGGTTATTTTCTGCCCCGCTATCTTCGCTGGAAGCGTTGGCCGGGGAAAATCGCCGTTACGTTCCACGACCTAAACCGCGCCTATCTCTTCCCATGGGCAGGTCCACTCCGGGACTGGGTCCTTGCCGATCTAGCGAAGAGTGCCGACCTCGTATTCGCTGCCGATTCCGTGGATGTGGCAGAACTTTCTTCACTCACGAGTACTGTGCGACAAGTTCCGATTGGGTCGAACATACCCACTTCGGCAGATGAGGCGGCAAACCGCACACGTGTTCGTGCCAAATACGGAATCGCGCAAAACTGCTTTCTCGTGGGACACTTTGCAACGGCGGCTGGCCTCGACACGCTGCTCGACGCCATTGCGACGTTGCCAAACGCTGTATTGATACTCATTGGTAAAACACAGGATCGCGGGTCCCCTGGTGCGATTAACATTGTGCCTGATTGGATGCACGAACAAATCGATAGGCTGGGCCTTAGCGCCCGCGTGCGATGGACATCTCATCTTCCAGTCAATGAAGTAGCCCGCGTACTGTCTTCTTGCGATGTACTTGCTCTTCCTTATCCGCACGGAGCTTCATTACGTCATGGAGGACTCCTCGCATGCATCGCACAGGCGAGGCCTGTGATCACGACAGACCCTCCCAAGCCAATTCCTGGGCTTACGCCGGGTGCAGCGATTCTTACTACGAAGCCTAGAGACGCAATCGCGTTGGCCAACGCGATCCAACAAGTGCTGAGTAATGAAGCGTTGCGAAATAAACTAACCGTAGGAGCGTCGCTCGCTCGGCGTGTGTTTTCGTGGGTCCGTATCGCTGAATATCATGGCTCTGCGTATCGCCACGGCGCCGCATGTCCGTTGTTTAACTTTACGGGCGGGTCCGGAGAGAATCTTGCCGGTTGAAAAAAGCCTTCGCCTTGCGGTGCTGGGCCACACGATCGCCTCGCCAGACAATCGCATGCGATGGAAGCGGTTAGCTGAGATGTATGGGTCATCCGAGGTGACTCTGCTGCCGCCCGCGAAATACAGTTCGGGCGGTGCGCAAGGCCAAAGCCAGATGTGGGTCGCTGAAAGGCGGTCGGAAGGCAACTACACCGAACTGCCCGTGGAATATGGCAAGGGGTGGTTTGTTACGTTGCCTTATTACAAAGGAATTAGAACTCAACTGCAGCAAATTGGTCCAAACGTGGTGTACGCCATAGGCGAGGTTTTCAACCCGATCGTTGCTCAAGCGGCTTTGGCGTCCAAGTTTTTGCGGCCGCGACCAAAGCTCATTTTTCACGTCAATCACAACATTCCCTATGAACTGCGTCGATTGCGCCACAAGATCTATGAGAAGTGCGTGTTTCGAAACTCTGCGGGCGCCGTCGCGGAAAACACGAACGCCGCGGAGATATTGAAGCACCGCGGATTTTCCAAGCCGGTGCTCATTCAAGCGGCGCCCGGTGCAAGCGAGGCCTGCTTCCGGCCGGGCGACAAAGTTGCTGCACGCGCGAATATAGGACTGGCGACCGACGCCTTCGTCGTCGGGTTTGTCGGCGGGTTCCGGCCCGAGAAGGGCGTTCCAGATCTCGTTGCTGCTTTCGCAACCTTGCCCCGCGATGCGGTTCTTCTGCTAGTTGGAGACGGGCCACTGCGGTCGGAGATCGAGGCCCAGGCGAGGTCACTCGGTTTGATGGAGCGGCTTGTAATGGCGGGTTTTGTGCCTCGTTCGGAAACCCCGCGACTCTACCAAGCGATGGACGTCATGGTGCTGCCGTCACGAAGCAGTGCCAAACTGGCAGAGCAATTCGGTAACGTTCTCGCCGAGGCAATGCTGTGTGGCACGGCCGTTGTCGGGTCGACGTGCGGCGCCATTCCGGAGGTCATCGGGGAGGCGGGACTCGTCTTCCCTGAAGGCGATGTCGATACGCTGGCCAAAAGCCTCCGAAAATTGCGGGATGAACCCGCGTTTCGCCATTCCCTCGCCGACCGCGGCTTGAGATTGGCGATGGAAGAATACTCTGCCTCGGCCCTTTCACGCAGATTCCATGACTTCTGCGCATCCCTGCTTTAGCACGCGCCCGATGACGTCCCACGCCAATCACCACACTGTAATCACCCCTTCCGCTGGAAACGCGCCGGGGCTGGCGGACATGTGGGACCAGCGGGAGCTGCTTTATTACCTGGCCCTCCGCGATGTGTCGGTGCGCTACAAGCAGACAGTTCTGGGCATCGCATGGGCGTTCCTGCAGCCAGTCCTCCCAGCGATCGTATTCACAGTATTTTTTGGCAATCTGGCGAAAATGCCCTCCGAGGGAATCCCCTACGCCCTCTTCAGCTTCGCGGGGCTCCTGCCGTGGACATTTTTCTCCTCGGGCGTGTCCCAGGCCGCCACCAGCCTCGTCAACAGCACGAACCTGTTTACCAAGGTCTATTTTCCCCGCGTCTTCATCCCACTTGCGAGCATCGTGACGGCAGGCTTTGATGCGCTCGTGAGTTCATTGGTACTTGTGGCGCTGATGCTCTACTTTCGCGTGCCGCCGTCCGCAAATATGCTGTTTCTACCGCTCGTCCTGGCCATCGCCGTAGCGTTCACGATCGGCACAAGCGCTTTTCTCTCGGCATTCGCGATCCGCTACCGCGACGTGCGCTACATCATTCCTTTCATGATCCAAATGCTACTTTTCCTTTGCCCTGTCGCGTATCCCGCGTCGATCGTGCCCGAGAAGTGGCGCCTGCTCTGGGCGATCAATCCCATGGTTGCGGCCGTAGAAGGCTTCCGTTGGTCGATTCTCGGCACGCCGCTCGACCTGCGCACGATGCTGATCGGCGGGATCACCGCCCCCCTAGTGCTCGTGCTCGGCGTGAAGTATTTCCAGAAGGTTGAGTCCACCTTCGCCGACGTTGCTTAACGACCGCCCGCTATGACCCAACCAGTGATCCGCGTCGAAGGGCTAGGGAAGCGCTACCGCCTCGGCCAGCACCGTGCTCCCTACCTCACGCTGCGCGACGCGATAGCAAGGCTTGGCAGCGGGCTGCGTGGCGGGAAGGCTACCGCGCAGCAAGGAGAGTTTTGGGCCCTGCGTGACGTCGGATTCGAGATCGCTCGCGGCGACACCGTTGCCCTCGTCGGCCGCAACGGCGCGGGCAAGAGCACCCTGCTCAAGATCCTGTCGCGGATCACGGCTCCGACGACGGGCAAAGCGGAGCTTTTCGGACGCGTGGGTTCACTCTTGGAGGTTGGCACGGGGTTTCATCCCGAGCTCACAGGCCGCGAAAACATCTACCTCAACGGCGCGATCCTTGGCATGCGCCGGCGCGAGATCGCCCGGAGTTTCGATCTGATCGTCGCCTTCGCAGGCGTGGAAAAATTCGTCGACACCGCGGTGAAGCGGTATTCCAGCGGCATGCACACCCGCCTCGCGTTCGCCGTGGCAGCACATCTGGAGACGGAGATCCTGCTCGTGGACGAAGTGCTCGCCGTCGGCGACGCCGAGTTTCAGAGGAAGTGCCTCGGCAAGATGCAGGATGTCGCCCACGAGGGGCGCACCGTGATCTTCGTGAGCCACAACATGTCGGCTGTCGCCCAGCTCTGCCGCTCGGCCGTGGCGCTTAAAAACGGCAACGTTTGGATGACCGGCGGCGTCCACGAGGTGATCAAAAAGTATCTCGCGGAGGTCTCGGCATCGACGCCTGGGGCGGTTCAAGACCAGCTCGCACTGCTGCGTCCCGACCCCGCCCTGCGGGTGCTCGACATCCGCGTGGTTCAGCCGGGGAATGACACCGGTGGGGATTTCTTCACGCACCTTCCCTTTGACGTCGAGATGACCTACGAGCTCACCGTCGCGGAGCGAAACCTCCGAGTGGGCTTTGACCTGATCGCCAACGACGGCGCGCTCTTGTTTCGCGCCTTCGACGACGACATGCGGCGGCATGATCGCCGCCTAAGCGTGTTTACGTCGCGCTGTCGGGTGCCCGGCAACCTGCTGATGCCGGGCGATTATGTGGTGAGCCCCTCGATCG
>NZ_JBAXGR010000140.1:0-7027 GCF_037139295.1 Aestuariivirga sp.
GCTCGCCGTAATCCCTCAGTGCACGGACCATGGTGAGGCTGACGGGCAGCGTGGCATTCACATCCTCCTTGCCGGTGGAGGTCTTGATGAAGTCAGCACCCGCCTGCATGGCCACCATCGAGGCCTTGTAGACGTTGCGCAGCGTCTTGAGATCGCCCGTGGCGAGAATGGCTTTCATGTGCGCCTCGCCACAGGCCTCGCGCATGGCGGCGACCTCGTCGTAGAGCGCGGCCCAGTCCTGCAGGAGGACCTGGGCGCGGTGGATGACGATGTCGATCTCCTTCGCCCCCTGCTCCACCGCATAGCGGATTTCGGCGAGGCGCTGCGGCAGCGGCGTGAGGCCCGCGGGGAAGCCGGTGGCCACCGAGGCGACGGGGATACGTGAGCCTTCCAGCGCCTTCACGGCGGGGGCCACCATGGCGGGATAAACGCAGACGGCGCCGACGGTGGGCATGTCCTTGAGGCCCAGCGCCGCAACAATATCGTCGCGCAGCGGGCGCCTGGCCTTGGCGCAGAGGCGGTGGACGCGGCCCGGCGTGTCGTCACCGGCGAGCGTCGTGAGGTCGATGCACTGGAGCGCCTTCACCAGCCATGCGGCCTGGTAGTTCTTCTTCACAGAGCAGCGCGCAGGGAGGCTCGCCGCGCGTCGCTCCGCGGCGGAAAGGTTGACCTGCACGTCTTCGAACCAGTCAAGCGTTAGTGGCGCTCCCGGATTGCGCGCAACCGAAGCAAACCCATACGACGCACCCACCGGAGTACTCTCGTTCATCTTCATACACTCTCTCAAACTGTGCTGCTGCCAAGCTGACGCGACGCGAGGCGGTGCGACAGCGGCCGCAGCGCCTCTGTGGCTTCCAAATAATCGATCAGCAGATTCTGATAGGCGGCATGAGCCTTGGCGTCCGGCACGATCTCTACCGTGGGCTGGCGGACGGCGGCACTTGCCTCGAACAAGTCAGCCGCGAGGCCCGCGCCCGCAGCGGCGGAGGCTGCGGCGCCGATGATTGTGAGGTTTGGCTCCCGCGAAAGATGGACAGGCATGCCGATCGCGTCCACCGTGGCCTGCAGCCACAGGCGGTTCTTGCCATAGCCGCCCGAAGTCACGACACGGTCGACCGGGACGTTCAGCTCCCTTACCCGCTTCAGCACATTGGCTGATGCGAGGGCCACACCCTCCACCGCCGAACGGTAGATTGCCGCGCGGTCGTGCCCCAGAGAGAGGCCTAGCACCGCGCCGCGCAACAGGGGGTCGCGGTAGGGCGTTCGGTTTCCCATGAAATAGTCGAGCGTGATGAGACCTGTTGCACCCACCGGAATGCGGGCTGCCTTCTCGTAGAGTTCAGCACGGCCCGGCGCATCAAGCTCATAGAGATGGCTGGCGAACCAGGACAATACCGATCCCGCCGAGACTTGCCCCGCTTCGACCAGCCAATAGTCCTCGACCAGTGCGTGCGGGTAAGGGCCCCAGAATCCATACATTGGACGCTGCCGGTCTAACTGAAAGAGCTGCACCACGGAGGTGCCGCCGATCATCAGCATGTCGCCGGGCTTCAGTGTGCCGGCACCCAGCATGCCGATATGCGCATCGATGCCCCCCTGCACGAGCAGCGGCCGGTTACCCAGCCCCAGATGTTCCGCTGCCGCCGTCGTGAGCGCACCGATGGCGCCGCCCACCGGCAGGATCTCGGGCGGCAGCTTCGCCTCGAGACCGGGAACGCCCAGCTCCTCGTAGAGTTCGGAGGGAAAGCGCCGCTCGACGGAATCATAATTCCACTTGCAGGTGGCATTCATGCGGGATCCGACCCAGCGGCCGCTGAGCAGGAAGTTCACGTAGTCGAGGCACTCGCAGATAATGTCGGCTCCGGCATATAGCTTCGGCTCATGCTCCTTGAGCCACATGGCCTTGGAGATCAGCCACTCCGAGGCATTGCTGCCGCCGACGTAGGCCATCACCGAATTGCGCGAGGTGGCACTGCGCTCGGCCTCCGCGGCGGCGCGGCAATCCATCCAGAGGAGTGCGGGGCAGAGCGGCATGCCATCGGAGCGACAGGCGACGACGGTGGAGGCGGTGGTGGCGACACAGATCGCCTTGATCTCCGGCCGTCCCAGCTCCGCCATCAAACCGCGCGACGCGCGGCCCAGCGCCTGCCACCAGTCGGCAGGTGACTGCTCGGCCCAGCCGGGATGCGGGTAAGCGGTGGCATAGGCCTCCTCCCGCTCCCCCAGCATGCGGCGCGAACTGAGGTCAAAGACCCCCAGCCTCAAGCCGCCGGTGCCGAAATCAAGCCCGAGAAGCAAGGCCATCTGCGTCAACCCTCCTGCGTCACGGATGGAACATGATCTTGGAGAAGAATTCGGACTTCTTGCGGATCTTTTCGAACATCGCGGGCAATTCGCTGATGGGCAGTTCATGCGTTATCATGAACTGCCACCGAAGCCGGCCGGAGGCGAGCGCGTCAAGCGTCACCGTCCACTGCCGGCCCGGATATGGGGCGCCGAATGAATTCCACGCCCCGTGCAGCGTCACCTCCTGGCGGAGGAAGTGCTGGAACGTCTTGTTCTCAACCGTCACCTCCCCCACCGGGATGCCGATGAACACCACATGCCCGCCCGGGCCTGCGAGGTTGGCGGCAACGTTGATCGAGGAGTTATGTCCCGCCGCCTCGACGATGAGGTCGCACTTGAGGCCCGAGGGCAAGCTGTCGGTGACGAAGAACGTGTGGGTGGCGCCCGCCTCGCGCGCCTGCGCCAGCTTCTCGGGTGCGACGTCGATCGCTACCACTTCCGTGCAGCCCAAGAGCTTCATCCACTGGATTGCAAAGAGACCGATCGGCCCGCAGCCGATGACGCCACCGCGCTGGCCGGCGGTGGGCGGCGACTTCCAGATGGCATGCAGCGCGATCGATGCAGGATCGATCATGGCCGTGGCGCGAGGGTCCATGCCCTTCGGCGCCTTGAGGAGGTTGCCCGCCGGCACCGTCACGTAGGAGGTATAGGCACCGTCGCGGCGGCTGCCGAAATAGTCATAGTCACGGCAGCGGGAGAAATTTCCCGTCTTGCACTGGTCGCATTCATTGCAGGGGATCAGCGGCGCCACGCCGCAAAGGTCACCGACGGCGAAGCCCTCGACGCCCTCCGTCACTTCCTCAATGTGGCCACTGAACTCATGGCCGCAGATGATGGGCATGCGGTGCGCGCCCTTGACCAGCATACGCGGTATGTCGGAGCCACAAACTCCGACGGCCGCAACCTTCAGCAGCACCTCCCCGGGTCGAGCCATGGGGCGCTGGACATCCTCGAGGCGAATGTTACCGGGTGAATGCATAACGGCGGCTAGCATGATGTCTTGTCCTAATCGAGTTGACGGGAAATGGCATCGGCAGTGATGATGGAATCGCGCACGATGTCGACGGAAAGCGGTACGGGTACCTTCCAGATGGCGGAACCGGGTGCAAGCGCCGCTTCGGCAACTATGCCCAAGTCCGCCATCGTTACATTGGAAAGATTGAGATCGGCAAGCCGCGTGGGCAAACCGAGGGAGCGGCAGAAGCGCACGACCGATGCGATTTCATCGTAGGGCCTGCCCTCGAGCACGAGCAGGCAGATAACGCCGAATGCGACCTTCTCGCCATGGAAGTAGCCGTGCGTTTCGTCGAGCACCGTAAGTCCGTCATGGATGCCGTGCGCGGCGGAGACACCGCAATTCTCGAAGCCGAGCCCGCTCAGCAGCGTATTGGCCTCGATAATGTTCTCCACGGCCTCCGTGAGCGCACCCCGCTCCACCGCGCGCTTGGCGGCAAGTGCATCGCGAATGAGCACCTCATGGCAGGACTTGGCGATCGCAATTCCGGCGGCGGCGGGTGGCATGTTCGGCGAGACGAGATTGTTTGCGTTGGAGCCAAGGTTGGAGCGCGCCTCGAACCAGGTGGAGAGCGCATCGCCGATGCCGGCAACGAGGAAGCGCGCCGGTGCCCTAGCAATGACAGCGCTGTCGACGACAACAGCATCCGGGTTGCGCGGCAGGAAATGCGATTCCTGATAGACGCCATGGCTGTCATAGCGCACAGCAATGGCGCTGCAGGGTGCGTCCGTCGAGGCGATTGTCGGAGCGATCACCAGTCGCGCCCCAGTCTTGATTGCCGCCATCTTGGTGGTGTCCGCGGTCTTGCCGCCACCGATACCGACAGCAACCGCCGCTCCAACCATGCGGTCCGACACACGGGCGATCTCCTCGTTGCAGCATTCACCGCAGAAGCGCTCCGCAGCCACCTCGATCCCGGCGGTACGCAACGATGAGGTGATCGCCTCGCCATGGTTGTCAAAAATGAAGCTATCCATCAACACGAAGGCCTTGCGGCCAAGCGGAAGCACATGCTCCGCAAGCCGGGCAAGTTCGCCCGGGCGCTGAATGTATTTCCCGGGTCCGCCGAAGCTGCGGCCGAAATCCCGTCGCCCGCCCCCGCTCTTCAAGTCAGGCATGTTAGTATCTCCATGTGCGGCAGCGGCAGGCGCCACCGGATATTTGCTTAGAAGCCGCTCACCACATATCCGCCGTCCACCGGCAGCGTCGTCGCAGTAACGTAGGCCGCGGCCGGAGAGGCAAGGAACAGTGCCGTTCCCACGAGGTCGTCGACGCTACCCCAGCGCTTCAACGCCGTTTTGACGCGGATCTTTTCCGCCGGCACCGGATCGTCCCACAGAGCCTTGGTCATGTCCGTCTTGTGATAGCCAGGCGCGATGGCGTTGACGCGGATCCCATCGGGCCCGAAGCGATGCGCCAAGGCACGGGTAAGGCCGAGGACGCCCGTCTTGCTGGCGCAGTAAGCCGGCACCGAGTCGTCCGAGAGATAGGAGAGCATGGAAGCGATATTGATGATCGAGCCGGGCCCCGCCTGGAGCAGCGGCCGCGCCGCCATCGAAAGCCGCATGACGCTATTGAGGTTGACGTCGATCACGTCGAGGTAGCCGTCCTCCTCCCATTCCGTCCCCGGACGGGCGATGCCGGCGGCGTTCACCAGCACGTCGAGGCGGTCCATACTGCCAATGAAAGCATCCACCGCCGGGCGGCTGCGCACATCGAGCGCGGCGAAACTGATGCCGCGGCTGTCGGGATGCGCCCTAGCCTTCGCCATCTTGGCATCTGAGGTTCCCGTCGCGGTGACCGTGGCGCCCATGGCGGCGAAGCCTTGCGCGATAGCAAGCCCGATGCCGCTCGATCCGCCGGAAACGAGCACGCTCTTGCCTGCGAAAAGACCCGGCTTAAAGCTTTCGATAATCTCGCGCATGCTACTCACCAGCAAGTATAGCCGGCGTCCGCCGATACGATGGAGCCCGTCATGAGGCTTGAGGCGTCGCTCGCAAGGAACAGGATAACCGCGGCGATTTCGGACGGCTGGCCCATGCGGTTCATCGGCGTTCCGCCCAACCAGTATTTGATCATCTCCGGGTCGTCATAGACGAACTTCGTCAGCTCGGTCTCGATGTAGGTGGGGGCCACGGCATTGACGCGCACATTGCGCGTGGCCCATTCCGCCGCGAGCGAACGCGTGAGATGGTGCACGCCCGCCTTGGAGGCATTGTATTGCGCCTGTTCTTGCGGGCGGTTGACGATGTCAGCCGACATGGAGCCGACGTTCACGATGTTGCCGCCGCCCTGCTCCAGCATGGCGCGGCCGAAGGTACGGCAGCACCAGAACACGCCGTTGAGGTTAACGTCGATGACCTTGAGCCAGGTAGGATCGTCCATCTTCTCGGCCGGCTGGTTGGAGATCGAGATGCCGGCATTGTTGACCAGGATGTCAACCCGGCCAAGATCACGAACAATCTCGGCATGCACGCGCTCCACCGCGCGCGGGTCGGTCACATCGAGCGTGGCGCTGGAAATCTTGCGCCCCTTCGCGGCGAGTTCCGCAGCCGCCGTCTTCGCCGCTTCACCGTTCATGTCGGTGATGACCACCGCGGCCCCAGCTTCGCTCAGCGCGTCAGCCGTGGCAAAGCCGATGCCGCGCGCTGCCCCCGTCACTACGGCAATCTTGCCGTCCAGCCTGAATTTCTCAAGATACATGGGTCAATCCTTCGAAACAACGTTGTCGGTCAGAAGCGCGTCAAGAGCGGCGTAGAGTGGTTGGCTGTTCGCGTAGATGCGGTTGAATACCGGCTGCATGCGGGCATAGGTCTCCACCCAGCGGGGGTTGGGCTTCACTTCTGCCGAATAGCGAACGAAGCGCGAGATGGCCGCCTGCACGCCTGGGAACTGACCAAGCGCGGTCGCCGCCATGGCAGCGCTGCCGATCACACCGCACTCCGCCTCCGCCGGCACGAGAAGGGGAACGCCATAGATGCTCGCCTTGATCTCGAGCCATAGCGCCGTCTTGGCGGCACCACCCGAGGCCATGACGCGCTCGACCTTCTGCTGCGCCGCCTGCTCCATGACACGGAGGTGCCGGGCGCCCGCGAAGGCCACGCCCTCCATGATGGCGCGGTGAAGGTGGGCCAAGCCATGGCCTGCGCCCAGCCCGAAGAACTGCGCACGCGCATTGCGATAAGCGCCGAGCCGTTCGCCTGTAAGAAAGGGCAGAAAGAACAGAGCATTCGCCCCAGCAGGTGCCTCGGCAGCCTTGGCCACGATATCTGCATAGTCAAGCGTCTTCTCGTGGAAGGCACGCCGTGCCCAGCGCATTGCATCGCCGCCGCTTTCGAGAAGAACGAATGGCCCCCAGTTGCCTTCGATGGTGGCGACATTGCTGATCTCAGGGTCGAGCAGCGGCTTTTCTGCGATGAGAGTGAGGATAAGCGAGGTACCGCCGACATCCGAGACAAGGCCCGGCCGGCAGGCGCCGGACCCGAGCAGTGCAGCAGTATAGTCGGCAGCACCGACCAAAACTGGGGTTCCCTCGCGCAAACCCGTCTCGCGCGCGGCTGCGGCGGTGACGTTGCCCAGAATATCAAGCGGCTCGCGGATCGGCGGCCGCTTGGAACTGTCGATGCCGAGCAACGGCTACTCGAACGAGACCGCGGTGTTCGACGC
>NZ_JBAXGR010000141.1:0-6884 GCF_037139295.1 Aestuariivirga sp.
AGCAAGTTGATCATGTGATCCGACCAGCGGCGCGTCGCCGGGTTCATCAGGAAGCTGCAAGACGCGTCGCCGCTGTCCATGGCGATCTCGCCCGTCAGCCGCAGATTGACGTAGTCCTTCGGCATGATGACGAACGCCGCCTTCTCATAGGCCTCCGGATCATGCACCTTCAGCCAGGCTAGTTTGAAACCGGGCCATGCCGGCGTGGGCGGGTTGCCGCTTTCCGAAAGGTATGAATTCGGCTCATGCGCCGCCTCGAACCGGTGCACGATGTCGAGCGTCCGCTTGTCATTCCAGAGCGGCACGGTTTGCCGAGTCAATTGTCCTGCGGCATCCACCAGTACGGTGCCATGCATCTGCCCGCAGGCCGCAATCGCCTCGATGCGGGAGGCGCTGCCGGGATGGGCGTCCAACAGTTCGCGGATGCTTTCGACGGTGCCTTTCCACCATTCCTGAGGGCGCTGCTCGGCCCAGCCGAACTGCGGCACGATCTGCTCGTGTTCGCGCGCTGCGATCGCCACGATTCGGCCGGCGCCGTCAACGAGAGCCGCGCGGGCACTGCCCGTGCCGACATCGATCGAGAGGGTGTACCGTTCGTTCATCAGTGATCAGCCGTGCTTCAAAGTTCCGGCGCTGTACTGTATCAGCATGGCGATGATGATGATGAGGCCCATGTAGACCTGCTGATGGTATCCAGGCACACCTGCCAGATTCATTATGTTGGCGATGATGCCCATGATGAGGGCTCCGAGGAAGGTGTTCACTACGCCCCCGCGGCCGCCCATAAGGCTCGCTCCACCGATGACTACAGCCGCGATGACGTTGAGCTCGGCGGCAACGCCCACTTGCGAGGAACCGACTGCTGTTCGGCTTGAGGAGATGATTCCGGCGACAGATGCCAGCATTCCCGAAATGACGTACACTGCGATGATGTAGCGTGGCACGGCAATGCCGGACAGCCGAACTGCCTCCTCGTTGGAGCCGATGGCAGTGATGATGCGGCCAAACTTGGTGAAGTTTAGCACGATGCCGCCGACAATGAACACCGCGAACATCAGGAGCACGGGCTGCGGTATGCCAAAGAGAAACCCCGAGCCGAAATCAGTGAAGGCCGTGCCGTTGTCGCCCAGCGGTATGGGGCGTCCATCAGAGATGATGAGCGACAGTCCACGGGCAATCGCCATCATGGCAAGCGACATGACGAATGATGGTAGCCGCAGGTAGGCAACAAAGAAGCCTGTCACCACACCGCACCCGGCACCTGCCAGAAGCACGAACAGGATGGTTGCAGGTGTCGAGTACCCGTGGATTGCAACGAAATAGCCCGTGAGCACGCTGCCCAGAGCTGCAATGGATCCAACCGACAGGTCAATGCCGCGCGTTAGAATGACGAACAGCATGCCGACCGCCATGATACCCGCGCTGGAGGCAACCTGACGAAGCACGTTCAGCATATTGAGCTTGGTGAGGAAAATATCCGACCACAGGCTGGCAACCACGACCAGGATTATGAAAATGCCTGCCGTCCCGAAACGTTGAAGGAACGTACTGATATCCAGCCTCCTGTTCCGACTGGTCGCGACTGCGGTATCTGTGATGCTGCTCATGATTGTCCTCCCGCCGCTGCGGCCGTAAGGCTTCCGACCATCGTCATGCCGAGAAGCCGTTCTTCACTATAATCCTTCGGCTGAAGCTCGCCGCGCACTTCACCCTGGCCCATGGCAATGATCCGGTCACATAGACCGAACAGCTCCATATGCTCCGAGGAAATGACAAGGACAGCCTTGCCGTCCTCCGCCAGCCGGTTGATGAGTCCATAGATTTCCGTCTTGGCCCCGACGTCGACCCCGCGCGTCGGTTCATCGAGGATGATGAGGTCTCCACCTGCGTGGAACCACTTGGCGAGCACCACCTTCTGCTGGTTACCGCCCGAGAGGCTGGTGACCGGGTTCTCGATGCTGGCTGCCTTTAGCCGCAGTGACTGGCCGAGGGCGGTTACGGTCTTCTTCTCCGCCGATTGACGAAGGAAGCCGAGGCCGTTCACCACGTCTGACAGCCGGGCCATGGTGCAATTGATGCGGATGGACTCGTCCAAGACCACGCCCTGCATCTTGCGGTCTTCGGGTACCAGTCCGATGCCGGCGCGCACCGCATCCCGCGGCGAGCGCGGGGCGATCAGCTTGCCTTTGATCTCGATGCTGCCGGAATCCGGCCGATCGGCCCCGAAGATGAGACGGGCGACCTCGGTGCGGCCCGAGCCGACGAGGCCTCCCAACCCGACGATCTCACCTGCCCGCACCTCGAGGCTGACGTTGCGCACCCGGCGGCCGGCGCTAAGGTTGTTGACCTTGAGGACGACCTTGCCCACCTGGCGCTCCTTGCGCGGCGGAAACAGCGATGAGAGCGGACGGCCCACCATCATGCGGATAACGCCATCCACATTGGTGTCGCCAACTGCGACAGTGCCGACCTTTTCGCCATCCTTCAGCACAGTCATGCGGTCGGCGATGCGAAACACCTCATCGAGACGGTGGGATATATAAACGACGCCGACACCTTTGCCGCGGAGGCCAGAGATGATCTCGTGCAAGCGCTCTGCATCTTGTGCGGAGAGCACAGCTGTCGGTTCGTCGAAAACGATGATCTTGACGTCCTGCGATAGCGCTTTGGCGATTTCGACCACCTGCTGGTGAGCAATAGCAAGACTGCTGACGACGCGGCCGGGCTCGATGGCAAAGCCCAGCCGCCCGATCAACTCACGCGCTCTCTTGCGCAGGGCAGAATGGGAGACCACGGCAGAGAGCTGGCCGAGAAAAATGTTCTCCGCAACGGTGAGGTCGGGCGCGAGAGCAAGTTCCTGGTGGATCACGGCGATACCCAATGCGCGAGCGTCGCGCGGGTCGCGGAGCGTGACAGTCTTGCCGCCGATCTCGAGACTACCCGCACTTGGCTGCATCTCGCCGCCCAGAATACGCATCAGCGTTGATTTTCCGGCCCCATTTTCGCCAAGCAACGCGTGAACCTCGCCGGGGCGGATGTCAAAGTCCACCGCGCGCAGGGCGTCGACGCCTCCGAAGGATTTGCTGATCGAATTCAGCCGTACGAGATCACTCATCCTGGAATCCTTAAAGAAAGAGGGGCGGCGGGGTGTTATCCGCCGCCCCGAAGTCAGGCAACTGGTATTGCCTCGGGAGGATAGATCAGAACACTGCGTCGGCGCGGTAATACTTGTCGACGTTCTCTTTGGTGATCACGTCGGGCGTCGTCAGGTTCAGTTTCGGGAAGTTTGACGGCAGCTCACCCTTCACAGCCTTGAGGCCGATATCCACCGCGGTGCGGGCGACGAGATCCGGGTCGTTAAGGCCCGTAGCGCCGTATTTGCCTGCCTTGATGAGAGCCAGCGCTTCCTTCTGACCGTCGGCAGCGGCGAGCGGCAGCACCCCAGTCTTGCCGGCGGCTTCCATTGCCTTGATGGCGCCGAGCACCATCGAGTCGTTTTCGCCCAACACCACGTTGGCGTCGGCATGAGCGGTCATCAGATCTTCCATGGCGGCGAGGCCGCCTTCGTTGGACCAGCCGCCCCAGCCCTGTCCGACGATCTCAAAATCGGTCTTGCCGACCGTATTGAGTTGGCCTTCAGCGAGGCCCTTAAGCACGCCGAGGCGACGGTCCCGGCCCACTTCATTGCCCTTGTCACCGGAGAGCAGGATGATCTTGAGGTGCTGGCCCTTCGTTGCGTTGGCAAGCCACTGACCGACCAGAAAGCCATTTTGGTCGTTGGAAGAGCGAACCTGCGTCACGACGTCTGCCTTAGGATTGATGCTCGAATCCATGACCACGACCTTGACACCGGCCTTGGTGGCAGCATCGGCGGTGGGCACGAGACCTTCGGGATCGCGAGGGTTGAGAATGAGGAGATTAATGCCCTTGGCGACCATGTCCTCGACGTCGGCAATCTGCTTGGCCATGTCGTTCTGGCCGTCCGAACTGGTCACTTCGCAGCCGGCCTTCTTGGCCTGGTCTTCGGCAGCCGCCACCTGGGCAGCGAAGTAGGGCGCGCCCAACGTGTACATGGCGATTCCGACCTTGCAGCCGTCGGCGTGGGCGCCCGAAGCGCCGGCCGCCATGGCGAGGGCCGCCACGCAGCCCATAAGCAGTTTCTTCATTGCACTCTCCTCCTGAGTTTGACAGGGCGCCTTGCAGGTCCCATTTTTGTAGTATTGATACAGAAGCTGGAAACCGTCAAGGCTGAAACTGGCGCTGATTTGGACATCCTGAGGAGTTTTTCATCCATTTTGCGCCGCAATATCGGCGCTGCTGCACCGCATCAAGCAGAGCGGCTTGACTTTGCGCAGTGAGCGGACATAGAAATTGTAGTATTACTACGAAATGTTTTCGCGTGCGTTACGGCGCTAAGAGGGCCAGATGAAGCTGTTGGAGCCAGGAAACTGCCGGGTCGACGTCGCCGCAGGGCGGCTGGACGGAGCCAGCAACCGGTATGAGAAATTGTTTTCCGACCTGGCTGGACTTTACGAAGACGAGCGCGCGTTCCGGGCCCTTCTGGAGGAGAAGGGGAGCAGCGTCGCCTATGAGGTGACGGACTTCAAGCCGTCAGCCAACCCGGGCGACATGATCATCGGCGTGACCCGCATGGAGCCCGGCCGGGTCGGCCGAGAGTTCTACATGACACGCGGTCACATCCATGCGCGGCCAAATCGGCCGGAAATGTACTATGGCGAGCGCGGCCGGGGGGTCATGCTGCTGGAGTCTCCCGCAGGCGAAATCCGCACCGTCGAGATCACGCCGCGCGCCATGTGCTATGTGCCACCCTACTGGATCCATCGCTCCGTCAACGTCGGCGACGAGCCCCTGGTGATGACATTCGCCTACCCTGCCGACTCCGGCCAGGACTACGACATCATTGCGAAGGCCGGCGGCATGAGATCCCGCATCGTGACGGACGGCAAGGGCGGCTGGATGGCCGTGGACAATGCAGCCTACCGGCCGCGCCCGCAGGCGCTAGTCGACAGCATCATGGCGATGAAGGACTGAAGGACGAGGGCGATGCACGACCTATCTCCGGCCACGCGGCCGACGCTCTACTTCATCGGCGTGACCACCGCCAAGAGCTCCATCATGAAGGTGTTCCCCGCCTGGGCGGCTCATCTTCGCCTCGATCAGGCGGAGATCAAGGGCATCGACTTCCCGCTGCACGCACCCGCCGCGGATTATCGCCGCGCCGTGGAATTCATCAAGCGCGACCCGCTCTCGGCGGGAGCCCTCGTCACCACCCACAAGATAGACCTCTACAAGGCCTGCCAGGACTTGTTCGACGAGATTGACCCGCATGCCAGGTTCATGGGTGAGACGAGCTGCATCTCGAAATCCGGCAGCCACCTCGTCTGCCATGCTAAGGACCCGATCTCGTCCGGCCTCGCGCTCGACGGCTTCCTGCCCCCGCAGCACTTTGCGCGGACGGGGGCGGACGTGTTCTCGATGGGGGCCGGCGGCTCCACCATTGCGCTCACCTGGCATCTGATGCAGCCGTCACGCGGGGCGGACAGGCCCTCGCGCATCATCGTTTCAAATCGCAGCGCTGCCCGTCTCGACGAAATCCGGCGCATCCATGAGCAGATCGGCAGCGGGATTCCCTGCGAATACGTGCTGGCGCCCGCGCCCGGCGACAACGACGCGGTGGTGGCGAGGCTGAAGCCCGGCTCGCTCGTCATCAATGCCACCGGCCTCGGCAAGGATGCGCCGGGCTCACCGCTCACGGATGCGGTCTCATTTCCAGAACGCGCCATCGCCTGGGACCTCAACTACCGCGGCGATCTCGTCTTTCTCGATCAGGCAATGTGCGCGAAGGTCGCTCGCCAACTGCAGGTGGAGGATGGCTGGACCTATTTCCTGCATGGCTGGACTCAGGTGATTGCACAGGTCCACCACATCGCCATTCCGACCAGCGGCAAGGACTTCGACGCACTGTCCGACATTGCGCAGCGGACCGGAAAGACCTGAGCCATGGGATTGAAGGTTCTGGTGACGCCGCGCTCGCTCACCGAAACGCCCCACCCCGCCGTCGAGGCGATGCGCCACCAAGGCATCGACGTCGTCTATTCATCTCCCGGCCGACAGCCGGACGAGCAGGAACTGCTGCGTCTCGTTCCCGGCGTGTCGGGCTGGCTTGCCGGAGTGGAGCCGGTCTCGCCCCAGGTGATCGCTGCGGCCGGGCAGCTCCGCTGCATCAGCCGCAACGGGACGGGCGTAGACAATCTGCCGCTTGAGAGGCTGAAGCAGCGCAATATCGTTCTGCGAACTGCGGGCGGTGCCAATGCGCAGGGCGTGGCCGAACTTGCGATCGGCATGATGTTCTCGGCTCTCCGGCACATTCCGTACACCGATGCAGGCATCAAGGCGGGCGGCTGGCCTCGCAAGCGGGGGTTCGAGATCCGCGGGCGGCAGGTGGCGGTGGTCGGCTTTGGCGCCGTCGGGCGCGAAGTCGCACGCCTGGCGGCAGCTCTCGGCGCCTCCGTCCTCGCACATGATCCCTATTACACCGGGCCCAGAGAGATGCCCTACCCGCTGCGCTGGGCGAGCCTCTCGGACTGCCTCTCGACGGCCAACATCCTGTCGCTTCACTGCCCTTCCCCCGCCGATGGACGGGCCGTCCTTGCGGCACCGCTTCTCGAGACGGCAAAGCGAGGGCTCATCCTCGTGAACACCGCGCGCGCCTCGCTCGTCGATGAGGAGGCACTGGCCATCGCACTCGACAGCGGCAAGATTTCCACCTACTGCGTCGACGTGTTCGATCCGGAGCCGCCGCAGCATCCTGGCCTCGCCGCGAGGCCGGAGGTGATCGCGACCTCGCATATCGGCGGCTACAC
>NZ_JBAXGR010000142.1:0-6835 GCF_037139295.1 Aestuariivirga sp.
TGGCGTTCGCGCACTCGGCGGCGCCGACGCGGTTCTCAACTTCGCGCCCTCGAACCGCATCTGGCCGATGGTCACGGCGATGGTGAACAACTTCGCCATGATCATTTCCGTCGCCATGGTGGCGGAGCCGGTGCCGTTGGTGCTGGAGTGGCTGACCGCCAATGGCTGCCGCATCACCGGCACCAGCGTGGGCACGCGCCAGCAGATGCAGGATTTCTTGATGCTGGCCCGCAAGCACGGGATCGGCATCGACATCGAGCCGGTGGCGCTGAAGGACGTCAATGCAGCCATGGAGCGACTGGCGCGCGGCGACGTGAAGGGCCGCTTCGTGATCGACTTCGAACGCGCCGCCTAGGGCGTAGCCTCGATGGCCGCGATGTTGAGACTGTTGAAGTGGTGCAGGAAATGCTCGCTCCACGCCTCCGCGCAGGCAGGATCCGCCATCAGCCGGCCGCGCTGGTAGCCGAGCGAATGCAGTCCGCGCTGCACGCTCTCGACGATCTCCACGTCTTCGGGGCCCAGAATATTGTTGAACCACTCCACCGCCGAGGCCGTGCCGGCATCGAGCTCCGTCCCCAATCCGAAATAGAGCAGAGGCTCCACCGTCGCCTCTGGTCCGTCCGGGATCATCAGGAAGACGAGCAGCATGGAAGCACCTGGCAGGATGAGGAAGGCCATGTTGGGCCACAGGAAGACGATCTGAAAACCGTCATTGCGGCCGGTGAACCGGCGCTCGCCCTTCATCTCATAGGGTAGCATCTCCGCCGTGCCGCCCTTGCCGAGGAACTCGATGACCTTGCCCTCGATGGTCCAGCGGTAGCTGTCCTGGTCGATGACGTCCGAAAGCTGCTTATGCGCCGGCCCCGAGTAGAAGCTGTGGTAGTTCTCGAGGAAATTCTCCGCCACCACCTTCCAGTTGGCCTTGATGGCGAAGTCCTGCCGCGTGACATAGCGCAGTCTCTCCGCCTCAGGGCACATGGCGAGCAGCTTCTCGCCGAAATGCGGAACAGCCTTGCTCAGGGGCTCTGACGCAGGATCAAGATTGACGAAGACGAAGCCGCCGATGACGTCGACACCGACCGGCTTCAGCCGCACGTCCTCGCGACGGAAATTCAGCACCGCCTCGCATTTGGGAGCGCCACGCAAGCTGCCGTCGAGCTCATAAGTCCAGGAATGATAGGGGCAGCGAATGACGGCCTTGACGTTGCCAGTTCCGCTCAGCAGCTGGTGAGCGCGGTGCTGGCACACGTTGAAGAAGCCCCGAATACCACCATCCCGGTCACGGAGCACATAGACCGACTGTCCGGCGATATCGCCTGTCAGGTAGTCGCCCTCATCGGGGATCTGGGAGGCATGGCAAAAATAGGTCCAGTTCCGTTGGAAGATGGAGCGGATCTCCGCCCGATAGACATCGGGGTCGAAGTAGTAGGGCGCATCCGGCGTGAAGCTGTTTGCAGGATCATTGGTGAAGCCGGTGCCGGCCTTGCTGACGCGGTGATGGGTCATGGCGTGTTCCTTCAGTCCTTGTACCGCCCGGTCGCATGGAGGATCTCGATTTCGTTTCCTTCAGGGTCGTAGAGATAGAAATATCGCGTCTGCAGCCGGCCATTGGCGACATAATCGCTGATCGCCCCGCAGCTAATACCGAGCCCCTGGATGCGGGCATGCTCTGCCTCGAGATCGGCAGTTGTGAATGCGACATGACTGCGCCCAACCTCCGGCCTTGCGGCGAAGCGCCAGGGCCGCTCACTCAGCAGCTCCAGCTCCGCTCCACCGTCCCCGCGCAGATAGGCGAGCTCGGCACCCTCATAACTCTGGCGATCGGCAAGGCTGAGGCCGAGCACATGCTGGTAGAAGGCAATCGCCTCGTCGAGCTGGCGCACCTGTAACATGGCATGAGCCAACCGCAGACTCATGAGGTGACCTCCGCAATCCACGTCGAGGGATCGCCGAGGCGCTGGCCGCCGGCGAGGAATGAATCGATCAGCTCGACGAGTCGATCCCTGCCGAAGGAGCTTTCATGGCCGGCATGCACGCGCTCGATGGGAAGCTCCTTCAGCCGCCGCAGCGAGGCCTCATAGACCTGTGCGTCCGAGTGCCAGGCATTGTCAATCAGCATGCCGTCATAGATCACGTCCCCGCTGAACAGCGTTCGCGTGGCGCGCTCGTAGAGAGCAATCGAGCCGGGCGAATGGCCGGGCAGGTGGAACACGTTGAACGCCCTGTCGCCGAGATCGACGACATCCCCCTCGTCGAGGTAGCCGGTGAGTGGCGCAGGGGTGAGGCTAAAGTTACGCAGTTCGTAACCTGCGTGCGGAAGGGCGGTGATGAGCTCAGCACCCAGCCATTGGCTGGCGCAGCTGCGCGTGAGGTCGGGTGCGGCATAATCCTCGGCCTCGATGCGGTGGCCGAGCCGCACATCGAATTCATGCGCGCAGCCGATATGGTCGAAATGGCAGTGGGTGCAGATCGCCGTCACTGGGCGTTCCGTGAGAGCCGCGACCTCGGGCTTGATCGGCCGCAGCCCCATGCCGCTGTCCACCAGCAGATTGCCGTTCCGGCCGTGGATCAGCCACATGTTGCAACGCATCCAGGGGGCTACATGGCGCTCCAGGATGTGGCTCAGGCCATCATCGACCTTGTGGATCTCGTACCATGGGCCCGCCGCCGGCTGCATCAGGCTGCTACATCCGTGGCGCGCGCGAGATGGAAGCCTCGATAGCCCGCCGCCGCCACCTCTTTGCAGGCTGCCTCATAGACCTGGAAGCCGTCGACATAAGGCATGAAGACGCGGGGCTTGCCCGGCACATTGGCGCCCATATACCAGCTGTTGGCCTGCGGATAGAGCGTGCGGTCGGCGCTGTCGCGCACGCCCGCCATCCAGCTGTCCTCGGCTGCCGCATCCGCCTCAATCTCGGTGATGCCGTGCGCCTTCGCATGGCGCAGGAAATCGCCCAGCCATTCGACATGCTGCTCGATGGCAAGTATCACATTGGCGAGCACGGAGGGGCTGCCGGGCCCGGTGATGACGAACATGTTGGGAAAACCCGCCACCGCAAGACCGAGATAGGCACCTGCGCCATCGCGCCATCTGTCCTTCAAGGACTCTCGCCTTCGGCCGCGGATGTCGATCGCCGTGAGAGCGCCCGTCATCGCGTCGAAGCCCGTGGCAAGAACCAGCGTGTCGAGCGGATAGCGCGTGCTGCGAGTCTTGAGCCCATCGGCGCTGAAGCCGGTGATCGGGTCGCTCTTGATGTCCACCAAGGTCACGTTGGGTCGATTGTAAGTCTCGTAATATTCGGAATCGACGCAGAGCCGCTTGGCGCCGATCGGGTGATCCCGCGGGCAGAGCCTTTCGGCCGTTGCTGCATCCCTGACGATGGCGCGGATCTTGCGGCGCACGAAATCAGCGGCCAACTCATTGGCCGCAGCATTGTCCATCAGGTCGCGGAAGGCATATTGGTAATTGAAGCCGCCCTCTCTCCAGCGTTTCTCGAAAGCCTCCTCGCGTGCCTCCGGCGTCATCTCCAATATGGAGAGGTAATACTCATCCGCGTAGTCGCCGGCATACGAGTTGCGCGCCTTGGTGCGGAGCGCGCGATAGTCATTCTTCATCTGCTGGCGCTGGCTCTCGGGCAGCGGCCCGTTCCAGGCGGGGATCGAGAAATTGGGGGTGCGCTGGAACACGGTGAGGTGGCCCGCCTGCCGGGCGATGATCGGGATGGCCTGCACGCCCGAAGACCCGGTGCCGACGACGCCCACGCGCTTGCCCGCGAAGTCGTATCCTTCACGCGGCCAATCCGCAGTGTGCAGCACCTCGCCCCTGAAGTTCGCAAGGCCCGGCAGGTCCGGCACCTTGGGAACCGAGAGGCAGCCCGTGGCCATGATGAGGAACCGCGCCCGGAAGCTGCCCTGCCCGCTGGTGTCGACGAACCAGTACTGCTGTTGTTCGTCGTAGTGGGCGGCGCTGACGCGCGTGCCAAAGCCGATGTCGCGCCTGAGATCCAACCGATCCGCCACGAAATTTGCATATGCAAGTATTTCGGGCTGCATCGCATAGCGGTGGCTACAGTTCCAGTCCTGCTGGATCTCCTCAGAGAATGAGTAGGAATAGCTGAAACTCTCGACGTCGCAGCGCGCTCCCGGATAGCGGTTCCAGAACCAGGTGCCGCCCACGCCCGAGCCCGCCTCCAGGACGCGGCAGGTCAGGCCGAGACCGCGCAACTTATGCAGCATGTAGAGGCCGGCAAAGCCGGCGCCAACAACCACCGCATCGAAATCAGCCATTCGGCATTCTCCGCAAGCCGGACCCGAACCATAGCCAAGATTGGATCTCCATCCAAATTGTCTTTTGGCTATCCAGACCTACCTGTAGGCTGCTCAATCGGTATTCTTTTCCGAACTCCAATCAACGCCAATGATGAACAAGACGGAGTAGTCCTGTTTGTTGCAGCCATCGACTGGCGGCATCAGACCGCCGGGCGCTATCGGAAAACTCTTCTGGTCCACCGCAGCAGGGCTGCAGGAGCCGCCTGTTGCAGAGGTGTAGCGGGCAGAGCGACACTTGAGATGCGTGACGTCATAAATTGTCGCCCTGTTCCCCAACTCCCATGATTGCACACCCTGTGCGTCGGCGGGGTGGATCGTCAGAATGGCAGTCGCAGTCCGTCTACCCGTGACCAGATACCGTCCGGGCTTCAATGGAACGCTGGGTTGCTCCATGATCAACCCGTTCTCATCAAGCCACCAATCACTGGGATCGAACTTCCAGTTTGACGGCGCAACACCTCCTGACGAGAGCAGTCCCTCGAAGTTCTTCAACCATACACCCCTGGGGCCGGGATCAACTTCCCACACACCCCACTTCTCTGCGCCTGTACCACTGCTTGCGCCAGGCTCCACAAACGCCGCGATGAACTGTGTCGGAATGCGTTTGAATCTGATCGTGTCTGCAAAGGCTGTGCTGGCCACCAGCGATACGAAAGCAAGGTGCATGACCAAAGCGGTGCATCGCAGTTTTAGAAAACCTTCGGATCTCGCGTTCATTGGCAACTCCAAACATCACGATCATGGTTGAGAAACGGAAGAGCGACAGCCTGCGCCGCGACTGGTTGTTCACACAACATGCAGCAGCAATCGGAACAGGATTCGCTTTCCAAGGTCTACCAAACGACATTCGTGTTTTCATCCCGGCGGTTGCGCCAAGTTCTCGATCGCTGAATGTTGACGTGGATTGACCCGCGGCATTCTGTCGGCTGCAGGCCTCTCGGACTGAATTCGCGACCGGTCATTTTCCCGCTCGCAGGATGGTGAGGCATGAGCAGACAGACAGCGCCGCCGCCACCACAGACGCTGCGCCGTAGCCGCGCGTGATGTCATAGAGATAGCCAGCCGTCACAGGCCCAGCGACGCCAGCGATGCCCCAGGCGGTAAAGACCTTACCGTAGTTCAGTGCGAAGCCCTGTGGACCAGATATGCGCCGCACTTCCACAGGAATAACCGCAATTAGCACGCCGTAGCAGACACCCGCCAGACCCAGCAAGGCAGTGATCGGGAACATTCCCGCCACGAACGGTAGCACCAGAAGCACGGCAGCTTGCACGAGCAGCGGAAGTGCCACGCCACGGGGACCAGGAACATGCCCCGCGAACACACCTCCGAGATACCCACCCAGCACGCTGCCGAGTGACACGACGCTGGAGACGAGCCCGGCTTCCCCACCAAGCCCGTTGCGCCACACGGCGATAGCCGGCGCATGGGCGAGGACCATGAGGCCGGAGAAAGCACCTAGCAGATAGCTGAACCACAGAAGGCGCAGTGACCCAGGAATGACTTGCGGAATGCCCTCGACTGATCGCGGGCCAACAGGCGTATCTCCTTGGATGAGCGCTGTGCCGAGGGCGCAAATTGCAAAGACCACGGGTGCCAGCACCAGAAAAATGACGGGAACATGCATGCCCCCGAGTGCCGAACTGAAGAGCTGGGCACAAAGCACGGCGCCAAGGCCATAGATTGCAGTGGCGAGGCCCATCGCCTGCGCCTCGCGCCCGGGCATGGCGGCTGCGGCAATGCCGAGCGACATGGCATAGGCGACGCCATTCGCAAGACCGTACATCAACCCGAAGCCAAGCAGCAGACCGGCGGCGCTGGAGCTGCCGCCCGCGATCATAAGGCCCAACGCCGCAACAGCACCTGAACCGATCAGCCGAAATCGTGGGCCGAGCACCGCCTCAATGCGGCCATTCAGGTACACGCCCATTGTGAGGGCCGCGATCGCGAGCGCATAGCCCAGGCTGGCGACGGTTCGCGAGGTGCCAAGCCATTGTTCGACGGGGGCAAGCAGCACGCCGTAGGCATGAATCGACCCGAAGCACAGGCAGGTCATCAAGGCCGCGGCGAGTTTCCTTGAGTTCACCGCACCCACGGTCTCAAGCCATACCGAGTTGTCGCTTGCGCTGCATGGCCCATGCGCCAATCAGGCGATCTGCCGTAATGCCGATGAAGGCAATGCCGAGACCTGCAAGCAGGCCACGGCCCGTGTCCGCGCCCGGCAGCGCCTTGTAGATTTCCTGGCCCAGATCGCGCGAGCCGATGAGCGCCGTGATCGCCACCATGGCAAGCGCCATCATGATGGTCTGGTTGATTCCGAGCAGAATCTCCGGGAAGGCAATGGGAAGCTCTACTTTGCGCAGGCGCTGCCACGGCGTGGCACCCGAGGCGACGGCCGCGTCCATTGTCGCCGCGGGTACGCGTAGCAGACCCAGGTAGGTGTAGCGGATCGCCGGCACCGTTGCATAGGCCAGCATGGCGATGACGTTGGAGACGTCGCTGGTCT
>NZ_JBAXGR010000143.1:0-6675 GCF_037139295.1 Aestuariivirga sp.
ATTCCCTCTATCTCTCCGCTTTGGAGAAGACCACCCTGGCCGAAGTCATGAACGCCGCCGGGGCACCGGCGAGACATCTCCTTCTGGAACAATGACCCATCGTCTTCTCCCGCTTCTTCAGCGGGAGAAGAAGGGACCCGTTGCAAAGCAACGGGGAGATGAGGGGAACTCATATGACGCCTAGGCGTCGGAGCACGCTTTCCCTCACCTACCCCGACTGCGTCGGGGCCCCCTCCTCTCCCGCCAAGCGGGAGAGGACGATCACCCGCTGCCACCTAAACCTCTGAAATCTTTATTTAGAACGGTTTGTTCGACAAAGCGAACTTTTTGACTTGATCTCCTACTAATCCCGTATAGTATTGGGCCATCAACTGAAGGAGACCCCAATGCGCCTGCTGACCCGCCGTTCGATTGCCCTTGGCGCTGCCGCGCTGTTCCTGTCCGTCGGGGCCGCCCAGGCCCTGGCCGACCGCACCCTGCTCAACGTGTCCTATGATCCGACACGCGAATTCTACAAGGAATTCAACGCCGCCTTCGCCGCCGACTGGAAGGCCAAGACGGGCGAAACCATTACCATCGAGCAGTCGCATGGCGGCTCCGGCAAGCAGGCCCGCGCCGTGATCGACGGCCTCCAGGCCGATGTCGTGACCCTGGCTCTGGCCGGCGACATCGACCAGATCGCCAACAAGACCGACAAGCTGCCCAAGGACTGGGCGGCGAAGCTTCCGAACAATTCTGCTCCCTACACCTCGACCATCGTGTTCCTCGTCCGCAAGGGCAACCCCAAGGGCATCAAGGACTGGAATGACCTGGTGAAGGACGGCGTGCAGGTGATCACGCCCAACCCCAAGACCTCCGGCGGTGCCCGCTGGAACTACCTCGCGGCCTGGGCCTATGCCTCCAAGCAACTGGGCGGTGACGAAGCCAAGGTCAAGGAATGGGTGGCCGACCTCTATCGCAATGTGCCCGTCCTCGACACAGGTGCGCGCGGTTCCACCACCACCTTCGCCCAGCGCGGCATCGGCGACGTGCTGATCAGCTGGGAGAACGAGGCCTTCCTCGTCCAGAAGGAATTCGGCGCCGACAACGTCGACATCGTCGTCCCCTCGCTCTCGATCCTCGCCGAGCCGCCGGTGGCCGTCGTGGAAGGCAACGCCGAGGCCAAGGGCAACCTTGACGTGGCCGAAGCCTATCTGAAGTTCCTCTACACGCCGGAAGGCCAGAAGCTGGCGGCCAAGAACTTCTTCCGCCCGGTCGATCCCTCTGCCGCCGATCCGGCTGACCTTGCCCGCTTCCCCAAGATCGAACTCGTCTCGATCGACAAGGACTTCGGCGGCTGGTCCAAGGCGCAGAAGGAATTCTTCGCCGACGGCGCGATCTTCGACCAGATCTACCGCCCGACCAACTGATGACCTTCCTGCCGTCCTCCCTGCGGCAGCCGAGCGCCCTTCCCGGTTTCGGGTTGGCGCTCGGTTTCACGTTGGCCGCACTGAGCCTCATCGTGCTCTTGCCCCTCGCAGCACTCGTGCTGAGGGCGGCCTCCATCGGCCCTGCCGACTTCTTCAAGATCGCCAGCGACCCACGCACCCTGGCGGCCTTGCGCCTCTCCTTCGGCACAGCGCTGATCGCGGCCCTCATCAACACGGTGTTCGGCCTGCTCATCGCATGGGTGCTGGTGCGCTATCGCTTCCCCGGCCGCCGCATCATCGACGCCGCGGTCGACCTGCCCTTTGCACTTCCCACCGCAGTCGCGGGCATTTCCATGGCCGCAATCTATGCGCCCAATGGCCCCATCGGCTCCATCGCTCAGAACTTCGGACTGAAGATCGCCTATACGCCGCTCGGCATCGTGCTGGCGCTCGTCTTCATCGGCCTGCCCTTCGTCGTGCGCACCGTGCAGCCGGTTCTCGAAGAGGTGGAGAGTGACATCGAGGAGGCATCAGCGCTCCTCGGCGCCAGCCGCCTGCGCACCGTGTTCCAGGTGGTGCTGCCGCATGTCTATCCGGCCCTCCTCACCGGCTTCGCGCTCGCCTTCGCGCGGGGCGTTGGTGAATACGGCTCGGTCATCTTCATCGCCGGCAACATTCCGCTCGTCTCGGAAATCGCGCCGCTGCTGATCGTCATCAAGCTCGAGGAATTTGATTATGGCGGTGCCACCGTCATCGCCACGCTGATGCTGGCGATCTCGTTTGCCATGCTCTTCCTCATCAACGCCATCCAGGGCTGGAGCCGGACCAAATATGGCAATGTCTGACCGCTTTCTGCCGCTCGCTCACACGCCCGAACGCGCCACCAGCGAAACGGCGCTGACCAAGGCCGTGCTGATCGGCATCGCCGGGCTGTTTCTGGTGGCCATCCTGTTCTTCCCGCTCGTCACCGTCTTCATCGAGGCGCTGCGCAAGGGCTGGGGTACGCTGTTCGAGAACTTCAGTGACCCCGACACGCTGGCAGCCATCCGATTGACGCTGCTGGTCGCCGCCATCGCCGTGCCCTTCAATGCGGTGGTGGGGCTTGCCGCGTCCTGGGCCATCGCCAAGTTCGAGTTCAAGGGAAAGAACTTGCTGCTCACGCTGATCGACCTGCCTTTCGCGATCTCGCCCGTGATATCGGGTCTGGTCTTCGTGCTGCTGTTTGGTGCGCAGGGCTGGCTTGGCCCATGGCTTGTCGCGCACAATGTCCAGATCATCTTCGCGGTGCCGGGCATCGTGCTGGCCACGGTGCTCGTCACCTTCCCCTTCGTGGCGCGCGAACTGATCCCGCTCATGCAGTCGCAGGGAACCTCGGAAGAAGAAGCCGCCCTGATGCTCGGTGCGTCCGGCTGGTACACTTTCTTCAAAGTGACATTGCCCAACGTGAAATGGGCGCTGCTTTATGGCGTGCTGCTCTGCAATGCCCGCGCAATGGGCGAGTTCGGCGCCGTGTCGGTGGTCTCCGGCCATATCCGCGGTCTCACCAACACCATGCCGCTGCACATCGAGATCCTCTACAACGAGTATAATTTCGTCGGCGCCTTCGCCGTGGCCTCGCTGCTGGCGGGCCTCGCACTGTTCACGCTTCTCGCCAAATCCCTGCTCGAATGGCGCTTTGCCGGCGAACTCGCCGCGTCCTCGCGCCGCAACTGATTGAAGGAGACACACCATGTCCGTCCCCGTCCGCGTCCGGAACCTGGAAAAGAACTTCGGCCGATATCCGGCCCTGAAGGGCGTCTCGCTCGACGTCGAGGCAGGTGAACTCGTGGCGCTGCTCGGCCCCTCGGGCTCTGGCAAGACCACGCTTCTGCGTGCCATCGCCGGCCTCGAGCAGCCCGATGCCGGGCAGGTGCTGTTCGGCGACATCGATGCCAACACGTTGAGCCTGCGTGAACGCCGCATCGGCTTCGTGTTCCAGCAATATGCGCTGTTCAAGCACATGAAGGTGTTCGACAACATCGCCTTCGGGCTCCGCGCCAGGCCGCGGGTATCAAGGCCTTCCGAAGTGGTCATCAAGGCGAAGGTCATGGAACTTCTCCATCTCGTGCAACTCGATGGCCTCGAGGCGCGGTATCCGGCCCAACTTTCGGGCGGCCAGCGGCAACGCGTGGCGCTCGCCCGCGCCCTCGCCATCGAGCCGCGCGTGCTGCTGCTGGATGAACCCTTCGGCGCGCTTGATGCGCGCGTCCGCAAGGACCTGCGCAAGTGGCTGCGCGAACTGCACCAGCGCACCGGCCACACCACGCTCTTCGTCACCCACGACCAGGACGAGGCCTTTGAACTCGCCGACCGCATCGCCATCCTCGACCACGGCCGCATCGAGCAGGTGGGAACGGCAGCCGAGATCCTCGAGCGCCCGGCCACGCCGTTCATCGACAGCTTCATCGAAGGCATCGCCCGGCGCGAGGCGCAGGCCCGCGAATGGGCGAAGCCGCATGTGGTGGTGAGCCGGTAAATCAGCAGAAGCCAATTCATCAAAATGAAAATGGCCGGGACGAGCCCGGCCATGGCGGAAGAAGGTTTTTTGGACATTACCCTTTTCTAGCACACTGAGCGCGCGTTGTCAAGGACTAAATTCCCTCGAAAGGAATAGCTCTCAGCCAGCTCCACCCCGGAAGCCCATGGCCAGCACGAAGAGTTCGGCCGAGTCGTCCCGGCTCGCCATCGGCTTCAGGTGGCGCACGCTCGCGAAATCCTTCTTCATCATCTTCAGCATCTCGCCCTCGGTGCCGCCACGCAGCACCTTGGCGAGATAGGTGCCACCAGGCTTCAGCACTTCCTTGGCGAATTCATATCCGGCTTCCGCCAGCGCCATGATGTTGATGTGGTCAGTCTGGCGGTGGCCCGTGGCATGGGCCGCCATGTCGGAAAGCACGCAATCCGCCTTTTCGCCGCCAAGCGCCTCGATCAGAAGCGCAGGCGCATCATCTTCTAGGAAGTCCTTCTTGAAGATGGTGACATCTGAAAGCGGGTCCATGCCATGCATGTCGATGGCAATCACCTTGCCCCGCCCCACGTCCGCCTTGGTGCGCTTCACCGCCACCTGGCTCCAGCCGCCGGGAGCGGCACCCAAATCGACGATACGGCCGCCGGGTTTCAGGAACTTGTACTTGTCGTCGATCTCGGTGAGCTTGAAGGCTGCGCGTGAACGATAGCCCAGCTTGCGCGCTTCATGCACGTAAGGATCGTTCAGCTGGCGTTCGAGCCAGTTCTTCTGCGAGACGGTGCGACCCTTGCCGGTTTTCACCCGCACCTTGAGGCGCACGCCCGGCTTCTTGCCACTTCCTGGCCGGCTCATGCAGCACCCCCGTAGGTTCCGTCTTCCTTCATTAGCATGGTCAGAATGCCCTCGCGCAAGCCCCGGTCCGCCACGCGAATGCGCTGTGCGGGGAAGGCAAGGCGGATTTCCTCGAGAATGGCGCAGCCCGCTAGCACCAGATCGGCCCGCTCGCGTCCGATGCACGGGTTCGCCGCGCGCTGTTCGTAAGAAAGATGCAGGAGCCTGTTCGTCACGGCGCCAATGTCGTCACTGTCGAGCCAGCAACCGTCGACACGGGAGCGATCATAGCGCTGCAGGCCGAGCTGCACGCCGGCAATCGTCGTGACTGTGCCTGACGTTCCGAGAAGATGCGATGGTACGGGCGGTGTTCCGCCATTGGCAGCTGACACGCGCTCGGCGAACTCCCGCAGCATGGGGCGCAGATATTCCCGCATGGCCTCGAAGGAGGCGGGCGTCACGTCGACACCGCCACCGAAACGCTCGGAGATGGTGACCACGCCGGCCGCCAGCGACGTCCATGCGACTGTTTCGAAGCGCTGGCCGGCGCGGCGCATCCACAGCACCTCCGTCGAGCCACCCCCGATGTCGAAAACGAGTGCCGTTTCCGCCTCGCTGTCGACCAGCGGTTCGGCGCCCACTGCGGCGAGCCCGGCCTCCGTCTCCCGGTCGATGATTTCCAGCCCGAGGCCCGTCTCGGATTTCACGCGGTCGATGAATGCCGGGCCATTCTCGGCCATGCGGCAGGCCTCGGTGGCCACCAGTCGCACCCGGTCAACCTTGCGCCAGCGCAGCTTGTTCGCACAGACCCGCAGGGCATCGATGGTGCGGCCCATGGCGTCGTCGCTTAGTCGCCCGGTCTGCGCCAGCCGCTCGCCAAGCCGAACGATGCGGGAAAAGGCATCGACGACCGAAAACCCATTCTGGGTGGGGGTGGCGATCAGGAGCCGACAGTTGTTCGTGCCAAGATCGAGGGCGCCATAAAGGCCCCCCGGCGGCTGCTCGCGCGAAACAGGCGGTCTCCGGGCGTGATGGCCCCCGGCCGCCGGTTTGCGCCGTGACCGGTCCTTGCCCGGCCTGCTGGTCGCATCCACGTCCAAACCTTTCAAGGGCAACCGGGCTCGACGGAAGACCGGAGCGACGGCGGTTGCCCTTACAATCATTGCGTTATCCGGAATGTAACAGCTTACGCCACCCCTCACAAAACAAATCTCCCGATTGAACAGGCGGGAAAATTAACCTGAAGTTGAGACATCAAGCGCCAAATGAAACTATAACTTCCGGGTGAGTGATGCGTACTTTCGGCCCCAAATGGTTCAAGGACGGTTCGCTGATCGGCGAGTTCTCGGATAAAATCGACTAAACTATTGATATTTCATGGGAAACATCCCAAAATGGGGGTACAGGCAATGTGTGGTTTCCTATGGAAAACGACGGTTTTGACCGAGGTATTGTACCCCCAAGGAGGAGGACAAAATGGCATGGAAACTCGAGCCCGGCCTGCGGCTGGCGATCAAGGCGATCCTAGAAGTTCGCGCCCAGCACGAGCAGGGCTCCGAAGCGTGGGAGGCATGCGACGAGATACTGCAGACGATCCACATCGAGACCGATCAGCGTTCGATGGAGATCGCCGCCGAGCTCGACGAGCTTCCTCATTGATAGCCCCCCTGCCCGTCGTCCTGAGCGGCTGCAGCGGCAAGGGCCGAGGCCCCGGCTACCGGAGCACCCAGCGAGAAGTAGGCCAGCCCAGACGGGCTGCTGGGTCGGGCGATGCCGCTCTCGGCCTTGTAGCCTGCCTTTCTGTGGACCTTGTCGGCAGCCTTGATCTGGTCGAGGGACATCCTCGGCAGGTGGCGGATCTGTCACAACGCCCTATACAGGAAATCACGACCCGCGACGTCGTGACCGTCCTAAGGAGAGAGGAAGAGG
>NZ_JBAXGR010000144.1:0-6559 GCF_037139295.1 Aestuariivirga sp.
ATCTGGCGAGGCGGGTTCTGAGCTGGTGGGCGTCCACCCGTTCGAAGCGCCCGATTGGCTTGTCGCTGGCGGCGATCTCGCAGCGGATGGCGTTCATGGCGCGGATGTCGGTTTCAGTGAGCTCGAACGGCTGGCCGGGAACCTGGCGAAGTTCCTTCAGGATGGCGGGGATCTTCACGGTGATCTGCGCCTCGCTGTGGGGCTTCACCGTGACTGTGGCAGGGGTGGGCAGGGTAAAGGTCGGTGCGTCCTCACGCGTTGGGCTGGGTTTCGCCTCGGCGAGGCGGAGCGTGAGCACGCGTTGGGCGGCGTCATAGGAGATGCCGCGAAGCTCACTGATGACATGGAGCGGGACGGAGCCGGGATTCTCGACCGTGACGGTGACGTCGAACCAGATGTCGCGGTGACCATCCAGCGGGCTCGGCAGGGCGCGGCGGCGGGCCGAGAGGGCGATGTCCTTGATCGAGAGGTTGCTCGCCATGTTCGCGGTTCCCTGTCAGCAGCTGCAGCAGGGCGACGGGCCGGTTGGTCCGGTGCTGCCTGGTGGCACCATGCCGGTGCAGGTGGGCACTTGCAGGCCATCGCCAGCACCCTGGCCGCCATTGTGGTTGGTGGGGTCGCGCAGCGGCAGGCCCACCTGGCTGCGGTAGGTGTTCTCGTCCGTGATGGCCTGGAATTCCGGATCGGCGGCGTTGAAGGTGCCATTGGCCCGGTGAAAGGCGTGGGCGAGTTCATGGAACAGGATGTCGGAGCGCGGCAGCGAAATCTGGTTGCCGGCTGTGTCGAAGCCGAACATGGCGTTGTCGAAGCAATAGGCCACCTGGATCAGGCCATTGGCATCGGGTGGGTAGGTGGCGCCACCCACCAGGTTGATCGGGATCATGTTGCCCGCACCATCCGGGATGTTGGTGCCGTTGGGGACGGCGCTGACCACGATGTTTCCTGCCGACTGGACGAGCGCCTCGATACGGTCCTGACCGACGCCAGAGGAGGTCTTGGCGTAGGTGATGCTGTCAACCTGGGTTGTGGCTGTAGTGGTGCCGAGGGCGGAATCGCAGCGGGTAATGGTGAAGAGGTCCACCAGTGCCGCGCCGTCATTCGCGAGTTTGCTGAGGAACAGGGTCACGCGCACCTCCGAGGTTACACCAGGGGAAATATCCCCAAGTTGTAATATCCACCGAATGTAAACGCTAATTGACTTTGCGTCAATTCACTGCGGGGTCACGGACCCGTGACGACCGGGCTGTCCGGGTTGCCGCCCCATTCGGTCCATGAACCGTCATAGAGGGCGTGGTCGCGCGCGCCCGTGAGGGTGAGGCCCAGGGTGAGGATCGCGGCGGTGACGCCGGAGCCGCAGGAGGTGATGACGGGTTTGGACAGGTCGACGCCAGCCGCCATGAAGACTGCCTCGATTTCAGCCGGAGACTTGAGCGTGCCATCGGGGTTGAGGAGGCTGGCGTAATGGACGTTGTTCGCGCCCGGCATGTGGCCGGCACGGACGTGGGCGCGAGGCTCGACTTCCTCGCCGCGATACCTTGTGCCCGAGCGGGCGTCGGCCACCTGGGCAGCGCCCGACTTCAATGCGGCGGCGACTTCCTTCATGTCCTTCACCATGGAGCCCTTGAAGCGGGCGGTGAAGTGGCGCTCCTGGCGGGGCAGCGCCGGGCCGTCCTCGGTGGCGTGGCGTTCGGCAAGCCATTTCTTCAGGCCGCCGTCGAGGATGGCGACGTCATCATGACCGAAGACCTTGAACATCCACCATGCGCGGGCAGCGGAAAACAATCCAACCGTGTCATAGGCGATGATGCGCTTGCCGTCGCCGATGCCCATGCGGCGCATGCGCGAGGCGAATTTTTCCGGGCTCGGCAGCATGTGGGGCAGCGATGAAGCCGTGTCCGACAAGTCGTCGATGTCGAAGAACTGGGCGCCGGGGATATGGGCCTCGGCGAATTCCTTCTTGGCGTCGCGGTTGGCGGTGGGCAGGTGCCATGAGGCGTCGATGATGGCGATGTCGGGAGAGCCGAGGTGATCGGCCAGCCAGGCGGTCGAGACGATGTCGTTGCTCATTGGAAAGCCACCCTGATGCGGCGGTTGATCTTGCCCTTGTTCTCGATCTTCGAGACCACGACGGGTCCGATAGCGCCGGTTGATGACAGATGCGTGCCGCCGCAGGGCTGGAGGTCCACCTTGCCGTCAGTGCCGATCATCACGAGGCGCACGCGGCCCGTTCCCATCGGCGGTTTCACCGACATGGTGCGGATGAGGTGCTGGTTGGCCGCCATCTCTTCATCGGTGATCCAGCGGAAGGTGACGGGATGATCTTCGCTCACAAGCCGGTTGAGCGTGGCGGTGAGTTCCGTCTTGTCGGGGATCTGGCCTTCGGGAATATCGAAGTCGATGCGGCCGCCGTCCTCGCCGATGGCGCCGCCGGTGACGGGAAAGGGAACGGATGCGCAGAGGAGATGCATCAGCGTGTGGGCGCGCATGTTGCGGTAGCGGTTGTCCCAATCGAGGGTGAGCGTCACCTGCGTGCCGACGGCGGGCAGCGACTGACCCTCGGCGGGAACGTGGACCACGTCCTTCGCTTCGTCATAGACGGTGGTGGCGATGGTCACTTCGCCACCGTCCCATGAGAGTGTGCCCCTGTCGCCCGGCTGGCCGCCGGCCGTGGCGTAGAACACCGTGCGGTCGAGCAGGATGCCGCCCTTGTCGTTGATGGCGGTGACGGTGGCCTTGCAATCCTTCAGGTAGGCATCGTCACGGAAGAGGAGCGTGGCAGTCACGCGGGAACCTCTTCGCTCACGTTGGGAACATCCGGCACCTTCTCGAGCCATGCGGGCACGGGCAGGTTCTTCTCGCGCAGGAAGGCGGGGTTGAAGAGCTTCGAGGCATAGCGCGTGCCGTAGTCGCAGAGGATGGTCACGATGGTGTGGCCGGGGCCGAGCTCTCTCGCCATGCGGATGGCGCCCGCGACGTTCACACCCGTTGAGCCGCCCATGCACAGGCCCTCGTGCTGGAGAAGGTCGAAGGCAATCGGGATCGCCTCGGAATCCGGGATCTGGAACGCATCGTCGACGATGGCGCCCTCGAGGTTTGCCGTGATGCGGCCCTGGCCAATGCCTTCGGTGATGGAGGAGCCCTCGGATTTCAGCTCGCCGTGCTTGTAGTAATTGTAGAGCGCGGCACCCATCGGATCCGCCAGGGCGATCTTGATGTTGGGGCTGAAGGACTTCAATCCCATCGATACGCCGGCCAGCGTGCCGCCCGAACCGACCGCGGCCACGAAGGCATCAACCTTGCCGTCGGTCTGCTTCCAGATTTCAGGTGCGGTGCCCTCGATGTGGGCCATGCGGTTGGCAGTGTTGTCGAACTGGTTGGCCCAGACGGCGCCCATCGCCTTGGCGAGGCGGCCGGAATACTTCACGTAATTGTTGGGGTTCTTGTAGGGAACGGCCGGGATCTCGACGAGCTCAGCGCCCAATTGGCGGAGCGCGTCCTTCTTCTCCTGGCTCTGGGTGCTGGGGATGACGATCACCGAACGGAAGCCCATGGCGTTGGCCACCACCGTGAGACCGATGCCGGTGTTGCCGGCCGTGCCCTCGACGATGGTGCCGCCCGGTTTCAGCTCACCACGCGCGATGGCGTCACGGATGATGAAGAGAGCGGCGCGGTCCTTGACTGACTGGCCGGGGTTCATGAACTCCGCCTTGCCCAGGATGGTGCAGCCGGTGAGCTCGGAAGCCTTGCGGAGCCTGATGAGCGGCGTGTTGCCGATGGCGGCGATGACGTCTTGCTTGATATCCATGGCGCTAGTGATGCCCCAGCGGGCGAATTCCGTCAAATGCCGGGACGCTCTCTCTGCAACGAAAGAGGGCGCCGGAAATTCCGGCGCCCTCGGTCTGCTGTGCGCTGCTCAGTAGCAGGGCGGGTAGGGGTAGTAGCCGCAGGCCGGCGGCGGCGGGACATAGGGTGCGTAGGGCGCGTAGACCGGCGGCGGGTAGCCATACCAGCCGCGCTTGCCGTGGACGACATATCCGCCGGGGCCGACATACCAGTAGTCGATGAACAGCGCGGCGGGCCCCGAGACGCCCTTGAGGTCGCCTTCCAGCACCTTCGCGTCGAAGGTCAGCTTGTCGCCGTCGAGCTTGGGGTTTGAGATGACGACGACGGCATCGGTCACGCCGTCCTTTTCGCCGCCGAGGATCGAGATGGTGGCGTTCGGCGGATCCTTGGAGAAGCTGTCGTTGCCGTCGCTCCAGCGCGAGACGAAGAGCTCCGTGGTTTCGTGGCCGGCGGCGCGAACCGGGCGGTCGGCGAACACGATGACGTTGCCCGAGACACCTGTCAGCGTCAGCTTGCCATCGGCCAGCGTGGCGCCATCGGCGTTGAGCACGCCGAGCGATGCGACGGGTTCAGCGTTGGTCGGCTTGCCGATGGTCTTGGCCAGCGGCACATGCTCGTTGGTGGTGCCCGCGGCCTGGGCGAACGTCGCCGCCAGCACGAGGCCTGCGGACACGACCGCCATGCGGGTCAGTGCCTTGAAATTCATTGAAGTCTCCTTCGGTCTTGTTGCCTGCCGTTTCCAGCTCTTGGCCTGAGGCCCGAGGCTGAAGAAGACGCCGGCATCATGCCGGCGTCTTCAGAGTTGTTCCGTCTGCTCAGTAGCAGGGCGGATAGGGGTAGTAGCCGCAAGCCGGTGCCGCGTAGTAGGGGGCTGCCGCTGCCGCACCGATGGCCGCACCGGCGACTGCGCCAGCTGCAACGCCTGCCGCGACGGGCGCGCCATACCAGGCGTGGCCACCATGCCAGCCACCGCCGCCGGCGGCCCAACCACCATGGCCGCCACCTGCTGCGAACCAGTCGATGAACACGGCTGCAGGACCCTTGAGGCCCTTCAGGTCGCCTTCGAGAACATCCACGTCGAACACCAGGGTGGTGCCATCGAGCTTGGGGCTCTTGAGAACGACGACCGCATCGGTCACGCCGTCCTTGTCGCCGCCGAGCACGGAGACCGTGGCGTTCGGCGGATCCGACTTGAAGCTGTCCTTGCCGTCACCCCAGCGCGAGATGAAGAGGTCGGTCGTCTCGTGGCCGGCCGCGCGCACCGGGCGATCGGCGAAAATGATGACGTTGCCGGAAACACCTGTGAGGGTGAGCTTGTTGCCTTCGAGCGTGGCGCCGTCGGAGTTGATGACGCCGAGCGACGGCACGGGGCCCTGGTTCATCGGCTTGCCGATGGTCTTCTGCAGCGGAACGTGCTGGTTGGCCGGTTCGGCCGCACCGGCAACCGTTGCTGCCAGGGCGAGGCCCGCCGCCATGACTGCGACGCGGGAAAGAGTCTTGAAATTCATTGATGGTCTCCTCAGTCCTTCTGGTTTGCCGTGAGCGGGCGAAAACTGAGAAGGAGCAGTTCGCGCCGGATGCGTGCACGCTTAACAGACACGGTGGTAAGTCGCCACCAGATTGCGGCCAATTTGGGGGTGAAGCGATCGCGTTTGGCACGCCTTCATGACCGAGATATCAGGCCAAACCCGACGATTAGAATTTCATGATGTCAATAACGTGAAGGTATTGTCTCGTTCGCCGGGAGCCAGCCGGTTGAGCGGTGGTGTTTATGGACTTGCGGAGCAAGGACCGGATCCGGTGATGGTGGAGCCAGATCGGCAAGTGCCAAAACAACCGTGGATTGATTTGTTCGCTCTGAATTTGGAAAATCAATCCCTCTGCACCAGCCGTTGGCCTGCGGTACGGATCGCTTTGGTTGCGACGTTTTTTGGCTGGCCTCAACCCAAGCAGCTCTTGATGTTTGCCCGAACTCAAGGTCCCGATCTTTAGCTCGATTTTGTTGACTGGGCGCTGATGACTTCAGACAGGCGCGCCTCCAACTCGGAGATTTCCAGATCAGGAAAATAGGGCGCCAGGAAGCGAATGATAAAGTCGTGGTCGATAGGAAGCTCGATATCCTCAAGTACTACTTGGTCAAAAATGGTGTTCAAATCGAACATTCAAGCTCCCGAAGTGGCATTGCGGTTCAACCAAAGGCTTTCATTTCTCTAAGTAAATGTACCATGCGTTTAATGTGCGACAATATGGCAAATCTCACATCCTGAATGTTTTATCTTTCGCTAGCGTGCCGCCCCTCGCGTACAGAATGTTTATATATTATTCATTGTTGAACAGATGGTGGACACCGTTTGGGAAAGAGCAGCTTAAAGTTCGCCAGACGCGGTTTCGGACCGGCAGCACGGTTGGCTTGCCTTCTTTGAACGTGCGGTTGGAGTTTGCGGTCGGGATCCAATCGTGACAGTCAGTTCGGCCGGTCAACAAGCCTAGCATCTCATTTCGAATTGTCGTCACTTCATCCGCCAACCTTCACACATCGACGGCTGTCTGTGTCGGCAGGTTGTATGAGGGCGGAGGAAAGCCACGGACTTGTCGGTATGAAAACACGGATAAATGCCCGCCCGTTGAGCCCATTCTCTACCATTGAAATTATGAGAGAGCTGGCTCCCCGACCTGGACTCGAACCAGGGACAATTCGATTAACAGTCGAATGCTC
>NZ_JBAXGR010000145.1:0-6500 GCF_037139295.1 Aestuariivirga sp.
TCGAACATCTTCATCAGGCTGTCGACGCCCGCCATCAGGCAGAAGCTCTCGAAGTTCTTCTTCACTTCATCCCAAGCCCCTTCCTTCATCTCGGAGATGCTGGAAACGCCGGCAAGGGCATCGATGGATTCGGTAGCTTTCTTTATTGTGGATCGATTGTGTGATTGTTAGCATCACGGGGGATAGCTATGGGGTCTGGAAAGTGCGCCGGCACAGCCGGACGTTATTCGCTTCAACGGCTCACCGTGATACTCTCATCTCTGGGATCAGATTGCAGGACCGTCATGATCAGAAACTTTTCCCGTCGCGATTTGCTGAGAAGCGGCACATCTGCAGCTTCAATACTGATCCTCGGTGCGCGGTCTATCACACCCGTATTTGCAGCAGCAGCACCACCATCACTTGAGCAATTTATTGCAGTATCGAGAAAGTTAACCGGCCATCAGTCGCTTGATAGCGACATGGGCAAGAACATTCTGGATGCGTTTGTGGCAGCTGGACAGGTCGGAGACATTGTCACGCTGGTAAGAGACCCGGCTCCCGAGCAAAGCCAATTGAAGATTGCGAGCGCCATCGTCGCCGCCTTGTACAGCGGCATATCTCCACGACCCGGCGCCAGTCAGGTCACCGGGTTCAACGAGGCTCTGGTCTGGGATTCACTGACCTACACCAAGCCGTGGGGATCCTGCGGTGGAGAGACCGGATACTGGGGCGAACCGCCCTCCAAGCAGGAGCCTTGAGTATCATGAGCGATGCTTTGATGACTGACATCGCCATCATTGGCTCAGGTGTTGCCGGCGCATTGATCGCGGCGCACCTCGCCGAACGGGGTTTCAAGGTGACCATCCTGGAGGCCGGAGAGGAAGTGGATCGATCTGCAGCAGTCGACCGCTATTGGGCGTCCGCAATCAAGGTACCGGAATGCCCCTATCCCCCGGTTCCACAGGCGATGCATCCAGTCTCGGATGATCTCAATTTCTGGTACCAGCAAGCGGGTCCCGACAAGTTTGCGAGCACCTATATCAAGACAGTCGGAGGGACAACCTGGCATTGGCTGGGAACAGCACTTCGGCTGGTGCCGGCCGATTTCGAGTTGCGCAAGCGCTTTGGCCAAGGTGAGGACTGGCCAATCAGCTACGCAACGCTTTCGACCTATTATGACAAGGCGGAAACGGAACTAGGTGTGTCTGGGAGCGCAAAGGACGATCTGGGTTCGCCTCGATCGACTGACTACCCGATGCCTGCCATTCCTCAGACCTACCTTGACAAAGCCTTTGCATCGGCACTTCAGGGCTCTGCCTACGACGTACGATCCACACCGCAGGCCCGTAACTCGACGGATCAGCCTGACCGTCCCGCCTGCTGCGGCAATGCGAGTTGCATTCCGGTGTGTCCGGTTCAGGCAAAGTACGACGCCACAGTTCATGTCGCTCGTGCGACGAAGGCTGGTGCCGTGCTGCTCAGCAAGACTACCGTGGTGGCGCTCGAAACGGGCGTCGACAACAGGATCAAGGCTGCCAAATTCGTCCGCTGGGATGGCAGCACAGGGTCGCTACAGGCCCGCCAGTTCGTGCTGGCGGCGCACGCAATCGAAAGCCCGAGACTCCTGCTGAACTCGGCAAACGAGCGTTTTCCAAAGGGGGTGGTAAACAGCTCGGATCAGGTCGGCCGAAATCTGATGGACCACCCGACGCAGCTCTCCTGGGCGCTTGCCAAGAACCCGGTGTATCCCTATCGCGGCCCACTCTCCACTTCCGGCATTGAGAACCTGCGAGATGGCGATTTCCGGCGCGCGCGTGGTGCCTTCCGGATCGAGATCGGCAATGACGGATGGTCCTGGCCAACAGGGGCGCCGATTTCGACGGCGGCTGAACTCGCCAACCAGGGTCTCCGGGGCAATGAGCTCGACCAGGCACTGAGGCAGCAGACCTCACGGCATGTCCGTCTTGCCTCACTGGTCGAACAGTTGCCTGATGCCAATAACCGGGTGACACTCGATTCCGACAAGCGGGATGTCTACGGCGTTCCGCTGCCTCGCCTCTCCTACCGGATAGACAGCTACGTTCAGGCCGGGCTTACGGCCGCGCGGACCGCGCATCAGGAGATTTTCGACCGGCTGGGTGTCAGCGAGATGCACCACAGCCCGGACGCGCAGGGTGCGGGTCACATCATCGGAACGCTCCGCATGGGCTCCGACGCAGGAAACTCCGTGGTCGATGGTGACTTACGCAGCCACGATCACCCCAACCTCTTTGTCTCGGGTTCCGCAGTATTCCCAACCTCAGCGACGGCCAATCCAACGCTGACGATAGCAGCGCTGGCGCTTCGGCTTGCTGATACGATCGCCACGCAAGCGCAACAGTAGCCACCCGGACGACTGATCTGACTATCATCTGTGTAAGCGCCGTCTACGCCCCATGGGATATCCTGCTTCCGCTGTGACTGCCGTGGAGAGAGGTGGTTCGGTTTGTTTGAACAGTCGCGTCCGTCCGGGCTCTGGTTCGTAGGTTCGCAGATCTGTCCTAGGGTTATTTCATTTGGGTGACGGGGACCTCGTCGTTGTCTTTCGGCTGAGTCTTTTGGTCGATAAGGCTGCCCGCCGGATGGTTTTCCTCGAGGCCGCCGGTTGGGTGGCCGCCGCTTTCTTCCCGGGCTTTGGAGGCGCACTGGGCTCGGAGGATTTCGTGGTTTTCCTCTGCCTTTGGCTCGAGATGGGCTTCTGTTGCTTCCTTGGGTCCGGCTCATTATTGTCCTTGGACAGCGTTTCCGGTTCTTCAAGGTCAAGGCCGAACAGCGCTGAAAGATCTGCGCCGCCGAGGACCTTATCGCTCTTAAAAGGCGTGCTGCTCGCAGGGGTGGCGGGTGCAGCGGTGACCTGTGCGATCAATTCCCGTTGGTCGACGCCCCGCAACAGAAACAGGAGCTCAGGTCTGCTATCGAGGCGGGCTCCCACTCCGTACAAGGCGGCGGCCACATGCTTGCACATGTAGGCGCCGTCCGGGCAACTGCACGACATCCTGATCGACTTAGGCGCCGGAAACAAACCGTCGGCCGGGCGGCACACACGGTCCATCACTGACTTAGACAACCGGCCCTGAAGGAGTTCCACCATGGAGTCGATGCTGGCCGAACAATCCCGGCAGATGTCGTTCCATGTCTTTGCATCAAGCGACGCGATGATGATTTTGATTCTGTAGAGCGACGAGCCGCTGACTTGCGCCGAGATCTCGCCCTTCCCGATCTCCAGGTCGATCACGCAACTGTGCCGCACATAGCTGCGGCCACGCGGCAGACGGTTGGCATAGTCGCTGTAGCGCTCAAGGTTTTCACACCAAGCCTTACCCCAGAAACTCGTGGCGATCTTGCGTCCTTCGAGCACGACGGGAGACAGACCACCTCCGGTCTTGCTCAGCTTTGCAAGTCGTTTCTCGGCTTGCCGCCGTTTCTCGGCCACGGTGGGTGTTGCTTTCCAGCGGAAGTAGCTCATCTCATTCGTCCTTCAAGGCAGATCCAAGGTCGAGGCTGACAAGGCGCAGCAATTCCGAGTCGGTCAGTTCGGTCAGCAGTACTTCGGCGCCGCCTTCCAAGACATCTCCAGCGAGTTTCGACTTCTCCTCAATCATGCGATCAATCCGGTCCTCCACCGTTCCCTGGCATACGAACTTGTGGACGAGGACATTGCGCTTCTGACCGATGCGAAAAGCCCGGTCGGTCGCCTGGTTTTCGACGGCTGGATTCCACCAGCGGTCAAAGTGAACGACATGAGAGGCTGCCGTGAGGTTCAGGCCAACGCCTCCGGCTTTCAGAGAGAGCACGAAGAAGGGTATCAACTCATCCTCCTGGAAGTGCTGCACCAGTTCCTTGCGTGTCGTCACCGCAGTCTCGCCGGTTAGAACGAGTCCCTCCCGTCCGAAAGCGCGTGCGAGACAAGACGCCAGTGGTGCGGTGATCTCCTTGAACTGGGTAAAGATAAGTACCTTCTCCTGACGCTCGGCGATCTGGGCGGCTATCTCCCTCAACCGCTGAAGTTTCCCGCTGTCGGCCTCGCGCCAAGCAGCATCGCCAAGCCACTGCGAAGGATGATTGCAGATTTGCTTGAGCCTCATCAAGGTTGCGAGGACGAGGCCCTTACGCTGAATGCCTCTCGCCTCCTGTAGGCGTTCGGCCAGTTCATCGACGGTCTGCTGATAGAGGGCCGCCTGGAGCTTGGAGAGGGCACAAAAAGTCTTCACCTCGGTCTTGTCCGGCAGGTCAGAAATGATGCTTTTGTCGGTCTTCATGCGCCGCAGGATGTAGGGCCGGACGAGGCTACGAAGCGGACCATAGTCAACCCGCCGCGGAGTGGAGGGGCCTGCCTCAGTGCGTTCCGCAAGGCGCTTGGTGAACGACGTGAATTCGCGTGCGGAACCAACAAGTCCCGGATTGATGAAGTCGAACAGCGACCACAGATCGCCAAGACGGTTCTCCACGGGTGTCCCGGTCATGGCGACGCGGGCATCGGCCCTGAGTTTCTTTACGGCTAAAGTCTGCTTCGCGCCGGCATTCTTGATGGCCTGCGCCTCGTCAAGAATGGCAAGACGCCATGGTATGGCCTGGAACTCATCCATTCGCATCAGCGTGCCGTAGGTGGTGATGACGAGGTCAATGTTCGCCAACGTCTCAATCGTGAGGCCCTGCAATTCCTCCCCGTTCATGACGGAGGAATGAGCTATAAAGTATCTGAGACTAGGAGCGAAGCGCGCGATCTCGGCCGACCAGTTACCGATCAGAGATGCCGGTACGACCAGGATGCTGGGTTTGGCGCGGTGTGCTTCACAGGCCTTGCCGTGACCGCGTGCCTTTCCTTCTGGAAGTTCTGCATCCCGTTTCAAGATGAGCAGAAGCGAGATGACCTGTATGGTCTTTCCGAGCCCCATGTCGTCCGCAAGGCAAGCGCCAAGGCCAAGTCTGGTCAGCAGTGCCAGCCATGCGACGCCTTCCTTCTGATAGGGGCGCAGCGTTGCTTTCAGAGCCGGTCCCGGATGACTGGCTCCGTCCATGGCAGGCTGCCGCAGCGCTGCCAAAGTCTCGGCGAGCCATGGGCCTGCGACCGTCGGGCTCCAGTCCGGTGAAAGTATCTCTAGCTTGTTCCCTGAGCCGAGGCTTGCCCCGGACACCAGACGCATCGCTTCTGTAAATGGTAGACCTCCCTCGTCAGCGCGCCGCTCGACAGCCTCGAACAGCTCAAGGGTCCGGGCCAGCCGGTCCCGATCGATTTCAACCCACTTGCCGCGCACCAGGGTGAGCCCGTCGGTCTGGGCCAACAGTTGCTTCACCTCGGTGGCGGACAGCGTCTCGCCGTCGAGTGACACCGCAAAATCGAAGTCCAGCATCGCATCGAGGCCCATGAGAGAGGGCGCCCGCGTTCCCACCGACGCCTGCACCTGAGGCCGGATGGGCCGTCCCATCTTCCAAGTTGCCGGCATACGCAAGACGATGCCGGCACGCTCGAGGGCCGGAGCGTCTCTCAGAAGCTGCTGTGCTTCTGTCGGTGTCCATCGCAGCGGATGATAGATTTCGCCGGAATCGACCATGGACTTCAGCCAGCCGCAGTCTCCGGCGGCTTTCTGAACAGGTAGCAAGAGGGACAGAAGTCTCTCCCTGTTGTCGGCGCCGGCATAATCCTGCAGCGCCCGGCCCAGGGGCACATGCTGCGCCTGCTTTCCATCAGACAGGCGGGATGTATAGGTGGCCAGGAAAGCGAATGGGGCCTCCTCATCCTTTCGGTTCTCGGCGAGGTTGAAGTGTACACGCCCGACTATGCTCCATGCCGGACTCCGTAGCCTCAGGAAATCAGCAAGCGTCTGACCGCTTTCGGTCAACTCCGCCGTGAGTGCTGCACCCATGCTCACCCAGATTTCAGCCAGAACGCCAGAAGTGAGGTATTCGCCACCGAACATCGGAGGTGCGCTGTCGGCTATTGCTTCGAGTTCCACCTTGCCGGGAACAGGCAGTTCGATGAGCACCGGGCCAGAAGTATCGCCGCGCTCGGGACGTGCGCAGAGCGCCGTCATGAACTGCGATCCGAAATCACGCCAGAATGCCAGGTCGAAGGGAAGAGCGGCAGCTGTCGCATCGAGGGCGAGAGCGAGGTGACCATGACCATGGCCGCGAATAAATGCGCGCTCGATTTTCCCGACAGTAGGCGAGGTCAATGCCAGCGTCTCTATGAGCCGCACTTGGCCGTGGGGTGTGAGCTGAACGGATCGACCATCCAAACGAATGGATGAAGCAGGACCGGTTGGGGTATCGGTAGTTGGCATTGCCAAAAGGTAGAATGCGTGTCGGTTTGTGTCTAGCGGCGCATGTTGACCGCGGTGCCAGTTGTAATCAGCCGCCGGCTGGGTGCTTAGGCCTGCGTCAGTTCAGCCAATGTTCGCTTTCTGTCGTTCCCATTCCATCTGAAACGGCTGCATCGCCCTCGCCATCGTTAACCCATCCGACTGTCGCCCGGCCAAGAT
>NZ_JBAXGR010000146.1:0-6480 GCF_037139295.1 Aestuariivirga sp.
CGTAGGCAGCGAGTGTGGCTGCTCCGTTGAGCAGTTGCCGGCGTGTGGTCATGCGGGATATCCTTAGATTTTAGAGATACATAGGCGAATGGGCTGTGGGTGCTGTGATACAAATCACCCAACATGGTCATACAGGAGAATGATGAGTTTAGCCACAAAGGTAACATCTACTCCTCCAGCAATAGGGAATAGCTTTCTCGTTCCTTTGAAGCCTCAGGTGCTGGACATAGACCCCGGAAACCCTCGAGCGATGCCGGATGATGGTTGATCAGAGCAGGCGCTGCCTCCGTCCCGTCTCTGGGCGCTATCCTGCCGCGGCCGTTGCTCAAGGCATTTTTGGATGACGGGCAACCCACCAACGCGACAGCGCTTCAGATTCCCCTTCATGTCCTGATCGCTCAGAAACGGTGCTTGCTTCATGCCCCCCACATTCAACATCATGTGGTTGCTCGTAAAAGCGCATTTTCTGAGGTTTGGTAGGACAACCGGAAAAACATAGTGCAGAAACGATGCCCAGCAAGACCAAAGGGTTAGAGGAAACCTCTTATTCGTGCAACTCTATGAGGCTGGCACAGAACTGCCTTCCAAGGACACAGGCGCCGCGCGACGAAATGAGTTGCGGGGGCTTTCGTAAAGAAATCAGATCATTATAGTGAGGCTCACCCGCCTCATGCTGAACTTCATCTGAGGCATATACAAGGTGAATATGGTGAGCATTGAGAAAGTCAAACGCGGTCTCAGAAACACTCTTCTCTACGCACAAGAACTTCTGAATCTGAATGAGAAGATCGTATTCGACGTTACTCGCGAGCCATTTCCCTTTTTCCATTCAACGCAATTTGAAGGTCTCGACGGCATTGAATTTAACGTTGACGCTGAGACTTGGGTCCGGCTTGAGCGCCTCCGTGAGACAAAGCCGCCCGATTTCTCGCCACAGCACGAGGGTTGGGTTGCGCAATCATCCCGGATTTCTCCGGATCACCCTCCGACATTGCTGGCCGAACGCATCGTTAAGCTGAGTGCAACGGAAATTGACGTGCTTCTGGACGAGGGGGCAATCGCAGATATCGAAGACATTATGCGACCCATCGGTTCTGAAGACGAGAAAGAACCAAAGACTTTGGACGTTATTCTGAGAGCTAAGAACGTCCCGGGTCTTCTCGCAGCTTGGGAGGAGTATCTGGCTGGCCCTTGGAACAAGTGGGCCGTTCTGGAAAAACCACGTCGCCGATGCATTGATCTGTACAATAAGCTCTATCAGATCCAACAGCGGATCACATCACTTGGCGAAGATAACCCGATAGAGCTTGTTTGGGGAATCGGGTTTGTCCGTTGGAAGACTCAACAAGGCCTCATCAATCTGCCGATACTCGAGCAGCTAGTTGAACTTGAATTGGAAGCAGATGGCTCGATTTCGGTGCGACCGCGCAACACTTCTACTCAGTTAAACTTGCGTGCCTTTCATGCGCTGGAAGTCGAAGGTAGCAAAACTCTTGAGAAGGACGTCCGCTCAGAGCTCGACCGGAAAGCAGAAGATCCCGACTATGAGTTTTCGCCGTTTAACCGGGGAACATATGAGTTTGCCCTGAGAGCATGTGCAGCAAGGCTGTCAGCTTCTGGCGTGTATGTCCCTGATCTAAAGGAAGACGAGCAGGGAAGAGAGCTAACCGAAATATTGCAGGTGGACAGCCACTGGGCTGTGTTTGTCCGCCAAAGAACAGAAGATTTCCGGAAAGACGACATACAACGCCTGATAAGGCGAGTTGATGAGGTGCAGGAGGAAGACGCTTTGCCTCCCGCTGGCGCAAGGTTTGTTCAGGAACCGAGCGATGAGCAGATCTATGGGGACGGTATCGGCATCGATCTTTCACGATCAAGCCTCGTTCTCCCAGAAAGCAGTCGTGGATGGAGTGAGTCCGCAGGGGGTGCTTCCGCAGCGGTTCGTACCGAAGACAAGACTTTCTTTTTTCCACTCCCCTATAACGACGACCAGGTGGAGATCATACGGCGCTTGGAAGATGAGTCCACGGCAGGCGTCCTGGTGCAAGGCCCACCGGGAACTGGCAAAACCCACACTATCGCGAACATCATTTGCCACTATCTAGCAACGAAACGCCGCGTACTCGTGACGGCAAAGACCCCTGAGGCCCTTACTGCGTTGCAAGAGAAGCTGCCGGAGGGAATAAGAGAGCTGGCTATCGCTGTCATTCACAATGACAGAGAAGGCAATCAACAGCTAGAAAATGCCGTTCAACTACTCTCCGATCAAGCGAAGCAAATTAACTCAGACGCGGCGCAGAGGGAAATAGCCGAGAAGCAAGCGCGACTAGCAGATTTGAAACGGCATATCTCAGAGCTAGATGCCCAACTTTATACCTATGCTGAAAAAAACCTTAAGACGGTTGAGGTTTCAAACGAACAACTCACACCTATGGATCTCGCACGCAGGGTTGTTGCGGCTAGCCCAGAGTTCGATTGGTTTCCAGATGAGATCACGACCGAGGAACAATTCTCGCCGCAGTTTGGCGATTCGGAGGTCGCGGAGATCCACTCGCTTCGACAGACGCTGGGGAGTGATCTGCTATATGGCCTCTTAGATGTTCCTGACCTTACCTCTCTGCCGTCTCAGACCCAAATTCTTTCTGCCCATCGAGAATTGTCAACGCTACAGACAGTGGAGAAAGACCGTAAGGAACTTCCAATCTTGGCTACCGACGTTCTTCCTCTTCAACAGTTAAGAGAGATTGCCGACTGGCTGAGGTATTTTGTATCTCTTCTAGGACGTGCTCAAGAAACACCTGCACTGATCGCTGCATATCATGCAATGCTCGAACAACAGGCGATCCATTCCGCAGGAAGAGCGGTGTTGCTGCAAGTCATCCACGACTGGATAATACTCGCTGATAGCGGGCGGGATTTCTATGTACGTGATATCCAAGTTGCAGAAGCAGACAACAAAGATGGCAGTCTTGTCCAAGCACTGCTTGATTTGGCGAGCGGCAAGCAACCATTCGGACTGTTTAGCTTTCTTAAAAGCGGTCTCAAATCTCAGCTCGATCAGATCACTCTAGGGGGTGTAAAGCCCAGTTCTGCCGCGGATTGGAAGTTAGTATACGGCTATGTGCTGTGGAGAAGGCAATTTGCTACGTTCCTTCCCCGTTGGGCGTCGGCGTCACGCGCATTGATACGTGAGCCGTCGCCATCGCCCGATATAACCTCTTTCCTTGAACAAGGAGAGCTCTTAGCTGGCCTTAGAGCTGGGGCAGAATATGCTCCGGAGTTGGTCACAATACTGAGGCAGCTATTCCCATACGGTGTTGACGCTGAGAGAGTAGTTCGAGACGGGGACTTTGGGCTGATCCTATCTGCTATGTCGGCTGTACTCGAGGATGAAGAACTGTCTGATGCGAAGGCACTGATCACCGATCTAGTCCGCCTCTCTGGTGGGAAGCAGCTACCCTGGCACTCTACCGTTGCCGCAGTCTCAGAGAGACTTGGTGCACCTGATGTAAAGCCAGCAGATCTAGCCGACGCTTGGAAGGACATCGTAGCCGAAGCGAATAGACTTAGAGGGACCGAAGGGCTCTTGGTTCGATTTGAATCACTTCTCTCTTTGGTGGCGGGTTCCGGTGCGCCAACTCTTTCCAAATTGTTGAGAAGCGCTGAGCCATTCCAGTTCAATTTTTCGATAGATACATGGAACGGGGGTTGGCAATGGGCGCGGTACCGCGGTTTCATTCGCTCCTTGCAGGATAGGGACCGGCTTGCTGCTTTGACGCACCGCAGGACCGCCCTTGAAGATGAGCAGAAGAGACTTTTCGTGGAGATTGTTAAACTCCGGACATACCTAGGCCTTAAGCAAGGAATGACGGGTAGAGTTGAAGCAGCTTTGGCGAAGTTTGCGGCCGCTATTTCGAGATTGGGAAAAGGTACTGGCAAGGCAGCAGGTCGCTATAGGCGCATTATCCGAGACGCCACCTTGGATATCGCCTCGACTGTACCCTGCTGGATTCTTCCTGAGTGGAGAGTAGCAGAACAGCTTCCAGCTGAGCTATCTTTGTTCCATCTCGTTGTCATAGATGAGGCCTCTCAGTCTGACATTACGTCGCTGCCAGCCATTCTCCGCGGTCAAAAAGTTCTAATAGTTGGCGACGACAAGCAGGTTTCCCCGAGTGCAATCGGCATCGAAGAGAGAAAGGTTGTTCAGCTACGAACGACGTTCCTTACGGGTTTGCCATTTGCGGACCAAATCGATCCTAGCACATCACTCTACGAGCTGGGCTCGATGGTGTTCCCCGGCAAGGCAATTATGCTGCGCGAACACTTCCGTTGTGTGGAGCCAATCATAAGGTTCTCAAGCAGGTTCTATCCAAAACCTCTTATACCGTTAAGAATTCCGAGGGCTACGGAGCGACTCGATCCCCCCTTGGTAGACGTTTATCTGCCAGACGGTCAGCGTAACAAAGCGAAGAAGACAAATGAGGCAGAAGCGCAATACATCGTTGATGAGATCAATCGACTGGTTTCTGACCCTGCCTACGCTAACCGTACGATCGGCGTGATTTCCCTGATTGGTGAATATCAAGCAAAACGAATTTATGACCTTCTGATCACCGAGGTCGGTGTAGAAAAGATCCAGAAGCACAGAATAATGTGCGGGGATGCTGCAACCTATCAAGGTCAGGAGAGAGACATCATCTTTCTTTCGATGGTGGCTTGCCCCAACACGTCAGTTTCCCAAACATCCCGCGTCTACAGGCAGCGATTTAATGTAGCTATGTCGCGAGCTCGTGACAGGCTGTACCTGATCCGTTCAGTCTCTGCGAGTGATTTGAAGCCAGGTGACCTGAAGCTCGACGTGATTGAGCATTTCCGTGATCCCATGGCCGGCGGTAACGTGGTTCGCACAGGAGAAGTTCTCGATTTGTGCGAGTCGGAGTTTGAGAGGACGTTTGGGCGCGAGCTGCTGAATCTTGGCTATCGGCTACGTCCTCAAGTTCCCGTAGGCGATTATCGCATCGATTTCGTAATCGAAGGCCATAATGACCGGAGACTGGCTGTAGAGCTAGATGGAGACAAGTATCACGGCCCCGAACATTGGTCGGATGATATGCGCCGACAGAAGGCGCTAGAGAGGCTCGGGTGGACGTTCTGGCGTTGTTGGGGGTCAAACTGGATCGGCGATCCCCATGCCTGCCTCCAGGATCTGATCAGCACCTTGAACAGGCTTGGCATAGATCCGATTGGTTCGGCTCCTCTCAACGAGAGCTACACGGAGCATCGGCGAGTAGACGCTGCGACTGCAGCGGTTAGTCCTGGAGCCAGTAGGGCTGAAAGCAAAGATGTTGGGTCAACCCAGTCTTCTGTAGTCTCGCAGCAGGAGCCTCCGAGCTCAGCAGTAGTCGCCACAAGATCACCGGAGCCGAAGTCTGCAACGGACGCTTACTCAAATGAGGGTTTTTTAGATGCGATTCAGGTGGAGATAGGAGACCTGGTGGTCATTCGCTTCGACGACAAACCTGAAAAACCCTTGCGAGTGCGCCTCAGCCGCACGGAGAACAAGCCGGAGGCGGGTGTTATTTCTGTCACCGAGCCATTAGGTGAGGCGTTACTCGGTGCCTCTGAAGACGACGAAGTGGAGATAAAAGTATCAGGGCGTGTTAGAGTTGCCCACATAGAGTGTATAGAGAAAGCAGCAGTTGTTCGCCTAGCCAGTTAGTGTTCATTGATCGGACGATAAACTGATTAGGCGTATACAAAGGGTTGTCAGATCGTTGACCTCTACCCATTAAAGGTAGAAGTCCGATTCTAGTAGATCTCCGCATAACGCTGGGCCGAACATTATTGTAACCCCTTAAGTCAGAGTTGCATTCCGTGCACGCGCTTGAGGGGCACGTTTTTCTTGCCAGCCTTTTTGAAGCGGTTGGTCAGTGCTGGCCAGAGCTACTGAAGCGAAGTGCCATCTTGGTTTAGCGGTCGCCAGCGTGATCGATGCCGGCGACGGCAAGCTAGACGCGACTCTGTTATGCATGAGTTAGACAATGACGTAGTGAAGGGAACCGCAGGGTCGTCGAGTTATACTTCTCGGCGTTCCAGGTCTTTGACCCATGGCTCGTGCGTTTCGTGTTCAACCTGGAACGCGCCCATGCGGAAAATCCGGAGGAACTTGACAAGGCCGCCGACAGCTTGGTGTATCCATTGCTTGCTGCGACCCGGCGCGACAAGACCGGCACATTCCGTGAAATGGACGAACAGGAAATGCTCGTCTTCCTGCGAGGCATGACATTCCTGGTGCGCTCGCCCCTGCTGGAAGGCAGCGACCTCTTCGCCACGGCCAAGCATCGGGAACTCGTCATCGACTTCATGCTGCGAATTTTCTCGAACCGTCCCGCCGGGCGAGGTGATCCACCGATTGCAGAATGATGGGCCAGGTTCCAGGCAGATTGTCGATGGCGCGGAAGCGCTGTTGACGACTGCACA
>NZ_JBAXGR010000147.1:0-6399 GCF_037139295.1 Aestuariivirga sp.
CCCAAAATTGCGCAAGTCTTCCACCTAACAGGCCGGTCATCCGGTGGATGTCGGTGAAGACGACGTTGATCCTGCGCATTGCAAAATACGAGCCCGGAGTTCCCATCCCGTGACCGGCCTGACGCTTTCCTCTTCTCGCGCGGGCTGGTTCAGCCTGATCTCATCCACGCTCACCGCGGTGGTGGTGGGCTTCGCATCGACCATCCTCGTCATCATGGAGGCTGCGCGGAATGTGGGGGCGACGCCCGGCCAGCAGGCATCCTGGGCAGCGGCACTGTGCTTCGGCATGGCGGCATCGTCCTTCATCCTCTCGTGGCGCTACCGCATGCCGATGATCACGGCATGGTCGACGCCGGGTGCGGTGCTGATCGCCACCTCCGGCACCGGCATCAGCTATCCCAACGCGCTCGGGGCCTTCGTGGTGGCGGGGCTGCTGATGGTGGTGGCGGGCCTCATCAAGCCCCTTGAAAAGGCCATCGAGAAGATCCCCGCGCCCATCGCGGCTGCGATGCTGGCGGGCGTGCTGCTGCGCTATACGCTGGGGGTTCCCGGCGCCGCCATGGCCATGCCGCTCGTGGTGCTGCCGCTGATCATCGTGTTCTTCGGCCTCAGGCTTTCCTATCCTCTCTATGCCGTGCCGGTGATCGTGGTCGCGGGCGTTGCCTTTGCGGGCTTCAGCGGCAGCTTCGCGGATGATTGCTGCAGCTTCGGCATCACGGCGCTGGAATGGACAACGCCCGCCTTCGACCTCCAGACCATCCTGTCGATCGGCGTGCCGCTGTTCCTCGTCACCATGGCGTCCCAGAACCTGCCCGGTTTCGCGGTGCTGCGGGCGAGCGGCTACCAGCCGCCGGTGCAGCCGGCGCTGCTGGTCACCGGGGCCACCTCCACCCTGCTGGCGCCCTTTGGCAGCCATGCGGTGAACATGGCGGCGATCACCGCCTCGATTGTGACGGGGCCCGATTGCCACCCGGACCCGGCGAAGCGCTGGCTGGTGGCGTGGCCGTACCTTGTGTTCTACGGCCTCATCGGGCTGATGGCCGCCAGCTTCGTGCATGTACTGGGCGCCTTGCCGAAAGAGCTCATCACGGCCATCGCGGGCCTTGCGCTCTTCTCACCGCTCATGGGGGGTGTCACCGCCATGATGAAGGAGCCGCGCGACATCGAGAGCGCGCTCGTGACGTTCCTTGTCACCGCGAGCGGCCTCGCCATTGGCGGGGTGGGTTCCGCCTTCTGGGGCCTGGTGGCGGGCCTGGCGCTTTTCGGGGCGCGGCATCTGATCCACCGGAACTGAGACTGCCGCATCGCGTTCCTCCCGGCGCAATGCCTGTTGAGGAGATGGAGCGATGGCCGACACGTCGAAGGAACTCGAGAAGAAATTCTGGATGTCGCTCAAGTCCGACATGACCATGATGCTGGGGCTGGTCGGTGTCGAGGAAAGCCACACCCGGCCGATGACGGCGCAGCTCAAGGGGTCCAAGGGGCCAATCTGGTTCTTCACCGCGCGCGACAACACGCTGGTGCAGAATTTGCGCGCCGACAGCCGCGCCATTGCCACCTTCGCCTCGAAGGATCATGACCTGTTCGCCAGCGTGCACGGCCGCCTCAGCCTCGACAATGACCCCGACACCATCGATGAGCTGTGGAACAGCTTCGTGGCTGCCTGGTATGACGGCGGAAAGGACGACCCGGAGCTGGCGCTACTGCGCTTCGACGGCGACCGCGCCGAGATCTGGGAGAATGAGGTTGATACTGCTCTTAGTCGTTTTGAAACGACAACAACGTTAGACGGTATTGAGAACGGAGCATCTGATAAGGGTCATGCACTACAAACTCGCACTTGGGAAGAGCTATCTCAATTAAAAGCGCTCTACATTGCCAAGCAATGCTTGACATGCATACCATAAAGGAGAGCCCTTCACTTCGTGAAGTGCTGCGACTTTCGTTTCGAGCCGTTCGCTGGCTCACGGTCTCAACTCAGTCGCATCTTCCCTTCAGATGGCGTAACGGAATATCCTTATATAGCTAGTTCCGTTACGCCCTATATCTCAACCTCGTCCAATGAGACAGGCGCTGTTCCCAGCTGAATGGAAAACCCAGCACGTGGATCGCTTTTCCTGCCTAATTTATTGCTCTGCCCTTGGTGCTGACCACATAAATACAATGACACGAGTGATGTGGATCCTGGCGGAGTTCAATCAATTCGAAGCCCTGGCACCAGCCAAACCTCGAAGCCGAAAGCCCCGCACGAAGCCGCCAATTCGTGTGGGGCTTTCTTTTCGAGGTAATACAATATGGCAATCCAATTTCTTAATGCACTTGCGGGCGCTGGCAAGACCCGCGCACTGTCGCGTTATGCGATGCAACTGGCGACAGCAGGGGAGCATGTGCTGTTCGTCCAGCCTACCAAGCAGCTGATTGATGCGACCATCCGCTGTGAATTCCGCGATGCATCAGGGTCGATCTCTGTCAAAGCGATCCACGGTGGTAATGCAAGACGGGTGGTGCAGGCGATCATCCAGCATTCCAAGGCAAGTAAACTGAGTAAAGGAGCGGTGCTGTTCATCACGCATGCCGCGTTCATGAGGTTGTCCTACCTTGAGAACCGCCACCAGTGGCACCTGATCTTCGATGAGGTGCCCACCATCGATGTGGCGGAACCCTTCAACATCGCGGAAACGCATCGGATGATTACTGATGCGCTGTGCTTCAGCCCGCATGATGCCGCCTATGGCATCCTTACGGCACGGGAGGGCGCGGACATCCCCTTGCGCAAGATCGCCCGGAACCCACGGGGTGACGACAACTGGGGACGGTTCAAGGGGCTTGCGGAAAGGGTGCAATCACCACACTGGGACGTGTTCGCGCTGCAATCCAATTTCTACGGTCTGCTCAGCGGAGATGGCAGCACCCGTCAGCTCGTGACCCACTCACTGCTCAAGCCCAGCCTATTCGCCGGGTTCAAGCAGGTCATACTCGCCTCAGCCCTGTTCACCGAAAGCACGTTGTTCAAGCTGTGGACCGCATATGGGGCGCAACTCAAGCCCGTGCCGGAAGCCATGCTGGAAGGCCTGCGCTACCGGCATCATGGAAACGGTGCGCTGATCACCATCCGCTACCTCCTCGACCGGGACTGGTCTAAGACGCTGCGCGACAAGCCGATCTGCCTCGACGGCGAGGACATCCCCAGATCGCTGCGAGACCGGCTTCCCGGTTTGATCGGTGCTGCCCATGGTGGTCAAACCTTTGCATGGATGGGCAACACCGACATCGCCGATGACTACTTCGGGCTGTTGGGGGCCATACGGCTACCCAACTCACCCCATGGTTTGAACGGCTTCCAGCACATGCATCACGTGGCGGTGCTGTCGGCGCTGAACGCCACACCCGCCCATTTCCGGTTCATGGAAACACGGGGCATCGCTGGGGACGAGCTACGGACGGCCAGCTACCGTTCCGCCGTCTACCAGGCCGCCATGCGAACATCCATCCGCAACCCTGCGGATGGCAACCCCAAGTCAATCACCGTCATGGACGCGACCACGGCCCTTTGGCTGTCGGAGCTGTTCCCCGGGTCCAGTGTGGAAACCCCGAGTAACTCAGGATTGGTGATCCCCGGCGTTACCGTCGGGCGGCCACGCAAACATGCATCGGGGGCTGACAAGGCCCGGGCTCATCGGTCAAGGAAGCGCAATAAGAAGTGGCTGGATAGGTTCTGCGCTGCCTCCGACCAATCCACACCCAGCTTTGGGACGGTCTACGCCTCGATCCATGACACAGAGCCCACGCTGCATCTCGATGGCACGAGCCTTGAAGCGTTCATCGACCTGCTCAAGGAAGCCCATGCCCGTGTGGTGCCATCCAAGCAGGATAACTTCCTGATCAGCCCAGCACATTTTGATCCGGATGCTCCCGATAGTGAAACGAGTCGTGGCCTCGCCAACGTCCGGCATGTCAACGGGCTGTGGCTCGACAATGATGGTGGCGACCTCAGCTATGCCGACTTCTCCAAGCTGTTTCCCCAGCTCCGGATGCTGGTGTGGAACACCCACTCGTCGACGAGAGAGGCTCCGCGCTGGCGGTGCTTCATACCCACGGACACTGTGATGTCGGTGGATGAGCACGCACGGCTGATCCAGCAGATCGTGATGGTCCTGCGGTATAATGGCTTTAGTTCCCACCATGAGACCGTCCAAATACCGACAGCCGCCGCGAGGCGTCATGGCTTTGATACGAGCAAGTTCACCGCCGCCTCCCTGTTCTACGCACCCTGCCAAGCGGTAACCCCACGGGATAGCTTCTTCATTGACTATCGTGAGCCCGTCCGCGCTCCGCTTGATGTTGGTCAATGGCTGGAGAACGACATCGCTACGTATGCAATGGAGGAAGAATATCAGGATGTCGGCGATTGCGATGGTGACGACGAAGACCCGCTGCCTGCGACAGGTAACACGGGGCCTCTCCTCACTGCGGCCCTCACCCGCTGGCGTAGTGCTGGACATGGCCAAGGACATGGAGCCTTCTTCCGCCTTGCCTGCGACCTCCGCCGTAGTGGCATAGGGCGACAAGTAGCGAGGCACCATCTCCTCTCTGAGGCTTGCAAGGCGAGATCACCACAGGAGCGGAGGACAGAAGTGCCAAACCTCCTCAAGCGCATCTGGAAGAAATGAATGTCGGCAGGAACCCGTTACGCTCAGATGCTGGAGCTAACGCCATCAGGTGGAAAAATCCCTGCCGTGTATAAATACACGCATGAGAAACCTCAATGCACTGGCGGAAGCAAACCTCCGCATCGACGCCGAGCTTCTTGCAAGCCTCAAGCAGCTTGGCGTCATAACCACGCAATATGAACTCAGCCGTCTCTGCGGTATGAACAGCAGCTATTATAGCTCCATGCGCACCAAGGGCTATGGCATGAAACTGGGAAGCTTGGTCTTCCTGTGGACCTGTCTCGCACAACGTGCACGCGAGGTCAGGGAACCCCGCGTCGGTGCGGTGCTGAGCCACGCCGCTGGATTGGTTCAGCAGGCGATGAACCAGAAATGCCAATTGCAAGAGCACCACCTGAGAGTTGTGGCAGGGCACTGAACATGCGAATCCATGAGATCACAGATCCATTCAAAGCCCAGTCCGATGCCGTCACGAAGCAGCAGACGGACTTGAAGGTCAGGAAAGCTCGGATCAGGGCGAACAAAGCGCAGGCCGCGCTCCGCAAAGCGCAGCAGACGTAGATCTCAGCGTTTCCGCTTCTGTTGGACGTTCAGCACGTTTGGTCTGCCATATTGGGCTTGCAGCAGTGCCCGCGCGAATTCCATGCTCTGCGCTCGGACGTCCACCCACACCCATTGCGTCGTGCCTTGCACGGTTAGCCGTATCTGTCCCTCATATTCCATTGTCATGCTCCCATCTTGGCTTGTGCCCTTCCTCGATATTTATGGGCGCTGCGCAAGCAACGGGGTCTTCGCAGCGGAGCTCGAGCCCTACGAAGCGCTGTGACGCTCCTGCAGCACCTGGGCGAGGACGGGTCGCTAGCAGAGTAGCGGACAGGGATGACACCTGCACAGCCACCGTCTAACTGCGTTTTTGAAGGCACTATTTGTAGTGCCGTCCCAGCTTCTGATACGAGATATAGCCTCACCCGCGAGATCCAATGCGAAACCAGCCACGGACCGTTGCAAGAGAGCCACGATCTTGTCGTGTTGACACGAATTCTATCCAATTCCGGTTGTCCACGCGGTCTGCTGGCAACACGCTCGGGTCAGCTCAACACAGGAGGTTGAAATGAGCGTATTGAAGCAACTGACATTCACCGCGGTGCCGCGTGCAACCGGGCTCAGCCCCGAGCAGAACAGGCGCAACAAGCTGATAGCACATCTGCGTGAGCAGCTGGCCATGGCACAGGCGGAAGCAGAGGGGCGGCTGCATGTGGTCAAGAAGCGCCGCTGGGAATACACCGAAGATGGGCAGAAGCACCTGATCGAGGTGGACAAGCGGCTCAAGCAGTGGTGGCGGACCCAGAACGACGGTGGGGTGTTCCTCACGGTGAGATACGGTTCGCGGCCCTTGGAGTTCGACAAGGGCAAGCAGGCCATCGCCCTGCGCAACCGGGAGGAGTTGGTCTCGCTCATCCCCAAGCTGATCGCGGCCACAGAGGTTGGCGAGTTCGATGCCATGATCTCGGCTGCGATGCGCAGCAAGCCCATCGTCAAGAAGCGGGCAGCCTAAGCAGACCAAGCTCGGCAAGGGGGTGCCGACTGACGCGGCACCCTTTTCTGCTAGGAAGTCAAAACAGGTTCGACGTCGTGTTATCCGCCATGTCGTTTTGAAACGACAATCACCTCTTGTCGATCTTAGTCGAGCGTTTCTTAAGATTTTTCAGTGCCTTGTCTTTGTCCACGA
>NZ_JBAXGR010000148.1:0-6307 GCF_037139295.1 Aestuariivirga sp.
AGCTGGCCGATTGTTCGGCCACGCAGAAGGATGGCTCGGAACTCTTCATCGTCGAAGGTGACTCGGCCGGCGGCTCCGCCAAGCAGGCGCGCAATCGCGAAACGCAGGCCGTTCTGCCCTTGCGCGGCAAGATCCTCAATGTCGCATCAGCAACGAAGGACAAACTTGCCGGTAACCAGCAACTCGCCGACTTGATCCAGGCCCTGGGCTGTGGCACCGCTTCGTCCTACCGCGAGGAAGACCTGCGCTACGACAAGATCATCATCATGACCGATGCCGACGTGGACGGTGCCCACATCGCATCCCTACTGATGACCTTTTTCTATCGCCAATTGCCGAAGCTGATCGACGAAGGGCACCTCTATCTTGCTGTCCCGCCGCTTTACAAGCTGGCGCAGGGCCCGAAGGTTGCCTATGCGCGGGACGAGAAACATCGCCAGGAGCTGATGCGCACCGAAATGTCGGGTCGTGGCAAGGTCGAGGTCAGCCGCTTCAAGGGCCTGGGTGAAATGCTGCCCTCACAGCTCAAGGAAACGACGATGGACCCGAAGAAGCGCCATCTGCTGCGCGTCACTCTAGAAGACGCCGCACGCGCCGACACCGCCAGGATTGTCGAGCAGCTCATGGGCAACAAGCCCGAAGAACGCTTTATTTTCATCTCGGAGCGCGCCGAGTTCGTGAGCGAAGACGGATTGGATATCTAGCAGGGTGAATTCGCCCAGTGGTTACCTTCACCCACAAAGAAAAAAGCACCGGCCTGCGGGGGGCCTGAGTTAGGCAACCAAGCGACGGTCGTTCAGTTGCCTCGCGACAGAGCTCGTCTAGGGCCGCGGCGCTTGGGCTTATGAGATCTGCCGCACACGCGATCTGTTCACCTTAAGCAAAAAACCCCGGCGGAACCGGGGCTGAGGCTGGGGTGAGAAGAAAGATAAATAAATCAGCGCTTGCGTGAGAGGCCGAGGTTGTCGGCAGTGATGCCTATGTCCTTGAGCAGGTAGTCGTTCAGATGGCGCGGCGTGCCATAGGTGCGCGTGCGCCCAAATTTTGCGAATGAGTGCTGGTTACGGCTGGTGAGCGAGTTGGCTGGCATGGCTTGTCCTTCCGTACGATATCAACGTTTGCGGCCGAGCCGCTCCACATCGCTGCGCGACAGGCCGATGTCCTTGAGCATGTGTTCGTCGAACCGGTTGAGCACCGAATAGGCGTCGCACCCCTCACGCCGCTCTCTGCGGGCAAACAGGGCGGCAGAATCTGCGAAGAATGACAATTTGTTCATTGCGCGCAGCCTCCTGTTGGATGCCAGTAGTTTTACTACGTGCTTCACAACGGCAGTGTGACAATTGCCACGATCATAAAAGAGATTTATGTAACTGCCCAAGTGCTCCGCATGACTTGAACGCTGATGCAAGTGTGTCCGATGTCGCGAAGCAGGTACTCGTCGGGAGTTTTAAGTTCGGAGATTGACGTCCGACGCTTCGCCGGGTGCAGCTGCGCGACAAAAGCTTGGGAGAGCCGGGTGCCAATCTGCAGGATGGTCATGGCGTGCTTTGGGTTGAAGGGGGTCTCCGCCGCCGGTCACGCCTCATAACGTCACAGCCGCCTTGATGGCCGTGAGCGCGGCCAGACAGGCGAGAATGGTCAGCACGATGCGGCGGAACCGTTGCGGGTCGGCCGCCTTGAAGCTGCGTGATCCCAGCCAGATGCCTGCGATCAGCGCGGGCAGGAAGGCGAGGGCCAGAAGACCCGATTCCCTGGTGACCAGTCCCTCGCGAGCCAGGAAACCCAAGCCCACCACATCTGTGAACAGGAAATAGGCGATGAGCGAGGCGCGCCCAGCGGCGTGGCCCGCCGGGCTTGCGAAGTAGAAGAGAACAACGGGCGGACCGCCCATGCCGAAGGCGCCATTGGCAAGGCCGGTTGCCGTGCCCACGGCGAGAGTTGCGGCTTTCGAGGGCATGGTCTTGAGGGTGAAGCCCCGCCATAGCAGAAAAGTCGCAACAAGCACAAAGCAAGCCAATGCGATCGTCATGGGAGCCTGGGGGGCATTGGCGAGTGCGTAGACGCCAAATGGCGTTCCAATCAACGCGCCGACCATGAGGGCGGCGAGCGAACCCCAGTGCACGTCCTTCCAGATCGATGGAAGCAGGTGAAGGCTTGCCGCGATCTCAAGCAGGAAGATGGCGGGAATGACCTGAGCCGGGGTGAGGATCAGTGACAGGGCTGTGATGGAGAGCAGCGAGAAGCCAAAGCCCGAATAGCCCCGCACGATCGCCGCGAGGAAGATGAAGCCAGAGGCGAGAGCGATCAGCAGCAGTTCAGGCACGGTCGGGAGGTTTCCTCGTTCCGGATAGAGGAAACCTTTCTTCGGTCCGCCGGGGTAGCGCCAAAGCCGTCCGAACTAGTGGACAGGTACTTTTATCTCCGGCGCGTAGCCTTCGGGCTCTATCAACCCGATGATGGCACCGGCGGTGTCGCTTACAACCGAGAGGCGACCCACGCCGGCAAGTCGGAAGGAGGGCCTTAAAATCTCACCGCCGGCTTGCCGGGCCCGGATCTGGGCAGCCGTGATGTCGTCCACCGCCAAGTAGGTCATCCAATGGGACGGGATGCCCTCGAAGTCGGGTTCGGTGAGGTGGAAGAGTCCGCCCACGGCGCGGCCCTCCTTGTGGGCTAGCCAGTAGCAGGTGCCGTCGGGCAGGGTGGTGGGCTGGAAATCCCAGCCGAGGGTGACGTTATAGAAGTGACGTGCCTGGTCGGGTTCCCAGGTGTTCAATTCATGCCACCAGACCTTCAGGGGCGATGACGCCATGCGATTCTTCCTTTCTGCCTGTTTCCGGGGTGGTCGAAGTCGCCGTCAGGCATAGAATCGGGTCCGAAGCGGGCAACCGTGTGACCAGACGACGATTCATTGTGGCAACCGGGTGCCCGGAGGTGCTAAATCCAGTGTGCGGCGCACAATAGGCCCCCTTGAAATGCCAAAAATGGCCTTTCAATCCGTCAAAATGGCCACTTTTTAGGGTTGACAGCGCGCGCTCCCGAACGTAAAACCCCGCACGCTTCCCAACGGCAGGCCCGTCGGTGCTCCGCGCATCGAAACGCTTTCGAGGGTAGCGAAGAGAAAACATTCAAGGTCAAGACCCTGCGGGCCCTGCCGGCTCCATGGTCCTCTGGTTTTGAGCACTGCGCGATCCATGAACCCGGATTGCGTCGGTGGTTTTGTTATGTGCAATCGGGTTCGAAGGTAGAGACAAGGCCACAATGCCGACGATCAACCAGCTCATTCGCAAGCCGCGCCAGGCGCCGACCTATCGTAACAAGGTCCCGGCGATGCAGGCTTGCCCGCAGAAGCGCGGCGTTTGCACGCGCGTCTACACCACCACGCCGAAGAAGCCGAATTCGGCTCTTCGCAAGGTGGCCAAGGTTCGCCTCACCAACGGCTTCGAAGTCGTGAGCTACATTCCGGGTGAAGGTCATAACCTCCAGGAACACTCTGTGGTCATGATCCGCGGCGGACGCGTGAAGGACCTTCCGGGTGTTCGCTACCACATCATTCGCGGCGTGCTCGACACCCAGGGCATCGTCAAGCGTCGTCAGCGCCGTTCGAAGTACGGCGCGAAGCGTCCGAAGTAAGATCGGGGAGATAGAACATGTCGCGTCGTCATCGCGCCGAAAAGCGTGAAATCAATCCGGATCCGAAGTTCGGCGACCTCGTCGTCTCGAAGTTCATGAACAACCTCATGTATGAGGGCAAGAAGTCGGTTGCCGAAGGCATCGTCTACGGCGCCTTCGACAAGATTCAGGCGAAGGCCAAGGCGGACCCCATCCAGGTGTTCCACGAGGCCCTCAACAACGTGGCTCCGGCCATCGAGGTTCGTTCCCGCCGCGTTGGCGGTGCGACCTACCAGGTCCCCGTCGAAGTTCGCACCGAGCGCCGCCAGGCTCTCGCCATTCGCTGGATCATCATCGCAGCCCGCAACCGCAACGAGACCACCATGGTCGACCGTCTGTCGGGCGAGTTGCTCGACGCCTCGCAGAACCGCGGCACCGCCGTGAAGAAGCGTGAAGACACCCACAAGATGGCGGAAGCAAACCGCGCCTTCTCGCACTACCGCTGGTAAGAGATACAGGACACTCAGATTATGGCCCGCGTTCACGCCCTCGAGGACTATCGCAACTTCGGCATCATGGCTCACATCGATGCTGGAAAGACGACGACCACCGAGCGCATTCTCTACTACACCGGCAAGAGCCACAAGATCGGTGAAGTACACGACGGCGCTGCGACCATGGACTTCATGGAGCAGGAGCAGGAGCGCGGCATCACCATCACGTCTGCCGCCACGACCGCCTTCTGGAACGGTCACCGGATGAACATCATCGACACCCCCGGCCACGTTGACTTCACCATTGAAGTCGAGCGTTCGCTGCGCGTGCTCGACGGCGCTGTCTGCGTGCTCGACTCGAACCAGGGCGTTGAGCCCCAGACCGAGACCGTGTGGCGCCAGGGTGACAAGTATTCGGTTCCGCGGATTGTCTTCTGCAACAAGATGGACAAGACCGGCGCCTCTTTTGAGCAGTGCATCAAGGACATCAAGGAGCGCCTCGGCGCCCGCCCCGTCCCGATCCAGCTGCCGATCGGCTCCGAGACCAACTTCAAGGGCATCATCGACCTCGTTCGCATGAAGGCCGTGGTGTGGGAAGACGAGGCGCTCGGCGCTAAGTTCCACGACGAGGACATTCCTGCTGACCTTCTGGACGCGTCCATTCAGGCTCGTGCCGAGATGGTCGAGGCTTGTGCCGAACTTGACGACCAGGCCATGGACGACTACCTGAATGGCAAGGAAATCGACAACGCGACGATCAAGAAGCTGCTGCGCAAGGCTGTTCTGACCGGCGCCTTCTTCCCGGTGCTCTGTGGCTCGGCCTTCAAGAACAAGGGCGTGCAACCGTTGCTCGACGCCGTCGTCGACTATCTCCCGTCGCCGCTCGACCGTCCGGCCATCAAGGGTATCGACCCGCGCAATGACGAAGAGACGACGCGTCCGTCGTCGGACACCGAGCCGCTGGCGCTTCTCGCCTTCAAGCTCATGGATGATCAGTATGGTATCCTGACCTTCTGTCGCATTTATTCCGGCGTCCTGCACAAGGGTACCGCTCTGCTGAACTCGACCCGCGAGAAGACCGAGCGTGTTGGTCGCATGGTTCTCATGCATGCCAATAACCGTGAGGAAATTGCCGAGGCCCATGCCGGCGATATCGTTGCTCTCGTTGGCCTTAAGGATACCCGCACCGGCGACACGCTGTGCGATCCTGCCAAGCCCGTCATTCTCGAAAAGATGGAGTTCCCGGAACCCGTCATCGAGATGAAGGTGGAGCCCAAGACGAAGGCCGACCAGGAAAAAATGGCCGTGGCGCTCTACAAGCTGGCCGCTGAGGATCCGTCGTTCCGCGTCTCGACCGACTCCGAGTCGGGAGAGACCATCATCAAGGGCATGGGCGAGCTTCATCTTGACATCAAGGTCGATATTCTGAAGCGCACCCACAAGGTTGAGGTTCAGGTAGGAGCCCCGCAGGTTGCCTACCGCGAAGCAATTACCCGCAAGGTGATCAAGGACTACACACACAAGAAGCAGACTGGCGGCACTGGGCAGTTCGCCCGCGTCATCCTTGAAATCGAGCCGAACGAGGCCGGTGCAGGCAATGCCTTCGAGTCCCGCGTCGTTGGCGGCTCGGTACCGAAGGAATACATCCCCGGCGTCGAAAAGGGCTTGAACTCGGTTCTGTCCTCCGGCCCGCTCATCGGCTTCCCGGTGGTTGACCTCAAGGTGGCGCTCATTGACGGCGCCTACCACGAAGTTGACTCCTCCGCGATCGCCTTCGAAATCGCCACTCGCGCGGCTATGCGCGAAGCCTTTGAGAACGCCGGAGCTGTTCTTCTCGAGCCGATGATGAAGGTTGAGGTGACGTCGCCGGAAGATTTCGTTGGGTCCGTGATCGGCGATCTGAACTCTCGGCGTGGCCAGATTGTCGGCACATCGATGCGCGGTAATGCCAACATCATCAATGCGCTGGTGCCGCTCGCCAACATGTTCGGCTACATCAACAACCTTCGGTCGATGAGCCAGGGGCGTGCCTCCTACACCATGCAGTTCGACCACTATGCCCAGGTTCCTGGCGCCGTGGCCGAAGATATCAAGAAGAAATACGCGTAATTAATTTGAGAAACGGAGACATCCGATGGGCAAAGAGAAGTTCAACCGCGACAAGCCGCATTGCAACATTGGCACGATTGGCCACGTTGACCACG
>NZ_JBAXGR010000149.1:0-6206 GCF_037139295.1 Aestuariivirga sp.
AAGCCAATCATGCACTAACATTCAAACCCGACCACTCGTTGGGGCCGATCATATTTTTACGTGAATTAGCGAATTGGTGCAGTCGCAGGATTCAAGTTCAGTCTCGTTCAAGAAGGGGCGTTCTACTTCCGGCTAGGTATAGACTGACATGGCAACGATCTCTTCAGGTGTGTGCTTCTTCCTTGGCATGTTCTGATCCTCCTGGATGCCTTAAGACATACTTCAAGTCGGACCACTTCAATGGGGGTGGATCACGTCCTATTGCTGAACACATGCCACACCATCTGCGAATTTAGCGGTGACGTGAAACACACCAACCGCATTCATCCTCCACTTCCCGTCGGGGTCAAGATGAAACGTCGCGAGACGGGGGCTCTTTGCCTCGCGGGTTTGCCCACCGTCGAGCTCCATTGGTCCAAGGGAGTCGAAGCGCAACGCAAGCAGATCATCTGACTTGATCGCCTCTACGTCAACGATCTCCTCCCGCTTGGTCAGTCGTGCGCGTATCTTGCCAGGCGCGGTCTTGCGTTCGCCGCTGGCAAACACGAACTGAAATCCTTTTGAATGCATGGTCTGTGGCTGACCCGTCAATGAGGAAGTCTGGACTTCGTCCCAGAGCGTCCGCCCCAGTTCGATATCCTCAGGCTTGAAGACGCTTTTCTCAGGCAAGAAATCCTTGTTTGCCCCGCAGAGATACGTTCTCGGAGAATCGAAGTCGGAGTGGGTGAATATCTTCCACATCTTCTCTGCTTCGTTCCAGCGCATCACCAGAAGGCGCGGCGCATCTTCCTGGCTATATACGATACCCGATTGCAGGCTGACGCGGTCCGGAAGTTTTACATCGAAGGAGATGACCAGCACAGTTTCGCTGGTCTGGGAAACGGCGACGTTGCTGATCTTGAATTTGCCCGTATAGTTGGGCACATAAGTTTTCGTGGTAAGGCCATAATTGAGACGCGCGCGTTGGATTATGGCGTCGCCGTCATATAGGTTCTGTACGGCCTTCACGGCATCGGATTTGATTTTTTCTTGGGTATTGCCGCCCTGTACGGGCTTTTCAACCTTCGCGCGGATCTCGTAGGCCTCAGTAACAAGTCTTGTCCCGAAGGCGTTAAGCTCATCCTGAGACAGGCTTGAAAGCTTTGAAGGCGGCGTATTGAATACCCGTTGCACGTCAGCCCAAGATGCCGAAGTCAACGGAACTGACACAGCAAGCGGGATGGCTCCGAAGACGACCGAAAAGAAGATCGAACGAACAACCCTTACCATTTGATCCACTCCTGCATAAATCAAAGGTTGTTTCGTAACATCGGCCAATGGACGTGTCGATCAGGGATTCCACTTAAGTGAGAGACAACAGAGTTGGCTCCATCACTTTGCTTTGTGCGCAAGACCTGCAAATCCGTGGGCAAAACTCGTTACCCCCTTGCCGCCCTGCCCCACCTCCACTCATCTCTGCTCCATCGCGGGCATAGTTCAGGGGTAGAACGGCAGCTTCCCAGGCTGCATGTGTGATCTATCACCAAGGCCGTCATCTATCGCAACGTGGACAGGAAGGCTTGGGAGCAGATTGCCAAGGAGCATCAGGGAGCGAAGGTGGCTGTTGTCGTTCGCTGATCCAACTGAAAACTCGGTACCGTCTTGCAGCGTCCTTGAAGCTTTATTATCATCTGTTTTGAGCGTTGTTAGATGACTAATACCCCCCCCAGTGACAGCATCGATATTCGTCATGCCCTAACACCACTATGGACGGAGATTTGTTAATGACGGGAATTTCGCGCCGATACCTGCTGTCGGCTGGGTTGAGCATTGCGGGAGCCTCAGTCATCAAGACGCATCCAACAAGGGCCGAGCCCCCTGTACGCACCGTCTTCGAAAATGTCGCAATATTTGATGGTGTTTCTGCAAGCCTCAAACGAGGCCTCTCCGTCGTCGTACAAGATGGTGTGATTGTAGATGTTGCGGCCGGTATTTCGGCATCCGATCCGACAACCGTAAAGATCGATTGTGGTGGGCGAACGCTGATGCCAGGACTAATCGACGCGCACTGGCATACAATGTTAGCCCCCGTAACTATCCCTGACGTCCTCACGGCAGACGAAGGATATCTCACTTTGTTGGCCGCGGACGAGGCGAACCGCACACTCATGCGTGGTTTTACCAGTGTTCGTGATATGGCGGGCGCATCATTTAGTCTCAAGAAAGCAATCGACAACGGCATGAACGCAGGCCCGCGTATCTGGCCTTCGGGAGCAATTATCTCGCAGTCAGGCGGTCATGGAGATTTTCGGTTGCCCTATGAACTGCCACAGCGCCCAGGAAGCTGGAGCCGTGTGGAGGAAATCGGTGCAGGTGTGATCGCTGACGGTGCCGATGAAGTGCTCAAGCGGACACGCGAGCAGCTGGCGCTGGGAGCAAGCCAGATAAAGTTGGCGGCAGGGGGCGGCATAGTCTCTCACTACGACCCCATTGACACGAACCAGTATACTGAACGCGAACTCCAAGCTGCGGTGGAAGCCGCTGACAACTGGGGGACTTATGTGGCCGTACATGCATATATGCCACGCTCCATTCAGACGGCACTTAAGGCTGGCGTCCGCTGCATCGAGCATGGACACCTCATGGACGAGGCAACAGCGGAAATGATCGCCGAACGAGCTGCATGGCTCAGCACACAGCCCTTCATTGATGAGGGACATGGCACCTTTCCCGAGGGGACACCTAACCGATTGAAAGAACTCCAGGTTACGCATGGAACCGACACTATCTACGGGTTGGCTCGCAAGTTGAACTTAAAGGTAGCATGGGGAACGGACATCCTTTTCAATCCGCCAAGCACTAAACAGCAGGGTCACTTGCTTGCGGCTATGAAGCGCTGGTACCGGCCCGCCGAAATCCTGATCATGGCAACCAGCAACAATGCCGAACTCCTCGCAATGTCCGGCTCGCGAAATCCCTATCCGGGCAAGCTTGGCATAATCGCAAAGGGTGCTCTCGCTGACATCCTGGTCGTCGATGGAAACCCGCTTGAGAATATTGATCTTGTTGCGGACCCCGAACATAAGTTCAGCATCATCATGAAGAACGGGATCATCCATAAGAATACTCTCGACAGCGGAGCTGGTTGACAGGGTGGTAACCGGTCACGGGGGTGCCGCCCTGCCCCACCTCCACTCATCTCTGCTCCATCGCGGCGTAGTTCAGTGGTAGAGTGGCAGCTTCCCAAGCTGCACGTTGAGGGTCCAGCTCCCACTGAGACGCCGCGGACCTCAGTCTGGCCAATCATTTCATCTACCAAGCATCTGAGGTTCGTAGGGTGGGTCACCTGGCAGAACTCGCAACGGCTGGGATGAGGGATTGTTGTCAGGGGCAACACCTTGGTGCCCTTCGTCAGGACGATGGCAATGTCGAACCCCCTATCGAACCCGTCCTAAGGAAGCCGCGGGTCTTATCCGACTGGATCTTGCCGAGCAGCATTCCCGGCTTGCGGGCTTCTGTGCTCGTCGTCAGGAGTTGACCGACGCTGCGCTTAACGACGTCTACAAGTTCTTGGCTATCATTCCCCCGACTCTTGCTGAGGCGTCCGTAAAGTGAATTCGGATCATTTTCACCCCGCAAATTACTGGGCTAGTATGTTTACCTAGCGGTAACCATGAAATTCAAGGTGCAGCGCCAAACAAGAGCTACATTCCTAGCACCAATCCAACTTGGTGGCAGCAGGTCGGAACCATTGGCAACACGATCCTTAATGGCGTTGGAAATCCTTTTGATCAGTCCTTGGGTCAGGTTGGCGATTTCTACCTCAACACAACGACGAACACTCTCTTCGGACCGAAGACAGCGACTGCTCCTTACTGGCCTGCTACAGGCACTTCACTCGTGGGTTCTGGTGCAGCAGGCCCGCCAGGTGCTGCTGGAGTTACTGGTGCAACTGGGCCTGCTGGGGAGACGGGACCTGCTGGACCTACAGGACCCATTGGTGCAACGGGGCTATCCGGAGATGCTGGGGCTACTGGAGCAACGGGACCTGCTGGTCCTGCCGGGGCAACGGGTCCTGCCGGAGCAACAGGTCCAATAGGCCCTGTTGGTGCGACGGGACCTGTTGGTAATGCCGGAGCAGTGGGCCCAATTGGAGCCACTGGAGCGGCGGGTCCCGCTGGTCCAACAGGACCTATTGGGCCCACTGGAGCGACTGGACCTGCTGGAGCAGGTGGTCCAGTGTATTATACTGAGGGCAGTAGCTGGAGTAATTATACTTCCCAGACCTGGGAGGACCTCACCAATACAAATATCGATGTCACCATCGGATCAAGCGGTTCAGCGATAGTGCATATTTCGGCAGAGCTCGGAAATAATACGTCCGCCCCAAACACTTGTGCGCTCGGCGTCCGCGTGAGCCAGAACTCAATCGTGTCGTATGAACCTTACAGCAGCCCAACTAGTCGAACAGTTTCCTTGACTAGGCTCAATTACAGTCCTGTCAATCCGACTGGAACTGGTTTTTTGTACATTACGGGGTTGCCAGCAGGGGTGAATAACTTAAGGCTGCTATATTGGGCTAATCTTGGTGTTTGCGATTGGTATTATACAAAAATACTTATTAGTCCGCAGTAGACGCCGCCTCCAACGGTGCGGCGTGTGGTTTTGGAGTTAGTAGTCGGCCCATATCAAGCGGATCGATCTACTTCTTGAGTTGAACGACATTGCTGCCCAGCTTGGGTTCGCACCACCTCGCCCACGCCTGCATCAGCTCGCGGCGCTTCTCGAATTGGTCGCCACGCCGATATGCTGCCTCTGCCTTGTCGCTGATACGGTGCGCCAGCGCGTGCTCACATGTTTCATGCGGGAAGGAAGTCTGTTCGGAGGACCAGTCGCGGAAGGTGGAGCGGAATCCGTGCACCGTGATGTCGTTCCGGTCCATGCGGCGTAGCTGCATCTCCATCGCCATGCCCGAGAGAGGCTTGCCGGGTGCCTGACCGGGGAAGACGTAGGGGTTGACCTGTGGCAGGCCCTTCAGCAGTGCCACCGCCCGCTTACTCAAGGGCACGCGGTGGGCGAGGCCAGCCTTCATGCGCTCCTTCGGGATGATCCACACCCCCTTCTTGAGGTCGATCTCCTCCCACCGGGCACCCAGCACTTCCCCGGAACGGCATGCTGTAAGGATCGCCAATTCCAGTGCCATCGCAGCAAGGCTCTGGCGAGCCCGCAGGGCGGCCATGAAGGCTGGAACGTCATCGTATGGCAAAGCGGCGTGATGCCCGCGGGTGAGCTTCTGGCGGGCGGGAAGGATGGCCCGGAGGTGGCCGCGCCACGTCGCCGGGTTTTCACCAGCCCGGAATCCGCGAGCCTTGGCGGCATCGAGCACGTTCTCAAGCCGGCCTCGGATGCGGCTGGCGGTCTCCGGCACCGTGCCCCAGATGGGTTTCAGGACGGCTAGCACATCGTCGGTGCCGATCTCGCTCACTAGCTTGCCCCGGATCGCGCCGCAGTAGGTGTCGCCGAGGGTCATCCGCCACTGGGCGAGGTGCTTGGGGCTCTTAAAGCGGCTGGCGTGGGTGTCGATGTATTCATCGGCGAAGATGCCGAAGGTTGGCACCGCGGCGGCTTTGCGCTCGGCCTTGGGATCGAGGCCGCGGAGTCGCTGGGCGCGTATCTCGGCGGCCTTGCCGCGGGCCTCGGCGAGCGACAGGCCACCGGCACCGGCAGGTCCGAGGCTGATCTCGGTCTGTTTGCGCCTCTTGCCGTCCATCACGGCGAACATCATCGACCACGTCTTCGAACCACCGGGTCGGACACGCAGGTACAGACCACCGCCATCAGCGTGACGGCCGGCTTGCGAGATCGTCTCAACTTGGCGAGCAGTGAGGAGGTTTAGTTTGCCTGCCATTGGGGTGCCTTCCGTCGCTTTGGCCTAGCGAATGGCCTAGCGCGGAAGCTGGATCAGGGCAACAACCAATAGAGCGGCATAGACTACTGTGGAGAGTGGTGAGCTTTATAATGGGGATTTCTGTTGATGTTGGTGGACTTGTCTGGAGTGCTGTAGACTAGGGTTCGTCTGCCTCCCTCTCCGCCATTATATCTAGTTATCTACCTGTTTTTTATGGTCTTTGTTGATCGGGCTCTTTATGGGACCATCACGCAGACCATCGTAGCTTTAGTCCCTGCGATGCCGGCCGGGATGAGCACGTATTAATACGTGCCTCACT
>NZ_JBAXGR010000150.1:0-6169 GCF_037139295.1 Aestuariivirga sp.
CCGCATCGGCGAGAACGAACTCCACGCCATCGACACGATGCGACTGTACGTGCAGGCCCAGGAGGATTACTCCGGCGAGGACCGTGACGGCGACGGCGTGCTCGAATTCGCACAGAAGCTGATCAGCGGCGACGGCCTGATGGATGGCCTTTACTGGCCCGCTGAACAGGGCGACGGCGACAGCCCGGTCGGCCCCGGCCTCGATGTTGCGGCACTCGAGAAGGCAAAGGCTGGCGACGGCTACTTTGGCTACAAGTTCCGCATCCTCAAGCGCCAGGGCGACAACGTCGCCGGTGGCGCCCACGACTATGTGGTCAACGACAACATGATCAACGGCTTTGCGCTGATCGCCTGGCCGGCGAAATATGGTGAGACGGGGGTCTCGACCTTCGTCGTCAACCAGGCAGGCGTCGTCTATGAGCGTGACTTCGGCCCCGACACCGATACCATCGTGTCGAAGACCATGAGCTTCAATCCCGGCGACAAGTGGGAACTGGTCGAAGACTGAACCACACGCCCACACCACTCTCACGGACATGCCCGGCAGGAAAAACCCTCGCCGGGCATTTTCTTTTGGATCAGCGGCCAGTGCACTTTGCAGCCGCGAACTGAACGAATGCTCAATCATGCGGACATACGAATATCTGCAGACCTTGTTGCGCTAGATCAAAGTCCGGGGCATGGCGGCTGCCCATTCACAGATCAAGGGAGTTGCCTTTGTACCTGTTGGGGAGTTGTCACATGCTTGATCTTCATTCTGCGTTCGAGAATTTCTCAGCCGACATTGAGCTGCTGGAGCCATCCATCGACTCTGACTTCATCACAAATTTCCTGCAGCCCTATTTCCACGATATGCCGCGTGAGCAGCTTGAAGCCAAACTCGCCGAGATAATCTCGCTGGAAAGGGACAGGACAGCTGCCGCATTCAGGCGACGCTGACGACGTTTCCACCGTCACAGCATTGTCGCACACCAGCGCCATCTTCGGTCCGGCTGCGCCCTTTACCCCATCCCATCCCCTGCGCGGCCCCAAAGCCTGCACCTTGCTGAGCGCCATGCGTAACTTGGCGCTCAGTTTTGTGTCGCACCGGGGGATGTTGCAAAGCTTCATTCTCCTGACGATACTTTCCGGAAGCGACAGGGAAACGGAAGGGGCAGGCCATGAAACACATCTCCCGCCGCGCACTTCTTGGCACCAGCCTCGCAGGCATTTCCGCCCTGGCAGCGTCGCGAAGCGCCCTCGCCCTCACGGAATCGCTCACCGACATCGGCGGGTCCATGCTCAGCGCGCCGCCCGCCACGATCTTCACGGCGCGCGAGATCGTGACACTCGACCCCACGCGGCCTGCTGCTGAAGCCGTAGCCGTGGTGAACGGTCGTATCCTGTGGGTTGGTAGCCTCGAGGAGGTGAAGGCCACTCTCGGCGACCAGCCCTACACCATCGACGAAACCTTCGCCGGCCACGTGCTGGTGCCCGGATTCCTCGCGCAGCATGACCACCCGCTGCTGGCGGCGCTGACCATGTCCTCCGAAATATTGTCGATCGAGGACTGGGTGCTGCCAGGCCGAGTTGTGCCGGCAGTGCGAGACAAGCAGGACTTCATCGAGCGCCTCACCCGCGCGGTGAACGCCGCATCCCCTTCAGACGATGCCTTCGTGACGTGGGGCTACCACAGCGCCTTCTTCGGGCCGCTCACCAAGGCCGTCCTCGACGGCATCAGCACCACGAAGCCGATCATCGTGTGGTCGCGCTCTTGTCACGAGATGACATTCAACACAGCCACGATGCAGCGCGCGGGCATCACCGACGTTGTATTCGAGACTTTCTCCGCATCTGCCAAGGAGCAATCCAGCATGGCGGACGGGCATTTCTGGGAACAGGGCCTGTTCGCGGTCCTGCCGCACGTCGCCAATTTCGCCGCCTCACCGCAGCGGTTGCGGGCCGGACTCGAGCTGACGCGCGACTATATGCATGCCAAGGGAATCACACTCGGCAACGAGCCGGGCGGCATCATGGCGAAGCCGGTGCAGGATGGCGTAAACACTGTGTTCTCAAGCCCTGACATGCCATTCCGCTGGTCATTCATGGTCGATGCCAAGAGCATGGTGACGAAATACCCGGATGACCAGCAGGTCATCACGCAATCGCAGCAGCTTGCCTCATGGTATGGCGGCATGACCAGCCTGGCGCCGATGCAGGCCAAGCTGTTCGCCGATGGCGCCATCTATTCGCAACTGATGCAGGTGCGCCAGCCCTACCTCGACGGCCACAAGGGTGAATGGATGATGGATGAGCCCGCCTTCGCACGCGGCTTCCGCATCTACTGGGATGCGGGTTACCAGATCCACATCCATGTCAACGGCGATGCTGGCCTCGACCGGGTGCTCGATACGCTGGAAGCCAATCTGCGCCGCAGCCCGCGCCAAGACCACCGCACCGTTCTCGTGCACTTCGCCGTGAGCAGCACCAACCAGGTGGCACGCATCAAATCGCTGGGTGCCATCGTCAGCGGCAATCCTTACTATGTCGCGGCACTTGCTGATCAGTATGGCAAGGTGGGGCTCGGCCCCGAGCGCGCCGATGAGATGGTGCGTCTCGGCGACCTCAACAGGGCAGGCATCGCGTGGTCGCTGCATTCCGACATGCCGATGGCACCGGCCGATCCGCTGTTCCTGATGTGGTGTGCTGTCAACCGCCTCACCGTTTCGGGCCGCATCGCCGGGCCTGATCAGCGCGTGAGCGCCGAACAGGCGCTTCGCGGCGTTACCATCGAAGCTGCATACTCGCTGAAACTCGAGAACGAAGTGGGCACCATCAGCCAAGGCAAGCGCGCCAATTTCACCGTGCTCGCCGCTAACCCCCTCAACGTCGATCCGCTCAGGATAAGGGACATTGCGGTGTGGGGCACAGTGATGGAGGGCCGTGTACTGCCCGCCGCGCAACCGCAAGCAAAGAGGACCGAGCTTTCGCCACTGGCGCCCGGCAATCCGGATTTCCCGCGTGAGGCACTGCGCCATGCCCTCAAGGTGGCTCACGCCTTCGACTGATTGTGGCGGAGAAGTGGCCAGTGCGTTGAGGAGCAATTTTCAGCTTGCTGACGAATTGTCTTGCATTGCTAGGCAGAGCTACCTATATCCGGGTCATCGAATTTTGGCCTGATGGCTCAGCCTCGCGCGTTTGACGCAGCGGATCTCCCCCACTCTTCCAGAACATCGGTGACCGGACCTGCAATTCCGCAGTTCGTTCGTTTTTCTCTCTTTCTATCTAAGGATCTACTGTGCAAACAGGTACTGTTAAGTGGTTCAACGCCCAGAAGGGCTTCGGCTTCATCGAACCCGTGGGCGGTGGCAGCGATGTGTTCGTTCACATCAGCGCCGTCGAGCGCGCCGGCATGACTGGTCTCAACGAAGGCCAGAAGGTCTCGTTCGAGATCGTGACCGACAAGCGTAACGGCAAGTCGTCCGCAGACCGCCTCCAGGCGGCCTGATCATCATCCAGGACCTTTTTCCCGCGAGCCACGGATGTACTGGTGGCGGGTTGAGGGAATCGAGGAGCGCCGGTGTCCGCACCGGCGCATTCTTTTTGAGCCGATCTTCCTTCGAGAAAGGTGACGCACCGTGAGAATTTTCGTCAAAGACAACAACGTCGACCAGGCCCTGCGCTTCCTTAAGAAGAAGATGCAGCGCGAAGGCCTGCTGCGCGAGATGAAGGCCCATAGCTTCTACGAGAAACCCTCGGAAAAGCGGGTACGCGAAAAGGCCGAGGCCATCCGCCGCGCCCGCAAGCTGGCACGCAAGAAGGCACAGCGCGAGGGTCTGATCCCGATGCCGAAGCCCAAGCCCCGTCCGGTGCGCCCGTCCAACCCCTTCGCCTTGTCAGCCGCCCCCAAGACGCCCGCAGCCTGATCACTTCGACAGATCGGCTTCCCGGAAAATTTAATTTTTCCGGGCCGCGCTGCGCTGCTATTTTGGCGTTACGGCGCCTTACCGGCGCGGCAGGAGAACCGAGCATGCGGATCACGAGGGCAGTCTTGCTGGGAGGAGTGGCTCTTGGCATCGCCTCTGGCGCAGCCCTTGCCGATGGCACCGTCGACATCGACAAGCTTGCCACCCAGGTGGCCCCTGTGCTGCCGCCAGGCACGCGCCTGATGACCATCACACAGACGCCGCAGCCGGAAGTCCCCGGCCTTCCCCTGTCTACCAAGGACAAGGCCCGAATGGTTCCCAATGCCACGACCATCCGCATTCTCCCGGCGACCGACGCGCCCGCCGAGGGCTCAGTCTCGTGGTCCGGCTACACGCGAGCCGGGGTTGTCTATCACGGCGCCAACTAACAGCCTCCGCGGGTTGAAACCCGAAGCCGGAGAGTGCAAAAGGCGGCTGTAACCGCCGCCCTCGTCTGGAACATCACATGCAGCCTCATTCCAACATCGTGACCGCCCTGCGCAGCGGAGACCGCGCTTCGGCCCTGGCGGAGCTCGAGAGGCTTCTGGCATTCGATCCCCACGACAGCGATCTCCTTGGATTGAAGGCCCTGGCCATGGCGATGAACAGCCAGACCGCCCAGGCACTGGAACTTGCACGTCAAGCCGTTAGCGACGCGCGCACCCCGGCACAGCGCATCAAGCATGCCGGTAACCTCGCCCGGCTGATAGCCAGTTCCGGGCGAAAGGACGAGCTCGCGGGCATCACAGGTATGGATCTCCCCCGCCTCGAACTGCTCAAGGATGACGAGTTCGATGCGGCCGCACTCGAGAATCTTTGTGCATCGCTGCTTCTTGCGGGTCAGGACAATTTCGTGGCCGGATATTTGTTGCCGGTGCTGGACCGGCCCACCGCCGGATGGGACATTGAACAGCTGTGGCTGAAGGCCGCACACGGCGCCGGGCAAAACGAAAGACTGTTTGCCCGCATCAATGCATCGGACTACCGCTGGCGCGACAAGCCCGAAGCCATGGCACATGCTGCGATCGCGGCCGACGTCTTGCAGCGCGAGGCGGATGCCAAGCGCTTCTACAGTTCCTACCTTGCATCAGCTCCCGCCTATGCCGCACCGCGCCTGCCGTCGCAGATTCTCACAGTGATCGAGATCGCAGCAGATCCCGCCATAGAGACGCTGGCCTCACCCGCCATGGAACAGCACTTCACTGGCAACTTCCCCAGTCAGCTCGTCAAGGCCTGTGCCGACCGTTACCGTTTCCTCTCTGTTTTCGCCGGCAGCCCGGCGCGTTCGCTTGCCTCCGAAGTCGGAGCGCACGAGCCGGCCATCATTCTCAACAATTGCGTCAATGGCGAAAACCTGAAGCGCGGCGAACTGGCAAAGGTTGAGGCACAAGAAAGTGCACTGGGACTGCCCGTCGTGAATGCGGCGCAACAGGCCCTTCACTGCACGCGCGTTGAAACCGCTGACACGCTGCGCGGCGTTGCCAACCTGATTGTGCCGAAATCAGTGCGCTTCCGCCTTGAGGCGCATCTGTTCGATTCACTTCGCCGGGGCATCAGGGAACTGTTCCCATTCCCCGTCATCCTCCGCTCGGTTGGCCAGCAGGAGGGCGCCAACATTCATCTCGCGCGCAACGACGCCGAACTCAATACAGCCCTTACCGAACTGCTGGATATCGGCTGCAAGGATTTCTACGCAATCGAATATGCAGGCGTCGAACATGAGAACGGGTTCTTCCGCCGGATACGCGCAGCCTTCGTGGACGGGACGCCGACCCTGATCCGCGGCGACTATGACGACCAGTGGATGGTGCGCGGACGCAAGTTCCACCGCATCCTCGATCACTATCGACGCGACAGGGCGCTGTTCGACACGGCCAACGCCGTGGTCGAGCAACCCGAGCGCATTGGCGAGGCCGCGTGGCATGCACTCCTAGAAGTTGGCCGCCGCATTCCGCTGGACGTGTTCGGCATGGACTTCGATGTCGATGATGAAGGTCGCGTTGTGTTCTTCGAGTCGAACGCCACCATGTTGCTCCTCTCCAACGCGCCGAAGGATCTTGACTATCCTCAGGACGCCCAGCAGGCCTTCCTGAAGTGCCTCGACACGTTATTCCGCAAGCGCGCTGGCCTCTCGCTGCAATAGCGGCTCGCCACGCGACGGCCGGTGTCCGCGCAATCGTGTGAGAAGTTAAACAAACTTGTAAAAGTGGCGCTCCCTGCGGGAG
>NZ_JBAXGR010000151.1:0-6078 GCF_037139295.1 Aestuariivirga sp.
ACTTCCAGGAAGTGCCGGTCGGTCAGGCAGCCACGCTGTGGGCCGAACTCCAGGCGGCCTATGACCGCAAGGAGCCGATCGTACTCTTCAACTGGACGCCGAACTTCATCGAGGCGAAGTTCGAAGGCCAGTTCGTCGAGTTCCCGAAATATGAGGCCGCCTGCCTCTCCGACCCGAAGTGGGGCCAGAACCCGGACGCCGTCTATGACTGCGGCGCACCGGCCAGTGGCTACCTCAAGAAGGTGGGCTCGAAGGAGCTTGAGCAGAAGTGGCCGAAGGCCGCCTCCATTCTCAAGAAGGTAAACTTCAGCAACCCGCAGATTGCGGCTGCCGCTGCCCTTGTTGACGTCGACGGCATGACGCCGGAAGACGCCGCCAAGAAGTGGATTGAGACCAACCAGGACACGGTCAAGTCCTGGCTGCAGTAACACCCAACTCAATTGAGGGGGCGCGGGGCTTTTGCTCCGCGTCCCCTCACTTACACTGCGGAATGCCTGACCATGCGTGACCAGCCGAAGATTTCCTGCCGCCATCTCTGGAAGGTGTTCGGTGCCGATCCCCAAGGCTTCCTCGCCCGTCATGGGCATGCGCCCACGTCGGAGAACTTCGCGGCAGAACGCCATATTGGTGCGGTGCGCGACGTGTCTTTCGATGTCTATCCGGGTGAGATCCTCATCATCATGGGCCTCTCGGGGTCGGGCAAGTCGACGCTGATCCGTGCGATCACAAGGCTAAATGATCCAACGGCCGGTGAGGTGGTGTTCGAGGGGCGGGACTTTCTCAAGTCGAGCGCCTCCGAACTGATCGACATCCGCCGCCACAAGATGGGCATGGTATTTCAGCACTTCGGCCTGCTGCCGCACCGCACGGTTCTCTCCAACGTCGCCTTCCCGCTTGAGGTGCGCGGTGCCACGCGCGAGGAGCGCGATACGCGCGCCCGCGAGATGATCCGGCTTGTCGGCCTCGAGGGCCGCGAGAATTACTTCCCGCGTGAGCTTTCGGGCGGTCAGCAACAGCGGGTTGGCATCGCGCGTTCGCTCGCTGTCGGGCCCGACGTGTGGTTCCTCGATGAACCCTTCTCGGCACTCGACCCACTGATCCGCCGCGAGATGCAGGACGAGTTCCTGAGGCTGCAGAAGCTGCTGCGCAAGACTATCGTATTCATCACCCATGATTTCGACGAGGCGATCCGCCTCGGCGACCGCATTGGCATCATGAAGGACGGCCGACTGGTGCAGCTGGCGACGCCGGAAGTGATGGTTTCATCGCCCGCCGATGACTATGTGCGTGAGTTCACCCGCAATGCCCCGCGTGACCGGGTGCTGACGGTGGGCTCCATCGCCTCGCCGGTGCCGGCTCCGCTCAATGGCGACAACATCCTTGCCTCGGCCAAGATCGGCGAGGCCGCACCCATCGTGCTCGCCTCCGATAAGCCCCTGGCAGTGATTGATGCCGAAGGCCGCTCCATCGGCACTATCGACCGCGCCGCCATGATCCGCGCGCTCTATCCGGACGAACGCCCATGAGTAGCGGCGGGCAGGCAATGGCCGCGCCGAAGCTTGCACCACCTCCGCGGCTGTCGCTTCCCATCGTGGTGGGCATCATCATCGTTCTCGGCGTTGCCGCGGCTTGGGCCTGGCCGCCCTTCGCCCGCTGGCCCAGCGAGTGGGCCATTCCCTTCCGCGCCTGGGTGACCGAGGGTTTCGTCTGGTTCTCGGCGGCCGCAAAACCTGTGACACGCATACTGTCGTGGCTGCTGTCCTGGCCGCTATGGTTCTCGGAAGCGTTGCTATTCAGGGGCTTCCCGGCGCTTTCGCTGCCGCCGTTGCCATGGGTTGCCATCGTCGGGGGCGTGGCGATCCTCGGTCATTGGGCTGGTGGCAGGGGGCTCGCCATCTTCTGCGGGCTGGCGGCCTTCTACCTCGCGATCTTCGGCCTGTGGCAGGACTCGATGCAGACGCTGTCCATCGTTCTCGTCACCGTGCCGCTCGCCGCTGCCCTGGGTCTGGCGCTCGGCCTGTGGGCAACCCGCAACACCCGGGTTGAGCGCATTCTCAATTCGGTCTTCGACGTGATGCAGGCCACGCCGCACATGGCCTATCTCGGGCCCGTGGTCATACTCTTCGGCTTCGGCCAGGTGCCGGCGATGCTCGCCACCTTCGCCTTCGCCCTGCCGCCCATGGCACGCTGCACGATCCTCGGCTTGCGCACCGTTCCCCCGGACATTCTGGAGGCGGGCCGCATGGCCGGCTGCACGCCGCGACAGCTACTCTGGAAAGTCGAGATTCCCGCTGCCGAGAAGACGCTGATGCTGGGCCTCAACCAGGTCGTCATGCAGACGCTGGCCATGGTGGTCATCGCCTCGCTGGTTGGCGCTTCCGGGCTCGGCCAGAAGCTGCTGTTCTCGTTACAGCAACTGCAGATCGGCAAGGCGGTGGAGCAGGGCGTGGCGATCACCCTCATCGCCATCGTTCTCGATCGGCTGACCCAAGCCTATATGGCCAAGGTGCCCTCGCATACGGACCCGAAGAACGGCTTTACCGCCCGTCACCCCCATATCTCACTTTTCGTGCTACTCTTGGCGGCCTCTGTCGCTGCGGCAGGTTTTTCCCACGGCTTCGCCGTACTTCCCAAGGAAATGACGCTGTCTTATGGCGGACCGATCAACAACGCGGTGCGCTGGATCTCGAAGGAGCTCTTTCCCTACATCAAGCCGGCGCGCGATGCGCTCACCATTTGGCTGATGCTGCCGCTTCGCAATTTCTACCTCTGGCTTCCCTGGCCGGTGATGCTCGGCGTGCTCGCCGCAATTGGCTATCATCTCTCGGGATGGCGTTTGGCGCTGCTGCCGGTCTGCCTGTTCGGCTTCATGATGCTCGCAGGCTTCTGGGAGCCGCTGATGCTGACGATCTATCTCGTCACTGGCGCCACGATCCTCTGCGTCATCATCGGCATTCCCATCGGCATTTGGGCGGCGCACAGCCCGCGTGTTGCGCATGTCACGAAAGGCGTGTGCGACACGTTGCAGACCTTTCCCAGTTTCATCTACCTGATTCCCGTCATCATGCTGTTCCAGACCAGCGACGTCTCCAACGTCATCGCCATGCTGGCCTATGCAACGGTGCCGGCAATCCGCTACACCTACCTGGGTCTGCTGCGCGTGCCTTCTGCGACCTTGGACGCCGCCGTTGCCTCCGGCGCCACGCCGTGGCAGCGCCTGCGCAAGGTGGAGCTTCCCATTGCGTTCCCCGAGATACTGCTCGGCTTCAACCAAACCATCATGATGGCGCTGGCCATGGTCGCCATCACCGCGCTCATTGGCTCGCGCGATCTCGGCCAGGAAATCTACAAGGCGCTTCCGGGCGCGGACACTGGCCGTGGCCTGCTCGCAGGCCTCGGCATTGCCTTCATCGGCATTACGGCAGATCGTCTGATTGGTGCCTGGGCCATGCAGCGCAAGCGACAACTCGGTATGGCCTGAGGCCGTGGTTGCGGTGAACTCAAGGAAACTCGCCGCGGCCTTGATGACCTGCCTGTGCTTTGGGTCAATCCATGCCTACGGCGTGCTGCTGTCACCCGTCGAGCAGTGGCTTGGCACCTCGCGAACCGTCGCCAGCATGGGTTATGCAGTCGCAATCGCGGCCCTCACACTGGGCGTGTACCTGAATGGCCGCATCGAGGCGGTGTTCGGTCCGCGACTTCGGCTCATCGGTTCAGGCGCTGTTGCGGCGCTGGGCCTTATGATTGCCGGTGGCAGCTCCAGTTCCGCCGGTCTGCTGCTTGGCTTCGGGGTGATGTACGGTCTCGCAAATGGCTTCGCCTATGCCATGTCGCTCGGCATAGCTGCCGCCGCCATGCCCGGGCGCGAGGCGCAGGCGATGGGCCTCGCCACCGCCATCTATGGCCTTGGCGCCGTGCTCTGCGCCCAACTCTTCAGTGCGGCACTCGGGGGCATGCATGTTGCAATCATTTTTTTGGTGCTGGCACCTGTGGTCTTTGCGATTTGCGCAATGGGTGCAGCACTCATCCAGCGAGATGCGCCTGTCAGCCCGCCATCAGTTGAGGGCGTGCCGCAAGTCATTCCACGGTCGCTCCGCTTTCTGTGGTTTAGCTATCTGCTGGGTGCGTTCTCCGGCCTCATGGTCCTCGCCCATGCGCCGGCTATCGCTGTGTGGCGCAACGAGGTTGGTACGGAGGCGGGGCTCGTCTCTAGTGTCGTTTCACTCGGCAGCGTGCTGGGCGGATATCTCGGAGGCGTGTTCGCGGCCCAAGTTCCGGGTCCCCGCGGCATCGCACTTCCCCTACTCGTGCAAGCCATCGTTCTTCTAGGGATACCATTCGCGGCAGGGATTTTACCGGTAACTGCCTCGCTGGGTCTTGCGGGCGTCTGCTATGGCGTCTTGATTGCGGTCATTCCCGTGGAAGTGCGGCGCATATTTGGTCCACAGGGCTTCGCACTGAACTACGGCAAGGTATTCACCGCCTGGGGTATCGCAGGCGTCGCCGGGCCCGTGGCGGCTGGCTATCTCTATGACATCACGCGCGGCTACGGCGCGGCGCTCGCAACAGCGGCGGTGCTATCTCTCTGGTCATGTTTCACCATCCTGCGTGTGGGAAAATGACCGGCAGCGAGTTCAGTCCGAGAGGCCTGCGGCGGACGGTATTCCGCGAGTCAATCTGCGTCGACATTCAGAGAGCAAGAATTTGGCGCACCTGTGGGGATCGGAATACGAATGTCGTTAGGCGGGTCATAGATTGCGGGCCCTGTTCCGATTGTTAGTGCATGTTGTTTGAACAACCAGTCGTGGCAGAGGTTGCCACTCTTCCACTTTCGACGATTATCGTGATGTTTGGAGTTTGCAATGAACGCGAGATCTGGAGGTTTTCTACAAATGCGATACACCGTCTTGATCATGAACCTTGTTTTGGTATTGCTGTTGGGTAGCACAGCCTTTGCAGACACGGTCAGATTCAAACGTATTCCAACACAGTTTATCGCGGCGCTTGTGGAGCCCGGCGCAAGCAGTGGTACAGGCGCAGAGAAGTGGGGTGTGTGGGAAGTTGATCCCGGACCCAGGGGCGTATGGTTGAAGAACTTCGAGGAACTGCTCTCGTCAGGAGGTGTGGCGCCGTCAAACTGGAAGTTCGATCCCAGTGACTGGTGGCTTGATGAGAACGGTCTGATCATGGAGCAACCTAGCTTTCCATTGAAGCCCGGACGGTATCTGGTCACGGGTAGACGGACCGCTACGGCAATTCTGACGGTCCACCCCGCCGATGCACAGGGCGTGCAAGCATGGGAGTTGGGGAACAGAGCTTCCATTTATGACGTCACGCATCTGAAGTGTCGCTCTGCTCGCTACACCTCTGCAACTAGTGGCTTATGCAGCCCCAGTGCGGTGGATCAAAAGAGTTTCCCGGTGGCGCCCGGTGGCATGATGCCGCCTGTCGATGGCTGCAGCAAACAGGACTATTCGGTTTTGTTCATCATTGGCGTTGATTGGAGTTCGGAAAAACAAACCGATTGAGCAGCCTGACGTGGACAAGCTTGGAAGCAGATCGCCAAATAGCATCAGGAGGTGCGGCTGGTGATTGTTGCAGCTGGATTGAGATAAGTGGCCGATCTTCCTAGGGACGCAGCCGTTTAGAAGGAACACATTTTGGGCAGTCGGACAGGATCGCCTTAGCCCACGCCAAGAACAAGCTCATGCATTGGGTGTGGTCGCTTGGGAAGTAGCCAACGACTAGCTCGAATGTGAGAGAGCTAGGTAGTTCTGCTGTTGTTGCTACGATGAGAAACGAATCTAGTATTTTCCCTAGAGAGAAGGATCAAACATGTTGAAGAAGTCGCTCTTCCTAGCCACGGCAATCATACTGGGGACATTCTGCACGACACAAGCCGCCAATAATGCTGTGGCGAAATTCGTGAAAACAGAAATATCATGTCCGTCGGGAACAACTTGCGCTGTGCGCATTGCACTCCCAACTAATAAGGGCTCTTTTGAAAAACGAGTGGGTTACGCTGCGTGACCATTGATCTTCGGGAAGTCGAGTTTTCCGGCGATGAGGAACAGCACG
>NZ_JBAXGR010000152.1:0-5986 GCF_037139295.1 Aestuariivirga sp.
GAGCTCAAGAGCGTGTACGGCGCCACACTGCGCGGCGTCGTCCCGCGCATCTTCGCCCCTGACGGCACCACGCCACTCACCGCTGCCATTTGTCTCATCATCGATGATGGCGGCGATGCGGTGGGTTTCATACTAGGGAATGAAGATGCCATCGATTATCGCAAGCCCGAGGACATGGGCGCGCTATGGCACGCGAGCAACTCAAACCTCGCCCGCACCCTGCGCCACCCGGCCATTGAGGAGCGGCTGGCGCGCGCCTTCACCGCTATTCGACTCGAAGACGAGATGTTGGCCGCAACGGCGATGGCTGGGCTGCGTGATTTCACCCGCATCAAAATCCCGCTGGCCCACAAGGTTGCCTACGGCGTGGTCAGCGAATGCATCGCCAATGCCACCGATCACTTCCAGCAGGGGTCGCTGAACCTGCTGCGCTCCATCCCGCCGACGATCCGCTTCGCGCTTATCCAGCCACTGCTGGCGCACCCCAAGGCCGACCGGATCCGCGATACGCTTATGGCCGCGCCCATTCTCGCCCTTGCGCCAACCCTGTTGGTGGCGCGTGCCGGTGACAAGCCGAAGGAGATGCTGAAGGCGCTGGGCCTGCCCACCAAGGCCCGCAAGCTGCTAGCGCGCGCCCTTAGCCCCCACAAGCGGCTGATGCTCCAGGACGGCCGGGACCTTGCCAGCGGCGACTGCCCGTGGCTGACGCCTGAACTGCTGATGGCCCTGCCTAAGCACAGTCTCAACCAGTACCGGGTCATCCACATCTGCTTCGGCCTCCGGCTGCGCGAGGTGCCTGACGACAAGATCACCGAGCGCGCCATCTGGGCGGCCCGCAACAGCGCCGAACTCTTCAAGGACAAGGCGCACGTTGAGCGACTGCTCGACTGGTTGAAGGCCGACCCTACAGCGCTGAAGCGCTACGAGGTTCGAGGCTGGTCGCAGGACATCTCGGCCGAGCACGCCCTCGCCGCAGCCCGCGACATGCAGGAGATGCACACGCGGTTGAAGGAGATGAAGACGAAGGGCAGCGCCTTCATCGTTCCGGACTGGTGCGACCGCAAGGAGCGCCTGCCTGCGAGCAAGTGGTTCCTGCGCCCGATCCGGAACGAGGCAGAGCTCGTCGCCGCATCTCGCCGCAACAGCAACTGCGCGGCCGCCTATGCCAACGACTGCAAAAGCGGCGTAGCGCTGCTGGTGGAGATCATCCGCCCGATCTTCGAAGGCACTGGCCTGCCGAACGACGGCGAGCACGAGACCGGGGCGATGGTGGAGCTCTCCTACGCGTGGGGGTGGTGGCACATCGTTCAGAGCAAGGGCTTCGCCAACAAGAGAGCCCAGCCCAGCGCGGCTCAGGCCCTCGACCGCCTCATCACCCAGATCAACGACCGCAACATCAGCAGCAAGAAGGAGGGCTGACCATGACGAAGGAAACCGACACCGGCTTCGGCAAGCTGAACCTCAAGGCCGAGACCCACGTGGTTGCCCCGGGCCGCCACCTCTGCACCATCAGCGATGTGCGCCTCATCTGGAACCGGGACAAGGACACACTCTGGCTCACGATCACCATCGAGGTGCATAGCGAGGACGGCGAGGTTCTGGGGCAGGTTGAAGAGCGCTTCCTCACGGTCGCCGCCAAGCCGACATCACCCCACGCTGGCCGCGTGCGCGAGGGCCTCAAGAGGCTGGCCCTCTACGGCAACGCTATCGGTGTTGATCTCAATGACATCGATCACGACGACATCCTGGGCAAGCTTGTGGGCCACCGCATCCGCGCCGTTATCGGCCGCCGTGGCGTGGGCGTGCAGGCAGAGAACTCGATCTCTGCCGTGCTGAAGGCCGACGCGTGATGTTTGGGCGCCTCGCACATACGCTGCGCGACATGGGCTGGGGCGCCCTCATCCCTCTTGTGCCCGGCGAGAAGAGGCCCGCCATCTCGCAGTGGGAACGCTACAACGAGCATGCGCCCAGCGACCTGCTGATCGATCACTGGGCGAAGACCCACCCGCACTCGGGTATCGGCTTGGCCTTCGGGCCTGACCGGGTGATTGCTTCCGATCTCGACTTCCTCGACTCGAACAAGGCCACCACCGCCCGCGCCATCAATGATGAGCACCTCGGCACTTCGCCCATGATCCGGATCGGCCGCGCGCCGAAGACGCTGCAATTCTACCGCGCCGCGCCCGGGCTGCAGGTGTCGGGCAAGGCATATGGCGGCTTCGAGGTGTTCAGCTGCACGGGGCAGGCGGTGCTCTACGGCATCCACCCTGACACCCGCCAGCCGTATCACTGGCCCGAAGAGAGCCCCGAGACGATCTCGCCTGAAGACCTGCCCACGGTCACGCAATCAATGCTCGACGCCTTCATCGCCGCCATGGAGCCGCTGCGCGAGGATCGCGTCACCCGCCAAGGCGTCACCATCAGCTACACTGGCACCACGGCTGAGTGGCTGCGCCAGTTCTCAGGCATGGCAAGCGCCGAGGAGATGATCGAGGCGGCCTGCGAATGCATCCGTGGCGTTGGCCCCGGCGCGCGCCATGCCACGATGCAGGCCGCGACCATGGCGCTGGTCACGCGCGGCATCGCGCCTCACGAGTTCCTGGCCCAGATCGAGGCCGCTTACGCCGCGACCCTGAACGGCAAGGAGGCGCAAGCCCGCCTCAACGCGGTGAAGGACGCCGCGCGTTGGGCGAACAAGAAGGCATGGGGCGGCGCCGTGAACGTGGAGCCGGTAAGGCTCAAGGTGCGCTGGTAGCCCATGGAGCTCGCCGACCTCGATCTCGTGATCGGTTTCGATACCGAATACGTCGCCGAGCATCCCTCGGCGCAAACGGGCGAGGCGTTGGCGTTTGACCCCGACACCATCATCTCGAAGGGCAACCGGGTGCTCTGCATCTCGTTCGCCATCTTCAGCCCATCCACCGGCCAGCGCTTCAGCGGCATGGTGCCGATCCCTCCGACGCGAACGCGCCGTTGGACCCTGAAGCAGTTCATCGAGCAGGTTCTCGATGCCGCCCTCGATGCGGGCATGATCACACCCGAGAGGCTGCGCGCCGCCGACGACCGCCACCCGAAGGACCGGCGGCAGGGCCTCAAGATCATCCTCTGCGGCCACTTCACCCGCGCCGACCTGCCGGGCTTCGCCGACTTCAACAAGCTGAAGCGCAAGTTCTCGGCGGTGAGGAAGACCTACACGACGATCATGACGCCGCACGTGTTCACGGCAAGGCCGGGGCGACATCGGGCGCAGGTATCGGTCACGATGCGCGATACCCGGCTGCTCACCCCTGCGGGCTATGGCAGCCTCGCCGCCATCGGCAAGATGCTGGGCCTGCCGAAGCTGGCGGTGCCGGAGGTGCGCGACGAGACCGGCGCCATCGTGCCGGGCATCAGGCGGATGGATCTGGTGCAGGAACGTCACCCGGAGGATTTCGAGACCTACGCCCGCCGCGACGCCGAGGTGTCGCTGACCTACCTAGCCGAGGTGCACGAGCTCGCCTGCGAGATGGGCGTTCCGGAGTTCCCGCCGACCATCGGCAGCATGGCCGTGAAGATGTTCCGCAACGGCTGCACAGACTTCGCGGGCTTCATGGGCAGGGTTCAAGATCCGGAGCACAAGAGCCGCCTGATCATGCACCCTGCCATTGCCGAGGCGCAGGGCATCTGGGCAAACGGCTTCCACGGCGGCCGCAACCAAGCCTTCGCCCACGGCATCATCGAGGCGCCCGAGGGCCGCCAGTGGCACGACATCGATGTGGCTTCGGCCTACACCGTCGCCATGGCCGCCATCGGCACAATCGACTGGGACAGCGACAGCCGACCGCGCCGACTCGAAGACATCGCCACCACTGTCGCGGCGACCGTCGCCCGGGTGAAGTTCCAGTTTCCGGACGACACCCGCTTCCCTTGCCTGCCGGTGCGTGCCGGGGTGGGGCTGATCTTCCCCTTGGAAGGCGAGACAACCACCACCGGCATCGAACTCATGGCCGCCATCAACATGGGCGCCGAGATCGAGGTGCTGGGCGCCCACCGCTTCGAGCTCACCGAAGGACCGCACGAGTACGCCACCTTCACCGGCCGCATTGCCGCGTTCCGGGCGAGGTTCAAGTCATCGAACCCGCTCTTCGAGAAGCTGGTGAAGGAGGCGGGCAACTCCCTCTATGGCAAGACCGCGCAGGCGGTGGCTGGCATGCGGACCCAGAACCCCGACAAGGCGAAGCAGTTCGACACCCTGCAAGGCGAGCGCATTGAACTGCCGCCCAGCGCCATCACCAACCCGGTGCATGCCGCCATGACCACCGCCACGATCCGGGCGGTTCTGGCTGAGATCCTCTCAAGCCTGCCCGCCGACCGCCAGGTGCTCTCGGTGACGACTGACGGCTTCCTGACCGACTGCACCATCGAGGAGGCGACGGCCGCCACTGCCGGGCCGATCTGCAGCTACTTCAGGAAGGCTCTGGAGAGCGTGGCGCCCGGTAAGGCTCTGCTGGAGGTGAAACACCGCGCCGCGACCGTGGTGGTGGCCCGCACCCGGGGAGCCTTCACCGTCACCGCGCCCGGGGGCTACGACGGGCCACCCATCCTCGCCCGCGCAGGGCACAAGCTCGAAGACCCGCCCGACGACAAGTGGGCCGAGGCGGCCGAGTTCGTACGCCTCATGCGGGATCGCCGCCCCGACTCGAAGCTGCTGGGGCGGGACTTCATCTCGGTAGAGACCCAGTGGATGGCCGACGCCGATCTGGTGGCCCTGCCGGTCACCCGCCGACTGAACTTGGATTACGACTTCGGCTGCCAGCCCGTCGCGGTAGCCGAGAGCCACGGCCTCCTGCGCTTCGGCACACGGCCTTGGAGGGGGTTGAGGGCATACAAGGTAGCCCGCGACGCCCACGCCCGCCTGAGGGCCTCTGGAGGCCATCTGAAGGGCATAGCTGACTGGCGACAGATTGAGGCCGAGGTGATCGCGGCCGCAGTCACTGGCATCACCACCTCCGAGGAAGCCTGCCTGCTGTGGATGAGGGCCATGGCTGCGGTTCACCTCTGTGGAAAGGGCAAGGCAATGACGCTGGCCGAGGGCGCCGCCGCCATCACGGATCTGGGGCTGCCAACCACGGCGGCTCAGATGGCCGATGCCGGGAAGAACGCCCGGAAGAGAGGGGCCAGAAAGCTGGTTAAGCTCCCAGAGGCGATAGCCCGGTTTCTCACCAAAATCGAGACCCGTTTTGCCCCAACTAGCTTTTCAAAACATGGTGTCACCCTCATCGCGAAGGCCAGAACCCTTATGAAACGGGCCTAAAACATGCCCCAAGTTCTATGGTGTCATCCCCATTATGGGGGTACGAGCGGACACCCTCCCACAACACCCACACCAACCGCGCCACTTATTCCCACGCATAGGCGTGGACGGCGAATTTCCCACAGCACCATCGCGCGGGGGAATTTCGCGACCAAGTACGCGCGCGCGAGGCCCGGACATCGTATTTTCCGGTACTGGCACGCGCGCGCGGGTTTCCGAAGCAGTACGCGCGCGCGAGGTGTTGCTGGTCAGGTGATGTCTCCGAGGCCCACGGGGCTCTTCTCGTGGAACTCCTGCGCCATTTCGCGCACCTCTTTGTAGGCGAGGAACATCGCATTGGCGGTGACCTCATCGCCTTCCTTCTCGGCGGCCAGACGAAGCTCGTGCAGGCGCTCGGCGACGCGCTGGGTGAAATACATGGCGGGGAAGGCGTGGCTCTCCTCGAGGCCCTCGATGCGGGCCTTCAGGGCTCCAATTGACGCGGTCATAGTGGCTGCTCCTTGTGGCTGGAAGCTATTGCAGGCGGCGCCCGCCCACAATGGCTGCGGCCGTGCTATGCTTCAGAAGCTGGCTGAAAGCAGGAGGAGCCCCATGCCCAACGACCGCCCCGTAAACCGCGACCGCTACGGCCGCCTGCTGCCCGGCACAGCCACGCCGAACCCGGGCGGGCGGCCAAAGGTGCCCGAGGAATTG
>NZ_JBAXGR010000153.1:0-5881 GCF_037139295.1 Aestuariivirga sp.
CACTCCGAAAATCCTTCAGCCCGCAACCGGAAACTCCATGGGGCGTAGACGGCGCTTACAGATCACCGGAGTGCACACCTCGCGAGACGTCTGAGCGAGCGAGTGCAAGAACGATCTTACCATATTCATATGGGTACAGCTACGTAGAATTACAACTGGCTTTGAAGTCGGATGTTCCAATGTACCCTTGCGCTGCTTCGTTTTTCCAGAGTTGAAAGTCCGGAATATAAGAACATTTACTTATGGTATTTATAAACAAATCAATGTGTTAGCGTTAGCCTCATATTCATTCTCAAGAGTTCATAACACGCCTCACTTGACCAGTGTGATTCGTGAGGACGGCGACTATGAACGCTTCTATCGAAATAGATTCTAACGGTCTTGATGCGTTAAATGTTCGTGGTTCGTCGAATGAAGATGTTGATGCCGTTTCGCGAACCATAATCATCGAAATAGCAAAGGCGAATGGGCATCCTGTCCGACAGAAGGACATTGTCCGCAGTTTCGACTTGGATTCGCATGTAGCTGTCCATAAACAGCTTAGGAGGCTAGTAGAATCAAATTTGGTTGCGAGTGAGCGAAATCCTACGGATAGAAGAGAACGTCTTCTCTATCTCACACCGTTAGCGCAAGAAAAATTCGATAGGTTAGCGCAGGAAATTCGTCAACTTGGGGAAAAGTAGTATTCCTTCGCCACCGCTCGCAATTTATTTGCAACACCATCCTGAACATAGCTGAATATCATTCGCCCTGAAGGCGTGGTGGTGGCAATCGCCTGAGTTCAATGGCACCGCCGTAGGAGATCGTGGCGAGCATGATCCGAGGAGTCCTCACGCGACCGACGCGAGCAGGCTGAGCAGCCGGAAGGTCCTCGGGAGAGTTCACAGTACGTTATCAGCATAATCAGACCAGCGGTGATTGCGAGGATCGTGCTTGTGAGGTTGCGGGCTTGCTGGTCGCTCGACCGCAAGGGTTCAGCTTTTCGGCAATGCATTGCTGACGCATCGGGCTTTGTCCGCGCCACCCCCAGCGGGAAATGAACAACTCCTTGGTCTCATGGCCTGTCGCCCGCACCGGACGGTCGGCGAAGACGATGATGTTGCCGGACACGCCGGAAAGCGTGAGCTTTCCCTCTGCAAGGTCAGCTCCCTGGGCATTGATAACACCGAGTGACGGCACAGGCCCCTGTGCCATCGGACGACCGATGGTCTTTTGCAAAGGCACATGAGGGTTAGCCGGTTCACCGGCAGCGGCGATCGCGGCCGTCCACACGCGACTGGCGGCAACAAGCACGGGAAGACGAAAGTTCATGCCTGATCTCCCTGTTTTGTTCAGTGTGAGGAAAACGCTACAACTTGGCTTAACTCTGTAACCGGCGGTGTTTTCACCCCGCCAGCATTTTCGGCATCTTGCTTCTCCGAAGCTTGTAGTCTGATTGGCTCTAATCTCAGCGGTCGCATCAATGAACAAAAGCGTTGCAGAAAATTCATCGAGAGGCGATCAGCCCAGAAAGACAATCAGTGTTACTGCTCTTGTCCCCTGTTGCTCCCTTGCACTCTGCCCCCAAGCGTTACTGTTAACGTGACGACCAACAACGGCTTTGGATACTGTGAGAGTATGTAACTTGGTAGGCCGTGCCGAACCAGCTGATGTTACGTACGTGGTTCGGCTCAAATTGCGGCATGCGCTGTTAATTCACCAATTCAATCATGTGGTCACAGGTACCATCGGAATGATGCACAGAGGTTATCTGTCCACGTGCGCCGATATATGTGCCCGTACCACCGATCACTGAGCGGATCTGTGGCGCTTCATTGGGCATCTCCGTAGCCGTCGCAGCGAACACGGCCTTTCCTGAGGCGAGCAGCGATGAGCCACTACCAAAATCAATCGTAAACTCGCCCACGCGGTCCTCTACGGTTTCCGTTCCTTCAGCCAAGTCAACGGTCATCAAGAAACCATCCATGATCGCCTTTACGCCACCATCGCCAGTCAGATTCGCTTCAAACGCGAGAATATCGCCGTCCGAATGTCCAACGGGCAACTGGTCCACGTAGTGCAATTCGGGAGCTTCTTGGTGCAGTTTGATAACGGTCCGATCCGCAGCAAGAGCGCTGCTAATCGAACACGCTGCTGCTGCGAACAGTGTTATTACTTTGGCAAGGCTGGGCCTGGCTACCGTAGGCCTGAAGGACCTCATCCAACCGGGCCACACTGACGGCCATTGTCGCAATCGAGATACCTTGACGACTGAATGATTGCTGCCCGTTGGCAATGAGAAGCCCAAGCACTAGAGACGTCAGTGTTGCAATGACGCCAGTCGCCTGTTTGACAATCTCTCGGGTGCTTCCCGGCTCGCGGACGCGAAGCGGCACCGACAATCTCCGCCCCAACTCGACTGCGACGAGCAGTATAAGGCAAGTCAACCCCCACCAGTAAGCCGCCTGCATTGCGCTAATGCCCTTTGTGATCGTTACCTATGAGAAACACCAAGTGTCTAGTTGATATCATTTGGTCAATCCGTCACAACGCGGATCGGACTGCACAGCTTGTAGCCCACTCCCCGCAACGATTGGATTGCCGGAGCCTCTGCGCCGCAGTTGACGAGTTTCTTGCGAAGCCTGCCGAGTTTAACTTCCAGATTTTCACGGCTGATGTGCTCGCCGCCCCCAAGATGCGATGCAACCTGCCATCGCTCGAGTATCTGCTGGGATGCCCTGGAGAAGGCTGCCAGAAGAACGATCTCAGTCTGAGTCAGCCTCGTCTCACCTGCAGTCCCCGCCACCACCATGCGCACCGAACTCAGGGTCAATGTCCGGGGGAGTGCAGTTCCACTGTTGGCCAGCCTGCTGCTGAAGCCGGAGACGACGGCACGGAGCTCCTCGAGAGAAAAGGGCTTTGTCAGGTATATGTTGGCACCCGATTGGTAGCCTTCAATGCGGTCCGAAAGCGCGTTACGGGCCGACACGATCACGATGCCCACATCCGGCTGGGACTTCCGGATACGGCGCGCCAGTCCCATGCCGTCTTCACCCGGAAGGTTGAGGTCGACGATATAGAGATCACTCACATATCCGACGGGCTCGTCGTCGACATCCTCGGCATTTGCAACGCCGATTACATCATGGCCATCCTGGGTGAGCGCATTGCAGATGGCCGCTCGATAGTCGTCATAGTCCTCGACGACAATGATCTTGAGGGGCCGAGTCATGAAGGCATCCACAGGCTGAATGACACGGACTTGCCCCCTTCGTCGTTTCGAAGGAGACAATAGTCGATGCTCGCCCCCAGTGTCCTTACCCAATTGGCCACTAGAAAGAGCCCCAGGCCCGATCCTGGTTGGTGATGAGCTCTCCTGCTCCGATAATACTTGGTATAGAGCTTCTCCGGGTCAGGCGCACCCGCCTTACCAACCCTGTTGACTACTTCAAGCCTCACACCTGCCTTGTCACCTGAACTGACTGAAGTGGCAGTGAGCATGACGGGCGTGTTGGCGGGGCTATACTTCAGCGCATTGTCGAGCAGATTTCGCAGGATGGATCGCAGGATCACGCCATCCGTCGAGACAGACAGCGCTTCTTCGTGCACGACCTGCACGCGCCCAAGGAACGGCTTCTCCGCAACGAGTTCATCGAGAAACCTAGTCAGATCGACGGGCGCAAAATCAGGTGAAACTGTTTGGCTGTCGAGCTTTTCGCTTTGCTCCACACGCTCAATGACGCCAGCCATATCCTGGGCTGCCTTTTCGATCGTGCGGCCGCCCGGGGACTTCGTATCTGCAACGAGGCGAATGACGCCGAGCGGGTTTCTCAGTTCGTGCGTCAGCATGGACAGGAACTTCTCCTTCTCGTTCCTGCGCTGACTTTCTTCGCGCAGCTCCCTTTCCGCGATCTGCACCTGAAGCAATGCCTGCTGGGCAGCCAGATCCCGCCGTCGCGCTCTTATCGTGAGCAGCGCCACCATGACGGATGCCGACAGCAGCGCATGAAGAAAGATGAAGTTGACGGCCGGCATGCGCGTCTGGATGACGTTCTGATGCATCAACACAGGCACCATGATCACAAACGCCATCAGCAGAAAGCTGACGCGGATGATCCACAAGGCTGACGAACCATATTGCTCTCTCTCGGGGTCGCGGACGGAAAAGGCGAGCAGGCAGGTCATGAGCATGATGACATTGATGACCGCCGCATTGAGACGAAGAGCTGTTCCTGGTTCACCGAATAGGAGGAACGCTACACTGATGGCCGGCAAGAAGAGAACGGCCCCCAAGATTCTGCGCAACCAACGATTAGCACCGAAGCCCGAGAGAAGTCTCAGATCGAAGTATCCCGTTACGGCAATGACGGTGACGAGAATGAAGACATAGATAAAGCGCCTGGAAGAAAGGTCGAATTCCTCAGGATAGAAGAAGCGGAACAAACCAAAGAAAGCCAAGAAGAGGAGCAAAGAGTAGAATTGCCTCAGAACGAAGAAGCCGTAGATGGCTTCTTTTCTGACCAGCCAGCTCACGATGCCCCAGAGGCAGAGGCCTATCAGGAAGGCGACATAGACCGCGAGGATTGCCTCAAGGCGCTGGTTCGCAACCACGGCCTGGTTCAGAGGCATCACAGCAATGCTTGCCGTAAGCGTCGTGGATGATGAAATGCGAAGGTATAGTATGCGAGGCGCTATTGATGGTGCGATGATAAAGCCACTGCTCAGGCCGACGTGGTTCACGGCATCAGGCGTCACATCACGACCGCTGACAAGCGGAGCTGCTGAGCCTGCGCCACCCACCTCCGGGTCATAAAGTTCAATCCGCTCCAGAAACGGCGGGGTGACGACCAGCGCTATTGGGTCCGTGCCCTCACGACCTCGCACTTCGATCTTCAGCCACAATACAGATCGCGTGAAGCCCTTCGAAACAAGGCCATCATCGGGCTGGAACGGCGCGGCCATCGCCTCGGCCAAATCCGCGCGTCCTGAAACATCGACCCAATAGGATTGCGACATCAGCAAGGGCTCTTCAGCTTGCGCTGACACCGGCAAACAACACGCAAAAATAGAAAACTGGAACGCGATCATGAGCGCCTTCCACCACCATCGCCGCTGTCGTCTGTTAGGTTCTGTTAGAATTCTCATTGTCCCTTCTGGTACCAAACGATGTAACTCGCATTCCGAATTAGGTCGAGCGCAGTGCCAAGCGTGGTGCTGAATGATTTGACAGAGGATCGTTCCCGATCGCCCTTTTGTCGAGTCTGGCTTGATCCATCGGACACGAGTGTTGGTGCTTTTGGGAACGCTGAAGGACAAGACATGAACAGGCTGCTACTGGCTCTCGGAACGATCTTCTTGCTGCATAGCGCGGCTATGGCTGATGAGGATTCGCAGGACCTGGCCAAGCAACTCGCCAACCCCGTTGCGAGCCTTATCAGCGTTCCCTTTCAGGGCAACTACAACGAGGGTATCGGCCCAGCCGACGATGGAAATCAGACTTACGTCAATCTGCAGCCAGTGATCCCGATAAGGCTTAATGAAGACTGGAATCTGATCTCCCGCACCATTTTGCCGATAATTTCGCAGGACGATATTTATCCTAGGGCGGGCAACCAATGGGGCCTCGGCAATACCCAGCAGAGCCTGTTCTTTTCGCCGGTGAAGCCGACCCATGGCATCATCTGGGGCGTGGGTCCTATTGCATACCTCAACACAGCCTCCCACCCTCTCCTCGGACCGGAAAAGTGGGGGTTAGGACCTACCGGCGTCGCACTCATGCAGCAGGGCCCCTGGACCGTCGGCATCCTGGCCAATCAAATTTGGTCCTTCGCGGGTGATCCAGCCGAAAAGAATATTAACCAGGCCTACATGCAGCCCTTTGTGTCCTACGCCACAAAGAACG
>NZ_JBAXGR010000154.1:0-5831 GCF_037139295.1 Aestuariivirga sp.
CACATGAGCCATCCCGCCATCAAGCCCGGAAACACCGCCGTCATCACCGGAGGCGCCGCTGGAATTGGGCTTGCTTCAGCCATCGCATTTGCCAAGGCGGGGCTCCGTGTCTGTATCGCCGATCTCGGCGAAGCGCGTTTAGCAGAGGCGGCCCGCCGCATCGCTGAAGTCGCTCCCGGCGGCGCACGGGATGTGATGGCTGCGGAAACGGACGTCGGCAGCCATGAGGAGGTGCAAGCCCTGGCCGATCGGGTGAAGGGCGAATGGGGTCACCTCCACGTGCTTATGAACAATGCCGGGATCCAGCCGGGGAGCTCCATGTTCGGCCCTCGCCAGAGCTGGGAGCGCGTCATTGATGTGAACTTGTGGGGCGTGATCAACGGTGTGCAGGCTTTTGTGCCGCGTATGATCGGGCAGGGCAGTCCGGGCCTCGTCATCAATACGGGGTCGAAGCAGGGCATCACCACGCCGCCGGGAGATCCGGCCTACAACATCTCCAAGGCGGGGGTGAAGGTGATGACGGAGGCGTTGGCGCATGAGCTCCGCAACACGGACGAATGCCAGATCACGGCCCATCTTCTCATTCCGGGCTTCGTCTTCACCGAACTCACGGCGAAGGGCAGGACCGAGAAGCCCGCCGGTGCATGGACGCCGGAACAGACCGTCGATTTTATGCTGGAGCGTGTTTCAGATGGCGATTTCTATGTCCTCTGCCCTGACAATGAGGCGACGCGGGCACTGGATGAGAAGCGCATCCTGTGGGCGGCCGGCGACATCGTCGAGAACCGCCCGCCGCTCTCACGCTGGCACAAGGATCATGGCGAGGCGTTTGCATCCTTTGTCAGTCGCGGCGGCCGCTAAGGTGCTTCGATGAGGATCCCCGCTCGGGTTCTTGATGCCGCGCGGCGTCGTGGAGCGACTGTGCCGGGACGCTTCACCCCTCGCCGGCTTCTGGACAAACCTTCAATCGCAATCTAGGATTTGACCGTGGGGCGGTTGGAGCACCAGCGCTCCGGTTCATCCCACGGAAAACAGACAGAATAGAAACAACTGTCAGACACGTCCTGGGAGGACTCAAATGCCAATACTGAACAGAAGACTTCTGCTCGGCAGCGCTGCCGCACTCATCATCGCGTCATCGTCGACGGCAGCCCTTGCCGCCGACAAGATCCTTGCGTCCGTGCCGGGCCTCAGCTTCCCCTTCTTCGTGCATATGATGAACGCCTTCAAGGCGGAGATCCAGAAGCAGGGCTACGAGGTCATCGAGAGTGATGGCCAGGTCTCCTCGCCCAAGCAGACGGCCGACATCGAGGCGGCCATCACCCAGGGCGTCAAGGGCATCGTGATCAGCCCGAACGAGGTTGACGCTATGGCGCCGGCGCTGCAGCAGGCGGTGGAAGCCAACATCCCCGTCGTCACCGTCGACCGCCGGGTTCCCTCCGTCGAGGGCATTCTCGCCCATGTGGGCGCTGACAACGTGAAGGGTGGCGAGGCTCAGGGTAACCTGATCCTGTCGCTCTACCCGGATGGCGCCACCATCATCAACCTGCAGGGCCAGTCGGGCGCATCGCCCGCGATCGATCGCAACAAGGGCTTGCACAACGTGCTCGACGCGGCAGGCGAAAAGTACAAGATCGTGTTCGAGCAAACTGCGGGCTTTGCGCGTGACAAGGGCCTTTCGGTGACGGAGGCTGCGCTGTCGGGCCTTGCCGAGCCGCCGAAGGTGATCGTTGCCGCCAATGACGACATGGCGCTGGGTGCCATGGAAGCCGTAAAGGCGCGTGGCTTGACCGGTATCTCCATCATCGGCTTCGACGCCCTCCCGGAAGCCCTCGCACAGGTGCGCGACGGCGGCCTCACGGCGACGATCGAGCAGTTTCCCGGACAGCAGAGCGCCCTTGGCGTGCAGACCCTCGTGGCATTCATCAAGGATGGCACCAAGCCGGCTGACAAGGTGCTGCTGCTCACCCCGGTCGCCATCACCAAGGACAATCTGAACACGGCAGAGCGCCTTGGCGAAGTGAAGTAATCAGACACGCAAGCTCCGGCCGGCATGCTGCCGGCCGGGCAATTGCACATGACCTCATCAGCGGAACTGCCAATGCTTCTCCGCATGTCCGGGATATCGAAGACCTTTCCGGGCGTGCGGGCGCTCGACCAGGTGAACTTTGCCGTCGGTGAAGCAGAGATCCACGCGTTCCTTGGTGAGAATGGTGCAGGCAAGTCGACCCTGCTGAAGATCCTGTCCGGCGCCCAGGCGCCCAATGCGGGAACGATCGAACTGGCTGGCCAGTCCGTTAGCTTCAGCAGTCCCCAAGTGGCGCAACAGGCGGGTATCGCGACGATCTATCAGGAATTCACCCTGGCGCCCGACATGACGGTGGCAGAGAATGTCTTCATCGGCCGCGAGCCGGGATCGCGCCTGTTCGTCAACTACCGCAAGCTTGAAGAGCAGACCCGCGCGCTGTGCGCCCGCGTCGGTCTCGACCGCAGCCCCCGTGCCATGGTCCGAGACCTTTCCGTCGCCGAGCAGCAGATGGTTGAGATCGCCCGCGCACTCTCGATGAAGTCGCGCCTCATCATCATGGACGAGCCGACCAGCGCGCTAAGCCGCGCCGAGGTCGAAAAGCTGTTTTCGATCATTCGCGGCCTGAAGCGGGAAGGCGTGTCGGTTATCTTCGTGACTCACCGGCTCGAGGAAGTCTTCGAGCTCTGCGACAGCTATACGGTTCTGCGCGATGGCCGCAATGCCGGCCATGGCAAGGTGGCCGAAACCAGTGTCGAAGCCATCATCCGGCTGATGGTGGGCCGTGACGTCGGCCTGCTTCAGCAGCGCGCCCAATCCTTCAGCACCCCGGAAGTGGCCATGGAGGTGAAAGGGCTGTCGCGCAGGCGCAAGAGTACGGATGCAAGCGCCATCGAGCTCCACGATATTTCGTTCCGCCTCCACAAGGGTGAGATTCTTGGCATTGCGGGTCTCGTCGGCGCTGGCCGTACCGAGATGGCGAGGGCGGTTTTTGGCGCCGACGCGTTCGACAAAGGCCAATTGATCGTGGATGGAAAGCCCGTCGCCATCACCTCGCCGCGAGATGCCATCGCCGAGGGGATCGGCCTCGTGCCGGAGGACCGCAAGCAGCAGGCCCTGTTCCTGTCGCTTGCCATCCGCACCAACATGTCGATCGCCTCGCTCGATCAGATCTCATCCGCAGCGGGGTTCCTGAGCAGCGCCAAGGAAAGCGCGCTCGTCGAAGAATATCGCGGGCTCCTCAACATCCGCATGGCCTCAGGCGATCAATTGGTCGGCAACCTCTCCGGAGGAAACCAGCAGAAGGTCGTGCTTGCCCGCTGGCTTGCCCTGCGGCCGCGTGTCCTGATTGTCGACGAGCCCACACGCGGCATTGACGTGGGTGCCAAGGTCGAAGTCCACAATCTTCTGATCGAGATGGCGAAAACGGGCATCGCCATCATTGTGATCTCATCCGAATTGCCGGAGGTGCTGTCGCTCGCCGACCGCATTCTCACGATGCGGGAGGGCCACGTCACCGGCGAGGTGACGAGAGCAGAGGCCTCGCCCGAAAAACTCATGACGCTGATGACGATCGGGTCGCAGCGTGCAGCTTGATGGGGCCGGGAATGACTGACAGCGTGGCCGCGAAGACGGGCAGGGACTTCGATGCGTTCTCGTTCTTGGCGCGCTTTGCGCCCCTCATATTCCTGCTGGTGCTGATGGCGGTGTTCGCGATTCTTGAGCCGCGCTTCCTGTCCTCCGTCAATCTCTTCAATGTCATGCGGCAGGTCTCGATCACCGGCTTGCTGGCCATTGGTATGACCTTCGTGATCCTCACGGCTGGCATCGATCTGTCGGTGGGTTCCCTTCTGGCCTTTGCCGGCCTGGTTGCAGCCGCTGTTGCAAAGGGTGGTATGCAGGACCGCTTCACCGTGGGGGACGAGACCATCGGTTATGGCTGGCCGCTGGCGGCACTCGCGGCCATCGCGGTCGGCCTCGTGGGTGGGCTTCTCCAGGGCGTGGCAATCACCAAGCTCAAGGTTCCGGCCTTCGTGGTAACGCTCGGCGGCATGTCGGTGTTTCGCGGAGCGGCACTGCTGTTTGCGGCCGGCGGGCCGATCTCGGGTTTCGAGCCAAGCTTCACCTGGTGGGGGCAGGGCAAGATCTTCTCGGTGCCGGTCCCGGTCATCATCTTTCTGGTGGCAGCCGTCATCGCCCATATCGTGCTGAGCTACACCCGCTATGGCCGGCGTGTTTATGCCGTTGGCGGCAATCCGGAGGCAGCGCGCCTTGCCGGCCTCAATGTCTCCGCCATCATCACCAGTGTCTACATCATCATGGGGTTCTTCTCTGGCCTCGGTGCCTTTGTGCTGGCTGCCCGCCTCAACTCTGCGGAGGCCGTTGCCGGAACCGGCTACGAACTCACGGTGATCGCATCCGTGGTGATTGGTGGAACCAGCCTGTTCGGGGGCACGGGGTCCATCTTTGGCACGGTTGTCGGCAGCCTGCTGATCGGCGTGCTGCTCAACGGTCTGGTCCTCATGAATGTGAACTCCTACATCCAGCAGATCATCATCGGCGTCATCATCGTGCTGGCCGTGGCCTTCGATACGTTTGCGAAGTCGCGGCGCCGCAAGAACTGAGATGGTAGATCGTCGGGACATTCCGCTCCGCCGGACCGTTCCGCATCAGTTTCGTCCACCTCGAGAACGCAGATCTCCGGAAGCACAGTCTTGACCTTGCCCGGCTCCCGGCTTTCGGAACGTTCCAGCGCCATTCTGCTGCTGATCGTCGCTGTCAGCTGTTTCGGGGCGGTCGACGGTTTCAGCAAGATCCTCGTCGACAGCCAGTCGTTCGGACAGATCATGCTGGCCCGTTACGCGCCGGCCCTTGTTGCGTTGCTCGTCGCGAGCGGTCCGGGCTCCTGGAGGGGCATGTATTCCACGCGCCGGCCCGGCCTTCAGGTCATCCGGGGGCTCAGCCCTGTCTGCGTCGGGGGACTGATGGTGTTTGCCGTCCGCTACCTGCCTCTGGCGGAGGCCACCGTCATTCTCTTCGCGGGACCATTCATCGTGGTTGCACTCTCACAGCGAATGCTAGGAGAACGTGTGGATCCGGCCAGCTGGATAGCCGTCGCCATCGGGTTTCTTGCCGTTCTCATTGTCGCGCGGCCAGGGATCGACGCGCTTTCAAAATACACGATATTTCCGGCGGCAGCGGCCGTGTTCTATGCCATTCTCCAACTGCTCAGCAGGAGACTGGCTTCCTTGGGCGAATTGCCCAGAACAACCGTTGCCTGGACGTTGCTTGTCGGGACCCTCGTATCTTTGCCGCTGGCAATGTTGGACTGGCGCTCGCCCGATCTCTATCACTGGGTGATCCTGCTCTGCCTCGGCGTGAGCTTTGGGAGCGGGCAACTCCTTTTGACCAAGGCCTTTGCACTCGCTCCCGCCAACGTTCTGACACCCTTCAGTTACGTCCAGATCGTTTCGGCAGCCATCTTCGGGTGGCTGGTCTTTCACAACGTTCCGGATGTCTGGACGATTTCAGGTATGGTCCTGATCGTGAGTGCAGGGGTCTATGTATTTGGACGAAGAGACCCTGCCAACCAGGCATAAGTGCAACTTGCCTAGCCCTGGCTGAGCCATTCCTGGAACGTAGAGAAAACCCGGGCGCCCGGAGTGCCGGCGGGCCTATGTCTTCTTTCGGGCGTTGTTGTTCTGCGCGAGGAAGTCTGGAACCCGGGCTCAAAATCAGTCCTGGCGCGATGTGCATCGACCGATCTCGGTGATGCCGCGCCAACAGTTCTCTCCTTTGTACAGAA
>NZ_JBAXGR010000155.1:0-5810 GCF_037139295.1 Aestuariivirga sp.
GGCTGGACGCCTCCACCCACGAACGAAACCAGTGATGCGGCAACCTTGTCGACTGGGCGACTTCCTGACGCATTCGGTACGATCGTTGGTTGATCAAGTGCGACGATACTGACAGCGAAATCCTGCCGCAGCGCCTCGATGAAGACGCGCGCTTCGGCAAAGGAGACCAACCGAGGTTCATGAAACTCGACTTGGCCGTGATCATCGAACGCTATGGCGCAGATTGCCCCTGGCGCCTTTGGAGCGTCCGTCCAAGCCGAATCGAAGCCGAAAATGACAGTGCTGCTTTGCGGACTGACGAAACGCATTTGGTCCTCCGCAAAGCAGCATATGCCAAGTACGGCAGGAATGAAGGCGCTTAAGTATCCAGCTTATACACTCTTCCGCGCCCTTCGATCTTCTCTGAGTCGATGGTGAGGCCGAGCTTCTTCTTGAGTGCTCCTGCGAAGAAGCCGCGCGTGGTGTGTGACGCCCACCCGGTCACCTCGACAATCTCCGGGATCGTCGCGCCATCGGGGCGGCGGAGCAGCTCGATCACCAGCGCCTGCTTGGTTCCCTTGCGGGCCTTCCGCTCCGGCGAGGCGGGCTTAGACTCAGGCTTCGGCGCCTTGGTCTTCTGAGGTTCGACCTCAACACCAATAGCGGCGAACCCGGCCTCGGTGATGATCAGGGAGAGGCCGTGACCTTCGTCGCTGTTGCGCCAGACGGGATCGTTGAGCTTGCGGTTTGCCTTGACCTCCTTGAGGAGGCCTTTCTCGATCAGGGCGTTGACAACCTTGTGGGCTGCGCCGCCCTTGAGGCTTTTGGGAAGGGGCAGGGCAAGGCGGTCGGTGCGCTGCGAGGCGGCGCTGAGGATGACGCGCTGGGTGTCGGAAAGTTTCGTCATGGGTTTGGCTCCATCGGGTTCGCGGAACGGCGGGACTGCCGGTTCCTACGAGCCCAGGCCCCGCGCTTCATGCAGGGCGGAGCGGCTTGCGTGGTCAGTCGGTCAGGGCAGGGCGGAAGCCGCTACCTCCCGCGCCATGCCAATGCTGGGCAGGACCCTTGGACCGCCTTGCGCGGTGACACCGTAGAGGAAGAACTCGTCACCGATCCGGTAGCATTCGATCATGCGGCTGAAGATGCCGGTGCCGTAGCTGAAGATTTTTTCAGGCGCAGACTTGTCACTCGGCATGTTCGCCCTCCCTGAAGGCGGAGTCCGTGATGCGCCGAAGCTGGCTGGCGTAGAATCCGAGATCGCCGACATGACCCCAGTGAAGGGTTTCCGGGTCGACGTTGAAGTGAGCCGCGCTCAGGGCGGCGAGGCGTTCAAGCATTGTGTCGATTTCTGCCTTCTTCGTGATGAAGGCGGCGAGCGCTTCGCTGTTGTCCTTCCGTGGCTTGTGCATCTTGGTCTCCTTTTCGGACCCATACATGCTCGACGTGCGCAGGAAGACAAGCAGAATAGAGGTTTATTCCTGTTTTATAGTCGAGCGTTCCAAGGGGATCTGTGGTCATGGCGGAACATGCTGGCCTGATCCCCATCGGCCAGGCGGCCCGGCTGCTGATGATCTCGGAAGAGCGCATCCGGCAACTGGTGAAACAAGGCTACGTGCCGAAGCCGGAGAAGCGTGGGTTCGTGCAACTCGTGGGTGCTGTGCAGGGCTATCTGCGTTACCTGAAGGATGACGAGCGCCGCTCTGCCAAGTCGGCGGCCGACAGCAGGGTGCGCGACGCCCGGGCGCTGGAGATTGAACTGCGCATCGCCGAACGCTCGCGGGAACTGATCCCGGTCGAAGATGCGCTGAACGATATGGCGGAGCTGGCGGGCATGGTGAGGTCGGAGCTTGCAGGCCTGCCGGCCCGGCTGACCCGTATCGTGGCCGAGCGGCAGAAGGTTGAAACAGAGATCGATGGCATTCTCTCGCGCCTTTCCCAGCGAGCCGCAGAAAAGGCTGAAGGCCTGGAGGCTGGCAGAAGCCATCCTCAAGCCCTCGCCGAAGCTGCTGCCTGACGAGTGGGCGCGCGAACACAGAATCTATCCCGAGACCTCAGGGCTTCCGGGGCCGCGTGATCCTGCAATCACGCCCTACATCGTTCCGGTCGAGCGGGCGGTCCATGCCGGCAGCCACAAGCGTGTGGTGATGGTGTGCGGCGCCCAGATGGGAAAAACTGACGGGCTGTTGGATATCATGGGCGCCCGCCTCGACCAGCGCCCGGCGCCGATCCTTTACGTCGGCCCGATCAGGGACTTTCTGACCGACCAGTTCGAGCCGCGGTTGATGAGCCTGCTCGACGAGGCCGAGACGCTCTCGGCCAAAGTCGTTCGTGGCAAGCGGATGAAGAAGACGCTGAAGATTGTCGCCGGTGTGCCGGTACGGCTGGCGCATGCAGGATCTTCGGCGGCCTTGAAGTCGAGTCCGGCGGCGCTGGCGCTGGTCGATGAGTACGATGAGATGCTGGCCAACGTGAAGGGGCAGGGCGACCCATTGGGCCTCGTTGAAGCCCGCGGCGAAACCTACGCCGACTTCGTCACCGCCATTACGTCTACGCCGTCGCGCGGCCTCATCGAAACCGAACTCGACGAAAGGAGTGGTCTTCGCTTCTGGAAGCCAGCGGAATCCGACGCTGTCGAGAGTGCCATCTGGAAGCTCTGGCAGTCCGGCACACGGCATCATTTCTGCTGGCCGTGCCTGCACTGCGACAAATACTTCGTGCCGCGCTTCGAGCAGATGCGCTGGCCGGAGAATGCCACGCCGGCGGAAGCCGCCAGATCTGCGCAGCTACAGTGTCCCCATTGCGGCGGGCTGCATCAGGATGCCGACAAGCAGGAGATGAACGCCCGCGGGCTCTATGTGGCGCAGGGGCAATGGGTGGAAGAGGGGGAAGTCCGGGGCGAACCGCCCGAAAATGCGGTGGTCAGTTTCTGGGCCAGCGGGCTTGCCAGCCCCTTCGTCACCTGGGGCACCCGGATCGAGCGTTATGTCCGCGCCCTTGCTTCCGGCGATCCCGACCAGGTGCAGACGGCGCTCAATGCCGGGTTCGGCGAATGCTTTACACCGGCGACGGGTCGGGATGCCCTCGACTGGCAGGAGATCCTGCAGCGTCGCGAACCTTACCGCATGAAGGAGGTACCGGGCGGCGTCCTGCGATTGGGGATGGGCGTCGATGTCCAGAAGCTGTCCTTATACTACACGATCCGCGGCTTCGGTGCGCGGGGTCGTTCATGGCTCATCGACCGTGGCCAGCTTTACGGTCCTACCGATGACGATGAAGTTTGGAACGCACTGGCCGACCTGATGCTCACGCCCATCGCTGGACTGCAGATCGAGCGGGTCTTCGTCGACTCCGGCTTCCGGCCGAACAAGCCCGATGCAGGCGACGAACACAAGGTCTATGAGTTCACGAGGCGCTATCCGTGGCTGGTCTCTCCCACCAAGGGCCGTGCGACAATGTCGCCGCCCTACCGCGTGTCGAAGATCGAGGTGACAGCCAAAGGCAAGAAGGCGACCTATTCGATCGATCTCGTCTGGCTTTCGACGGACTTCTTCAAGTCGCTGCTGGTATCGCGGATCCGGACGCCGCTCGATCAGCCGGGCTCCTTCATCGTGCCCGACGACATCGACGAGGATTACGCCAAGCAGCTCGTCTCTGAAGTCCGCGTCGTGGACGGAGCAACCGGCAAGCCGCAGTGGGTGCAGAAGTCTCGCGCCAACCACTATCTCGACTGCGAGGCGCTCGCCATGGCCATCGGCTACTCGCTGAACGTCCAGCGAATTCCGGACGGGGTGCTGCGGGAAGATCGGGCTGGTGATTCCACAACAGTGGCCAATGGCGAGGAAGTCCCCGAGACGGAAACATCATCGGCAAGAGCGGTTCCCGCCCTCGCGGCAGCGGCGATGCCGGATCTGCGCTCGCGTTTTGCAGGGCTGTCGTCACGATTGAACAGGTGACCTGATGGGCATGATGGACCGGGTGAGGGATTGGCTGGCGCCGTCCCGCCCAAGGTCCGTCACGCCGCCGCCCATGCGCAGCGACTTCATGCGCGGCAATCGCGGCGTGGTGTTCGGCGGCTGGCGACCTGCCTTGCGGGAAGCCTCAGACGATGTCGGAGCCTCCTGGGATCTGGCTGCGGCGCGCACCATCGATCTGATCCAGAATTCCGGGTGGATGGCTGGAGCCATCGACCAGGCGGTCGCCAATACGGTGGGTACTGGCCTTCGTCTCAAGGCCATGCCGGAAAACGACCTGTTCGGCATGAGCAATGCCGAGGCTGAAACCTGGGCGCAGACGGTCGAGCAGCGCTGGAGCCTCTGGGCCGACAAACCCTACGAGTGCGATATCGAGGGCAGGCGTTCCTTCGGCCTCTTGCAGGCCGCGGCCTTCCGCTCCTGGTTCGCCACCGGCGAGATGTGGGCCGAGATCCCCTGGCGGGAACGCCCGGGTGGGCGTTACGGCACCAAGGTGAGGCTCATTCCGCCGCATCGTGTGGTCCGCCGCAATGATCCGGCCCGCAGTATCGTCCAGGGCGTGCGCATGGATTGGGACGGGATGCCTGTCTCCTATATCGCCACCCGGAAGGATGCAGCACTCGGCACCGTCGAATTCGAAGTATCGGCCCGGGACAATCTGGGTCGCACGCGCGTCATCCACGTCTTCGACGGCATGCCGGGTCAGGTACGGGGAATCTCGCCGCTGACGCCGGCGCTGCAGGTGGCGCGTCAGTTCGACCAGCTCTCCGACGCCACGCTGACGGCGGCGATCCTGCAGACGGTGTTCGCGGCATCGATCACTTCGGACGAGCCGACCGAGGAGGTGCTGCAAGGTCTGCTGACGCCGCAGGAACAGGCGCGGCTCTCGGCCAGCGGCATCTCGGCGTGGGACGCCTACATCCAGGCCCAGTCGGGCTGGTACGACAACGCCACCATCAATCTCGGCATCAATGGCCGGATTGCCCATCTCTTTCCGGGCCAGAAGCTCGAGCTTCACCGCGCCCAGCACCCGCATTCGGATTACCGGGACTTCGCCGCGCACCTGCTCCGGGAACTCGCCCGCTGCATGGGGCTCACCTATGAGAGCGCCACGGCAGACTATACCAACGCCACCTATTCCAGCGTGCGCATGGCATCGGGCGAGATCTTCCAGATCACGCTCTACCGCCGCGCCCATATTCTCGGACCATTCTGCACCGCAGTCTACGAGGCCTGGCTCGAAGAGGAGATCGCCAGGGGTGGTATTCCGTTTCCGGGTGGCCTCGACGGCTTCGTGGCCAACCGCTCGGCAGCGTCCCGCGCCATCTGGCGGGGAGCGCCGAAGCCGCAGGCGGACGATCTCAAGATGGCCAAGGCCCACGAGATCTGGTGCCGGCTCGGCGTCATGACCGATGCGGCGATCGCCGAGGACTTGGGCCACGACATCGAGGACGTCTACGCGCAGCGCGCCCGCGAGAAGGCACTGCGAGCGACCTACGGTCTCCCCGACCATCAGTACCAGGGCATCACCACGCCCTCGGGCAGCGACCCCGCAAACGACCAGAGCGGAGATCAACCGGATCCATGACCATCATCACCGATTATGCCGATCCGTGCGCAGTGCTGCCGCGGATTCGCGAAGCCTATTACGCGCTGCTCGAGGGGAGGCGCCCTGAGCTCGTCGAATTCGACGCCGGCAACGGCGTCAGGCGCAAGGTCCAGTACGGCAAGACCGATCTCGGTGCACTCCGTGCCGAACTCTCGCGTCTGGAGAGCTTCTGCGGTCGTACGGGGGGCCTCCGACAGCGGTTCGGGCTGCGGGCGGGAGGCTACTGATGTCGGGACAGCTCCTGCGCCTCA
>NZ_JBAXGR010000156.1:0-5645 GCF_037139295.1 Aestuariivirga sp.
GGCGAAGAAGCCCGCGCCGCGCAAGAAGGCGAAAAAAGTCATTGCGCTGTTTCCCGAGGCGGCCTTCGGCCCGGCGCTCAATTCGGTCGGCATCGGCCAGGCGCTGGAGAAACTGGGCCACAAGGTGGTCTTCCTGTCGGACCCGGGCTTCCTCGACGTCTACAAGGGCTATGGCTTCGAGGCCCATGCGGTGAACCTGTCGGAACCTCTGCCGCCCGAGCAGATGGCGAAATTCTGGGTCGACTTCATCAACGGCCACATCCCCAACTTCCGCAAGACGCCCTATGAGCAGATCGACAACTACGTGAAGGACTGCTGGAGCATGATCGTGGAAACCGCCAAGTGGGCCGAGAAGGACCTGCCCGGCGTGCTCGACCAGGTGAAGCCCGACGTCGTCTGCGTCGACAACGTCATCCTGTTCCCGGCGATCAAGCGCTACGCCAAGAAGAACCGCAAGCCCTGGGTGCGCATCATCTCCTGCTCGGAGAACGAGATCGAGGATCCGGACATTCCGCCTCATCTCTCAGGCGCGGGCGCCAAGGACAAGAAGGCCCAGGCCGCCTACCGCAAGCACTTCAACGCGGTGATCAAGCCGATCCACCAGGAGTTCAATCGCTTCCTCACCTCGGTGGGCGAGCGCAAGTATCCGCTCGGCCAGTTCTTCGAGGCGAGCCCGCACATGAACATCCTGCTCTATCCGAGTGCCGTGAAGTTCAAGCGCCGCCACAAGCTGCCGGCGCGCCAGTTCCAGTATCTCGAGGGCTGCGTCAGGAAGGACAAGCCCTATGACGTGCCGCGCTTCAAGGCCAACAACGACAAGCCGCTGCTCTATGTGAGCTTCGGCTCGCTCGGCTCCGGCGACGTCGACCTGCTGAAGAGGCTCATCGCATCGCTCGGCAAGATGCCGGTGCGGGCGCTCGTCAATGTCGGCGACTACAAGGACCAGTATTCCGACATTCCGCCCAATGTCATCATCGACAGCTGGTTCCCGCAGCCCTCGGTCATCCCGCAGGTCGATGCGGTGATCCACCATGGCGGCAACAACTCCTTCACCGAGTGCCTCTATTTCGGCAAGCCGGCAATCATCATGCCTTATGTGTGGGATGGCCACGACAATGCCACGCGCGTCCAGGAAACCGGCCACGGCTTCAAGCTAGACCGCTACAATTGGACCGACGCTGAGATGCAGGACAAGATCATGGCCATGTTGACTGACAAGAAGATGAAGGCGCGTCTGAAGAAGACCTCGCGCCAGATGCGTAGCAAGCACGGCCCCACCAAGGCCGCCAAGGTGATCGAGGCCATCGCATGAGTTCCGCACCGCATATTCCCAATGCCTCCACCCATTCGGACCTTGCTGACTGGGGCGTACAGCCCAATGCGCTCGATGGTTCATCGCATTCGAGCGGGCGGCTTCTCTACAAGGGGCCGAACAACCAGCCCGAGAGCGGCATCTGGGTCTGCACGCCGGGGCGCTGGACGCTGTCGATACCGCGCGACGAACTCTGCTATTTCATGTCGGGCCGGGCCACCTACCGCTCCACCGAAGGCGAGGTCATCGAGGTGGCAGCGGGCACGACCGTGATGTTTCCCGCCGGGTGGGCGGGTGAATGTACCGTGCACGAAACGATGCGCAACAGCTATATGCTCGTCTGAGAAAGGAGCAGGACAATGGTTACGCCTTACTGGACATCCCCCTTCACCGTCACCGATCTCGTCGACTGGGGAATCATTCCGACCATGATCGAGGGTGAGAGCCGCACCAGCGGCAAGGTACTGCACAAGGGGCCGAACGGCGAATCCGAATGCGGCCTCTGGAAGTGCACGCCGGGCAAATGGTTCTGCCATGTCACGCGCGACGAGTTCTGTCACTTCCTGAGGGGCCGTTGCACCTATGTGCATGAGAGCGGCGAGGTGATTGAGATCAAGCCGGACACGGCGGCCTTCTTTCCCAAGGACTGGAAGGGTGTGTGCACCGTGCACGAGGAGATCACCAAGGTCTACATGATCCGATGATGAGTTTCGACCCCGGCACGCCGCACTATTTCCTCAATCCGCATTTCGCTGCGGCACATGGCCCCGGCCACGATGTGATCGATCCCGGCAATCTCTTGCCGGTCGGTCGCATCGCGGAGTCGACCAGCGACGAGATCACCTCCGTCATCACGGCGGTCAATGCGGCACAGCGCAAGTGGAAGGCCGTCGACGCGAAGTCACGCGCCAAGCTGCTTCACGAAGTTGCTAACGCCATTGAGCGGGCGGACTTCCGCCACTGCGCCGAATTGATGACCCGCGAGATGGGGAAGCCCTACCCAGAAGCCATCGGCGAGCTTGCCAATTGCGCACCGGTTTTCAGGTATTATGCCGAGATGGCGCGCGATGATGCGGGGAAGGTCGCGGGCACCACCCAGGCCGGCTCCTTCCAGTTCGCGCGCTACGAACCGCTGGGCGTCTCGGTGCATATCATGCCGTTCAACTTTCCGGTGCTGCTGATGTGCTGGACAGTGGCTGCCTCGCTGGCCTGCGGCAATGGGTGTATCGTGAAGCCGGCACCTGCAACATCGCTCAGCACGCTCGAATTCATGAAGGTCTTTTCCGCCTTGCCCGACGGGCTGATCGCCTGCCTGCCTGGCGGCGCCGCGGTGGCGGAGGCGCTGATCGCGTCTCCCCAGACGCATGCCGTGGCCTTCACCGGGTCGGTGGCCGCGGGCAAGGCGGTGGCCGTTGCCGCAGCCTCGAACCTGAAGCCTGCCGTCATCGAGGCGGGCGGTAGCGATCCCATGATCATCTGCGCTTCGGCGCCGGTCGACATCGCGGCGGCCGGCGCCGCGACTGCGGCCTTCCATCTCTCCGGTCAGGTCTGCACCTCAGCCGAGCGTATCTACGCCGTCGATGCGGTCCACGACAGCTTTGTGGCAGCGCTTGCCGAACGGGCAAGGCAGTTGCGGATCGGCCATGGGCTGGGCCGCTCGGAGATAGGCCCGCTGGTCAGCGAAGCCGCGCGCGGCAGGGTGATGCGGCTGGTCGAAGATGCGCGCGCCAAGGGCGCTCGTGTCGTTACCGGAGGCCGCATCCCGCCAGAGCATGAGAGGGGCTGGTTCTATGAGCCGACGGTCCTCACCAACGTGACCAGCGACATGGCCATCATGCGCGAGGAATGCTTCGGCCCCGTCGTCGCCGTATGCCGTGTCACGGACTTCGAGCAGGCGATCACAGCCGCCAATGACAGCGCCTTCGGACTGGGGGCCTCGGTCTTCACCACGGTACTCGAAGAGGCAATGGAGGCCGCGGAGCGGCTCGAGTCCGGTATGGTCTGGGTCAACAACCCACTCATCGATAATGATGCCCTGCCTTTCGGTGGCTGGAAGAATTCCGGCCTCGGGCGCGAGCTGTCGCGACAGGGCATGGATGCGTTCCGGCGCTCCAAGATGGTCATCATCGATCACAAGCCTGTGCTGCAGGATTGGTGGTATCCTTACCCCGACGATTGGTTCCATGACACGGGTGGACGAAAGCACGTGTGATGCAGCGTGCCGGTGACGTGCGGCTGGGGGAGCAGCTTGCGCCGCCGTTTGTGCCGCGCGCGTTGCCAGTACTCCCCCCGCAACATCCGGCACCCCCACGATTTGCCCTGGCGTGGCGGGTCGGGTCGAAGCAGCCGGGTCATCGCTGTTGTTCCGCATCGTGGCAAATCTGGCGCACCATGCGGCATGAACCCTATAACGAGTTTATCCAGCTAAGTGTCCGATCGGCAAAGAGTTGGCGAGGGACCGAATTACGGGACCAGCGAAATTTCCATGCTGTGATTGACGCAATTGGGATCCGATGATTGCCAGTCGTCTTGCCCATGATCACGCCGACCAGTACGTCCACGCTTCTAGGGTGGCGCAGGCGAAGTACCATTGCCAGAATGGTAATCTGCTCGATCATCTACATGATCGAAGCGCACCTTTAGGAACGCGCGCAAGCCTGTCGCTGACGCGGAGCCATGGCTGGAGCGGAATTTCCCGGGGGCTCGGCAATTTGCCGACCCGCATCTCAGAGCTGTATAACTAGATTTTCCACTGCCGGCGCAATACGCGCGCCACGGGCCCGCGGTCACTGCAGGCGGCCGCGAAGCCACCGAAGCCCGACGCCCGCGGCGCCCCCGAGGACGGCGCCCATTGCGTCCGCCGCGAGGTCGAGGACTTCCCCGCTCCGCCCAACATAGGGCTGGATGATTTCGATGGCGCCGCCGTAGGCGATTGCGGCGAGCACGACCCAGGGGGCCAGGCGTGGCCGCGAGAACGACAGGGGAAGTGCGAGCGCCGCGAAGCCGATCAGGTGGTGGCTCTTATCAGTCCCCGGCACGCCCGGGTTCTGAATTGGCGTCAGCGTCAGAAATCCGATCAGTGCCGCCAGCGCCAGCGTGGCCGCGAGGGGTGCTGCCAATGGGCTGTCTTGAGTTTTTTGCATGGACATTACCACTCAGAAATTTCCACCGACGGGGGCCGAGATACTGGCTCGTGGGCGCGTGCCCTGACGCGGTGACGGCCCACGCCCCGCAGTGCTCCTACCTCCGTGACGGCGTTCACGCTACTCCAGCCCCTGCTTGACGCTCCGCCCCGCCCGCCGCCACCGTCTCGCAGTCGAGGCGGCGGAGCGCCCTCCACAACTTGGAAGACGCGCGCCGCTTGTGGTCCGCGGGGCGGTGGCGTTCGATCATTCATGTCCTCCCCTCGTGTGTAGGGTGTTCCGGTCGATGTGTGTTATGGCGCGCGCCACTCGATCCACCGACTGGCGGATGAGGGAGGAGTTTACGACGCGACCTGGTGAGACGGAAGGAGTTGGGGCTCTGACTACCTATCTCGCTTGAATTGGCGCCGCTGCGGCGGGGAGCTGGCCTCCGAGGTGGGCCGCTCAGCCCCCAGTTCCGGTGTCGCCAGTCTCGCGCATGGGCAGTGGATCAAGTTGGAGCATTGCCTATTGATCGTGATCTGCTCTGTCGGTTGCAGGGGAGCGCGCCACTTGGCAGCTATCCCGGCAGACCGCGAGCGGGAGAGGCAACGTATCGCTGCGGCGGAGCCTTGATAGGTCACAGCTGGAAGTCATTGCTCGCCCCCCCCCGTGCGAGCTACGCTGTCAGCGTAGTTTTCCCTCGACAGAACTACGCTATCAGCGTATATGTTCCCGATGGAATTCGACTGGCATGACGCCAAGCACGAGTGGAACCTGCAGGAGCGCGGCTTCGGTTTCGATTTTGCAGCGCAGATCTTTCTCGGGCGTGTTCTCACGCAAGTCGATGACCGGGAGGATTACGGCGAACGTCGGATCAAGGCGATCGGCGAGATCGATGGCGTCGTTCTCGTGGTCATCTACACGGATCGCGATGGCCTTCGTTGGATCATATCCGCCCGCAAGGCGAACAGGAGGAAGCGCGCTATGGCTCGCATGACACTGGAACAGATCAAGGCGTCGCGCCCGACGGCGGATCGTGCGAGGATCGACGCGACGAGTGAAGAGGATATCGCTCGCCACATGCGTGAGGATGGCGAGAGCCCTGATGCGGCGCTTGGTACCTTTATCGAGGACCTGCCGCCTGCCCGCATCCGCGAGCAGATGGGCATGACCCAGGTCGAATTTGCGCGGACGCTGAGCATTCCGGT
>NZ_JBAXGR010000157.1:0-5327 GCF_037139295.1 Aestuariivirga sp.
ATTCGTAATGCGGGGGTCAGGTGTTCGAGTCACCTAAGCGGCACCAGTTCTCCTAAAATCTTTGTCTAGCAGCAGTTCGTCGGCGTCCGCGGATGCTCATATTTCTCTTTTATTTCATGTTCTTATGGGTCGCATGCTTTAGCCTTGGCCTGCCTCCAGTCCCCAGGCGTTCGCCGGAATTCGCCTAGATCCGCCATACTTGTCGGTACGAGTGTCGGTACCGAAGTTTTGATTGTCGGTATTTTTGGTGTATCCATACCCCATGATCGGAAACACATTTCCACATGAGGCAATGGTATGGCTGGCCAAATAGCAAAGCTGACTGACCTCAAGCTTCGAAGCATCAAGCCAACTCAAAAGACGCAGAAGCTCTCAGATGGGCGGGGTTTGCAATTTTGGGTTACTCCCGCCGGTGGCAAATATTGGCGGATGGAGTATCGGTACGAAAACAAAAAGAAGCTGCTTTCGATCGGTCCTTACCCGGAAGTGTCCGCGGCGGCGGCCCGGGTCGCAGCCGCCCGGGCACGCGAACAACTGCGCGAAGGGGTAGATCCTTCGGAAAGAAAGAAAGAGCTGAAGAAGGCAACAATTGCCGCGGCGGAGCACACCTTTGGGAGCCTCGCTAAGCAACTCGTCGAGAAGAAGCGCAAGGAGGGTCGAGCGGTCGTCACCCTCACGAAAATGAATTGGATTTTTGGGAAAGTCGAGGCGGATCTGTCACACCGCCCCATACAGGAAATCACGACCCGCGACGTCGTGACCGTCCTAAGGAGAGAGGAAGAGGCAGGCAATCTCGAGACAGCTCGTCGAATGCGCACCGTCATTGGTGAAGTGTTCCGCTATGCAATGCAGCATGGCCTAGTCACGTCCGACCCGACGCAGGCCACGCGTGGCGCCATAGCCCAGCCCCGTCCACGCAATCACCCGGCCATCATTGATCCACAAGAGCTCGCCAAGCTACTGAGGCTCATTGACGAATACAGTCAACGCAACAGGCTGTGCGGAGCCGCCTTACATTTGATGTGTCTCCTCTATCCTCGGCCGGGTGAGCTACGGCAGGCGGATTGGTCAGAATTCGACTTGAACAAGGCGGTATGGACCATTCCAGCTGCCAGGACGAAAATGCGTCGTCCACATGCCAAGCCACTCGCCGCTCAGGCTCTCCAAATTCTGCGCGAACTCAAAGAGATTTCGGGGCCAGTCGGATATGTGTTTCGAGCTAACGGCAGACCGGGGCGCCCCATGAGCGAAAACACCCTTAACGCGGCGCTCCGACGAATGGGGGTCAGCGCGGACGTACACACTGCTCATGGCTTCAGAAGCACCGCCTCGACTATTCTCAACGACAGCAACCAGTTTTCAGCAGATGCAATCGAGCGAGAGCTGGCCCATCAAGACGAGGATGCTATTCGGAGAGTGTATCGCCGCGGTGACGCAATGGTCGAGAGGGTCAGAATGGCGCAATGGTGGGCCGATTGTCTGGACAGGTTACGAACGAATACTCAGTCAGCATCCACATGAGCCAACATCAACTCGTCACATATGACGGGGTTGAAAGTTTCGACGAGAGAACTAGCCAATATCATCGGGTGCTCACAGGAACATATAAGACAGCTCACGTCTCAGGGCGTACTACACAAAATCCGACATGGGGACTACAGCTTGGTGAATGTCGTTCACGAGTACATCATCTACAAGCAGCGTCAGATTGGTGGACCTATTCTGGATGAAGTCCGAGAGTATTATGAAGATCGCCTCGCAAACGGCTAGAAAGATAACGGAGCCATCGAATTCCCGACAGCAGCGCTCGCGAGACAAATCGGGAGACGTGAAGAAGCAAGGAATCTTGGAATATCTTCAACTTCGAACGACAAATCCCGTGTTGTTTTCATCGCATGGTCGTAGCGGAGTTGAGGCGATTGCCTGCCACTGTCGTGTCATTCAAGCCTGCTGAAATGGCGCAGCAGTCTTTCACTTCGCCGCCCGTCGTCGCTCCTGGTGATTGTACGTTGTGCGGTGAGCTTCGCTAGATAACTCGTGGTGGAACCGGGCGTTGCATCATCCATCCCGGTCGACCAGAGCAGGTTCGTGCCCACTGGTGGCAAGAGCGCAGTTGTCGAACGTAGTGAGAGGCTGACCCTACTGAAGTTGGTCCATCCAGAGTTTTGCCTGAACCGCAGCACTTATGAACGTCAAGCGATGGTCGGCGCCCGTAAGGAGTATGGGAGTAATTTTGTTTGATGAGGGTGAGTCAGGTGTGCTCACTAAGACTTCCTGATAGACTGCGGCAAGCTTACCCATCTTCTCTCTGACAACCTCATCATTTGAGCCATAGAACATCTGGGTGGGTGTTTTCAACTCCTGTCGGAAGACTTCATTTGCGGCGAGGCACTTTCCATATGCGGAATTCGCAAACGACGTTGGATCACGCAGTTCCGGGCGCAAATAGTTGAGAATAGGGGTCCCTTCCCACTGACTGAGCAATTGAAAGAAACCTTTCGGATAGCCCGTATGTTCATAAATTGCCTTGAAGCCCTGAAAGTAAACGGGATTTATAGTCGCCTTGGCCAGCCCCTTCGGTCCCATGTATCTATCGCAGGAGAAAATGGTCATGGCGAGGAGCGTATTGATCCAGGAGGCGTCACGGGCCCGAGGGTGGAACAAGATAGCGTTAAACACTGGAAAGGTATCACTGGGAGACGATGCTGTGAATGCAGCATCAACACTTACGCCGCGGCTTTCCAATAATTCGAGCAAGCCGCTCGTGTTCATGCCTCCCTGTGACCAACCTCCAAGAAGGAACCTAGAAGAACTGACTCCCTTGGATCGGAGGTACTGACGTACGTCAAGATAAAGATCGTAGCTGGTCTGCGCAGTACTCCGTTTGATGAAGTAGGCTTCCTCAGAGCGTGCATCGGCCATACCGAAATAATCGGCAGCCATGACTGCATGTCCATTACCCGCAAACAGAGCCACGATGTAACGCGTTTCGTACGCATCATCATAATGCTCGTATCCAGAAGGATTGCTCGTTTTGAATGCATAAGACGGCACGCCATACTTTCCCCACGCCGTACCGTGTTGGTATGATAGCAGCGGAATGCTTGTCCTATTCGGGATACGGGGCAACGCAAGAATGCCAGAAACCATAGTTCGGCTTTGTATTCCGAGGTCGGGACTGTGAGACCAATATTTCACGATATAGATGTCAACATCATTTGATGCTGTCGAGACAGGTGGCAACTGATATCCGAGGCCGGGCGAAGCGTTCTTCAGAAAGTGATCTCGTTCAGTTGAGAGCATTGCATTTAACTCCGCCACACTGACGGTCTTCAAGAATTTAAAGGTCGCCCTTTCCGCGTGGGCGTTGGACCACGTTGCGAGAAAAAGAATAATGGCAATTAGCAACCGCATAGCGCCTCTCCCGAGTTTTATTACTGTTCTTTGAGAATGCTTTATTGGTTAGTGTATGTTTTGATCTTGCTTTCCGCAAGCGACCCCATCCTCCCAACCCAACAGGACGATGAAACCGTATGTCTCCAAAATCGTATTTGTCTACAAAAACACATGGGATTGCTCCAGAGAACAGTCTCTCAGTCTAGCCCAGTACTATACAGACCCTCCGGGAGTACGGTTTTTTACCTAAGTATTTTGAGAAACTTTGTTCGGCGACATTTTGAAATGTAAGTGTTAACACTAATTAGGAACCCCGAGCAGACCCATCAGTGCTGATTGATCCATCGGCACTCCTCTTAAATCCGGAAATGTTGAAGGGACTTCTGCCCCTCACGGATCATACTCATGACGCTACCTGTGGTACTCCATCTCAGTTACCCCGATTTGCCGAACCGCACTGGAAACCGGGGCTCGTTGAGGAATGCGGATGTCAACCTGTTCGATCTTGACGGCAATCTAATCACGCACGTATTTTATCTTGGGATAGCGTGATCTTCTTTGATGTCCTCGAAAATAACTTCGTTTGAGCGACTTCTCTGGAGCAAGCATCAAATGGGGGCGGCTTCTTTACATCTACCCTGTGGTTCAATGTTTTCCCGATAAGTTTTTCGGCGCCTGCATAACGACTAAACACTATGCTGAGAAGGAGTGCTCCCATGAACCGCGCTGTCTCCCGCGTGATCGGCCTAGCTCTTATCCTTGCGTGTTACCTATCTCTAGACATGATCTCAGGTGCCAACGCGGCTTCAAGCCAAAATCGAGCGGTTGTCCTCGTTTCAGGAGGTGCACTTCGCACGCCCTTCACGACTCCGACCCAGGCCTGCAAGGACAGTGACGGCTTTCTCGCTGCGGGCAACACCTACACCGCCCTCCGTAAGTATCTGCTGGAAAAGGGCAAGCAGGTGTTCACGGCGCCAGCGATGGATGACTGGGGCATGGTCAAAGAGCCTTCCAAGGAAAGCGTCGGTCCCTTCACAGACTGCCCGCCGCAGTTGCCAGAGGTGATGACCATCACGTCGACAGCGGACTGGAATGCTGGCGGCGAACGACTGGTACGCTTTCTGGGCTATCTTCATAGCCAGTACGGGATCACCGACGTTGACCTTGTCGGTCACTCCAATGGCGGCATGTGGAACCGTGCGGCGATCAAGATCCTCAAAGACACGAACTCGCCGATCACGGTACGCTCACTCATCACCATCTCATCACCTCACACGGGCGCGACTGCGCCGCGGTTTTATGCCGGAGAGATCGACCTATCGGCATGCGCGGGTGTTGCCTTCTGCGAGCGTTCCGTCAAGGGCTGGGCTGACCTCGTGAAGGCCATGGACAAGGGGCTTAGCGCCGAGAACACGGTCAAGTTCACCTCTGGACCTGATGGGTGGAACGCGGCGCAAGGGGATGCCCTCAGAGGCATCCCCGTGACACTGATTGGGGGGACTTACTTCGAGGCCAAAGGTGGTGACCCTACCCTGTGGCCCTACGACGGCACGGTCCCGCTCTTCAGCGCCTGGGCGCAGGACGTTCCTTCCGAGATCATACCGTGGCGGTCCTGCTGGAAGGGTCCACTCGTACACTGGATCGGTTGGTCGGACCAAGTCGCTATTTCAAGGGACACCTCAATAACAGACAACCCTGAGGCCATGGCGCAAGTCAATCGGGCGATCGATGAAGCTGCTACTGCTCTCGGACAACCCGATCGTCAGGGCTGCCAATAGCGAACAAATTTCTTACAGAGCCTTGGCTTGGGTAAGAGCTTACCGAACTTGATCTAGTAGAAACCATTAAATGCCGATAACCAAGGCTATCGAATGATAACAACAGCGAAGCAGGCATTGAGGCCTGCCTCATCGGTAAATGCGCCTCAGCCC
>NZ_JBAXGR010000158.1:0-5323 GCF_037139295.1 Aestuariivirga sp.
TGAAGTGCAGGCCCATCATCATCATGCGGGCGACCCAGAAGAAGATGATGTCGAAGCCGGTGACGAGAACATCCGTCTTGTAGTGCCGCTTCAGCTCTGGGGTCTCGTCGGGCCAACCGAGTGTCGAGAACGGCCAAAGGGCGGATGAGAACCAAGTGTCCAGCACATCCTCGTCGCGTGTGAGCGCGACCGCCTGTCCATAGTGACGCTCGGCATCCTTCAGCGCCGCGCTCTCCGTTTCCTCGACGAACACCGTGCCGTCCGGGCCATACCATGCCGGAATCTGGTGGCCCCACCACAGCTGGCGCGAAATGCACCACGGCTGGATGTTGCGCATCCACTCGTAATAGGTCTTCTCCCAGTTCTTCGGAACGAAGGAGGTCGCGCCCTTCTCGACGGCCGCTATGGCAGGCTTGGCGAGTTCGGCCGCATTCACATACCACTGTTCCGTCAGCCACGGCTCGATGACAGCGTCGGAGCGGTCACCATGCGGCACCTGGTTGGTGTGCGGTTCAATCTTGTCGAGCAGGCCTTGGGCTTCGAACATCTCGACGATGCGCTTGCGCGCTTCGAAACGGTCGAGGCCATGCAGCGCCATGGTTTCGGCGGGCACGTCAGCAGCCGCGAGGAAATCCTCATTTCCGTCGATCATGATCTTGCCGAACTGGTCCAGCACGTTGATCTGGCGGAGCTCGTTGCGCCTGCCCACGTCGAAGTCGTTGAAGTCATGCGCCGGCGTGATCTTCACCGCACCCGTACCCTTTTCAGGGTCGGCATAGTCGTCGCCCACGATCGGGATCAGGCGGCCGACCAGCGGCAGCTTCACCATTTTGCCGATCAGGTGCTTGAGCGTCTCGTTCTCGGGGTGAACGGCAACGCCGGAGTCGCCCAGCATCGTCTCCGGCCGCGTCGTGGCGACCACGATGAACTCGTCCGTGCCCTCGATCGGATAACGCAGGTGCCAGAGATTGCCCTTCACTTCCTTCTGCACCACTTCGAGGTCGGAGATGGCCGTCAGCAACTTGGGGTCCCAGTTCACGAGGCGCTTGTCCTTGTAGATCAGGCCCTCCTTGTAGAGCTGCACGAAGACCTTGAGCACGGCCTTGGACAGTCCATCGTCCATGGTGAAGCGCTCGCGCGACCAGTCGCACGACGCACCAAGCCGGCGCAGCTGACGCGAAATGGTGCCGCCCGACTCTTCCTTCCACGCCCACACGCGTTCGAGAAAGGCTTCACGGCCCATGGCCCGGCGGTCGGTCTTGTTTTCTTTCTGGAGGAGGCGCTCCACCACCATCTGCGTGGCGATGCCGGCGTGGTCGGTGCCGGGCTGCCAGAGAACGTCTTTCCCGCGCATGCGCTCGAAGCGGACGAGGATGTCCTGAATGGTATTGTTGAGCGCGTGCCCCATGTGCAGCGAGCCCGTCACGTTGGGCGGCGGGATCACGATGGTGAAGGGTTCGGCCTTGGGCTTGCCGCCTGGCTTGAAGAAGCCGCGCTCCTCCCATTCGGCATAAAGCCGTGCTTCCATTTCGGCGGGCGTGAAGGTCTTCTCGAGCATGATGCGTCCGGGCAAAAACGGTGAGTTGGATGGTGCGCCTTAAACACCAGCCGGGGGCCTCACGCAACGTCCGCGACGCGGGTCAGAGCAGCATGTGCAGCGCCTTGCGCGGCGGAGAGAGGAACTCCACGCCCAACTGAGCGTGGTTTCGCCAGGCCACCCGCACGTCACGCATCTCGCGATCTGCCAAGATGACGAGTTGAAACCTCTCGGGAAGCTGCACCGCCTGCGCGCAGGCCAGCCGGGCACCACCAAGCGACACGTCCCGCATGACGCAGTCGATGACAGAGCGGTTGTCGTTGAAAACAGCCTTCACCCGCTTCAACACGCGGTGGCGGGGATGCGCACGCCTGTCATGAGCTGCCGAATGAGCCGCCGTCATCTCTCGAGCGCCCTTCCTGTTGAACCCCACGGGGTCCCTGCAACTACACCACTCCTGCAAACGCCAATGCGACGCTAGGGCAACCAGGCGGTAATTGCAATCAGAAAGAGACTAAATGACGGCTTCCAGAATAGTGGTAGCAGCGGACCTAGCGGCCTGTGCGGGCCACCCGTTCGATTTCCTCACGCACCATGCGCTCAACCATGGCCGGAAGGTTCTCGTCCAGCCATTGCTTCAACATCACGCGCAGCAGTTCCCGGGTCACATCTTCAACTGATCGCTCAGTGGTGGCGCGCGTCAGAACCGAATCGGCAAGCTTGCTGAAGGCTGAATTGACCGCCTGAGCTGAATTGCCCGAGAGCATGGCGTTGGGGGAAGACAACTCACTGCGAGCGGCAGGACGGGCCACCGGGGTTTCGATGCGGGGTTGCGGCCGCGAAAGCTCCGTCTCGGCAACGCTGCCGCGCAAGCGGGGAAGCGGCGCTGGTTCAATCTCGCGCCAGTTGCGACGCGGCGTTTCTGCCTGAAGTGCTGCGGCAAGGCTGGCGGCGCGCTGGGCGGGCTCCACTGGCGGAAGAGGCTTGCCGGCCCGCGCGCGCGAAATCTTCTCGCGCAGCAACTGGATTTCATTGGCCGCCGCGGCGAGCTCGTCGCCGACACGGGGCGACGGCTGTACAGGGGCCGACGCATACGACACATGTGCTCTGCTGGATCCCGCAGCGGGCATATCCCCGATGTCCTCGTGGATTGCCCTTCGGATCGAGGCGAGAAGATCTTCCATTCGCGGTTCTGCAGTCACGTCGCCCACCCTGAAACGGCTCACAAACTTTTACCTTTCAGCAAGGATTACGCGAGCCTGTGAGTCTTGTCGATATCCGCGCGCGACCTATTCAACGGTTTTGACGTCCGTGCCGATCCATTTGTTACGGACCCGCTTGTAGTTCGCGTCGGGATCGTAGATTGGAACCTTGAGGCCAACCTCCACCGCTGTCAGGTGGCCAATTGCAGCAAGCAGCTGATAGCCGCTCACCACGCGATTGCGCTCGGCCGTCACCTGCAGCACTTGCGCCTGCACCAGGTCGCGTTGCGCGTCGAGCACGTCGAGCGTTGTGCGGGTGCCTGCCTGGTATTCCTGCTGAACACCATTCAGAGCCAGCTGGGCGGCACTCACCTGGGTTCGCGTGTTCTTGATGATCTGGGCAAGGCCCACATAGGCATTCCATGACGAGGCCACCGCCTGACGGACGGCACGCGCCACCTCGATCACCTGGATGCGGCTCTGACTGGCCAGTTGCTTCGCCTGACGCACCTGCGAATAAACAGCACCCGCTTCATAGAGCGGTATCGTCAGCTGGGCACCCACCTGCACCGCACTGGAGCGGTCCTTGCTCTGGGCGAAGTCCGGGTCGGAGCCGGCGGCCGAGGCAACCAGATCGGCGCTCGGCAGCAGGTTCGAGAAAGCAACGCTGATGTCGCTGTTGCGCGCCACCTCGACGAAAGCCTGCGCCAGAAGCTGTGGGTTGATCTCACCCGCAACGTCCAGCGCCATCTTCAGCGAGTTTGGAATGCTCACGACCTTGGGATAGCTGAGCTTGCCCGGTTCCTGGCCAACCATCTGGACATAGCTGGCAACCGCGCGCGCCAGGTCGGTCTGGGCGTTGACGAGGAATGACTGCGACTCGGCAAGCCGGGCCTGGGCCTGGGCAACGTCGGTGCGGGTGATCTCGCCCACCGCAAAGCGGTCACGTGCCGCCTTCACCTGGGCCTCCAGCGCCGAGACGTCCTGGCGGCGCAGCACAACGTACTGGCGTCCTGCATAGACGTCCATGTAGGCCTGAACCACGTCGAACAGCACCTGCTGCTCGGTCGCCAGCAGGTTCTGCTTGCCGGCATCGACGCGGGCTTCGGCAGACTTCGTCTGGTTCACGGTGCCAAATCCGCGGAACAGCGGTTGCGACAACTGGATGCTCACGTTGCCGCTGGTCGCGTTGTTGATTGCCACCGAGTCAACGTCCGGACCATCGGGCGTGATGATCGGTACGCCTTCCTTGGATGAGCGGGTACGACTGACCTCGCCGAAGACGCTAATGGTTGGCCGCCAGCCGGAAAGCGCCTGCGGCACAAGTTCGTCGGTGGCGCGCTGCCCGGCACGGGCGGCATTGAGCGTGGGGTTGGTGACGTAGGCCTTCTCCATTGCGCCAAACAGCTTATCCGCCGAAGCAGTCACAGTCAGCATCGCAGTCGCTGCGGACAGCGCCAAGCCCGAGAGGAAAGCCCGCACCCAGTAACGAGTCATCAAACAACCGCTCCAATCACTTTCGCCAGCCTTCCGCAGCGGTTGCCGCTGCACAATGCACGACGAGTCCCACCTCAGAATACGAAGGCAGGTTTTTTCCTTTTCAGTCCCGGCAATGCCGCCACCGAGGCATCGAACACCTGGCGTACGGCAATCGCCCCGCCAGACCGCGAATAGACACAGGCATGCGACGTCTCGCGCTCACCCACCACCCCGACCAGGCGACCTGCGTCGGCCAGCTGGTCCAGCAGCGACTGCGGAACCTCTTCAGCGCGGCCCTCGAGCACGATCACGTCGAACGGCTGCTCGGCCGCTACTCCCGCGGCAAGCCCGCCCTCAACCACCTTCACGTTGGCGAAGGGCGACAGGTTGGCTCTTGCCTTGTGGGCAAGGCCGGGGTCGCACTCAAGCGCCACCACGGATGCCGCAATCTGGCTGATCACCGCCGCGCCGTAACCGGTCTCCGCGCCAATCACGAGAACCTTGTCCTCGGGCTTGATGGCGGCCTGCTGCAACAGGCGGGCGAAGGCCATCACCTCGATCAGGGCCCGCGTGCCATTGGCGCGGTCAGCGGGTTCGAGGTACACATCCTCGTCCATGTAGGCGAGCGCCTTGCGGTTTTCCGGAACATAGACTTCGCGCGGAACGGACTCGATGGCCGCAATGATGCGTCGGTCGGTGATGCCGTTGGGGCGCACCTGAGATTCGACCATGTTGAGGCGGGCGGCGGCGTAGTCGGACATTCTTTTCCTGAAAACTGGCGCAGTCACGAACTGGTAATGTTTGTGTAGCGAAGGACGCCCAATAAGTCCACCGGGCAAAGCATAAATGCACCGTTTCACTGAAATGCACCGTTTCACTGATCACAATCGAGAGCGTTCATCAGCAACAACGATTACCGTCCTGAACCCGCGCGAGATCAGCACCTTGCGCTGACATTGACCCTTGTCACCGCCCGCCCTCCGTGCCATACAAGGCCACCACTCAAGACGTAAGTCATTGAAATATAAGAAGGCCTCGTGGCGGAGTGGTTACGCAGAGGACTGCAAATCCTTGCACCCCGGTTCGATTCCGGGCGAGGCCTCCA
>NZ_JBAXGR010000159.1:0-5288 GCF_037139295.1 Aestuariivirga sp.
CGCAGGTGGTGTTGCTGGCGTGGTGGTCGTGCTGCCGGAGGTGGTGTTGTCCGCCGGAATCGGCAGCGGTGTGGCCGCCTGGGCGAGAAGCATCGCGTCGGCGGAGGTTGCGGCCTGAGCGGCCGGCACGGCCAGTGTTGCCACGGCCGCAATTGTCATGAAAATACGAGCTGTCATCTGTGCTTCCCTGCTGGCGCAAACTCTAGGGCATGGCTTATTGCGGGGGAAGTGCGAATTCAGCTTTTGAGCCCCGCTAGCGGTAACATGATACCACAGTAGATTAATCGGCTTTTTTCGGGGGTTTTTCTTGACAGGGTACGGGGGTCAACGTATTCAGCCCGGCATTGAGCGGGGTGCGGAACCGTTGTTTCGCATCCCTTATCTTTGACCCCGTAACACCAGAGACAGTCAGATGACAACCTATTCGGCGAAAGCCAAGGACATCGTGAAGAACTGGGTGCTGATCGACGCCGAGGATCTCGTCGTCGGGCGCGTTGCCGCCATCATCGCCAACCGTCTGCGCGGCAAGCACAAGCCGACCTTCACGCCCCATATGGATTGCGGCGACCACGTCGTCGTCATCAATGCCGAGAAGATCCACTTCACCGGCAAGAAGAAAGAGCAGAAGAGCTACTTCCACCACACCGGCTATCCGGGTGGCATCAAGGAGCGCAATGCTGGCAAGATCCTCGACGGCAAGTACCCCGAGCGCGTGCTCGAACTCGCCGTCAAGCGCATGATGTCGGGCGGTCCGCTGTCGCGCCAGCAGATGACGCATCTCAAGATCTACGCAGGTGCCGCGCATCCGCATGACGCGCAGAGCCCCCAGAAGCTCGACATCAAGTCGATGAACCCCAAGAATGCGGTGAGAGGCTGATCATGGCTGAACGCAAATCCCTCGCTGATCTCGGCCAGGCCATGGGCGTTGCCCCGGCCGGCGGCGCTGCCGCACCGGCTGCTCCCCTCAAGCCCAAGATCGATGCCCTCGGCCGCGCCTATGCGACCGGCCGCCGCAAGAACGCCACCTCGCGTGTGTGGATCAAGCGCGGCAAGGGCAAGATCACCGTCAACGGCAAGCCGATCGAGACCTACTTTGCGCGCTCTGTCCTGCGCATGCTCGTGCAGCAGCCGCTGGTGACCGCCAACCGCGCCACCGAGTTCGACATCGACTGCACCGTTTCCGGCGGCGGCCTCTCCGGCCAGGCTGGCGCGGTTCGTCACGGTCTGTCGCGCGCGCTCACCTATTTCGAGCCCGAGCTGCGTGGCGCCCTCAAGAAGGCAGGCTTCCTGACCCGCGACCCGCGTATGGTCGAGCGCAAGAAGTACGGCCACCCGAAGGCCCGCCGCAGCTTCCAGTTCTCGAAGCGTTAAGCCACAGCAGATTTCCATCTGCTTTTTCAGAGGGGCTGCCGAAAGGCGGCCCCTTTTTCGTTCTGGTGCCAGCCAGCATATCCCAGAAAGTGTGGAATGCTTTCAGGGAGCGTGGTTGAGGTCGGTAGAAATGCCGGAGCTGCGGCAAAGAGGTGCCTTACGAATCTAGATAAAATTATTGCGCCCCATAAGGGAATGTAACAGTGATACGGCCTTGATACTTGACGTAAGGCGACCACGTGTGGCTTCCGACAGCTTGGCAGATCAAGAATTTCTCAGCAACGACTGCCGCGGTATTCAGCATCTATTTTTTCACTTACTTCCTTGTGTGGGCTGTCACCACTCCACTGCAGCACTCCTTGATTCCCGAAATCACTGCATATGCAAGCCTGCTGTTCCTGCCGCACGGGATTCGTGTTCTTGCCACGTCGCTGGTTGGCGCAATGGCGATCCCCGGAATGAACCTCGCTGAGTTGCTGGGCAACTACTGGTTCTGGGGCATCGATTCCGTCGTTCCGCTGGTCGCCGTTTCCATTGCCAGCGGAACTGTCACCTGGCTCGTGTTCGAAGGTCTTCGGAATGTTCGGATCAATGGGTACTACATCAATGTCACATCCGAACCGCCGCCGTTTCACGTCTTTTTGCTGGCCGGGATTCTGGCATCGACCGCCAATGCCTTCCTTGTCACCGCCATCATGGAAGGCGGCATGACTGTCGGACACGTGACGCCCATCCTCGCTGCATATGTGACAGGTGACACTACGGGACTGCTCGCCATCATGATTGCGACCAAACATGTCATGCCGTTCGTTGGTCAGGGCGCTGATTGGCAGCCAATCTCACGCGTGGCGCACTCTCCGCATTTCTTCTGCAGTGATCAGGGCAGGGTGGCTGCAACAAATGAGTAAATGGCATTTCGGAATTGTTTAACGACGATTCCAAAATTCAAAAAGACATTGCAGATGGACCCATGGAGGTTGTCATTTGCAAGCCTTGGATTTATTAAATTCACTTTCTTTTTCCAGATTTTCTCTTGCGCATATATCGAAGCGATGAAGAGACGGGAGCGCGGACCGCGGTGCAGTGTTCATGAAGGTGACTGACGAACTGCCCGTTCGCTTGATCCTGATCGCCATATCGGCCGTGTCCTGGGCGGCCTTTGCCTATGCCTACGCAATCGGCTTCGATTTTGTAAAGGAAGCACCCGGCGTTCACCTGGTCTATCTGCCCGCTGGCCTGAGGCTTCTTCTGCTGCTGATTTTCGGGGTTTGGGGCGCCATAGGAATTGCCATTGCCCACCCCATCGTTGTCTGGACGCAATACGGTTCACCTGGCATCGCATTCACAATTGCACATTCCCTGATTTCAGGTTTTGGCGGTTTGCTGGTGCTCAAAATGTCGCGCAGATTATTTGGAGTATCCCCAAACCTCGAGGGACTGCGTGCTCGACATCTTCCGCTTCTCTCGTTGCTGATGGCGATCGTGATGCCGTTCCTGTTCGGCATTGACCTGATCGTGTTTGATATCCGCCCCGCAAGCGAGGTCGCCATGACCTATTGGGGAATGCTGCTCGGCGACTTCCTGGGCTGCTTTCTCGTGCTCGCCCTGGGGCTGCTGCTTGTCAGATCCTATCGTAAGTTTCGTTCAGCATCACGCAGCAGCAGGCAATAAGCAGTGAGGCATCTGCGGTGCCTGGGCAGCAGTTGCGCTGGAAGCGGAGAGCCGATGCCTTTAGGCGTTGTCCCGGTCTGACTGCTCTCAAAGTGCCTTGGAGATTTTCTTGAATATGGACTTTGCCTTGGCGGTGACTTGAAGAAGCACCACCCGGCCGTCCTCCGCATCTTCCTTGCGTTCGATCCAACCCGCTTCAACCAGCTTCTGCAGCCGCGTCAGAACAGTTGGAAGCGTTCCAAAGACCTGCTCGTTCTTGATGTCGGAAACCCGGATCTTCGTGCTCGAGAGGTTGGCGGAGGCAATCGTCTGCAGGAGTTCCCTGGATGTGGGATCAATCTTGTGTACGCCATGCTTGCGTTCAGCCTCAGCGATGGTGTCCTTCAGTTCGATGTACTTCATCATGTCCAACGCTCCCGCCCGGCAGTAATCTCAAATTGATTTGAATTATTATATGTGACGGTATTCTGTGCGCGCACCACTGTCGAGAGGGCACCCGAGATAAATTGCGTCTTCCACTCTGTTTTGAGTGTTTCCCGCAGTTTGGTGATGCGTCAGGAGCGACTAACGCAGAACGCGCGCATTTCTCAACGACGTGTTGAGCAAAAGTGGGATTCAATCTGCCATTGCGGGGCAGCCGAGGGTATGCAGCGTTCCATCACGCTTGGCCGAGGGCACCTCGAAGGCGGTTCTCGAACTCCGAGAAAGCCTGTGCACGCATATTTGCGGCGCATGCCTGGCAGTTGAGGCGCTGGACACCGAGTTGATGGGCATCGAGGCTGTCATAGATCATGTCAAAGACCGCCTGGGTCCTGGGCGTGATATCGAGCAGCATGACGCGCTTGTCTTCCGGATCCTCGGTGCGCGTGATCCAACCGTCATCGGCGAGCTTGCGCAGTCTGCCGATGACTGTAGGGAAGGTGGAGTGCCCTTCCCGGGTGATATCACTGACCCGGATTTTTCCGTGGGTGAGGGATGCGCAGGCGATCATCTGGAGGATTTCCTTCGAGATGACGTCAAGCGCGCCGAGTCCATGCTCTTTCTCGGCGGCCGATATGGCTGAAATCAGATTGACGTAGGACATGAGTACCTACCTTCTTACGGGATACACCAGACAAAACGCCTCGGTGCACGAAACGTAAATCAGTATATTCGCAGAGAAATAAGGGAAAACCCGTATGAATTCCCTGCCAAAATGCATGCCTGACGGGCTGAATTGCCGCCAGTTACGTCTGAAATCAGGAGCTTGGTTCGCTGTTCCCGGTCGATGACTCGATCAGGTTCGATATCAGGTCGAATGTGGCGAGTGTCTTGGGCGTCGCTTCCAGAAGGACCGACCGCCGGTCCTGGTCGTCGCCGCGGCGCTCCACCCAGCCGCCATCGACCAACTTCTTGAGCTTGGCGCTGATGGTTGGGAAGGTGCCGTGTGCCGAGTTCCTCATCAAATGGGACACGCGCATCGGCTCGTTGTTGACGTGCGCATGGGTAATGGCATGCAGCAGTTCGCGCATCATGAAGTCGAGTTCGTGCAGTCCGTGCTGTTTTTCGGCTTCTACGATGGCCTGGCGGAGCGTTGTATACTTCATGGTCTTCCTCGTGGAGGCCTCCCAGGCTGCCCCGTGAGTTCAAGTCCCCTTAATTGCATCGTTCGAACTGTATAGCTCAATCAGTATCACTATTACCATTTATACTATATTGTTTTTTTGGCAACTCAACAACTTCTGATGTTGCAGCGCGGCAGGATTCAGACCGAAAGCCGTTAAAAAATCTTCAAGCATGCCTGAATTTGCAGCAATGACACCTACAAATAGGCGCTCTCCTTGGGTGCACACCTCCTGATAGCATATTGTAACGTAAGGGGAACTTCCCGCTTGCCTTCGGCCCGGGTGTGGTCAGAATTTAGGCGCAGGGCTCCAACCGGGACGAAGCTTTGACTGCCTTCTCATCTTCGCAAGTACGGAATTTTGCAACGACCAGTGCCGTGCTGTTCGCGATCTATATGGCGTCCTACATCGTCGTCGCTGTGGTTGTCTCACCAGTTCAGGAGATGATTCTCCCTGACGTGATACGATTCGCGAGTCTGCTGTTCCTGCCGCATGGGGTGCGGGTGCTGTCCGCCTCGCTGCTGGGGGCGAAGTCGGTGCCCGCCATGGTGCTGGGGGAACTCGCCGGGAACTACCTGTTCTGGCACAGCGCTGGCCCCACGACGCTGGTGATGAGTGCACTCACTGCCGGCACGGTGACCT
>NZ_JBAXGR010000160.1:0-5282 GCF_037139295.1 Aestuariivirga sp.
TGAAGACTCCAGAAGTTGCGGGATAGCCAATAAAATAGTGATTTGTTGGCCTATTCCTACATCGAGAGCGACGGTTATGACCTCAAGGGGACTGTGATTGGCTTTCCCATCGATGTCGCCTTTCCCGAAGACAATTTCAAATTTGGCATTGTGGAAGCGTCAACGGAATTCAGCCGTATCTTCGTCCTTGAAAACGGAACGACTGTCATGCCCTTCGCTGAAATTGGTGCGACCTACGCGTTCGATCAACCGAACGACGGCCAGTTCCTCACGGCGGACCTGGAGCTTGCAACGCCCTCGGCGTGGTCTGGGACCTTGCGCGGTGGCGCCCGGATGCTGATCAACGATTCAGTTCAGGTCGAAGCAAGCGGCGGCTATCTCAGCTTTGGCCAGAGCGGACTGGATGTTTGGGAAGGCAAGCTTCAGGTCTCGTTCGGCTTTTGAACGCCGACCTCAGTGCTTGTCCGCGTTTAGGATAGCGCCTGTTCGGCTCTCCTGGCTTCGGTAGTGCACCATGCGGGAAAAAGATTATAAGCGCTATATCATTGATATCGATATATAACTATCAGGCCTGCAGGCGACGCCTGGCACGACCGCTACCATCATCATTGTTGTAGTTCCATGATCCAGCATGCGGGATAACTCCACTATCTCGCCTGTCTGGATGCGGACCCCTGGAGCACAGCCTCTGAAGCTTGGACGAGCCAACCGAACCGAGCCCTGCTTGCTCCGGACAAAATGCGTGACGCCAACCCTGTGGTTCACTCCCATCTGAAGTTGTGGCGCAAATTACAACTTGAGCGCGGCCCCACTTGTATTCTACTGTGAACTCAGATGGGTGCGGAGGAAGCGATGAAAGACCTTGCAAAGAGCCTTGCCTGGTTGGGCGCAGTTTGCCTCGTTGGTGTGTCGATGAACGCCATGGCTGTGGCACAGGACCCCGTCGCGTCCGACGATATCGGGATGATCAACCCGGAAGCGGCGGCACATGCCTTCCCGAAACGCGGCTTCTCACCCTATGCCGGGCGAAACTATCCGACCCGCGTGTTCTGGGGTGACCAGCACGTGCACACCGGATGGTCCGTCGATGCGGGCGCCTTCGGCGCTACCTTGGGCCCCGAGGAGGCACTGCGCTTCGCGCGTGGCGAGCAGGTCACCTCGTCGCTGGGCGAACCCGCCAGGCTGAGCCGCCCACTCGACTGGGCCGCGGTGACTGATCATTCGGATGCCGCCGGCGTGATCTTTGAAATCAGGGACGGCAATCCGAACCTTATGATCGATCCTCTTGCCAAGCGCTGGCACGACATGATGGCTTCGGGACAGGGCGTGCAGGCGGCCTCTGAAATGATCGCCGCCCAGTCCAACAACAAGGTTCCGCCGGTTATGAAGGACCCCCGCCTTGCCATGTCGATCTGGGCGAAGAACACGGCGATCATGGAGAAATACAATGAGCCTGGCCGCTTCACGGCCTTCATTGGCTATGAATGGACCAGCAATGCCGGCGGTGGCGACAATCTTCATCGCAACGTGATCTACCGCGACGGCAAGGACAAGGCCGACGACATGCTGCCGATGACAACCTTCGACAGCGAGAACCCGGAGGACTTATGGAAGTGGATGTCGAAATGGGAGGAAAGGACCGGCGGATCACTGCTGGCCATTCCCCACAACGGCAACCTGTCCAATGGCAAGATGTTCGCGCTCTCGACCTTCGAAGGTAATCCGCTGACGCGAGACTGGGCAGAGACCCGCGCACGCTGGGAGCCGATGTACGAAATCACCCAGATCAAGGGTGATGGTGAAACCCACCCTTCACTGTCACCCAGCGATGAATTTGCCAACTTCGAAAAGTGGGACGCCGCCAATCTCGCGGGCGTGCCGAAGCAGCCCGGCATGCTCGAACATGAATATGCCCGCCAGGCTCTGGCCGAGGGATTGAAGCTCGAGGCGTCGCTTGGCGCAAACCCCTTCAAGTTCGGCTTCGTGAGCGGGACCGACACCCACACCGGCCTCGCCACGGCGGAAGAAGACAATTTCTTTGGCAAGCATACGGGTGTTGAACCCTCACCGCACCGCTGGGAGCATGACGTCATCAAGACTCCCCAGGTCACCATCAAGGGCTGGCAGACGGCAGCAGCCGGCTACACCGGTGTGTGGGCAACGGAGAATACCCGCGAGGCGATCTGGGACGCGCTGAAGCGCAAGGAAGCCTACTCGACCACCGGCCCCCGCATGCTGGTGCGCTTCTTCGGTGGGTGGGACTTCGTGCCCGCCGACGCCCAGACGCGCATGCCCGCCGATGCAGGCTATGCCAAGGGCGTGCCGATGGGCGGCGACCTTCTGACAGCGCCCGCAGGCAAGTCCCCAACTTTCCTCGCCGCAGCCATGAAGGATCCGTTGAGCGGCAATCTCGATCGCATCCAGATCATCAAGGCCTGGGCAGATGCTGACGGCAAACTTCAGGAGAGTGTCCATGACGTTGCCTGGTCGGACGGTCGCAAACCCGGTGCTGACGGCAAGCTGCCGCCTGTCGGCAACACGGTGGATGTTGCCAATGCCACCTGGACCAACACCATCGGCAGCCCTGAGTTGATTGCCGTGTGGAAGGATCCTGACTTCGATCCGAAGCTGCGCGCCGTCTACTACGTCCGCGTCATTGAGATTCCGACACCGCGCTGGACTGCCTATGACCAGAAGCGCTTTGGCATCAAAATGTCCGACAATGTGCCGATGAGCGTGCAGGAGCGTGCTTACACGTCGCCCATCTGGTATACGCCGTAAGTCACGATCCGCTTTCGTCTGTCAAACGGTACGGGAGAGAACGCATGAAATACGCATTCATGTTGACGACTGCGCTGGCGACTTGCCTTTGCGCGCACCTCGCAGCCGCCCAGGGACCCGAGAACGAGGAGGGGATCACCGCGGCGAATGTGGCGGCGGTCATCAAGCCGGAGTATTCGCCATACGCCGGGCGCAGCTATCCCACGCGCCCCCTCTTCGGCGATACCCATCTTCATACGGCTGTATCGGTCGATGCGGGCACGCTGAACCGTGTCGGGCAGGAGGATGCCTACCGCTTCGCCCGCGGTGAGGAGGTGCTCTCGACCGGCGGGTTGCGGGCCAAGCTTGCGCGGCCGCTCGACTTCCTGGTGATCTCGGACCATGCCGAGATGTATGGTCTGATGCCGCAACTGCTGGCGGGCGATCCGGAAGTCCTGTCCACCGAAAAGGGCCGCGAATGGTATGCAGCCCTGACCAGTGGAAATTTCGACACAGTCTTTGCAACGGCGATGGCAATCGTGGGCTCCCTGTCGGGCGATGAACCGCCGATCAAGAGCGAAAAAGCTGTCCGCAATGCCTGGCAGGCCTATACGGCGCTGGCTGACAAGTACAATGATCCCGGCCAGTTCACCGCAATGATCGGCTTCGAGTGGACGGCGATTGGCGGATACAATCTCCACCGCAACGTTCTCTTCCGGGGCGACGCGAGTGTTGCGAACCAGACGCTGCCTTTCTCTCAGTTCGACAGCAAGAACCCGGAAGACCTCTGGTCCTACATGGCGCAGTTCGAGAAGCGGACCGGTTCGGATGTTCTTGCCATTCCGCACAATGGTAATCTCAGCAACGGACGCATGTTCACCGTCGAGAGCTTCGACGGCAAACCGTTGACGAAGGAGCTGGCTGCCAAGCGCATCCAGTATGAGCCGCTCATCGAGGTCACGCAGATCAAGGGCGATAGCGAGTCGCACCCCTTCCTTTCCCCAAATGACGAGTTTGCGGGTTACGAGACCTGGGACCGCGCCAATCTCAACGGCACGGAAATCAAGACCAAGGACATGCTGAAGTACGAATATGCGCGCGAGGCCCTGAAGACGGGCTTGAAGCTCGAAGCGAGTCTCGGCGTGAACCCCTACAAGTTCGGATTCGTCGGCAGCACCGATTCGCATCCGTCGCTGTCCACGGCGGAGGAAGACAACTTCTTCGGCAAGCATTCCGGCGTCGAGCCTGAGCCCCATCGCTGGGAGCACGTGGTGATCCAGGCACCCAAACCGGAGTTCAATGTTTACGGTTGGCAGCAGGCCGCAAGCGGCCTGGCCGTCGTCTGGGCAACGGAGAACACCCGCGAGGCGATCTTCGACGCCATGAAACGCAAGGAGACCTATGCGACCACCGGCACGCGCATGACGGTGCGTTTCTTCGGCGGCTATGATTTCACCCCCAAGGATGCCGAAACGCGCATGCCTGCGACGGCCGGCTATCAGAAGGGCATCCCGATGGGGGGTGACCTGCCCAAGGCGCCTGCAGGCAAGGCGCCGACCTTCCTCGTGGCTGCCATGAAGGATCCGATAAGCGGCAACCTCGACCGCATCCAGGTCGTCAAGGGCTGGCGTGACGCCGGCGGCGAAACGCATGAGAAAGTCTATGACGTGGCATGGAGCGACGGACGTGTTCCGGGGCCGGATGGAAAGCTGCCTGCCGTCGGCAATACCGTCGACGTCGCGCGCGCAACCTGGAAGAACACCATCGGTGATCCCGAGCTGATCACCGTCTGGTCCGACCCCGAATTCGATCCGAAGCAGGCGGCCTTCTACTATGCCAAGATCATCGAGATACCAACGCCGCGCTGGACCGCCTATGACACCTTGCGCTTCAATATCAAGATGACGGACAACGTTCCCATGACCACGCAGGAGCGGGCCTACACCTCGCCGATCTGGTACACACCCTAGGAACACCCATCATGCAGCGGTTTGTCCGCGAGCCGCTCGTACACTTCCTGCTTCTGGCCTTGCTTGTCTTCGCCGCCTACAGCCTCGTGTCGCGGCGGGAGCTCGCAATGGCGGCGATCGACGTCACCCAGGCGAAAATCGAACAGCTGGCTGGTCTCTTCGCCAAGACGTGGCAGCGGCCGCCCACGGCGCAGGAGCTGAAAGGGCTGATCGACGATTTCGTGAAGGAGGAAATCTACGTTCGCGAGGCATTGCGACTGGGCCTCGACACGGATGATGTGGTGATCCGCAAACGGCTGCGCATGAAGATGGAGTTCGTCAGTGATGCAGAGGCGGAGGCCACACCCCCGACCGATGCCCAGCTCCAAGCATACCTTGATACTCGCCCCGATGTGTTCCGCAAGCCGCCGGAGATTGCCTTCGAGCAGGTTTACATCAATCCTGAAAAGCACAGTCCGGACGCAGGTGCAGCGGCCAAAGCACTTCTCGAATCCTTGCGGAAGGACCCAAGCTCTGCGGCGACTGCAGTCGCCGCAGAGCTTGGGTCCTTCC
>NZ_JBAXGR010000161.1:0-5107 GCF_037139295.1 Aestuariivirga sp.
CAAGTCGATCGACACGATTGCTCGTGAACTCACACTAGGCGGGGGTGGCTCTGAAGTACTGCCCGTTACTCAAGCCACATTCACGGGCGTGCCGCTCTGCCAAGACTCGGTTGCGGCATCGGCGAGCTTCTGGGCCTGCAAGCCGTCATGCCCCGAGGGTGCCACCGGCTTGTTGTTGGTGACGGCGTCGATGAAGGTCAGCACCTCGTTGGCATAGGCCTGGCCGTAGCGCTCAGTGAAGAAGTGCAGGATCGGGTCGGCGTTGAAGCCGTCCGCCGTAGCCACTTCCACGGTGGTGCTGTGGATGTTCCCGGCGCGAAGCATGCCCTTGGACCCGTGCACCTCGATCCTCTGGTCGTAACCATATGACGCGCGGCGCGAATTGGTGATGACGGCGATCTTTCCGGAGGCCGTCTGCATCTGCACGGCGGCAGTGTCGCAATCGCCTTCATCGCCGATCGCCTTGTCGACGAGGGCCGCACCGAGCGCCTGCACGGTGACGAATTCCTCGCCCACCAGGAATCGCGCAAGGTCGAGGTCATGGATCATCATGTCGCGGAAGATGCCGCCGGAGCTCTTGACATAGGAGGCGGGCGGCGGGGCCGGGTCCCGGCTGATGATGGTGGCCATCTCGATGTTGCCGATAGCGCCAACGCGTAGTCGCTTTTCGAGCGCGGCGAAGTTGGGGTCGAAGCGGCGGTTGAAGCCGATCATCAGTGTCGACCTGTTCTTCTCCACCGTGCGCAGGCAGTCCTCGATGCGGACCACGGAGAGGCTGACCGGCTTCTCGCACAGGATAGCCTTGCCGGCATTGGAAGCGGCCTCGATCTGCTCGGCATGGAAGGGGGTGGGGGTGGCGATCAGGATGGCGTCGACGTCGCTGGCCCTGATGATGTCATCGACCGCGGCGACCCTGGCGCCGACCTCGGCCGCCAGGTCCTCCGCCGCTTTCGGCATGGCGTCGGCGATGTAGGCCACCTTCGCCTTGCCCGAGGCGGCGATGGTGCGGGCGTGAACCTTGCCGATGCGGCCGGCGCCCAGAACTCCAAAACGTAGCATTCAGTGTCTCCTGATCTTGGTCATGTCCATCTTGTGGCAAGGCGCTACATCGCGTTCAGTGATCCTTTGGCGCCTTCGCCATCATGTTACTGAACGCGGTCATTTCGTCGGCAGGCGCGGCCACGAGATACGGCGCATCCGGCCATGCTCCCGAATGAACCTCGCTCACCCATGCCTTGAATGCATCGACGCGCATTTGCTGGATCCGCGCGAACTCCTTGGCGAGGTTGGCGTACTGCTTGGAGTGCCTCGGAACGTGTCCCGTATTTGTGCCAAGTACATCGCATGCGAAGAGATACTGGCAGTCACCACCCTTGCCACCGCCCATTGAGACCAGAAACAGTGAGGTGCGCTTTGCGATCTCCACAGTCACTTCGGGTGGAACCACCTCGATCTCGACACCGAAGGCGCCAGCTTCCTCATAGGCCTTGCAGCGCTCGTAGATCGCCTTGGCACTGTCCGCGGTTTTGCCCACCGCGCGGAATCCGCCGGTCCAGGTGCAGAAATGCGGTATCAGGCCCACGTGGCCGATGACCGGGATATTGTCGTCCGCCAAGCGCTGCACCGTCTGGAAGGAGGCAGCGGAATACACGGCGTCAGCGCCCGCCTCCATCATGCGGAAGGCCCAGCGCAAGGTGTCGTCTGTTGTCGCGGGGGCGGAATAGAGCGCCAAGCCGGGGACGGCAAAGATCGACGGCGCCACCTCGCGGAAGCGCTTTTCCACCAGCATCTCGGGCGGCACCGAGCACATGTCGATGCCGGCGGCCTCCGCCGCGGCGAGCTCGTCCCAGTCTGTCACCCGCATCATGGTGTACTGGTACTTGCCCTTGTTGGCGCGGATCTCCGCGATGGTGGGGCGCTTCCTGGCCATGTTTCGCCGTCCCTCTTCCTTAAATATCCTCAGGCCGCCTGGCTCTTGGCATTCATGCACTCACGCTTTTTTCGGAAGCACTCCTCCATGCGGGCTTCGCCCTCCATCGAGCCGTCATGCCAAGTGCCAACGGGTTCATTCGGCTCCCAGTCACCGCGCTTGTTGCGCGTTCCAAAGACGAGGTCGTCCATTCACGTATCCTGTTGCTGCGGAGGCTTTCCGTGAGGTGCGCCCCTATGCGGCGTCGCTCAAGCTCGGGTCTATCTTGGCGCCGGTGATGTAGGCCACCACCTCCTCACCACTGGTCTCCGACTTCTTCAGGTTCGCGGCGATGCGACCGCGCCGGAACACCACGATGCGATCGACGAGGTCGAACACCTGGCGCATGTTGTGCGAGATCAGGATCAGCGGTTCGCCATTCTGCTTGATGGTACGGATGATGTTCTCCACCTGCGCCGTCTCTGCCACGCCCAGCGCCGCCGTGGGCTCATCCATAATGATGAGTTTTGAGGGGAACGTCGCCGTGCGGGCGATCGCCACGCACTGCCGCTGGCCGCCCGACATATGGCGGATGGTGGAGTTAAGATTGGGGATCTTCACGGCCGTCTTTTCAAGCGCCTTGCGTGTAGCTTCACGCATGCCCTTGTGGTCGAGAATAGAGAAAGGGCCGAGGTTGAATCGGATTTTCTCGCGACCAAGGAAGAGGTTTGACGGGACGTCGAGATCGTCAGCGAGTGCGAGGTTCTGGAACACTGCCTCGATCCCAGCCTCTCGCGCTTCCAGCGGCGACTGGAAGTTCACTTCCTTGCCGAGGAAAATGATCTTACCGCGTGACGGAATCTCGACGCCGGTGATCTGGCGCACGAAGGTGGACTTGCCAGCGCCATTGTCTCCCATGATGGCCACATGCTCGCCCTTGCGAAGCTCGAAATTCGCCCCTTCCAGAGCTTGCACGCCGCCATAATGCTTGGTCAGCCCTTCGGTCTTGAGGATGATGTCCGACATGATCAGGCCCTCATGCTGCGGCGGCGCTGCCGCCATTGGTCAAGAACCACTGCGCCCACGATGATCGCGCCCTTCACCATCTCCTGGTAATAGGCATCGAGCTTCAGGAAGGTGAAGCCAGAGATAATAACGCCGAAGATCAGTGCGCCGAGCACCGTGCCGATGATCGACCCCCTACCACCGGCTAGCGAGATACCGCCGATCACCGCCATGGCAATGGCATCGAGTTCATACATCACACCCATGCCCGCCTGCGCGGTCAGGTTCTTGGAACTCAGAACAATTGCGGCGACAGATGCGAGGACGCCGGCAATTACATAGACCAGCACCTTGTGGTGCTCCACCTTGATACCGGTGATACGCGCGGCCTCCTCATTGGAGCCGATAGCATAGCAGTGCTTGCCGTATTTCGTGTAGGTAAGGATCAGCTGGAACAGGATGGCCAGCGCCACGAAAATGAAGACCGGATTCATACCCTGCCCGATCGCGGCATAGCTCTCGGTGGGGAAGGAAATCGGATTGCCCTTCGACCACCAGCGTGCAAGACCACGCGCCGCCACCATCATGCCCAGCGTCGCGATGAAGGGCGGGATTCGAGTGTAGGCGATCAGCGAGCCATTGATGAGGCCGGCGATAAGGCCGCAGCCGATGCCGACGAGGACAGGAACAATGACGGGCAGGTCCACCAAGCCTTCCGCCATGAAAATGGCCTTGGGGTTGGGATTGCCGTTAACCAGCGCCACCTGTGCAAAGGACATGGCAATCATCGCGGTAGCCCCCACGATCGAGCCTGACGACAAGTCAATGCCGCCCGAAATGATAACCTGTGTAACGCCGATCGCGATGATACCGACGATCGATACCTGAAGGATGATGATTTGGAGACGCTGTTCGTTGAACAGGCCTGGCACGCCCTCACGCGTGTTGAGCAGGAAGCTCTCGCCGAGGAGCAGGCGCCCAAGGATCTCAAAGGCCGCAACGATGATGACAAGTGCCAGCAGGATGTTCAATTCGTTAGGCCATGCCCGGCGGCGGGCATCATATTTGAGGCCGCCAATCCCTGCTTCGGACTTCGCCAAGCTATCCTCCCTCATTGCTGCCGACCGGGCACCGGCCCGGAGAGGAGGTCAAAGCCTCTGCCGCCGCACATCAAAAAGCAAGCGGGAGGCGCCACCGGCGCCCCCCCTTCAGTGTCAGTTCTTCTTGAGGAACTGGTCGATGTTGGCCGGTGTCACCAGCTGGAAGGGGATGTAGACCTTCTGGTCGACGGCCCCACCCGAGGCGAGCTTCACGGCCGCTTCGAGAGCGCCCTTGCCCTGACCAGCCGCGTCCTGGAACACGGTAGCATCAAGGTCGCCCGCCTGCATTGCGGCGAGCGCGTCCTGGGTTGCATCGACGCCACCCACCACCACGTTCTTCATGTCGATGTTGGCGGCCTTCATGGCCTGAATGGCGCCGATGGCCATTTCGTCGTTGTTGGCGATCACCGCGTCGAACGGCTTGCCGGCGGAAATCCAGTTGGTCATCAGGCTCTGGGCCTGGTCACGCGACCAGTTGGCGGTCTGCTCATCAATGATGTTGAGCTTCACCGCGCACTTGCCGTTGGCCATCACGTCATGGATGTCCTTGGTGCGCATCACGGCGGCCTGGTTGGAGAGCTCGCCCATCATCACATAGACTTGGGCGTCGTCTTTGCCCGCTTCCTTGAGGAGGCGGCAGACCTCGATGGTCTCGAGAGTGCCAGATTCCTCTTCATTCGACGCCACGAAAGCCTGATTGTCCGGCAGAGTGTCGACGTTGATCGGCTGGCGATTGACATAGACCAACGGGATGTTGGCGGCCTTGGCTGCATCCGTCATCGCCTGCGTGGCCGAGGTGTCGACCGGGTTGACGATGATCGCAGAAACGCCCGAGGCGGCGAAGTTCTTGATCTGGTCGAGCTGCTTGGCGACGTCGTTCTGCGCGTCCTCGACTTGAAGTTCAACGCCATCCATGCCCTTGGCCTGTTCGATCATGCCGTTGCGCAGGACGGTGAGGAAGTTGTCGTCGAACAGCGCCATCGAAACGCCGATCTTGGTGCCGGCCATCGCCGAGCTCGACATCAGGGCTGCCATCGCGAGTGCAAGGAAAGTCTTCTTCATGTGTCGGGTCCTCCCAGGTGGGGCGTCCGGC
>NZ_JBAXGR010000162.1:0-5087 GCF_037139295.1 Aestuariivirga sp.
GCGGCAACACGGCCGTCAACAACACCAACATCGACGTGCGCGTGGTGCTGCAGGACAGCCGGCCGCCGGAAGAGCTCGATAACCGCGATCTCGTGCGCCGCATCGACGTCTACCGCGACGTGGTGACGGATGACCGCTACGACGCCGAGCAGCGCATGATGTGGCAGCGCCAGATGGAGGCCGACCGCCGCTATCTGCGCCGCCAGATGATCGACGAACGCCGGCAGCGCGAGGCCCGCCTGCGGCAGGGCGGCCAGCAGTTCAACTATGACGTCCAGGACCGCTACGCGCCCGGCTTCGACGTGCCGGACGACGTGTTCGCGGCGGAGGCCGACGACAGCGAACTGGCTGGCGTGCTGGCCGCCCCGCCGCGCCGCGCCATCGAGCGGCGCTACACGGTGGACGACATCGAGCGCTATCCCGATGCCCGCGATGCGATGGCGCGGATCGAGATCGACACGGTGCACTTCGGCTTCGGCGAGGGCTACCTGCGCGAGGAGGAGATCGACAAGCTGGACCGCATCGCCTCCATCCTCGAGCGCATCCTCGCGAGCCACCCGGACGAGGTGTTCCTGATCGAGGGCCACACCGACGCCGTGGGCTCGGACGCCGCCAACCTGCGGCTGTCGCGCGAGCGCGCCCGGGCGGTGAAGGAGGCGCTTGCCACCTATTACGTGATTCCGCCTGAAAACCTGCGGACGGTGGGGCTGGGCGAGCGCTACCTGAAGATTCCGACGAGCCAGCCCGAGGCCGAGAACCGCCGGGTTTCGCTGGCCCGCATCACCCCGCTTCTGGGGCATGCCAACTAGGCCGGGAGCCAAAGCTTGCCATGAGGCCGGGCCGCCGCTATACGGCGGCCCGATCCCTTTAATAAGACCAAGCACAGAACGAGGACTTTCATGGCCATCGAACGCACCTTCTCGATCATCAAGCCGGACGCGACGCGGCGCAACCTGACGGGCGCCATCAACGCCAAGATCGAGGGCGCTGGCCTCCGCATCGTCGGCCAGAAGCGCGTCAAGTGGACCAAGGCCGACGCCGAGGCTTTCTACGGCGTCCACAAGGAGCGCCCCTTCTTCAACGACCTCGTGGCCTTCATGATCTCGGGCCCGGTCGTCGTGCAGGTGCTGGAAGGCGAGAACGCCGTTGCCAGGTACCGCGAAGTGATGGGCGCCACCAACCCGGCCAACGCCGCGGCCGGCACCATCCGCAAGGAATTCGCTGAATCGATCGAGGCCAACTCGGTGCACGGTTCGGACTCGGCCGACAATGCCAAGATCGAGATCGCCCAGCTCTTCAAGCCCGAAGAAATCGTCGGCTAAGGACCAGAGCCCATGTGGGTCGCCCTCTACGTTGCCGCGATCGTCGCCGTGAACTGGATGTTCACGGCGATTGCACCGTGGTCGACGCCGCTGGGCGACCTCTATCTCGCCAATGTGGTGGTCGGCTTCATCTTCGTGCTGCGCGATTATGCCCAGCGCGAGATTGGCCACTATATCCTCTTCGCCACGGCGGCGGCGGGTGTTCTCACCTGGTTCATGGTGGACCCGGTGATCGCCGCGGCCTCCATCACCGCCTTCATCCTGTCGGAGACGGCGGACTGGGGCGTCTATTCCTTCCTGCGCCGCCCGCTCTCCCAGCGCATCCTCATCTCCGCGATGATCGCCGTGCCGCTGGACACGCTGGCCTTCCAGTATCTCGCGGGCTACCTCACGCCTGCCGCCTTCATGACGGAAGTGGTGTCGAAGGGCTTTGGTGTGCTGATGGTGTGGTACATTCTGCGTGCGCGTGACCGGAAGCTGCGCATCACCACGGCCTGAGTGGCAGCCGATCTCCATCAGGGCCCGTCACGCGCCGCCCGCGTTGGCGGGCTTTTCATTTTGCCTTTCCTTTTCCTTCGCGGCGCGCTCCGCCATTTCACGGGCGGAGTTGGCCTGGTCGGCGGCGCGCAGCATGTCATAGAGGGCCTTGTGGCGGCGCTCGAACAGCGGTGTTCCGGGTTCGGCCACCTTCACCACCTTGCCCGGCGGGCGGCTGGCGATGATTTCCGCGCCGATGCGGTCGATCTTCCGGGCCAGCGCGGTGTAGAAGGCCTCGCGCGTCTCGTGCAGGCGGCGGCAGGGGTCTTTCTCGGTTGGGTGCTGGCAGGCGCCGCCGCGGCGGCAGGCGGGCAGCGGGCAATGGGGAAGTGGTTCCTCGCGTTCAACCCACGCGCGGTTCAGCATGTGACCTCCATGTTCTGATGACTATGTGTGAAAGCCGTCACGGCGGCGGGCGCCCGCGGGGCCGAGCCCCGCGAGCGCCCATGCGCGGCGGAGGAAGGGAGTGCCGGACCGGGCGCTCACGCAATCCAATTGGGAAAATGGCGCGATGCGCCCGTTGCGCCGGAGTGGCGGGAAGGGCCGGACAGGCCCCCCACTGGAGGCCAGCCCCGGCCCGCTTGCGCGGCGGCGCGGCGTTTGTCGCTAAGGGCAGGCGCTTGCGTACCGTTCCCGAGGAACGTGTCGCCTTGCCTGAGGCGCGGAGGTCGTAATGCCCCCGGGTCCCACCCGTCGCGCCCGGGACGGGGGCTTGCGTAATCCCCCCGCCGCAGGTGCCGCCGGCCATTCCGCAATTTCGAGACGCTGTCGACATCGTCCCCTCCTCTTGGAACAGCCGTGAGAGGATAGATAGCATAGAGTAGGAAGAAAGTCAAGAAAGAAAATTCCTAATCCATCAGGATGCTTCAGCGTCTTGCTTTGACATTCGAAGTGCCTTCCCGATCGCGCGCCGTGCATTCTGCAGTGCATCTAGGTAATCGTCTGCGGCCATACTCAGGCTCTCGGGTGATGATGCACTGTCAATGGCCTTCTGATCCCATTCCTTGTTCAGCTGCTTGGCAAGTGCATAAACAACCGCGCGTCCCACTTTCAGTACGATTGTCTTTTCAGCATGCTGCTTCGCAAATGACCTCATCAATTCCACGTCTGACGCACTAGCGTATTCTGTCTCCAGCACAACACGCATCGCATCTACGGAAGGATACAGTACGTTGACAAAAAGGGTGTTCGGCTCAGTCACGTAACGCGCGGCTCTCCCTTGAAGTCCCTTCTCCGCAATTTCACTGTCCGTCCTTAGAAGAATGATTTCGGGCGCCCGCTCTAAGTTCTTGAAGACTTCCGCTTTCACCGCTCCAGTCGGCAGAACTGAAAGATCATCCGGTTCCCTGCGTCTATCCATGCCGTCTCGACCATCGCTTTCTCCTCGACTCACATTACTGCCAGAACCAGGTCCCCGTTCCACATGGAGGCTCCCTACATCCACAACGCGCGGTGAAACTCTTTGCACTCGTAAACTGTTGAGAAGTTTTTGGAGTTCGTCTCGTATTTCATCGCTCGTTGTCTCGTCGGGCGCAAAGCTCTTGATTACATCGAGCAGCCATGTGGGTCGGTTATCCCGCACGATCTCTGCAAAGTGAGTGCTCTCCGCCTTGGCCTGTTCCCCAGACGTATATCTCAGGAACTCTCTGTAGGCCTCGGGAATGACAGGAAAGGACTCCGGGATCTCTATGTGTATGGAAATGTGTTTAGCGCCAAATGGTACACCAAAAATCGGAGCGTCAAATTGCCATTTCCTGCCTTTTCTCAAGTCATACATTTCATTCTTATAGATGATCGCGCAGGTGCTCACATCTGACGCCACGGCACCACCAATCGACTTGTTATGCCCCGCTCCTGTATCCTTCCCGTAGGGCGGATCATACAGGTAGTGAACCTTTATGCCGTTCTCTATCTCGACGGTTTCGGTGCGCTCAAAGAAACGTGGTGCTCGAGTCGGTATCGTCTCGAAGGGGCGGGTGCCATCAAGCTTATGTGCGCCTGGGCGAAGGTTTACTCTCAGACCTTCAGGTAGTCGATAGAAGCGGTGGTATAGGTAAGTGGCGAGCCACTGCACGTCCTGCTTTGGATCGCCATTGTAAGGGTCCGAGACAGTGTCCTGATCCATCTGGTTCCCGTACAGAACAACTTCCGTCCAGTCCGAATCGACTGATCGCCCGTCTTGCTTGGCCAGGTCTGTGACATCTACGACTTCGTGATATTCATCTGATTCCGGCATCTGTCGACGAAGTCGACCATAAATGCCGTCCCGTTTGCACAGCATAACCTCGTGAACTCTACCGTTCTTGCAGGAGCGGTAGCGCAGCCCGACTTGGTTCTGTGGCAGTGAAGCAACCTTTGCACCCATGCCAAAGTTTCCCGTTAGGCTCTTCTCCTTGCCAATTGACGCAGCTATGTCGCACATGTGAAGCAATTCATTCGCATCCATGCCGCGACCAGTGTTGTGGATGTAGAGTTTTCGGGTGCTAGCGAAGGGTAGGGCGCCTATTTCAATCCGCCGATCCGCTGGATCGACGGTCACCGTCGCCTCTACAGCATTCATCATAAGTTCGCGTATCATCATCGTCTTTGGGCAACGTTCGATCATTGTTGCCACGATGAATGCTTCGTCGCTCACCTGAAGCGGGGAGATGTTTCCGATCATGAACGCTCCTAAAGCTTGAATCCTGAAGATGAACGACCTTGAGAGCTGTCGAACCTGCTTTCGACTGCCTGCACTGCATCGCGAAGTGCCTTCACGATCTTTTTGATCTCGCTCTCCTCAAATTCATATACTTGTTTATTTGACAGATTGCCGATCCGACCGATCGCATCCAATGCTTTGTTCGTGCGGCTCTCGGCAAGTTCGCGGAACTTTGCTCTTTTCGAGCTATACCCCGCACTTTCCTTTGCCGAAGTTTTCTCAGAGTTTGCAGCCATGTTGAATCTCCGTGTGCGGAAATCAGATAGTCTTGATCGAATTTGGGTTCAACGGATATCGTTTAAAAATGAGCAATATTGCACGAAAAAAAGTTGAGAGTGGAATAAATGTCGTAATAATAATGGGTTACGGAGGCGCCTGTAATGTCTCCGATCTTCAGAAAGCCCACGTATTTGGCGCTAGGGTGGGGCGCGCGTTCATTTGCTTTGACGTTCACCTCGCCCGGACTTGATCCGGGCGTCTTTTTTGGCGGGGCGGAAGAGGATGCCCCGGTCGGGCCGGGGCAAGGT
>NZ_JBAXGR010000163.1:0-5044 GCF_037139295.1 Aestuariivirga sp.
ATCGTGGACCAGCCCAAGGGTGAGCCACTGTTCTTCAATGCCTACATGGCCCAGGTGAGCTACTTCCTCACCGGCGAACACCGCCCCTATGACCGGAAGCTGGGCATCCACAAGCGGCTTGAGCCCTTCGAAGACTTCTTCCGCGTGCGGACGAGGTCGCAGGGCATTCAGAACGGCCTCGGGGCCTGGGAGGTCGCGGCCCGGTACTCCAACATCGTGCTCAACGACAAGAACGTGCAGGGCAACAACCTGACCGACTTCACCATCGGCCTCAATTGGTATCTCAATCCCTACACGCGTTGGAAGTTCAACTACATCCGCGCCTTCCTTCAGGACGAGCGCAAGGGAAACAGCCTCACCGATATCTACGGCACCCGGATCGACTTCGATTTTTGAGGGCACCATGCGGCTTCACACCATCATCGCGGCACTGATCATGATCCCGAGCCTGATGTTGGCCAGCGACCTTGCGGTCGCGGCCGATGCTGTTGTCGCGACGGTGCCGGAGGCGCTTGTGCCGGTGCATGAGGCCGCGGCAGGCGACGCCGACCAAAAAGACAAAAAGCAGGACGGCGAGAAGAAGGCGACCGATGGCAAAGACAAAGCCAAGGATGGCAAAGACAAGGAGAAGGGCAAAGACAAGGAGAAGGGCAAGGACAAGGAAGATCCACCCAAGTGCATGCACTGCGGCGCCAAGTGCGGCCTCGAGGCGGTGTGTGTCTGCGAGTGCGGTACGAAGAAGAAGCCGAAAACCGAATACGATGCCAAGTGCGACCCGATCTGCGTGCCCCGCTGCAGCGGCCCGCCGTGGCCCTTCTCGCGCTGCCGTCACGGAGGCGGATGCACCGATTGCCAGTCCGACGCATGCCGGGCCTGGGTGCGGCATCGCAAGACGCTCGTCAAGGAGACGAAGGACGAAGAGGTCTCCGTGATCGAGCGGAAGGTGAAGTACGTCTGCTGCCGGTGCACAGCCACCGGCAAGACCGGCTGCTGCGGCGGTGAACCCGCCGAGCATGGCGGTTGGTGGCTGCGCTGGCTGCCGGCCTGCGGCGCACCGTGAACACGCCGGCTACTGGCGTGGGGGTGCCTTTCGCCATGCGGCGATGAACGCCTCGGCAGCGCGGCGAACGTCGGGTAGCGTCATGCCGGGCTTGTAGATCGCCGAACCCAGGCCGAAGCCGGCGGCACCGGCGGCCACATACGCCGCCATCGAGTCGGGCGTGATGCCTCCGACCGGCACCAGCGGCATGCCCTTGGGCAGCACCGCCCGCCAGGCCTTGACGATCGCCGGCGGTAGTTGCTCGGCGGGGAAGAGCTTGAGAAAGTCGGCGCCCGCCTCGATCGCTGCGAAGGCCTCCGTCGGCGTGGCGACGCCCGGGCCGCTCATGAGGCCGGCCTGCTTCGTGGCCCGAATCAGCTGCGGGCTCATGTGCGGAGATACGATCAACCGGCCGCCGGCGGCTGCCACCTCGGCCACCTCAGCGGCAGAGCGAACCGTGCCGGCGCCAACCGTGGCGCGATCGCCAACAGCGGCGGCCAGCCGGCGGATGCTTTCAACCGGTTCCGGCGAATTGAGCGGCACCTCAATGACGCGGAAGCCGGTCTCCACGAGCGCGAGGCCGACGTCGATGGCCTCGCTTGGCGTTATCCCACGGAGGATGGCGATGAGCGGCAGTTCGGCGAAGTCACGGTGTGCGGTGTCAGACTGAGTCACGAGATTCATCCTCTTGCATGGTGTCAGGAGCATGTGCCACAAGGCCGGCCGCCTCGCCGATTCGCCACAGGCCCAGCGGGCCCGTCTCGTTGAGAGCCTGCACGTCATCGATGCCGAATTGAGAGAGGGCCAGTCGGTAGCGGTTGCAGAGTGTGGGGTCGCCCAGGAGTGCGATCGAGGGGCAGGCGGCATCTCTCAGCCCGGCAACCACACTGCGAATCTCCTCGCCGATGAGCAGGCCGGAAAGATAGTCGAGCGTCTGCGGCGCGGTGAGCGCGCCGGTGAGGAACAGGCTCCGGGCCGTGAAGAGCCGCGGCGCAATCCCCACGGCACCGCTCTCGTGAGCCGACCGCACCCCACGCGTGAACGCTTCGTGATCGAATTCCGAGCCCGCGGCCGTGACCCCCATCTCCTTCGCAGGCCTGCCAATGATCGAATGGTCGCGGAGCATCGCGAAGAGTTCGCCGGTGAGATACGTGGTGAACCGCACCACGCGGCCCCGTTCGACGACGGCCCACTTGCAGTGCGTGCCCGGAAGCACCAGAAGTGATCGTTCGGCCAGCGCCGGCTGCATCGCCAGCACCCCGACGATCTGCATCTCCTCGCCCCGCATCACATCGGGCAGCGGACCACCCTGCATCAGGCCGGGCACGAGATGGATCGTGCCGCAGCCCGAATCAAACGCCACAAGCCCGCTCGCTATCGAGGCCGGGTCGGCCGGACATTCCACATACGGCACCTCGCGCCAGCCGTTGCGGCTCCCGACCATCCCCGCCGCCAGCACCGGCAGCCCAGGCCAGCGGTTGAGCCACTCGCCCGCGACACCGCGGAAGGCGGCGGCATAGCCTCCCTCGGGAAGATGCTGGATGCCCCAGCCCTCGGCACGCCGGTCGATGAGCGTGGCATTTCCGCCTAGCAGATAGGCCCGCAGCGACGACGTGCCCCAGTCGAGCCCGATCAGGGCGGGGTGCGGTGATGTGTTCATGCGAATCCCTTACTCATATCGAAGGCTGGAATAGGCGAGTTATCGTCGTCAAGTGCGGGAATATCAATGTCGCCAAAAATGTACTGTGCCATCGGTTGTCCTTCGGCACCAGCGAGCGTGGTCTCCAACCAGACACTATTCGCATTGATTGCAACACCTTGCATTTCTGGGCTCAAGGGACCTTTTGCAACCTTCAACGTTAACTCAACGTCGCCAAGAATTTCTCGGATTTCATCCGATGGTTTTACCTTTCGAGTCTGTGAAGTGGACGGTTCAGTGTACTCACATGGATGGTTATTGACGGTCACGACTGGCTTGTCTGGCCAATGCGATAAGTGACGCTCAATGAAATTGATGACGGCACGTTGATCTAGCCTCTTGAGATTCAGCTTAGAAATAGTTACGACCGTGCCATTTGGCTCATCTGTAGGCACATCCTGTTCGACCGTCTTGACAGGTATCTCATTCTCTCCGGCTGCTTCGATATTCGACCGCGTTAACTCAACTGTATTTCGCAACCCATCCCGAATGCTCGAAACACGCAGGGTGCTGGCAATCCCAAACGCTGCCGATTTTCCCGTCCCGAAACGACCGCGTCCGCGACGCCCTGCCTTGCGATCTTCATTTTCTCCATGCATTACAAAAAAGTTCTGCAAACCTCGGCGGTCCATTCCTCGACCATTGTCGTCGATGATGATCTGCTTGCTTGGCGAATCGAATGAGACCTTCACGACTGCCGACGTACCGGGCTCTCGGTATTGCAAGCCGTTCGCAACGTATTCCCAAACCACTAGCTTGTCGGTCTTGAAAAGTGCCGCGCTTTGCAGCAGGTCTCGAGCGACGTGAGTCCGGACGGAAATCGCATTAATGCTCATTTGCCCCAGCCTTTGCTACTAGGTCGCGTAGTTGTATGACAGCCGCTCCAAGTTCTGAGTCATCGCGGAATGCATTGACAATTCGATCAATCTTTCGAGCGCGAACTACTCCTGTAACGTATTCATCAAGACGAAAGAGGCTTGCTGCCTCTCGTTGAGTTATTTCAGCCAACTTGCCTGATCGAAACTTTAGAAAGGCATCCGATGAAAGAAGTCGCGACCGCTCTCGGCGGAACCATTTTTTTTCACCGTCGCTCATGCGAACGCCGCCGAGATTCGCACTCTCCAAACGCGACACATTCATCTTCGCAAAGATTGCACCAGCTTCTGTCAGCATCCAACCCTCATTGCCCGAACCCGAGAGGTAGTTGCCGTACTTCTGCTTCTTCGCGTCGGAGAGGAATGCCCGAATTATCTCAATGTTGATATGTTGTGGATAGAATCGCCAATTGTATCTACCGGGAGCCATCTCAGCCGCTTTCACTGACACATGCTCAGTGTCAATGGGCTTAGTCTCGCCCCCGAGTAGGTAGACGGCGAGCGTCATTATCTCGTGATTGGCGAGACCGTTGTCTGGTTTGGCTGCTCTTGATTTCATCGAATTGGGATTACGAGTGTTGGACAGGCAATTTGCACCAAGCATTTTCGATTAGTTCGTGTGCGGCTTCCGCATCCAAGGCAGAATAACCGCGACGACCATGTTGTTCCACGACACCAATGGAGCGCAACCACGCCAAACACAAATAGCTTTGATACGCCGGCACTTCACCTTGCCCATTGAGTTGCAGAGGCAAAACGCTCTCCATAGTGATTAACTCATCGCCATTGCTTAATGCACGCATCTTCTCAACCAATGCAGGTGCAACTTGTTTTGCCGCTTGATGGTGGTATTCCGATTTGGATGCCTTCGACCATGCGATCTTTACCAAAGATTCACCGGACCGTGCAAAAACGGGATACTTCGATTTCTTCTGTTTCCGGTTCGCAGATTTGCCGACGCGCAACGACGCACCGCGCCTCGCCATGGCGAGGCGCGGTGCGTCGTTAGCGCCGCCGTTCCGTCCAGTTGCAATGATCCCGGCCAACTGTTCTGCCCAGCGGGCAAGTACAGTAACGTGTTCGTACCGACCTTCCGCTACGGCCGACTTCATGCACTCGCGGAGTGATGACTCAGCAGCATGGATGATATTTCGGCCTTCAGGCAGCGCATCGATCATGACTATAATATAGCGATAATATACCGAAATACAAGCCCCCCCGCTCGGCTATCTATTGGGGTGTCGGTAGACGCGATCATGGAATTCCTTGAGCCTTTTCCACTTCTCGCAAACGTCCGATAGGCCTTTGCTTTGAAGATTCGGAGGGAACGAGTAATTGCGCGATGGAGGCGGTACCTGGGCGCGGTGTGTCTCAATAGGAGCGGCAGGCCAGAGTTGACGCCAAGGCCGTCAAGCGGGCCCGGCGGCGGAT
>NZ_JBAXGR010000164.1:0-4858 GCF_037139295.1 Aestuariivirga sp.
ATGTCGCCTGCCTTGCGCAATTGTTCCAGCGCCTTACGCAGCTGGTGGCGCTTGACGTTCAACTGCAACGCCATCTCGCGTTCCGAAGGGAGCTCGGCGCCCGCCTCCCGCAACTGCCGGATGGCGGAAACAATGCCGCCAATGTCAGAGGGACCCTCATCCAAGGTTCTGCTTACGGACACTGCAACTGCTCCGATATTCATCAGCCGGTTGCGACCAAATTAGGCGAAAACCCCGTGGTTGACAACCCTGGTCGTCAATGGTTGAAACTTGCGCTGTCAGATTTCCGGCCTTTCTGACCCACCCGATCATGGGACGCCGGCCGAGCGAGAGTAAGACATGCCAGGCAGCGCGACATTTGACTACGTGATCGTTGGCGCGGGCTCGGCGGGCTGCACGCTGGCCAATCGCCTGACCGAAGACGGCAAGTCCTCCGTCCTGCTGCTCGAGGCTGGTGGCTGGGACAAGGACCCCATGATTCACATTCCGCTGGGCTGGGGCAAGATACTCGTCGAGCGCCGCCATGACTGGATGTATTTCTGTGAGCCGGAAGCCAATGTCGGCAACCGCCGGGTGGAATGCGCCCGCGGCAAGGTGATCGGTGGATCGTCATCGACCAATGCCATGGCCTATGTGCGCGGCAACCGTGGCGACTATGACCGCTGGGCCTCGCTTGGACTTGCCGACTGGTCCTACGAAAGGGTGCTGCCCTATTTCCGCAAGTCGGAGCGCTGGGAAGGCGGCACTGACGCCTACCGTGGCGGTGATGGCCCGCTCAACACCCGGCACTGCAAGTACAAGGACGAGCTGATCGAGGCTTTTGCAATGGCAAGCCACACGGCCGGCTTCGCGCAGACTGACGATTACAACGGCGCCGTCCAGGAAGGCTTCGGGCGGCTGCAGATGACGATCGAGAAAGGCCGCCGGGCCAGCGCCGCGACCGCCTATCTGAGGCCCGCCATGAAACGCCCCGGTCTCAAGGTGGAGACCGAGGCGCTCGCCACCCGCATCATGATCGAGAACGGCCGCGCTTCGGGAATCGCATACATGCGCGGCGGCATCGCCCGCAAGGCCACGGCGCAGCGCGAGGTGATCCTGGCGGGCGGGGTCATAAACACCCCGCAATTGCTAATGCTTTCCGGCATCGGGGACCCCGTGGCACTTTCCAGGCTGGGACTTGAAACGCAAGTCGCGAGCCCGCAAGTCGGACAAAACCTGCAGGACCATGTGTCGGTTATCCTGATGTACCGGAGGAAGACGCCCGGCCCCTTCTACCGCATGATGCGGGCCGACCGCATCGGCATCGACTTCATGAAAACCTATCTCTTGGGCAGCGGCTTCTCGGCTGATGTGCCGGGCGGGGTGGTTGCCTTCCTGAAGAGCGACGCCACGCGCCCTCTGCCCGATGTGCAGATCCTGTTCACGGCGGCGCCATTGGCCGCATGGCCGTATTTCCCGCCCTTCAAGGAACCCTTCGCCGATGGCTTTGCCACCCGGATCGTGGCCACTCAGCCCGAAAGCCGCGGGCGGATCGAACTTGCTTCGGCGGATCCTGCTGTCGCACCGCTCATCCACCAGAACTTCCTCTCTTCGCCGCGCGACTGGGACTCGCTCCGCTATGGTTTCAAGGTCGCGCGGAAGCTGGCGGCAGAGCCCTCGATGCAGCCATTCGTGGCGGCGGAATTCGTGCCGGGCCCCAAGTGCGAAAGCAATGATGAGATCGACGAACACATCCGCAAGACATCCATCACGGTGCACCATCCCGCCGGCACCTGCCGCATGGGTGCGGATGCCAATTCCGTGGTCGACCCTGAACTGAGGGTGCGCGGCATCGACGCCTTGCGCGTCGTCGACGCCTCGGTGATGCCTGACCTTCCCTGCGGCAACATCAATGCCGCAGTCATCATGATCGCCGAGAAGGCCTCAGATCTCATTCGGGCGGGTGCCGCGCAACGCGTTTTCCCCTGAACGTGGTTGAGCGGTTTGGTTGAACTTGGTTGAGATTTCACGGTTGATCGTGCCAACCATGACTGTTATGGTTGCAAAAGGTTCTCAGTGGTTTTCCATTTCGCGAGGTGTCTCCGAATGTCTAACGCAAAACCGGCTACCGAAAGTCTCCGCCTCAAGGAGGCAGCGCTCAAGGGCCTCTATGATGAACTCTACGCCAAGAACATGTTTCCGTTCTGGGCCACGTCACAGGGTGTGGAGCACGACGAAATCAAGCAGTTGATGGCCACCTCGAAGGCCGTGCCCTTCGTGTGGAAATATTCCGACATCGAGCCGCTCCTGCAGCGCGCGGCACGCCTCATCACCATGGATGACAGCGAGCGCCGCTCCCTCATTCTGGTCAACCCGGGCCTCGCGCCCAAGCGCGCTTCTGTCTCCACGATGTATACGGCCTACCGACTCAATGATCCTGACGAGATCATGCCGCCGCACAAACACTCACCCAGTGCGGTGCGCTTCGGCCTGACGGGTACCGGCAACTTCACGGGCGTTGAAGGCGAGAACGTGATCTTCGGCCCTGGCGACATGGTGCTGACGCCCAACGACGCCTGGCACAACCACGGCACGGTGGGTGGCGAGCCCGCGGTGAACCTTTCGGTGCTCGACCTTCCCCTCGTCGAAACGCTGCATGCCGTGCACTTCGACCACAAATACACCGAGATCGAGAACGGCAAGGAAGTTGCGAAGATGGTCCAGGCGGCGCGCTATCCGGCTGACTATTCCCAGCGCATCTATGGCGAAGGCGGCCTCAAGCCCCGCTTCCTCGACCATAAGCGGGGCGGCGGGCTTTCCTCCCCAATGTATGTTTACCGCTGGGAAAGAATGCAGGCCACCCTCGACGCATTGAAGGATTGGGATGGCGATCCCCATGAGGGTATCGTTGTGGATTACATCGACCCCACCACGGGCGGACCGGTATTCCACACGATCAACTTCTATGCCCAGATGCTGCGGCCGGGGGAGCGCACGCTGCCCCAGCGCGAGACCGCGAGCCTGCTGCTCGCACCGTTCACTGGCAAGGGCCACTCGATCATCGACGGAAAGCGCTACGACTGGGACCAGTTCGACACGCTGGCGGTTCCCGGCGGCTGCTGGGTGGAGCATGTCAACGGTTCAGAGACGGAGCCGGTGATCTTTTTCGGGGCCACCGATGCGCCTACCCAGCGCGCTCTTCTGCTCTACAGGCGTTGGGGCAGGAACGCCGCTGGCGATCTGCTGCGGCTGGCCTGACAGCCTTGGCATCGTCGCATAACACGAAGTTCTTGGGCCATGCCGACTGTCCGGGCGGCGGGCAGGTGTGGGTCGATGGCACCACCATGTATGTGGGGCACATGCGCCCGCCGAGCGGCACGACGCTGTTCGACGTGTCCGACCCGAGGAAGCCTCGCAAGATCACAACGATCGAAGTTCCGCCGGGCTGGCATTCGCACAAGGTGCGGGTCCAGAACGGCGTGATGATCGTCAATCACGAGAAATTCGGAACCGGTGGTCCGGAGGATTTCACCGGGGGCCTGGCGGTCTACGACGTCAGCAAGCCGCATGATCCAAAGCCCATCTCCAAATGGATGACGGGCGGAAAGGGCGTTCACCGCTACGATTTCGATGGCCGCTACGCCTATATCTCACCGACGGCCGAGGGCTACGTCGGCAACATCGTGATGATCCTCGATCTGATCGACCCCCGCAATCCGGTTGAAGTTGGCCGCTGGTGGATCCCCGGACAATGGACTGGAGGCGGAGAGGATTATCCGTGGCACGATTACGTGACGCCGCGCTGCCACCACCCCATCCGCATGGGCGACCGGCTATACGTCAGCTACTGGCACCATGGCTTCTATATTCTCGACATCTCGGACATGACGAAGCCAAGGGCCATCGCGCATGTCAATTCGAGTCCCAGCTTCCCACATCCCACCCACACCTGCCTGCCGGTGCCGCAGGACCTGAAAGGCCGCCGCATCATGGTGGTGGCGGACGAGGACGTGGCCAAACTCCGACCGTCGCCGCCGGCCTTCACCTGGATCTACGACATTACCCAGGAAACCAACCCGCTGCCGATTGCCACTTTCCAGGTAGCGGGCCTTGATCCCGACGGCGCGCCGCAGGAACAGATGATGGGCTGTCACCAGCCGTCGGAGCGCTTCTCGGGAAACATCATTCCCTTTGCATGGTTCGCGCAGGGTCTTCGCCTCGTCGACATCTCTGATCCCTTCGCGCCGAGGGAGGTGGGTTCCTACATTCCGGACCCACAACCCGGCGCGCCGCGTGCCTCTTCCAACGACGTCACCACCGACAGTCGTGGCCTGATCTATCTCGTGGACCGGATCGGCGGCGTCGACATCATCGAATCCAACGTCCTGTGAGAGCCCTGACATGACAGATCGCGCCCAACGTTCCCCCGCACATTACGCGATCGGCAAGAAGAACCCCAACCTGCCGTTCCACCCCGCGGTGAGGGCAGGCGACTACATCTTCGTCTCCGGCCAGGTGCCCAAGGACGAGAACAACGACGTCATCTCCGGCACCATCGAGGAGGAGACGCTGGCGACGCTCAAGACCATCGAGCGCATAATCGCCGCCGAGGGTGCAACGCTGCAGGACATCGTGCGCATCACGACCTATCTCGAGGACACGCGTGATTTCGGCCGCTACAACAAGGCCTTCCAACAGGGGATCGGCGACGCCGTGATCGCCCGCACGACGGTGGAGGCCAGGGCCGTGATCAACACCAAGATCGAAATGGAAGCAATCGTCTATAAACCGCTTCCCAAAACACAAGATTAAGGATTGCTGCATGTACAAACTCTTGGGCCGCAAGACATCCGGATGTCTTGCGGCCCAAGAGTTTGTA
>NZ_JBAXGR010000165.1:0-4810 GCF_037139295.1 Aestuariivirga sp.
AGCTCTCTCCCCTTGTGGGGAGGGTCGAGGGCGGGGTTGCCGTTCCTGGCATGCGGTTTTGGACGTCGTCCACGGTGCTTGCGGCGGCATCCAGATCGCGTCGGACAGCATCCAAAAAGCATCGAAAAAGCATCTGAAAAGCATCCTCCCGCATGACCGTCCGGATGCGCGTTGCGGGCTACGGCATGGTCAACCGCAGCATGCCGGATACAACCGGATTGCGTGTTGCAACAACCTCGACCGACGCGAATCCGGCATCCCTGGCCATGCGTCGAATCTCGTCAGGGTTGCGGGTGCGGCCCTGGCCCATGGCGGCGAAGTAGAGGCTGAAATAGGCGTCGGCCACGGGGGCCGTGGCGGCGAGGCCGGAGAGCGGCTCTGCCAGGATCAGCGTGCCGCCGGGCGGCAGCATGCGGGCCACGGCGGCCAGCAGGATCTTCACCGAGGCGTCGTCATGGTCATGCGCGATGCGGATGAGGGTGGCGACGTCCGGGCCCTTGGGCAGTTCGTCATCGAGGAAGCTGCCTCCATGGATTTCATAACGATTCCCGAGGTTTGCGCGGGCGATCTCAGCTACCTTGGGAAGGTCGAACAGGCTCAGCTTCAGCTGTGGATAACGCGCCGCCGCGGCTTTCAGGAAGGTGCCGTTGGAGCCGCCGATGTCGATCAGGTGCTGGTGGCGGCTGAAGTCATAGGAGGCCAGGATCTCGGCGGCGACCGCTTCCTGCGAGGCGGCCATGAGGGCGGTGTAGCCCGACGCATCTCGTTGGTCGCCGTAGCTCCAGAAGTCCTTGAGCTGGTTGTCTTTTTTGGTGCCGGAGAGGACGCCGATGGGGTCAGCCAGGTCGGCATAGAGCAGGCTGTGGTGGGTGATGAAGCGGGCGATCCATGGGTTGCCGGCAAGTGCTGCGCCATGGATGCCCAGCGTCACGTCGCCGGTGCTGGTCCGCTCCAGAATCTTCAGCGAAATCGAGGCCTTGAGCAGGCGTTCCGTGCCGTCCGCCGGCCAGCCGATGCGCGCCGCTATGCCTTCGGTGGAGAGGGGCTGGCCTTCCAGCATCTCGATCAGGCCGAGCTTGACGGTGCAGTAGAGCACCTGGCTGTAGGTGAAGCCGGCGAGGAGGTCGAAAAGCTGCCGCGAACGGCTGCGGCTGATCGGCCTAAACAGCGGAAAATCAACGGCAAATTTCTGGAAGCGGGGCGAGGAGAGGAGGCCGTTGCGGAAGCTCCGCCACTGGTCCAAGGCACGTCCCAGAAGGCTCATCTCACGCAGCGACAGTGCTGCGCGCCGACAGGCCGGTGACGAGGCTGCGCGACACGCCCTCGATCTGCTGGGCCAGCGCCTCGCGGCCCGGGCAGTCCGGAATGGCGTTGCGGGCCGCCTCGAGCAGTTCCTCGAAATGCGCCATGGCGCCGTCAAACCCTAGTTCTGCAACGAAATTCGGGGCGTGGTTGGCCTCGTCCTGGTGCACCGGCTTGCCCAGCTTTTCAGCCGATCCGGCCACGTCGCGCAGGTCATCCGCCACCTGGAAGGCCTCGCCAATGGCAAAGCCCAGCTTCTGCCAGGCGAAGGGCTCATACCCTTGCGCCGCCGCACCACCCATGGTGCAGGCCGCGAAGAGGGCGCCCGTCTTGGCCCGCTGATAGCGCACGATATCGATTGTCTGCTCACATTCCCACGCCTGGCCCGCGCAAATGCCGGACGGCCCGCCGACACAGCGCGCCAGAATGCCGGTCAGCGGCGCCAGCCGCTCCACTGCGCGCAGCGCCAGCCATTCAAATCCCAGCACGATCAGCGCATCACCCGCCAGCACCGCCAGCCGCTCGCCAAAGGCAGCGTGAACCGAAGGTTTGCCGCGTCGCAACGCAGAGTTGTCGAAGCAGGGAAGGTCATCATGCACAAGCGAGGCGCAATGCAGGATCTCCACCGCGGATGCAAAAGTGATTGCCGCCGTTGCATTTTGCGATGCTGTTGGAGACGTTCTGGATGCGCAGGCGTTGCTCACCGCCAGCACCAGCCGGGGGCGGATTCGGGCACCACCCGGGAACACGGAATGGCGCAGGGCCTGCGCCAGAAGGGGTGGGCAATCGTCAGCCGCGGCATGCGCCACGGCCTGTTCGAGTTCCTGTTCGAGGCGGAGTCCAATGTCCATGGGGTGTCTCCCGCAGCCGTCAGAAAGAAACGTCACTTGCGACTGTAAGGGAACATTGACATAGTAATCGCAGCTTCGCAACAGGGAAGCCGCGGGACGCCAACAGGACCCACATGTCACGGGATCGCATCGTCATCATCGGGGCCGGAATGGGCGGACTTGCCGCCGCCGTGAGCCTTGCCGCACGGGGCGAAGAGGTGCTTGTGCTCGAGCGCCAGCCAGCGCCGGGCGGCAAGATGCGGCGGCTTGACGTGGCGGGCCGGGGAATCGATGGCGGCCCCACCGTCCTCACCATGCGCTGGGTGCTGGAGCAGCTGTTCGACGAGGCAGGCGCCTCGCTGTCCGATCATGTGACGCTGGAACCGCTGTCCATCTTGGCGCGCCATGCCTGGAGCGACTCTGAGCGGCTGGACCTTCATGCCGACCTTGCGGCATCGGCCGATGCCATCGGCGCATTCGCGGGTGCGGCAGAGGCACAGCGCTTCCGCGACTTCAGCGCCGAGGCGAAGCGCATCTACCAGACGCTGGAAAAGCCCTTCCTCCGCTCGCAACGGCCCAATCCGGCGTCGCTGGCGATGAGCAACGGGCTTGGCGGCATGGCCGCCATGGCGCGCATCAATCCCTTCGAGACGATGTGGAAGGGGCTCGCACGGCACTTCCGCGATCCGCGCCTGCAGCAATTGTTCGGGCGCTATGCGACCTATTGCGGCTCCTCGCCCTTCCTCGCTCCGGCCACGCTGATGCTCGTTGCACATGTGGAGCAGGCGGGCGTGTGGACGGTGAAGGGCGGCATGCATGAACTGGCGCTTGCGCTTGAGGCGCTGGCGCGGCGCAAGGGCGTCACCTTCCGCTATTGCGATGCCGTGACGGAGATTGCCACGGACGGCGGGCGCGTTTGCGCGGTGAGCACGGCACACGAGCGCTTCGACTGCGCGGCGGTGATCGTCAATGCCGATTCCAATGCCGTGGCCACGGGACTGCTCGGCGCTTCCGCGAAGCGCGCGGTCGCACCCATCCAGCCGAAACAGCGTTCGCTATCGGCAATCACCTGGGCGGCGGTGGCGGAGACCTCAGGCTTTCCGCTGGCGCGGCACAATGTGTTCTTTTCTCGCGATTATGCGCAAGAGTTCCGTGCACTGACGACATGCTATCCCGACGAGCCCACCGTCTATGTCTGCGCGCAGGACAGGGACGGGCATGCGGGCGGCCCGGAGCGGCTTCTGCTGCTGGTCAATTCACCGGCCAATGGCGACCATGCACCGCAGGGCCACTGGCAGGTGGAACGCGCCATGAGCGACAAGCTTGCGCAGTGCGGACTTGCCGTTGACTTCAAGCCTGAACACACGATCATCACCGACCCCGCACGCTTCGAGGGCCTGTTTCCGGCAACCGGCGGTGCGCTTTACGGGAGGGCCTCGCACGGATGGATGGCATCATTTCAGCGGCCCGCGGCACGAACGGCGGTGGAGGGGCTTTACCTGGCGGGGGGCAGCGTGCACCCGGGGCCAGGGGTTCCAATGGCCATGCTCTCCGGCCGGTTGGCGGTGGAAAGCCTGCTGGCGTGGCGGGGTTCGATGCGGCGGTCCCACAAGGCGGTTACCGTTGGTGGTATCTCGACGGCTTGAGCGATGATGGCCGCCACGGCCTCACCATCATCGGTTTCGTGGGCAGCGTGTTCTCGCCCTATTACGCGCGGGCCCGGCGCAAGGGCGCGGGCGATCCTGAGAATTTCTGCGCGCTGAACGTGGCGCTCTATGGCGACGGCGGCCACCGCTGGAGCATGACGGAGCGCGGCAAGCACTGGATTTCACGTGAGCCGACACGCTTCACCATCGGGCCGAGTTCCATGCGCTGGGAGGATGGCGCGCTTGTCATCGACATCGACGAGGTGACAGTGCCGCTGCCGTCGCGCCTCAGGGGGCAGGTGCGGCTCACGCCGTCGGCGATCTGCGCGCATGAGGTGCGCCTCGACGCGGAAGGGCTGCATGTGTGGCGGCCGGTGGCACCGTTCTCCCGCATCGATGTGGCGTTCGAGAAGCCGGGCCTGCGCTGGTCCGGCATCGGCTATCACGATTCCAACTGGGGCGCCGTGCCGCTGGAGGACAGTTTCGAAAGCTGGGTGTGGTCGCGCGCGGCAATGAAGGATGGCGCGGCCATCGTCTATGATACCGTTCTACGAGATGGTTCGAACTCCGCCTTCGCGCTGCATATCGGCGCGGAAGGGAGCGTCAAGGAGATGCCAGTGCCGCCGCGCCGCGACATGACGACGACCTTCTGGCGCATGGCGCGGCACATGCGGGCGGACCGGCCTTTCAAGGCGGTGTCACTGCTGGAGGACTCGCCCTTCTATTCACGCACCTTGCTGAAGGTGGAGGCGGATGAGGGGATGGCTGATGCCTTCCACGAGAGCCTGTCGCTCAAGCGCTTCCGCAATCCGGTGGTGCAGATGATGCTGCCGTTCAGGATGCCGCGGCGGGGGTGACAGTTAGTGAACGGGTCTAGGTGACGAAGTCACAACTCTCACAATTCTCGAAATTGCTGCATCCTTTTCGTCCCCGTACCGGGGGATGCTATCCAGCCGGTTATCGGCTTGGATTCGAACTCGGTGCGATACTGCTGACTCTCGCTCAAGAAGGGCCACCACAAGAATGTCTAAG
>NZ_JBAXGR010000166.1:0-4787 GCF_037139295.1 Aestuariivirga sp.
TACGAATACCTACCCACCAACGACGAGCACCTGAGTATCCGTCACCAGCAGGCCTGTCGCCCATCCGGCGGCAGGCCTGCTGTCATGTCCGGGGGTGGTAGGACTGAGCCCGGGTGACCCTGCACCACTTCACTGATAGACATACGAAAAGCTGATTGCCTCCCGCGCGCGCGGGCTGCGGTTCGCTTTCGAGCCATGGACCACCAACCCATCGAAGAACACCGCTGATCCGGGCCTCAATTCCACCGGAGTGGGTGGATTCGCTGGGAACAGCCGTTGGACGTCAAGGTGAATCTGCTCTCCTGCATCGGGATCCATGCTGCCGAGATGTGGCAGATCGCCCAACCGATGTGATCCGGGGTAGAACTCCAGGCACCCATTCTCCTCGGTCGCCTCGTCCACAGCGATCCAAGCGGTCAGAGCCCCCGCATATTCCCGCCGCTGCTCCGAACTCAGATACGCCAGATCTTGATGCCAGGGTTGCGGTGACCCGACAACTGCCGACTTCGCCCAGAAATTAACCGACAGCAGTGCCGGTTTGCGCCTGGTCAGCAACTGTGTGACAACGTCGTGATACATCGGCCCCTTCTCCCCCAGTTCGGCGAAGAACTCGTCTCGCGATTCGAGATGAAATACGGCCCGCAGTACGCCCTTGAAACACTTCACCGCACCCGTCTGCGCCAGGAAGCCACCGTCTGGAGACTCCAGGTTCATGTTTCGCTCACTGTATTCAAGATCTCTGGCGGCATTCTTGACAGCCGCGAGGTGAGTCGATATGTCATTGAGGAGAGGTTCCGGAATGAGATCTTCAACGACCACGAATCCATCATCACGGAATGTACACCGATCTCCCTCAGTCAGCATCTCATCCCCCCAGCATCGCGCGATACAGATGATTCTCGAGAATGCGAAACCGCCGATAATCTTCGTCCAGCCGCGACTGCGTCTCGTGCACCAGGTACGCGTAGCCCGGACGGCCGGACATGTCGTCGGTCTTTTGCATCAGGTCGCCCGCTCTGACCATCACCAGAACATCGAGCACGGATTCAAGCGAATACATCTCGGACAGATCCGGCTCGCGGTGGACCAAACCGCCCAAATCGGAATGGAAAAAAACCAATCTGGCACACCTCGACTGGCCACCGAGTAGCAGTGCCTGCAATGCCCGATCCGGTCGGACGTACGCATCCACCGTGAGCTGCACAGGGTCGAATCCAGTGGCATGTCGAAATGCCTTCGACGACATCGCCCCCGCTAGCCTCGCCCCGATCTCGATCAACGCGGCGCCACCGGGAGTCCAACGCACTTCCACATGTGCGGGCCCGGTGTCGATACCGACACAGGTCAGCACCTGCTTAACATATTCGCTCAAAGCCGCGAAATGCTCGTCCTCTGGATGCAGCAACTCGGCATAAAGATCCGCCGAGATTTCTTCCTCGTCATCATCCACGCCCACCCAAACATCAGTGACAAAATGTTCGCCGTTGACACTCATTGTGTTCACCATGTACTCAGCACCGTATAAATACTCCTGTACCACCAATTCCGCATTCACGATACCGAATAGATTCGTGGTTCCCACCGTCATCTCAAACGCCCGAATCACGTCGTTTTCGCTCTCGCAGAACGAGACACCCTCTGAACGAGCCGCGTACTCCGGCTTCACCACAACCTTGCGGAGGTCTTGTGCCGAATACCAAATCAGCACCTCCTCGAGCTTAGCGGACTTGATCTGACGTGCGGCCAGCAAACCGTCGGCTCTGAGAGCTTCATGCATGAAGAATTTGCTTCTCCGCGCCAAAGTAGTCCCAGCGCTGTTTCTAGCGACACCGAGACTTTCGGCGATCTCATCGGCTAGGATCACGCCGGAATCGCAGCCGGGCAGGACACAGACAATCGGAAGACTTCGCAGAATGCCGAGTGTTCGCTCAGTCCCGCAGGACTCGTAATCCACGCAATGATCGAAATCTGTCGGGACAAAGGTGCGCATCAGGCTCTTGGCCATTTGATTCGAAGTCTGCAGATGTATCAGTCCGTAGCCCAACTCTCTGAATGCCGGGGCCAACAAGGCGCCGGTCGCAAAGGCATCCACGACAACGACGTAAGACCTAACGGAAATGGCCGGTCTCCCCCAAGAATTTGTCCTTCGTCTTCAGCCAGGGCGCGGGCAGGACATTGTCTTGCGCATCCAACAACTCCCGCAACTCCACGAACAACGGCTCTGCAATCAACCTGCTCGCCTCCAGTGGCAACCAGGTGGTCAAGTGGTCGATGGCGATCACGTCAACGGCAGCATGATCAGGCCCCACCGCCAGAGACGGTTCGTCGAAGGTGGTGATCCGGGAATAAAACGGGAATCTGTGCGCCGGCGAACCAACGTCGCATGTGACGTCTGCCAGGATCGAGAGTTTTTTGTCGGCGTACAGGTCTCCTTCCGTCAAAAACGGTGGACCCGGCTCCTCGGCTTGAATGCAGTTCACCAGAACTTCAAATTGATTCAGCGTCGCTGCCACATCAGGCGAACTTGTTTCGGCCCTACCCCATAGGGAGGCCCTCATATTCACCTCCTGACAAAATTCGGCAGCACCCGACCCGGCGTTACCCCGACCTCCTATGATGACGAGAGACGGTGCTTTCTGTGCCTGCTGAGCCAAATCGATGGTATGCGTGATCAATTGGTGTACGTCGGAGAAATAAGGCACCCCAACCTTCAACGGACGTCCCAAGTGCTTTTGCAGATAGAATTGTACCGCCATCGCAGCGCCCACATATCCGGAAAGCCAGCCTATCTTGGCAACAGTTTTCGATTTGCCTCGATCGTCGGTCAGGTACTCGCAATCCAGTAGTGTGCCGCCCCCGCGAAGGAAACGTTCGAGCACCTGCCGGCTATGGCGTTGCCCTTTGTAGCAATGCGCATAGTAGATATGCTGATGACGTAGCGCGAATTCCGCCTCCGGCAGTTCTTTGAGGCCCAGAACAAAGTAATTCGAGTCGGCATCGACCCAAGTGCCCGGTGGCACCAGTTCGCACCCTGCAGAAGCGTAGGCATGATCGGGAAAAATTCGGGTTTCTGAAGTCTCCACCACGACGTCATGCCCCGATTGCACTAATGCTCTTGCATTTTCGGGCAACAGTGGGGTCCGTCTCTCATGGCGTTTCGTCTCGTGCCTTAACCATAGGTTGCCCATTTGCCGACCTTGCTCAGGCGATCGCCATGAACGCGTTATGCAAATAGGCAGGATCCTCGTGCCACGCGATGATCCTGGCGTGCTGTCCAATTAGACTCCCGGGAATCTGTGCACCATCGCCCGGTGGGAACAGTTCGTATTGGATCTCCAAGTCGAGTAACCGCGGTCGAACGTCGACGCCGTCGGGCAGGAGTAACCAGAAATACGCCAGGCCGTCTGGGCATCTAGGTTCATACGCTAGTCCAACCTGGTAATCAGTCATCGCTTGGATCATGTTGTAGCCGAACATCTTATGATAAACGAGCGTCGCCAAGCCTCCTGATGCCCGCGCGGCTGCCTCGATGAAATAGATCTTATCGTTTCGCCGGAACACTTCGATATGCACTATCCCGTCGTGTACGGACAGGCTCCGCCGAATGTCCGAAGCGTAATCACGCAGCGCGCAATACGACGGATCGTCAGGCAATAGGGGCATACTTCCCACAGGTCGTCCTTGGGCAAATGCAAGCGTTGTCAGGTTGTACTGCGAACAACCGAACCAGGACGGATTCCCCTGGTTTACCACCATGTCCAGATGGAGCAGATCGCCCGTGATCTCTTCTTCTGCCATGTATGCCGCGTCCAGGTGCCGGTGGCGGCAACCTTCGAACTGCTCAAACGATGCCACTCGGGTGACCCCCAGGGATCCCCCCAACGCTATCGGCTTAATCACGAACGGAATGCCCAGTTCAGACACGCACCGTGAGAATGTGGCCTCAGCGGGCAGTGCCCAATCCAGCTTCAGCGCTCGTGGAACGTCGTGATGATGCGCGCTCACCTGCTGCTTCATCGTCAATTTATCCCTGAATCTCCGCGCTTCATTCGAGCCCATGCCCGGCAGATCGAAACTATCGCGCAATTTTGCGGTCGCTTCGATATCGCCTTCGAAGAAGCTGAGTAGTTTTAGTCCGCGACATATCGTGAGTTCTCGAGCGACCGCATCCGTTGCCGCGTCCGAGAATGCTTCAACGAAGCAATGATTGGTGTACTCGACGTCGAGGTAATAGACGTAGTCAAAGAGCGATTCATAGGGGGCGAAGGCTTGCTCCAGTCTCTGGTCGACGAGCGCGGTGAGTCGTAGGTGGTGTGGTTGTCTTCTCAGCGCCCCAACATCCAACATCCGAAATGGATTCAACGTATACGTGATGACCAACAAGACGGAGCGTGCCGAGTCGGGAAACATCGCGCACCCCGCGCTCGTGATTACCGCTGACATGAGGCCCCTTTAGCGCCGATGACCGCTGGTCAACCCACGGCCGCCAGCCTACTCCTGAGTTAGGACATTTGGCTTAGTAAGCCATGTTGATGCCGAGGCCGGTGAGGATTTGTCTTTGCGGCTCGGGGATTTCGGGTGGGAAGGTCTGGGTAGCGCCGTTGATGGTGATGGTCGCTGATCGCAGTGGCCGTAGTTGCTTGATGACGTTGGCGATGGCCAGGCCGCTGCGTTCCTGGATGCAATGCGCGACCGCCAGGGTTGCGTCCCAGGCTCGGTGTAAATGACCACCGCGCGGGTTCCTGGTTGATGATGTTATGCGACGGCTCCGACAAGGTTTGGTCGTG
>NZ_JBAXGR010000167.1:0-4671 GCF_037139295.1 Aestuariivirga sp.
GCAATGCCCAGCTTCCGGGCATGGCGCACCATGCCGTAGTTGACGGAGAGCCAGTAGGAATCCTTGAGGTGCGGATAGGAAGCGCAGATGCGCCAGTGTTTCCGGGCCTTTTCCAATGGCTGGTAGGAGATCTCGGCGGGCGTGCCGCGGTAGTCGAAGGGCGGGTTCCAGCTCTCCAGCTCCCATGTATCCGCCGCATGGCAGGCGCCCGTGAGGGCGAGCAGGGCGAGGGCGGCAAGGAGGGGTCTCATTTGGCGTGTTCCTGAAACCAGCTTACGCTGTATCATGAAGCTAGCGGGTTCCTGCCGGAGGGCAAGCCTCATGGCGGCAGGAAATGGCAGGGTAGGGAGGGGCAAACTGTTTTCGCGGCTCGGCATCGGCGCGCGGCTGTTCATCGCCTTCCTCGGCATCGCGGCGCTGTCGCTGTCGTCGGGCGTTGCCGGCTGGTGGATCCTGCGCGACGTTTCAAAGGCCCAGTCGCGCATCACGGAGGAGGCGCTGCCGGCGGTGGCCGCCGCCCAGGCGACGGGCGATGCCACCACCCGCATTCTTGCCGCCGGCCAGTCTTTGGCTGCGTCCCCGGACGAGGCCACGCGGGCACGGCATGCCGAGGAGATCAATGTGCTTGCCGCCGACATCCGGCGGGACCTCGCGGACGCAGCAATGTCGAATCTGGATTATCCGCTGCTCACCCAGCTCTCGGGCAATGCGGAGACCTTGATCGCGAATTTGAGCGAGCAGAACCGATTGGTGACCACCAGGCTGCAACTGCTCCGCGGCTTCGACCGGCGTGCGGAGAGCACGCTGGCTGCAGCGACCAATCTCGTCGATCTCTCCGAGACGCTGGTGTCGAACGCCTCGGCGGGAGCCTCCGCCGTGGTGGCAGGCCTCTACGGCCTCATCGACGGCGAAGGCACGCGCACACAAGCCTATGATGCGCTCGACCGGCTGATCGAGCAGGACATCTACCTTCTCGATCGCATGTGGGAGTTGCGCCTGCGCGCCTCCCAGCTGGCGCTGCTGACCAACCGCCTCTCACGCGCGGTGACGCGTGACGAGGTGCTGGCTCTCTCCAGCGATTTTGCAGCCAATCTCCGTATCGTGAAGCGGCGCGTGTCCGGGATCGATGATCCCATCCGCCGGGCCCAGGCAGAGGAACAACTCCTGGCGCTGCGATCGGCAGTGGGCGAGATGAAGGTCAACTCCAGCCTGTTCGAGGATCGGCTGCGGCTGATCGACATCGGCGAGGAGCTGGACAAAGTGGCCGAGAGTAACCGGCTGCTATCCGGCAAACTCACCGATGTTGCACAGACGGTGGTGAGCAATGCACGGGGCTTCGCGCTCGCCGCCTCGGCTCAGGCCGACCGTGCAGTCTCGGCGGGCCTCCTCGCGCTGCTGGCCACGACCGCCATCGCCGTGCTGATCTCCGGGCTGATCGTCTGGCTTTATGTGGAACGCGGTGTGGTGCGCCGCCTGCAGGAGCTGGCACAGGCGATGCGACGGCTCACCCTCGGCGACCTTGCGGTCGACGTGAGGCAGGGAGGCACGCATGAGCTCAAGGACCTTGCGGAGGCCGTCACCGCCTTCCGCGATGTATCACGCGAGCGCACAGAACTGGAAGCCGAACGCGAGCGCACCAACGAGGAGCTGCGCCGCCACCGCGAGGAACTCCGCGAACTGGTGGCGGAGCGTACAGCGCAACTCGAGCATGAGGTGACGAGCCATGCCTCCGCGCGCGAAGCCGCAGAGCGCGCCAGCCGCGCCAAGTCCGACTTCCTGGCCACCATGAGCCATGAGATCAGGACGCCGATGACTGGCATGCTCGGCATGCTGCGGTTGCTGAAGGATGGTCGGCCGGGGCCTGAACAGACGCATCGCGTCGCCACCGCCTCCGCCTCCGGCGAGGCGCTGATGGGCATTCTCAACAGCATCCTGGATTACTCGAAGATCGAGTCCGGCAAGATCACGGTCGACCCGGTGGTGTTCCGGCTCGACGAAACGCTGGCCGGCATCGTCGCGCTGATGCGGCCATCTGCCGAGGAGAAGGGTTTGACGCTCGAACTCGCCATGGCGCCGGACATCGCGGCATGGTTTGAGGGCGATGCCGGAAAGATCCGGCAGGTTCTCTTCAATCTTGTCAGCAACGCCATCAAGTTCACGCCCAGCGGCAAGGTTACCTTGCGGGCCGCCTCCACGCCGTTCGGGCAAGTCCGTCAAAGACTTGCCATCTCGGTCGCCGACACCGGCATCGGCATCCCCGAGGCAAAGCGCCAGAGCGTCTTCGAGTCCTTCACCCAGACCGACAGTTCGATCACCCGCCATTATGGTGGCACCGGCCTTGGCCTGTCGATCTCGCGCGGTCTGGCGCAGGCTCTCGGCGGCACGCTCAACGTCGAGTCTGGGCCTGGACAGGGCAGTACCTTCACCTTCGTGCTCGACCTCGATGTAGCAGAGCCACCGATGGTGGCTACAGCTGCCGAAGGAGTTGCGCCGCAGGGCGCCAGCCAGTCGATCCTGATTGTTGAAGACGATGACGCGACACGCGAGGTGGCCGTGCACTTCATCCGGGCGCTGGGGCATCGCTGCAGCGTGGCGCGCGATGGCTACGAGGCCCTCGCGCTGGCGCAGGAACTGAAGCCCGACATCGTGCTGATGGACATTAGCCTCCCCGGGCTTGACGGTTTGTCAACAGCCCGCCTAATCCGCGAGGCGCTGGCGCCATCGCCCATTAGCTTCATCGCCATGTCGGCGCATGTCTTTGCGCAGGAGGTGGAAACCTATCTCGCTTCCGGCATGGTGTCCTATGTACCGAAGCCCCTGACGCCGGAGGCGCTGGCGGGTGCCATCGCGCAAGCCCAGGGCACGCCTGTTTCCATCCCGGCGATCGACGAGGCAGCATGGCAGGCGGATCTGGCGGCGCTGGGCGCTGATCAGATGCGGAAGATACTGGCAATTTCGGCGAAGACGCTGCCGGAGCGGCTGTCGGATCTGTGCGTGGCACTTGCGGCGAATGATGCCACTAGGCTCGCCAGCGTGGCGCATGCCGGCTACAGTTCTGCCTCTGCGGCGGGCTTCAGCCTCCTGCAGCAAATCTTCGCCCGGATCGAAACTGCAGCGCGGAACGGGGACATTATGGCCTGCCGCGTGTCTGTCGCAGGCCTCGCTGATCTCATCGGCGAGACCTTGGCCGAAGCCAACAGGCTTCTTGCCGACGGGGAGGATCCCGCTATGCCCGCTCGAGTGGAACCGCGAAGAGATACCCCTCTCCGTGTGAGGTGACGATGAGGCGCGGATGGCTGGCGTCATCCCCCAGTTTCTTGCGCAGGCGGCGGATCACCACGTCCACCGTGCGGTCGGACGGGTCCCAGTCGCGGTGGGCGATCTCATGCAGCAGCCGGTCGCGTGACAGTACCTGGCCAGTGTTGGAGGTGAGCAGGGCCAAAGCCTTGAATTCTGCGCGCGTGAGGTCGACGAACGTTCCGTCGGCACTGCTGAGGGTCCGGCTTGCAAGGTCGAAGGTCCAGCCCTGGAACTGGCGCTTCTTGGGGGCAGCGGCACCACTTGCTCCACTGCTTTTAACCCGGCGCAGCAGGTTCTTAACCCGCGCCAGCAACTCGCGCTGCTCGAAAGGCTTGGTCACATAGTCGTCAGCGCCGATCTCCAGTCCGACGATGCGGTCCACCGCGTCGCTGCGTCCTGTTACAAGGATGATGCCAACATCTGACTGCGCACGAAGCTCCCGCGTCAGCCGCAACCCGTCCTCTCCGGGAAGCTGGATGTCGATCATCAGCAGGTCGGCAGGGTCGGTCGCGATGATGTCCCGCATCGTCTCGCCATCTTCCGCCTCGCTGATGCGATAGCCCTCCGCCTTGAAGTAGGCGGCGAGCTTGGCGCGGGTAACCGGATCGTCCTCGACGATTAGGATATGGGCGGGAAAGACCTTCATCCCCACATTTTAACAAGATTTCACAAATCCTACCAGAGCTTTCACGAAGTTCTGCCAACCGCTTCACAGGCTGCCGCTATCGTTCCATGCGGCGCAGGACAGTAAAGCGCAGCGGACGGCACCAGAGATCGGCCGCCAAAAACACAAATGGAGGGACGCATGAACTACGTTAGGACGATCGCTCTTCTCGGAGCCCTGGGCCTCGTGTCCGGCAGTGCTTTCGCGGAGGACTCGAGCGATCCCATCAAGATCGTGACCAACAACTGGACGAGCCAGGTCGTGCTCTCCAACGTGATCGGCCAGGTGCTCGAGTCGCAAGGCGACAAGGTCGAGTACAAGTCGTCGGATACGCAGCTGCAATTCACCGCCATCGCGGCAGGCGACATGGACTTCCAGGTCGAAGTCTGGGAAGGCTCCATGGCCGAACCCTTCGAAAAGTCGCTGACGGGCGGAGCCGTGGACTACGGTGCGCACGCCGCCGTGACGCGTGAGGACTGGTGGTATCCCGCCTACATGAACGAGATGTGCCCGGGCCTGCCGGACTGGAAGGCGCTCGATGCCTGCGCTGCCAAGCTGGCAACCGCCGAAACCGGCTCCAAGGGCCGCTTCGTCGGACCGCCGGCCGACTGGGGTAAGCATTACTCGGAGCGCATCCAGGCGCTGAAGATGAACTTCCAGGAAGTGCCGGTCGGTCAGGCAGCCACGCTGTGGGCCGAACTCCAGGC
>NZ_JBAXGR010000168.1:0-4624 GCF_037139295.1 Aestuariivirga sp.
AAGAAGCCGCGGGCTCTGCGCGACGATGACCAGGCCCAGCGTGACGCTGCGGACGAGTTTTGCTTTGAGGTCATTTGGTCGGCTGTTGCACCCGATGCCGCAACCGGATCAGGTGCTGGCCAAGTGGTGGGCCTCGGCAAGATCCTCTTGCTCGCGACGCGCGCTGACGCTTTGAAAGACGATCTGGCTGAATCCTTGCGCCGGGCCGGTTACTCGGTCGAGACGTGCGAAACGGACCAGCCCGGCCGCTGGCTTTCCGATGGCGGGGCAGATTCGCAGCCCCGCACCCCGGAGGATCTGGCGGGGCTGGTCTGGGTGGTTCCCCAAGTCTCCGGCAGCGCTGCCGCCGAGCCGCCTCTGGCCCTGGTTGAGACATTCCTACTCATCCAGACTGCCCAGGCGCGGAGTATGCGGCTTCCTCTTGGCGTGTCGATTGTCACGCAGGGCGCGGTCGCTGCGGACGTGGGTGAACCATGCGATCCAGTCGCATCGGCTGTTTGGGGCCTGGTGCGCAGCCTGCAGAATGAGGCGCCTGATCTTGGCCTTCGGCTGTTGGATGTATCCGGCACCGAAATGGATGGCGTTGCTCGGCTTCTGGGGGGTTCAGCTGCCGAGCCGCAGCTTGCACTGCGTGGCTCGCGGATCATGACGCCACGCCTTCAGAACTTCCGGCCTATGCCGGAGAGCGATCACGAAGGCTTGATCGTGAAGCATGGGGCTGACGCGAGCTACTTGATTACGGGCGGTCTGGGTGCGCTTGGTCTTGAGGCGGCGTCCTGGCTGGCGGAGCAGGGCGCGCGTCATGTTGTTCTGGTGAGCCGACGGGCGCCGGATGCGGCGGTATCGGAACGGTTGCAGGGGCTTGAGGCGGCGACGGGCTGCCGTTTCGTGACCGAAAGCCTGGACGTGTCGAATGCATCAGCCGTTGCGGCACTTGTTGCGAGATTTGGCGCGACCGAGGGGGGCTGGCCCCGGCTTGCCGGTGTGGTGCATGCGGCGGGGGTGCACGATATCGGAGTGCTGAGCGAGCAGACGCCGGACCGTCTTACCAAAGTGTGGAAACCGAAGGCACTGGGAGCCTGGAACCTGCATGAGGCAACGCGCGGGCTCGATCTCGATCTGTTCGTGCTCTACGGGTCGGCGTCCGCGATCGTCGGTTCGCCCGGTGTGAGCGGCTATAGCGCGGCCAACGCGTTTCTTGACGGGCTGGCGGCCCTTCGGCGCTCGCAGGGACTGGTGGCAACAAACGTTTTCTGGGGCCCCTGGTCGGGCGGCATGGCCGATGACCCACGCGCCCACGCCTATCTAGCTCGTGAGGGCTGGCGACTGCTGAACGCGCAAGATGCCCTTAGGGCGCTCGAACGCCTGCTGCGCTCGGGCGCTTCAGGCGGCATTGTGGTGGATGCCGACTTTGCACGACTGAGCGGGGTGATGGGCGACCATCGCTCACAACTGCTCAGCGGCCTGATCGTCTCGCCGGGGGCGTCCGTGAACAGCGACCTGCTGCGCCGTCTCAAGGTGGCATCAGCGGAAGCGCGTCAGAGCCTGCTCATAAACTTCCTTCAGGGCGAGTTGCAGGTGGTACTTGGCCTCGCCTCACCGCCCGATCCGACGACAGGCTTTTTCGACCTCGGCATGGATAGCCTGACGGCCGTCGAGTTCCGCAACCGCCTTACCAAGATATTTGGATTATCTGCCCGGCTTCCCAATACGCTGGCCTTCGATTACCCCTCGCTGAACAAGCTCGCTGACTCTATCCAGGATTACCTCAGGCTCGATACTCAAGAGGACAGCGCGGCCAGCTCTCGATCGCCTCTGTCGCCGCCGGTTTTGTCTTCCGGGAATGACCGCGTGGCGATTATCGGCCTCTCGTGTAGGTTTCCTGGCGCTGACGACTTACAGGCTTATTGGCGTCTGCTTCTGGACGGCGAGGATGCGGTCCGCGAAGTGCCGAAGGACCGCTGGGATCTGGAGGCCTACTACGATCCCGATCCTGAGGTGCCGGGCAAGATCTACACGCGCCGTGCAGGCCTGACATCGGGTGTCGCCGAGTTTGATCCAGCGTTCTTCGGAATCAGCCCGCGTGAAGCCGTCAGCATGGATCCGCAGCAGCGTCTCCTTTTGGAGGCGAGTTGGAACGCGATAGAGAACGCGAACATGCCAGCTAGCTTGCTGCGCGGTACGCGCGCGGGCGTTTATGTGGGTGTCGGGCCCAACGAATACAGTTCCCTGAACCGCAACGGCGATCCTGACGAGATCGATGCCTATTCCGCCACCGGTACATCGCTGAGTGTCACGGCGGGGCGCATTGCCTACGTGCTGGGGCTTGAAGGTCCGGCCGTCGCGATCGATACGGCCTGCTCGTCATCATTGGTGGCTGTCGATCAGGCATGTGACGGACTCAGGCTTGGAAAGGTCGATCTTGCGCTGGCGGGCGGTGTGAATACAGTGCTCAGCGTCATCGGCATGCTCGCCACGAGCCGCGCACGCATGCTGTCGCCGGATGGTCTTTGCAAGACGTTTGATGCGTCGGCGGATGGGTATGTTCGCGGCGAGGGCTGCGGGATTGTGGTTCTGAAGCGGCTTTCGGATGCGGAGCGTGATGGTGACCGGATACTTGCGGTGATCCGTGGGTCTGCGGTGAACCAGGACGGAGCGAGCGCGGGGCTGACGGTTCCGAACGGCCCTGCGCAGCAGCGTGTGATCGGGGAAGCGCTGGAGCGTGCGGGCGTTCTGCCGCATGAGGTTGATTATCTCGAGGCGCATGGCACGGGGACGGCGCTTGGCGACCCGATCGAGGTGCGAGCGGCGGCGGCGGCGTATGGGGTTGGGCGTGACGCGTCGCATCCGCTTCTGATTGGTTCGGTGAAGACGAACATCGGTCACCTTGAGGCTGCGGCGGGGATTGCGGGCCTGATCAAGGCGGTTTTGTCTCTGCAGCATGGGGTTATTCCGAAACATCTGAACTTTGTGACGCCGAGCCCTCGGATTGACTGGTCTGGCCTTCCGGTGAAGGTGACGTCCGAGGCGACGCCGTTGCCGGCTGGCCTTGGGCGCCCGTGGCGGATCGGTGTATCGTCGTTTGGCTTCTCGGGCACCAATGCGCATGTGGTGCTGGAGAGCTACGGGCCGCGTCCTGGATCTGGGGACGAGGCGCGTCTGACGCCGGCGCCGCATCGGCTGGTTCCGGTGTCCTGGCCTGAAGGCGTGGCGCTGGGCGAGGGTGCGGAGACTGCTGCGGTGGGGTCGCGCGCGGTGCGGGTCTTGGTGCTGTCGGGCAAGACGCCTGGGGCGCTTGTGGCGCTTGGCGGGCGTTGGGAGCAATGGCTTGCGGCGCGGCGGGCGGAGAACGGGGAGGACATCGCAGCGTTGCTGGCGGATGCGGCCTTCACGGCGGGGGTTGGGCGGAGCCACTTCAGCCACCGCGCGGCGATTGCGTTTTCTGGGGTTGATGCGCTTGCCGTAAGGCTTGCGGCGCTTTCTGCTGCGGATGAGGCGGCGTGCGCTGCCGGCGGGGTTGCGGGTGTTGTGACGGGGGTGCGCAATCCGTCTGCGGGTGCGGCGCGGATCGGCTTTCTGTTTACGGGGCAGGGCAGCCAGTGGGCTGGCATGGGCCATGATCTTTATGAGAGTGAGCCGGTGTTTCGGGCGGTGCTGGAGCGCTGCGAGGCGGTGGTGCGCGCGGTGCGCGGGGCTTCGCTTCTGGATGTGATGTTTGCCCGCGCGGGTGCTACGGGCTCGCTGGACGACACACAGTGGACGCAGCCCGGTCTTTATGCGCTACAGGCTGGGCTTGTGGCGTTGTGGGCGAGCCTTGGGGTGAAGCCAGTTGCGGTGATGGGGCACTCGGTCGGCGAGATGGCGGCAGCGCATGCGGCGGGGGTGCTGTCGCTGGAGGATGGCTTGCGACTGGCGCTGGCGCGGGGGTCGCTGATGGGGACGCTGCCCGTGGATGGCCCGGAGGCTGGTGCGATGCTGGCGGTGTTTGCGCCGGTGGAGCGGGTTGCTGGTGCGATGCGGGATTACCCTGATGTGTCGCTCGCGGCGGAGAATGGCAGTCACCGTGTGGTGTCGGGTCCTGTTGGTCCCGTACTGGCGCTGGCGGAGGAACTGACGGCGGAAGGGGTGCGCTGCGAGCGGCTGCGCATCAGCCACGCGTTCCATTCGCATTTAATGGATCCGATGCTGGGTGAGCTTGAGCGGGTTGGCGACGGGCTTTTGGTGCATCCGGCCGGGACGGTGCTGATCTCGAACGTGACGGGTGAGGCTGTCGGTTCGCAAGAGCGGCTGGACGGGGCCTACTGGCGCAAGCATGCGCGGTCTGCGGTGGCGTTTGCGCAAGGGGTTAAGAGCCTCGCGGAACTTGGGGTGGATTGCCTGCTGGAAGTGGGACCGCATGGGGTTCTGACGGCGATGGCAGGGCTGTGCTGGCCGGACGGCACAGCCCCGCGGCTGGTTGCGAGCCTGACGCGCGGGGAGGATGGTTCCGCGAGCTTCGCGCACGCCGTGGGCGCGGTCTATGCGGCGGGCTCGCACCTTGACTTCGCAGGCCTGTTCGCGGGCGAGGCCCGCGCCAGGATCGCGCTGCCCGGCTACCCGTTCCAGCGCCAGCGCTACTGGATCG
>NZ_JBAXGR010000169.1:0-4530 GCF_037139295.1 Aestuariivirga sp.
ACGGTGACCGGCGACCGACCCGAGCCAGGAAAGCGTGGCGGGGTGGCCATCTATCACCGTGATCAGGATGCAATGGGACGGGAGACGCTCGAGCAGGCTTTCGACGTGGGAGCGTGCGCTGCCGTGACCTCGGGCGCGGGCGCGGCGTGCTGCCATCCAGCCCGCGTTCAGGCGGTCCGAGGACGTCACCGCGAGGACGCCGATGTCACGGCGGTCGCCGGCAATCCGGCCAGCAGCCTCGATGGCCTCGGTGGCAACCGTTCCCTGGTAGGCGATGACGACCTCAGCATTGGGGCCCGGTTCGCGCTGCCAATAGGCGCCGTCAATGACGCCCTGCTCGAACCTGGCACCATCACGCCGCATGGGCTGCTCGATCGGCCGTGTGGAGAGCCTCAGATAGACCGAGCCACCCGTCTCGTCGCGCAGCCACGTTCTCTCATCCGGGTCGCCCTCGCCATCTCGCTGCAGATAGTCAAAGCTCCAGTTCACGATGACGGACAGCTCGTCGAGGAAGGCCGGCTCGAAGGAGGCGAGGCCGTCCTGCGACATTCCGATCAGTGGCGAACCGATCGACTGGTGGGCACCCCCCTCGGGCGCTAGCGTGACGCCGGAGGGCGTTCCCACAAGCAGGAAGCGCGCATCCTGGTAGCAGGCATAGTTGAGGGCATCGAGACCCCGCGCGATAAAAGGATCGTAGACTGTGCCGATCGGGATCAGCCTTTCACCGAAGAGGGCTTGCGACAGCCCGGCAGCCCCAAGCGCCAGCATGAGGTTCATCTCAGCGATGCCGAGTTCAATGTGCTGACCATTCGGCGAGAACGCCCATTTCTGCGCCGAAGGAATGCGCTCCTCGCGGAACGTGTCGTTGCGGGCGTCGCGCGCGAAAAGGCCGCGCCGGTTCACCCAGGGGCCGAGATTGGTGGAGACCGTCACGTCGGGCGAAAAGGTCAGAATCCGGTCGGCGAGTGGCCCGCCGCTGCGGGCGATCTCATCCAGGATCTTTCCAAACCCCGCTTGCGTCGACTGGATGTGCTCACTGAGCACGGGCGGCGGTGGAATGTCGAGCCGCGGCGCCGTGTAGCGCCGCCTGCCCTTGGCGAAGAATGGGACGGTCTTGAGGAAATCCTTCAGGGCGGCAGCATCCTCGACCGCCGCGAAGGGGTTCCACTCTTCGCCCTTGGGAACGCCCATGACAGACTGGAACGTCTCCATCTGCGCCGGCGTCATCAGCCCGGCATGGTTGTCCTTGTGGCCGGCAAGCGGCGTTCCCCAGCCCTTGATCGTGTAAGAGAGAAACACGGTGGGCTTGTCGTCGCGGGCAGCGTCGAATGCGTCGCACAGCGACCAGAGGCAATGGCCTCCGAGGTTCTCCATCAGAGCGGCCAGCTCGGGGTCGCTGCGGCGCTCGATCAGGGACGTCACCGGGCCCTGGTCGCCGAGGCTTTCGAGCAGGCGCTTTCGCCATGCAGCACCACCCTGGAAGGTCAGCGCCGAATAAAGAGCGTTCGGGCAGGCATCGATCCACTCTTTGAGGACCATGCCGCCCGGTTCCTCGAAGGCTGCACGCTGCAGGCGTCCGTATTTGAGACGGACGACACGCCAGCCAAACGCCGTAAAGATCGCCTCGATCCGCTCCCAGAGGCCCTCCCGCACGACGCCGTCAAGGCTCTGCCGATTGTAGTCGATCAGCCACCAGACGTTCCGCAACTCGTGCTTCCAGCCTTCCTGGAGCGCCTCGTAGACATTGCCCTCGTCGAGCTCCGCATCGCCGATGAGGGCGACCATGCGGCCGTCGAGAGACTTCGCCCAGCCGTGTCCGTGCAGATAGTCCTGCACGATCGACGCGAAAACCGGCAGCGCAGCACCCAGCCCCACCGAACCCGTGGAGAAGTCGACGTCGTCGACGTCCTTGGTGCGCGATGGATAGCTCTGCACGCCGCCGTATCCCCGGAACTTCTTCAACTTGTCGAGCGGCAGGTTGCCCATCAGATACTGGATCGCATGAAACACCGGCCCGGCGTGTGGCTTGACAGCCACGCGATCCGCGGGTCTCAGCGCATGAAAATAAAGAGCAGTCAGCATCGCGGCCATGGATGCCGAGGACGCCTGGTGACCACCCACCTTGACATCGCCGGCCTCCTTCGGCCTCAGATGGTTGGCATTGTGAATGGTCCAGCAGGACAGCCACAGCAGTTTCCGGTGAATGTCCTCCAGATGATGCCTATCAGCCATGGCAGTGCCTCTTGCGTTGCAACGGAAATTCTGCACCCGCCGGCCCGCATACTCTTGCCCATCTGGCAGGCGAAATGGTAACTCTCCGCATGAGAGCTCTACGAAACCCCAAAACTGTGGCTGTTGTATGCACACATTGGATGAATTGGACCTGCGCATCCTCCGCGCCATGCAAACCGACGGACGCCTCACAGTCACCGAGATCGCCGAACGCGCGGGCCTGTCGCAGTCGCCCTGCTCGCGCCGGATCGCCATTCTCGAGAAGGAAGGGATCATACGCGGCAAGCAGACACTGCTGGACGCCAAGCAGCTGGGCTACGGAACGCTGATCATCGTGAGGATCAAGCTACACGCCCACGACACGAAGATGCTTGACGCATTCAAGAAAGCCGTTCGCGAAATTCCGGAAATCCAGATCGCGCTGCTGGTCCTCGGGGACTTTGACTTCTACCTCCGCATCATGGTCAGGGACATCGAGCACTATCAGCAACTCCTGCAGAAGAAGCTCGTCACCCTGCCCGGTGTCAGAGAGATGCAGAGTTCAGTGATCCTGGAGGTCGTGAAGGACACAGCGATCGTCCCGATCTAATTCAACGCGCTCAGCCAAATTGGCAGCTTCTTGTTGGAATGGCCCGGACCAGCACGGGGTAAAGAGACCGATGACGATGGTGCCAGGCGTGGCCGGGGTTATGCTTACGCAGGGATGGGTTTTCACAAGCATCTGCCTGAGTTGCCGACCACGGAGCCTTTATGCAGTCAACACATGATGGCCTCTATTCAGGATCCGCCATGGCGAATGCATCGATCTCGATGATCATGCCCGGATAGGCGAGGACGGGAAGCGAAATGTCGGTCGTCGCGGGGCCTGGCGCATCGAAGAAAGCCTGCCTGATGCTCATGTTTTCGGCGAGGCCGGATTTTCCGGCCGGCCCCGCGTACATTGTGGTCAGCTTGCAGATATCGCGGTAGCCCGCGCCGAGTTCGCGCAGGACGGAGCCAATATGAACCATAGCTTGTGCCGTCTGGGCCCTGATGTCGAAAGGGTTTACCGCATGGCCTTGAGTGTCCAGCGAGACCTGACCGCCCAAGAAGATCATGTCGTGGCACCTCAGACCATGCCAATAGGGAATATCGACGGTCCAGTCCCAGAGGCTGTCCGGCCAAACCTGGCGGCGCGGCAGATGGCTACCATCCTCGCCGAGCATCGCCACCACCTCGATCTTGATCTGCTGCCCCGCACGCGCATGGCGGGGGAGCGGAATGCCGGTTGCGGCCGGTCCGGGTTCCATGAAATTGGCCGCGCAGGCAAGTGCAGCCGGCTCGAAATCCTAGGTCTTTCCCTGACCGACGTACCAGCGGTTGATCTTAACCACATCCGGGAAACCAGCTCCAAAATGTGAGAGTGCCGCACCGACCTGCTGCATCACCTGCCGGGTCTGGGCAATGATGTCGCCGGGTTCGAGAAGCATGCCATCTGGTGTCACCGGGTTCTGGCCACTGATGAAGAGCATCTTCCCGCACCGCAAGGCTGTCGAGAAAGCTTCGGGCAAAGGATAGAAGTCGCCTGTCGACAGGTGACGGCGGGGCAAACGACTAGGCATGGCGTAGGCCTCGATCTCGACCAAGGCACCCTCGAACGGGAGGTAGGAGACCGGTACAGCGGTCACTGCCGGATGAGCCTCCACAGGAAGCTGATCCGCGACCAGGCGCAGAAACTCATCTTCGTCAACCGATCCATCATTCACGTAGAAGCAGAGCAACTTGACTACATCAGTGAGGCCGCAACCAAGTTCGGACAGCACCTGGCTCATGTTTGTCACGGCAACTGGAATCTGATTGACGAGCGTCTTGGGAAGCGCCTCGCTTCCGGGCGAGAGGGCAACCTGCCCACTTACCCAGATCATGTCGCCGCAGCTCACGGCCTGTGAATGGCAGGTGGGAATAGGCCACGTCCAATGCTCTCGTGGCGATGCAAACTGCCTCTTCATGATTCCTCGCTTACCAGCGTCTCCGATTCACAATAAATCTCGCCCGCAAGTCCAGCGCTTGTCAACGAGAGGCTGCCCCAGTCAGGATGTAGAAGCTTCCGGCACCACGGAATACAACATCGAGACGCGCGAACGCGCATTCACCCTCTCGGCTTCCGTCATTCCTCCCGCCCACCGTCTCCCAACCTCCTCCTCGGGCAGCTCCTCTTCGTGACGTAGCGCCATGCCAGCGGCAGCAGCACCTTTCCCAGCCGTGACCCGAACTCGATCCAGAAGGAGGGCCGCTGCGCCACGAGGAACGCCCCGGCGC
>NZ_JBAXGR010000170.1:0-4484 GCF_037139295.1 Aestuariivirga sp.
TCATGCTCAGGAAGCTATGCAATCCAGCATGAACTCTTCGGACAGACTCTAAGGTAACTCCATGCACATGCCCGGCACCGTACCTGCTCAGCGTAAATCCAGCACGTGCCCCCGATCACGGGCACTTGAATTGCCCACTCGACGAGATCACTCGAAGATAGGAAATAGCTGATCGTCATGCCCATCTCATCCAACGGCTCTGCGGATCCAAGGGCTAAGGCTAGTCTCTGGGTTCTTGCTTTTGGCAACTTCTTGATTGGAACCGGCGTGCTGATGCCTGCCGCTATGCTTACAGACCTGTCTACCAGCTTCAACATAGATGTCGGTACCACGGGGCACTTGCTCCTAGTAACGGGACTCGTCATCGGAATTGGCGCTCCGGTACTTGCGGCCCTGACAAGCAAGTTGGACCGACGATTACTCTTGGCTTGCGTTCTACTTCTAAACGCCGCTGGTCACTTGGCATCAGTGTTCAGCCAATCCTTCTCCGAATTGGTAGCCACACGAACTCTGATTGCCATTGCAGCGGCCCTTTTCAGTCCTCAAGCCGCCGCTGCAGTCACGCTCATTGTGCAACCCCACAAACGTGACTCTGCAGTTGCTTTTGTGTTTGTCGGCTGGTCTGCGGCGATGGTGGTCGGGGTACCTGTAAGCGGCATGATCGCGCAAGGGCTTGGCTGGCAGACAGCTTTCATGATCATAGCTGGCCTTTCACTTATTGGAACCCTTGTTCTCTTGGCTGTATTGCCTCGGAAACTGCACACGGAAACCATCACCATCACCGCATGGCGGAGTGCTCTCCAAAATCCGATCATTCTCGCCCTACTGTTGGTGACCTTTTTCAGTCTTTCCGGGCAATTTGCGATATTCACCTATCTCTCTCCCCTTCTGGGGGCACTGTTCTCGGTACGAGCAATTGACATCGCTGTAGCCTTCTCTGTCGCAGGCGCGACCGGCGTCATAGGAAACCTTCTCGCTTCGCGCCTCGCGAGCCACTACTCGACTCAGAAACTAATCGTCTTAGCCCTCTCGCTCATGGCGGCAGGCGCAATCTTTCTTAGTCTTTCAGGTGGTGTTTTCGCGTTGGGCCTCTTCTCAATCGCGATTTGGGGACTTGGATCATTTTCTTCTACTTCTCTCCAGCAGAGCCGACTTGCCAGCACGGCCCCGCATTTGGCCAGCGCAACTATTTCGCTTAATACATCAACTGCCTATCTGGGCCAGGCCGCCGGAGCAGCAGCCGCAGGTCTGGCATTTGACACCACCAATCCGGCCGCTGTCATATGGGTCGCACTTGTCCCACTGGCTGCAGCGATCGCCGTGTCAACGGCGATAGGGTTCACACTGAAACAACAGGACTGACCAACAGGATGATTACTCCGGTCTGACTCTCACCAACAGAATAATGAGGCCGTGATGCAACAGTTGAGACAAGCCGAGTCAGCTGATGAAAAGCAGAGCATTTACCAGTTTCGCTACAGGGTCTTTTCACAGCACCTTGGCCGTGACGATCTGGATGGACTGGATCATGAGAGACGTGTGCTTTCTGAAGCCTTGGACAACATCTCGACGCACTTCTACTTCGGCGAATTTGGCCGCCCGGTTGCCGCAGTTACACTATCACCTATCGACGATGCGCATCTTTCCGCGGATTTGTCTCAGTTTCTTGCCATCAACCGCCTCAGAAAGGCGGTGGATATCCAACGCATGCGACTGGTGAACTGGCTGTTGGTCGATCCTGACTACTCAGGCTCCTCCCTTGTTCCGATGCTTCTGAGTTCCTGTTACGAGCTGCTTCTGGGGAGCGACGTAGACCTGCTGCTCACTTTCTGCCGTCCCGGACTTGTCGCCTTCTACGAACGATTCGGTCTGGAACAGTACAGCTACGCAACTCAACTCAAGGGGATTGGCCTACGCTGTCCCCTCATGCTCATGATGAAAGACGCATCCAGGCTGAGAGCCGTCCGCTCTCCACTCTTGCGAATTATGCTGAGGAGCGGCTGTGAAGACCGATCCGACGATACACGCCTCCGGCTTGAACCGATCGTTGACCTGTTCCAGGCAAGCCAAATTCTCGTCAACGATGAACTGTGGATCGAGACTGGGCACAAGTTTGTTGAACGCCCCGTTCCAAAGCTATTCGATGAAATTGGAGAGGATAGCATACGTCACGTCATGAAGTTGGCCAGCGTGATTTCCTGCGAGTCAGGCGAACTCATTACGCGCGAGGGGGAAACCAGCGACGACATGTATCTGATCGTATCCGGCTCCTTCGAGGCCGGCAAGCAGGGCGCCAGACAGTTTCGGCCACTGGGACCTGGCGACTTGTTCGGCGAGATAGAGCATCTTTCGAGGGTGCCGAGGAGCGAGACCGTCAGATCCACAACGCTCGGCCATATCGCCGCACTGAAGTCAGAGCGGCTCTTCCAGTGGATGGAGAAAGACCCTGAACCGGGCGTGAGAATGGCACTCAACCTGGCGAAGCTCCTGGCTGGACGAATTGCCTGACGGTGGCCATGTTGCGCGATATTCGTCGCACACCGCACATAGTTTGACGATTGAAGGGGCAAGAGAGAGACGATGGCATCGCTACCTGTGGAAAGAGGTCATTTCGTCTGGGGCTCGGCTCGGCAGATGGCTCGTGAGCCGCATCGGTTCATCAAGGATGTAGCTCTCCAGCATGACGGGATCTGTGCCTTTCGGGCACTTCACCGCCGGATGGTCGCTGTCGCTGACCCAGAACTCGCACACGAGCTTCTCGTGACCAAATGGCAGCGTTTTACCCGCACGAGGCAAAGTCTCAACATTGGCATCATCGGGAGAGGTCTTCTCGCGCTAAGTGGAGATGAATGGCTGGAGCGGCGTCGTCTCACTCAGTCGGCCTTCACAAAAGGGGTTCTGGGTGGAGTAGCGCAGGCTTCGGCTGAGGCCACAAAGGCACTGTATGCATCCTGGGACGCGGAGCAGGCGCGGAACGGTTCGGTCGACCTGGAGGCGGGAACACTGCGGCTGTCGATGGCTGTAATAGCCCGGATGCTGTTGTCATCGGACATCTCCGGCGCGATGGCTGATCAAGTCGGTCAGACATTGCGGCGCGGACTGCAACTGATTCTCAAGCGAAACACTGCGATCTGGTCTCCGCCGATGTGGCTTCCCACGGCTGGCAACAGGGCACTCCTGGAGGTCCGCCGGGAACTTACCGGCTTCATTTCTGAACACCTCAGCAAGCATCATGAGGAATCAAGCGAGAGTAGTGATCTTCTTTCGACGCTCAAGTCAGCCCGCGATCCCCGGACGGACAAGGCACTGTCGGCAGAGGCCCTCCTGGAGGAGACGAAGACGCTCTTCTTTGCGGGCTATGAAACGGCAGCGACCAGTCTTACCTGGGCCCTGTACCTGATTGCTCGAGCTCCAAAAGTGGGACGCGAGGCACAAAGGGAGCTTGATGGTGTCCTCTGCGGCCGCACTCCAAGGTACGATGACCTTCCAGCATTGCCCTACATCAGGGCTATCCTCCAGGAGACGATGCGCGTCTACCCGCCAGTATATGCGTTGCCCAGAATCGCTGTCGGCGATGACGAACTCGGTGGCTACCGGATTCCACGGGGTACCGTGGTCATTGTCTCAATCGCGGGGGTCCATGCTTCACCGGTATGGGGTGAGGATCGCGACAGGTTTCGCCCGGAAAGGTTCCTCTCCGGCGATTGGCCGCGGCGTGCATTCATGCCCTATGGCGCAGGCCGCCACCTGTGCATTGGCAGCGATTTTGCAAACGTGGAGATGGCAATTGTTCTCGCCATGATACTCCAACGTTACAATCTCCAAACTTCAACAGTCGTCGAACCGAAAGCGCGAGTAACACAGGTGCCCGATCGTGCAATCAAGCTCTGTCTGACGAGGAGAGCATGACAGGTTCGATAGTCATTACCGCGAGGCCCGTTTTGTGGATCCTGAAACGGGTGTCCGTTCCTCCAGTTCACCAACGTCGATCGCATAACTAATGAGCCGCAACACCGCAGTACAGGCCCAGCAGGCGCCGCAGGCGGTGCTGGCCGGCATTGTCGAGCGCGTGACCTTCCACAATGATGAAAGCGGCTTCTGCGTGCTGCGCGTCAAAGCGCGGGGGCACCGGGACCTCGTAACGGTGGTTGGGCATGCCGCCGCCATCGCCGCAGGCGAATGGATTACTGCCACCGGTGAGTGGTTCAACGACCGCACCCACGGGCTGCAGTTCAAGGCGCGTTTCCTCAAGACAACCCCACCCACCACGGCGGAGGGTATTGAGAAATACCTCTCCTCCGGCATGATCCGGGGGATCGGCCCGGTGTATGCGAAGAAAATGGTGAAGGCCTTCGGCGAGCAGGTCTTCGACATCATCGAGGCCAATCCCGAGCGACTGCGCGAGATCGATGGCATAGGCGTGGTACGCGCTCAGCGCATCACGGCGGCTTGGGCCGAGCAAAAGGCGGTCCGGGAGATCATGG
>NZ_JBAXGR010000171.1:0-4475 GCF_037139295.1 Aestuariivirga sp.
GGAAATCGCACAGACCGATAACATCAACGCCTTCTATGTCAGCCGGTTCTGCGCACGACGCTGTTGTGGCCGGAGGCCGTAGAGGCCATACTGGCATGGCGACGGCCGGAGGGGGCTAAAGATGGCGAGGGCGACACAGCCTTTCTTGCTAGAGTGGTATGCGCAAACAACTCAATCAACAAGTTTCATTAACAGATGATAGGCGGCGTCAATATCCGCACGGATAGCCCTTTCTACCCCCGCTTCATCTTTCTGTTCGAGGGCTCTTACCATCATGCTATGCTGCATGTTAGCAGACGAATAGTTTCCTTCTCCATGAAGTAGGCTGAAATACGGACTTATCTGCAGCCAGAGCGTCTCAATGACTGAGAGCAAAACTTCCGACCGCGCTCCTTTATAGAGTGAAAAGTGAAACGCACGGTTTGCCCGGAGGTAGGAATGCACATCCTCGGCAGCATTGGCGGTTTCGAGCCTCTGGCATTCCCTACGGAGCGAGTTGAGTTCAGCTGGCTCGATGTTGCGACAAGCCCAGACAGCGGCAAGCGATTCGATTTCCAGGCGCACCTTGCGAAGGTCCTCGAGCGCACTGCGGTTTAGCCGCGGAATGCCGATCGAGCGCCCTGAAACCACCGTGAGCGCCTTGGCGGCAAGCAGCCGCTTCAGTGCCTCACGCACTGGCATGTGACTGACGCCGAAGGTTTCCGCAAGTGACTGGATGGTCACCAGTTGGCCAGGCTCGATCTCGCCGTCCAAGATCATGTCGCACAGCCGGCGGTGGACCCGGTCCTGCATCGTATCCCGGGAAATCGGCGTGGCTACGCGGCTTGGCTTATTGTTCATGGTGAGCGTCATGGTTGCCCTATCCCATGCCGAGACTGCATCAGTCGAGCCTTTCGCACAAGGCTCTTGATCTTTGATCAATTCGTGCTGAATATGCTTTCTCCGTCTTGACATAACGAGCGGAGTGCATTGGCACCAACACATGGGAGGTACAGCCATGAATTTAGCGACCAGGTTGAAAAGATTTGCGCTCGGCACCGCGCTGGCAGCAGGCCTGCTGAGCGGTGTGACAGCTGCCGACGCCGCCGAAAAATACAAGATTTTCCTCAGCATGAGCTACATCGGCAATGACTGGCAGGCGGAAGCGGCCAACATGATCAAGGCCATGGCCGCCCACAAGAGCTTCGCCGACAAGGTGGACCTGCAGGTGCAGGTGGCCGGGCCCAATGCCCAGCGCCAGATCCAGCAGATCAACGCCATGGTGCAGGCCGGTGCCGATGCGATCGTGATCTATCCGATCTCGCCCACCGCGCTAAACCAGGTCATCAAGAACGCCTGCGACAAGGGCGTGAAGATCTTCGCCTATGACGGCGATATCAGCGAGCCCTGCGCGCACAACATCTCGATCGACCAGGAAGAGGCGGGCCGCGTCACCGCCGAATGGCTGGCGAAGAAGCTGAACGGCAAGGGCAACATCGTCGTGCTGACGGGCGTGCCCGGCACCTCCGTCGACCAGCTGCGCACCAAGGCCGCGAAGGACGTCTTCGCCAAGTATCCGGATATCAAGATCGTGGCCGAAGGCGTCGGCATGTGGAGCCAGGCGGTGACCCGCACCGAGCTCTCCAAGATCACTGCCACCCAGAGCTGGGACCAGATCGATGGTCTGTGGCTGCAGGTCGGCTGCTACACCGCCAATGCCATGCAGCTCGAGGCCGGCAAGAAGCCGGAAGAGCTGAAGCCCTGCGCCGGTGAAGGCTCCAACGGCGGCCGCATCCAGATGCTGCCGATCGGAACCGAGGTCGAAGGTGCGGCCTCTCCCTATGCGCCGCTGGGCGCTCCGCGCATCTCCTACGCTTCCCCCCCCTACTCCGGCGCGCTCGCGCTGAAGCTGGCCGTGCAGGCGCTCGAGGGCAAGGAAGTCCCGATGCGCGTGACCCTGCCGCTGCCGATCGTCACCAGCGAGACGATCAAGCTCTGCAACGAAGGCACATGGGACGAGATGAAGGCCGGCTGCAACGCCTTCCTGCCCTCGCTCGTGTCGAACCCCGGCTGGTTCGCCTCGATCTTCTCCGAGGAGACCCCCGAGATCGGCCTGAACGCCGCGCTCGTCGGCCAGCCTGAGCCCTGATCCAAGAATAGCCGGCAGGGCCACGGCATCCGCCGCCCTGCCGGACCTTTCGTAATGCACGCCGGACCTGATGGCATGAGCCCTGATCACACCCCCACCGCTATCAGCGTCAAAGGCATCCGCAAGGCCTTCGGGCCTACCGTTGCCGTAGATGACGTGTCATTCGACATCCGCCCAGGCAGCGTGCACGCGCTGCTCGGTGAAAATGGTGCCGGCAAGTCGACGCTGGTCAAGCTTCTCTCCGGCCTGATGCTGCCCGACAGCGGTTCGATCGAGGTGGAAGGCCGGTCCGTAACCCTCGGTTCGCCGCGTGCCTCGCACCGCTGCGGCATCCAGACCGCTTTCCAGGAGATGACGCTGATCCGCGATCTCTCCGTGCTCGACAACATGATGCTGCCCTATGCGCCCTTGGGCGTGACGGGCATGATCCGCCGCCGCAGCGCGCGCGCCGCCATCGACCGCCACCTCGAAGAGCTGGGCTTTTACGTCGACCTAGACGAGGAGGTCGGCCGCCTCGACCTCGCCCTGCAGCAGAAGATCGAGATCGCCCGCGCGATCTATCGCGAACCCCGCATCCTGCTTCTCGACGAGCCGACCTCGACGCTCTCGGGCGAGGACGTCGACTGGCTGGGCGGGCTGATCGCAAGGCTGAAGGCCGCCGGCAAGACCATCGTCTTCATCTCGCACCGCATGCGCGAGGTCCGCGCCTTCTGCGATACGCTGACCATCCTGCGCAACGGACGCCACATCCTCACCACCGGTGTCGACCAGATCTCGGACTCGGACGTGATCGAGAAGATCGTCGGGCGCAGCATCTCCCAGACGTTCCCGCCCCGCCCCAAGGACCGTTCGAGCTTCGGCGCCCCGGTTCTCGCGGCGCGCAGCCTCAGGGCCGGCAACAAGCTGGAGGACGTCTCTTTCGACCTGCACAAGGGCGAGATCCTCGGCATCGCGAGCCTGCAGGGCATGGGACAGCTCGACCTCTTCCTCGCCTGCTTCGGCATGACGGAGGTGAAGTCGGGCGACATCCTCGTCGATGGCCGCAAGACCGCCATCACTTCACCCGTCGATGCGATGACGGCGGGCGTCTCGATGGGCCTCGTGCCTGAGGACCGCAAGACGGAGGGTCTGTTCCTCAAGCTCGACGGCCGCACCAACGCCTCGCTTCCCGTCATCAGCCGCTTCGCGCCACGCGGGCTGATCCGCATTGAGGAAGAAGAAGCCGCCGTCCGGCGGGCCTTCGCCACGGTCGAGGTCAATGAGCGCGCGCTGTGGACAAGGGCCGGCGCCTTCTCCGGCGGCAACCAGCAGAAGATCGCCATCTCGAAATGGCTGGTGGCGCAGAGCCGCATCCTGCTGCTGTTCGATCCCACGCGCGGCATCGACGTGGGCACCAAGCATGAACTCTATGTGATGATGCGCAACTTCGCCAATGCCGGAGGCTCCATCCTCTTCCATTCGACCGAGGTGCCCGAACTGGTGCATCTGTGCGACCGAGTGCTGGTTCTCTATGCCGGCCGCGTGGCCGCCGAGATCGGCAGCGAGAAGCTGAGCGAAAGCGCCATCATGCGCCCGGCACTGGGCCATGACCACCACGGCGAGGGGCAGGCCGCATGAATGACGCCTCCGTTCCCTGGGTCCGCCGCGCACTGGCCGCCAACAGCGGCGTGCTGATCGCAGCACTCGTCTTCGCCGTGCTGCTCGGCACCGTCGCCGGCATTAACACCGGCCCCCTCACCTATTTCGACATCTCCTTCATGTCGAGCGGCGGCGCCACCTCGGCCCTGGCGGCGATCGGGCAGACCATTGTCATCCTGTCGGGCGGCTTCGACCTGTCGGCAGGTGCGGTGATCTCGCTCGTCAACGTCTTCCTCGCGCAGAGCATGGACCCCGCCAACATGGAGGCGAGCGTCCTGCTGTGGAGCCTCGCGGGCATCGGCATCGGCATGCTGTGCGGCGCCTTCAACGGCATCTTCATCGCCTTCCTCCGGCTGCAGCCGATCGTCGTCACACTCTCCACCATGTTCATCATTCAGGGCGTGACACTGCTGTTGATGGACAAGCCGGGCGGCTTCGTCTCGCCCTCCATCGGCGCCTTCTACATGGGCGATGCGATTCCGGGCTGGATTCCCATGCCGCTCGTCGTCGTCGGAGGCGTGCTGCTCGCCTGGGCCTGGCTGAAGCGCACCCGCCTTGGCACCGCCATCTACGCCGTCGGCAGCGACCCTGATGCAGCGGCAGCCGTCGGCGTGCGCGTGCCGTTCGTGCGCTTCCTCGTCTATGTGATCGCGGGCGGCTGCTACGGCCTGGCCGGCGTCTTCATCAGCGCGCAGACGGGCAGCGGCGA
>NZ_JBAXGR010000172.1:0-4425 GCF_037139295.1 Aestuariivirga sp.
CACATGACGACGGACGCACCCACCAGGGCAGTCAATACGTGCTCCCCACATAGGGGATTGGGTCCATGGCCGCGGATAATGCGAGCAGATATTCCACGGAAAATGGGCAGCCCGCGGAATCTAATAGCAAATGTGGGCATTTATTTCCCTTTTCACCGTACCTCCTGAGCACAAGGACCAATCGGACAATATCTGGTTACAGAACGGAGTTTCTCGGCTACTCTTCGTACATGAAACTTGGATTTGTCACTTTATTTGCGACTATTTGCGTATCTTCTGCCCTGGTTTTTGCAGTGACTGACGGCGTGGCCGCGTACCCGCCGGGAACGGCATTGCAGGTAACTGTCACGCCGAATCCAGCCACCGTTGGTGATCACGTCACTGCCCTTGCCACCAATGTCCAGGCGGGGTGCAACGTTATCTTTACTTTTTGGCAGCGCTCGGTCACTGTGTCAAGTTCGGGTGGTTCGGCGTCAGCCGATTTCCAGGTTCCAAATTCGGCAGGTCACGCCACAATGCACGCAAAGACAGCTAACTGCGCGGCTATCGAACATTCATCGACCAATGTGGTGGTTACCGGCCGGCCAAGGGTCGTGGCCCCTGCCCGGGTATGTAGTAAGAAGACCTTCGTAGTGAAGGTGTCCAATTTCAAGCCGCGTACTCGAGTGTCGGTCAGGATGACTCAGGCTGCCGGGACGGGCAGTGTGCGGTCAGTGTCGCGCGCACTTGCCCAGTCGAGGTCAACCGGTTCAACCGGCAAAGTCTCGATGGCCTTCAATATCGCCAGCCCCGGCACCTACCTCGTTGCCGCGGTGGGGCCAAGCCAGCGCGCGACCACTTCGGTCCGGATCGTTCGCTGCTAGCGCTAGATCACTCGTCGAAACTGATGGCCTGAGACTGACAAGTCTCAGGCCATCAGTGTGTCCGATCGTCATCGCGAGCCCACCGCAATCGGCTTCATCTCGACCGCGGCGATCTTGCAGCGCGTCAGTTCAGAGCGCAGTGCAAGCTGCCCCTTGCCGTCCACTTACCTTCTGTGGGATCGACATTGGCTGAGTCATGGTGGCGGGCTCAGGGGGCAAAGACAGCGCCTTGCCTGTTTCCAGCATGAGCAGATCAACGCTGCGGGTTTGGTTGGAGTTGAGCACTAGGTCTACACGCCAGACTGGATGCCCACGTTCAAGTCCCTCGGACACGCTGACCTGTTGCCCGTCGATAGTCGTGAGCGCATTAATGGCCTTGACAGGGCCATAGATATAGAGCAGAACCTTGGTTGAGCCTTTGGGAGCTGACGCATTCTGGCCGGCCGGTAGGTCTTCTCGGAGATCGACGTATGACGGTAGTCCGTGGCTTGGTGCCGAGTTGTGAACGATCACCGAGATCTCGCTCGTGCGAGTCGAGTCAGTGCAGGTACCACCGTCGTACTGCATCTCGACTGAGATGTAGGCATCGAGCTTGTTGCCGCCGCCATTGTTGACGACGGCCATGGCGAACGGCCCGGGTTGATCCGGCAGGATCCCGGCCAACGAATATCGGGCCAGTTGGGCCTGCTCGTCTTTGTGCACGGAGTACACGAGCAGATCACCCTGCGTCACAGGTGCTTTCAGCGCCTTCACCAGAGGAGCCAACGAAACCTGACCGCTCGCGATGCGTTGGAAGACGGCTTTCAGCAACTCGACGACCACTGCGTCCTTGTCGGCCACTACTGGGAACTTCGCGTAGATGTCCTTGGTCAGGAACGTGAAGGCTGAGGTCGAGTCAACGGTAACTCCGCGCACGCTAACGGGGCCGGTGCCCGCGAGTAGGGCCGCGACGACGCGTTGGTCCAGAGCAACCACGCCATCAAGGGATCCGCCGCCCTGAGCCTTCCAGCCGTTGACGATGAGCTGCCCGGTGTAGGGGAAATGCGGACTCAGATTCAGGCCAGCCCACTCAGCGGCATCGGACGCCCATAGATCCTGGAACTCGGCGGGGAGGTTGCCCACGGGGATCTTCTTGGAATCAAGCCGCTTTCGCGAATTCGCCTCGACAATGCTCACTTTGCCAGCGTCAGTTCGAAGGATCGCGTAGGCACCGATGAGGCCGCCGGTGCCGCGTGCTTCTGCGAGATTTTCCATAGCGATGAACCACGTGTGCGGTTTACTCGAACCCAGCATGGTCCCGATCAGTGGTGCTGCCGCGGATGCAGAGCGAAGCGCGGGAATTGCCGCGCTCAGTGCTTCTCGAGCTTGCTTTACCTGCTCGGCTTGGGCCGCGGTGAGTCCGACTTGGTTGATGCTGGCCAAATCTTGGGCGGCCTGCTCGCTATTTGTTGCGAGCGCCTCAAGAACGGGCGCGAGCGCGGTCAGTGCTTCGACGTCGAACTTCCCGCCGGAGGTTGCAAATGCGGCCTTATCGAACTTGGGCAGGAGCTCAGCGAGTGGAGCAGCCGCGGCTGCGATGCTGTCAGCACTCGCGCCCAGAGTTCGCGCGGCCGACGCGCGAGCCCCTACGCCCGGAAGCAGGGCCGCCAGCCCCCAGATTGGGTCGCCGGTCAGATCATGCAAGTGGGCGGCCTGACTGTGCAGACTGGTGATATCGCCTGCAACCGCTGTGAGGTCGCCCTTAGTGACGTCACTGCGTAGTTGGGTGATTGTGGACGCCAGAATGGAGGCTGTGCTTGTTGCATCTCGTCCTCGAACTGCGAGCCAGGACACCGATACAACCGCGGCAATCGCAATGACTGCAAGGGAAATCGTGATCCGCCGAGCGCGGCAAATTCCGTTCGCCATCCGGCTGTCCTCACGTGAGTTGGGAGTCGTGTACGTCGACTCCGGTCAGTAGGCGCCGTGCCCGGTCAAGACTGCTTTGGCCGTCTTCAGCAAGATTATGGTGTCAAGAGCCGGTGACCAGTTCTCGACGTAATAAAGGTCGAGCCGCATGCGCTCGTCCCATGTGGTGCCCTTCCTCCCGCTGATCTGCCAAAGGCCCGTGAGCCCTGGCTTGGTGAGATGGCGACGCTGTACCTGCGCAGGGAGGTTGTTGGCTTCACTCACGAGTAGTGGTCGCGGACCCACTAGTGACATCGAACCGAGTATTACGTTGAGAAACTGGGGGAACTCGTCAAGGGACCAACGTCGCAATAGTCTGCCTACTTTGGTGATCCGTGGATCATTGCGCAACGTCGTATTGGAGCCCAACTTCATCGCGTTGGCCACAGCTTGTTCGTGTCCCAGTTCTGAATCCTGGGTCATGGTGCGGAACTTCCACATCGTGAAGTGAGATCCCTCAAGACCGACTCGCCGCTGCTTGAAGATCACCGGACCCCTACTCGTAACACGAATCATCACGGCCGTCACCAACAGGAGTGGAGATGTGATGACAAGGAGCACAGTGGCCCCGACCACGTCGAGTATTCGCTTGGCAAATCGTTTACCACCCGTGAGATGTGGCTCATCGAGATGGATCAGCGGTAACCCGGCGGCGGGGCGCAACGTGAGGCGGGGTCCGGAGATGTCGCCCAGGATCGGTGCAACGAGCAAGTCGATCCCGCGGCCTTCCAACTGCCACGCCAAGCGTCTGATGAGCTCGTCGGTGATGAGGTCCGACTGGGAGATGGCTACGGCACGGATGTGGTGGCTTTGAATCTGCGCGCTGACTGTGTCTATCCACCCTGCAGTATGGGTCCGAGGAGGCGAAATTTGTTCGACCGCAAGGAATCCGGCGCATGGGTCAACTGCGAAGGCCGCGGCCAATAGTTCAGTTTGCTCAGGCTGGCCGATCAGCAAGGTTCGGAACAGTCGTCGTCCACTCGAGCGCTCCCGCTTGAGCCAGGCCCTACTAGCCGTGCGCCCAGTGATGAGCGCGAGTAGCCCGACAGGCAGCACTATGAGGATGAACGCACGCGAGAGTTCAGCCTTCAACACGAAGGAGATCGTGCCCACCAATCCGAACAGGATGCAGGTAGCCACTAGCACGCGCTTGAACTCTTCCGTCCCGACGCCGAAGAAGCGACGGTCGTATGCGCCATTGAGCGACAGCGTGCCAAACCAGGCGGCTGCAATTCCAAGTGCAACGAGTCCGTGCGGCGCGGTGTTGATGAGCGAGTCAGATGTGAAGTTGAACCGAGCGAAGACTGCCGAAGCCACCGAAGCGATGATGGCCACAAGGTCGCTGCTGACGACGAGCCATAGGTAGGTCCGTAGCGGATCCTTGTTCGTCCTTTCCGCATCTGCCGACTCGTGCTCGCCGACAGATTCCACGACGGTGGGCCGCTCGTTTGCAGGGATCGGCGTGAGCAAGACTCGAAGATCGGGCGAAGTAGGCGTTAGCGACCGAATTCCTTGAACAGTCATAACGCCCCCTGTCCGATTTGTCGAAATGATTCGCCGTGCTGACTCGCAGGATTGTGATCATATCGAGGGTCGACTGCAATTAGAAGACTGC
>NZ_JBAXGR010000173.1:0-4420 GCF_037139295.1 Aestuariivirga sp.
ATCGCTACGGCCTCGCGGATTTCCTCATCCGTCGCGCCGTTGGCCTTGGCGGCGGCGGTGTGGAAATAGACACAGTAGCCGCAAGGAATTTGGGCCGCGACGGCGAGCCCGATCAACTCCTTTGTCTTGCCATTCAAGGCAGTCGCGGGATTGAGCTGGACCATCTTGAATTCGGCCCAGGCGCCTGCGATTCCAGATTCCGGGAAAGCCCGGAAGAACGCCGGAACCATGCCCAGAGTTGCTTGAATATCGGCATAGGCTGCGGTGGCAGCGGGGTCTTCCGCCCGGGCGGTGGCGATGCCGGTGAGGCTGGCGAGGGCCACGGCGCTTACCAGGCCAAATGTCTTGAAGGATAGCTTTCTCATCATTCATCTCCTTGATTTGACGGAATTTGCAGCGGGTTGAGCTTCACTTGAGGATCGAGATCTCCGAGTGGCTTTCGCATCGTCGATCTGTGGAGTAGAATGGATGCTTGGCGTTGTAACCATAGTTGGAATGAACGTGGAAACGCGGACGCCGCCGATGCGATTACGGAATGCTGGCGACGGCATGTCCATACGGCTGCTTGGCGAGATCAGGGTTCAGCGTGGCATGAACAATGTGACGCTGCCCGCGTCGAAGCGGACACGCGCGCTACTGGGATACCTCGCGGCGACCGCCACGCCCCAGCCGCGGCAAGCTCTGTGCGATCTCCTATGGGATGGGCCGGACGACCCACGCGCGGCACTACGATGGAGCCTGACCAAATTGCGCCCCATCGTGAACGATGATGGAATTGAGCGCCTGATGTCGGACCGCGAACACGTCTCGCTGTCGCTCGGTGATGTCCAGCTTGATGTCGCTATAGCTAACAGTCTTCTTCCGGCAGACCCCGGTGACCTCGAACTTTCGCAACTGGAGAAAGTCTTTTCGCTCCTCCATGGCGAATTCCTTGACGGTCTCGACTTGCCGTCATGCTACAGGTTTCATCATTGGTGTCTGGCCGAGCGTGAGCATTGGAGCGCGACACGGAGGCGCGTACTCGCCCTGCTGTTGGACAAACTCGGAAACAACCCTGAACGAGCCTTGCCATACGCCCGGGCGATGGTCGCGGAAGATCCTTTGTCGGAGGTATCTCATGGCAGTCTCGTCGCCCTGCTTTCGAAACTCGGCAGGCGCAAGGATGCACAGGACCACTACGACTACGCGCGGAGCATGTTGAGGCGTGAAATAGATGCACCGCTCACTGGCGATCTCCAGCCGCCGGTCAGCCCGCAACGGCCGTCCGCCCCCAACATTGTCAAGGTGCCCAATGCGCACAGCGACGCCGAACGGCGTCCGAACCTGCTGGATTTGACGAGAGAGCACAGCCTCATCGGCCGGTCTGGCGAGATGCGGGAAATATCCTCATCACTCGAGGCGCTTCGATCCGGGTCTCCCGCGGGGTCAATGTTGTTTGTCGGAGAACCGGGCATCGGAAAGTCGCGGCTGCTTGAATATGCCACCAAACAGGCTACCCGGGAGGGCGCCCGCGTGGTGTCCTCAAGATGTTACGAGGCCGAAGCCGTGCGTCCATTTGGCTGCTGGGCCGATGCGCTTGTTTCCTTGATCGACGCAACAACTGACTCTTCGGTGCGGCGCGATCTCTCGGTGTTTCTGCCGGGGCACGAAGTTGCTGCAAACGACGATGGCAGCCGCAATCGCCTGTTTGCGGCAGTGCACACTTTGCTGAGATCGCTGGCAGTGGATCAACCTTTGGTGATGATGATCGATGATCTGCAGTGGATTGACGAGGCATCGTCGGCTCTTCTGCATTATGTGCTGCGCACGTCCGGCGGGCCAGGCAACATGCTTTTCATAGGTTCGGCGCGCCTTGACGAAATCGACGAAAATCCGTGGTGCAAGCGTGCTGTTGCTGCTCTTACACAGACCGGCGCGCTCAAGCGGATCATGTTGCAACCCATGACCGCTGATGAAGCCGCCCAGTTCTTCGAACCTGGTGCGAGTGCCGGCAGGATCGCTATGGCACTCAAGCAGAGTGGCGGCAACCCATTGTTCCTCACCGAACTTGCAAAGACCGATCAGCTGGACAACGTCATTCCGGAGGGCGATCTGGACACATTGATCAGTGACCGGATTGCCATGCTCGACGAGTCGGAACGGGAACTGATTGTGTTTGCCTCGGCAACGACGCGAGACTTCAAGCCTGAATTGCTTGGGGCCGCAATGGCATTGCCTGTGGGGCAGTTGATCGAGAGGATCGACAGGCTGGAGCGTCGCGGTCTTCTCAAACCGGGAAACGAGGACCGCTTCGACTTTGCCCACGACCTGATCCGCCAGACAACTTATCGCAGTCTATCACAACCGCGCCGGCAACTGATCCATCGTCAAATTGCCCGGGCTCTCGAAGCGGCCGCTCAGCGTGACGAGACGCTTTCCGGGGAACTCGCCTACCACGCCGGAGCGGCTGGAGACCATGGTCTCGCGGTAAGAGCGTTGATTGCGGCAGGAGAACACAGTCTTCGCCTGTTCGCCAACACGGCGGCAATTGATGCGGCAGACCGTGGGCTGGGCCATCTTCAGCATCTCTCCACTGGCCCCAATCGTGCCCATTGGCACATTGCCTTGCTCAAGGTGAAGGTTTTTGCCGCCGCAAGTCCAGGTATCCGCACCAGGCCAAAATTATACGACGAACTGCAACGGGCGGTGGAAGCGGCAGAGTTGCTCGGACTGCGCGACGATGACGCGGCTCTCGGCTGGCATATGGCGTCCTGGCTGGCCCAGGGTTCAAACGATACCATTGGCGCGCAGCAGGCAATCCTCCGGGCCGAAGAGTTGACCCGACCGATGGACGACTTCACCCGGTGCCAGCAGCTCGCAAGCACTGGCCGTTGTTTGCTCGAGGTCGAGGGCGATGTGCAGCGCACACGCATATTTCTGAGAGACGCAGAGCGCCTTGCGGCCACACTTGGTCAGAACTTTGTTGAGCTCGAATGGGGCCGCGGGCTCATTGCCCGGTGGGACGGCGATCTCGCGAAGGCACAGGAGTCGATGCGGCGTGCATTGACACTCGCCCGCCTGCGGGAGGATCGCTGGCGCGAAATCGAATGCTTGGTCTGGATGGCCAAGATTGCAGTTGAATGCAGGCAGACCAACGAACTTGAGGCGTTCTGTAGCGAGATAGATCTCGTCGCAGCCCGTATTGGCGATGGCGCGGCGCCGGTTGCCGACGCGTTGCGGCTGGTTGGTGCAATGATCGACGGGAGTAAAGTTTCCAAATTGGAAGTTGAAGGAACGCTCTCCGCTCTGCGGACGCTGGATGATAAGGCACAGCTTGCCTACGTCTTGAACCAGATTGCCCAATGCCACTTGGAGCGCAATCAATTTGAACCGGCGCTTGCCCCAGCAACCGAAGCGCTGGAGGCCGCAAGAGCCGTCAAACGGACGACCGAGATTGTCGTCGCCACTTCCATCATTTCATCCATCCACGCAGCTAGGGGCAATGTGTTGGAAGCGGGCAGCTTATTGGAATCGTTGAAAAATAGTGTTGACGACTTCTCGCATTTGAGCGCCAGAGCTCAAGATTGCCTGACGCGCGCAGAGTCCAGCACAGGAATTCCGACGCCAGTCCAAAGGGCAATACCCCACCGTGCAGTCAGCATTTCAAAAGGAGGATTTTGAGTAATGCCTAGCATCATCGTGGAACGAACCTTTGCCAGTCCGCCGTCCGACGAGGATCTTACTGCTGCCGGCATCCGCGAAAGGCCCTGCCTCGCAATCTATGGTGTGGCGTGGCGGCGCAGTCTGCTCTCGGCGGATCGGCTCCGCATGATCTGCCAGTATGACGCCCCTGACGCCGAAAGCGTGCGAAAGGTGCAACGTGAGGCTGGCAACAGTTTTGATCATGTCTGGGCCGGCTCCGTCATTGAGTGAATCTGGATAAGGCACCGTATTTGACTTCTACGTGTGGTATCGGTTTACGCCGTGAATGGCGCATTTGGGAGGCCGGATATCGTCCCGAGAGGCGGTTCGTCGCCTATCGATACGAAACGGCCTCTGCAAAAATGTGTCCAGGACGGCCGTCGTTGGCTGACTTGGGGTCGACTGAGGGGCTCTCGGGCGGCCCGAAAATCGTTCTCACATGACCAAGACACAGAACAGAAATCCGCAGCCGTGCAGCGAGCGCCCCCACCATCGCCAGGAACCGAATGTCTGGCTATTGTCCCGCATGGCGGCCTGCTATGCGCAGCTAGGACGGATGGCCGATCCCCCGATAAACCCCATGACGCGCGCGCAGAGGCGTCTAAAAATTCGATGACCTTTTAGTCGGATCAGGCCCCGCCGTTGACGAAACGCAGATGTTCCACATGCTGGCACGGGCCTCGACCCCATCCACCAATGCCGCCGGAGCCTGATGGCCACCCACGGGCCTCTGTAGGGC
>NZ_JBAXGR010000174.1:0-4382 GCF_037139295.1 Aestuariivirga sp.
CGCAATCGCGTCCGAACATCACGTCGAGCAGCGACACCCCGCGCAGATTGAGCACAACCGCCTCGCAGCGATCCAGGACAGAGCGGAACACCGGCTCGCTCTCATACAGCGTCGCGCCCATGCCCGCCCACTGGCTGCCCTGTCCGGTGAACAGGAAGCCGATCCGCGCCACGCCCGCTGACGGGTTGCGAACCCCCGTCTGCACACCCGCCACGCGTCCTTCCGCACACGCCACCTCATCCGCACCCACAAGCGCCGCAAGCCCCGACGCAAGTTCATCTGGACCTGTAAACGCGATCGCTGCGCGGTGGTTGAAGTGGCTCCGACCAACCCCCGCCGTGAAGGCCGCATCCGACAGCAACTCCCGCAGTTTCGTCTCCGCCAGGGCATCCCCCTGCCGGCCCAACAGCCACTGACCCCAGCGCTGCCCAAGCGTCGACAACGCGCCCGACGTCTTCCCTGACAGCGCCACAACACGCACCCGGCGCGGCGAGGCCACCGCCGCCATCTCACCAGCAGGCATGCCACCAGGCTGAACCTCCCCGCCTGCCACCGCACGCGGCCCGTAGCTCTCCAGCACCACATGCGCATTGGTGCCCGAGAAGCCAAACGACGATACACCGATCCGCCACGGGCGCCCAAGGCCAGCCGGCAACGGCGTCGCCTCGGACGTCACCTTCACCGGAAGGCCAGACCAGTCAATCCGAGGGCTCGGCGTCACAAAGTTCAGATGTTTCGGAATAACCCCATGCTGCAGAGACAAAACCGCCTTGATCAGGCCCGCAATCCCCGCCGCAGCCTCAAGGTGACCGATGTTCGTCTTCACCGAACCAATCAGAAGCGGATGCGACGCGTCACGCCCAACCCCATACGCCGCCGCCGCCGCTCGCACCTCGATCGGGTCGCCAAGCGCCGTCCCCGTGCCATGCGCCTCGAGATAATCAACCTCATGCGGCAGAACGCCCGCACGCTCCAGCGCTTCCCCGATCACACGCTGCTGCGCAGGGCCGTTCGGAACCGTCAGCCCCGCGCTCGCTCCGTCCTGGTTCACCGCAGACCCACGGATCACCGCAAGTATCCGGTCACCATCACGCTCCGCATCCGAAAGCCGCTTCAGAACCACAATCCCGCAGCCCTCGCCGCGAACATACCCATCCGCCGACGCATCAAACGTCTTGCAAAGACCATCGGGCGACAGCATGCGTGCGCGCGCAAAGGCAAGGCTGAGATCGGGCGTGAGGATGGCGTTGACGCCACCCGTCAGCGCAAGGTCCACTTCGCCCCGCACAAGGGCAGTGGCAGCCTGATGCAGGGCCACCAGCGAGGAGGAACACGCGGTGTCAACCGCGACCGCCGGACCCTGCAAGCCCAAGACATAGCTCACACGGCCCGCGGCAACGCTCTGGGCGCTGCCAATCCCGGTATAGAGGTCAGCCTCACCCGGGCCCAACTGCGCTAGGATCTGCGCATAGTCCGAGGTACTGATCCCCAAGAACACGCCCGCCGTCGTGCCCGCCAATTGCCGCGGGTCAAGACCCGCATCCTCAAGCGCCGCCCAGCTGGCCTCCAGCACCAGCCGCTGCTGCGGGTCCATCTTGCTGGCCTCAACCGGCGCAATCTGGAAAAACCCCGCGTCGAACCGGTCAATCTCCTCAATGAAGCCGCCGCGCTCCACGCTGCCCCGCACTGCGGCATCGCCCTCATCCGCCGCCGACACCCGCCAGCGGCCCAGCACATCGCCGATCCCCGAGCGTCCGCCAGACAGTAGGGACCAGAACGCCTCAGCACTCCGCGCCGCCCCGGGAAAACGGCACGCCATCCCAACAATCGCCACGCGATCATCCTCAGAGCCTTGCGTGGGGCCATACTTGCGCGCAGGCCGCGCCGCGCCCTGGCCCGACAGCCGCCGCGCCAGATCCGCAATCGTCGGCGTGTCATAGAGTTCGCTTGCATCGATATGCACACCCAGCGTCTCGCCAAGCTGGCTGACAAGCTGGATCGCTCGCAGCGAATCAAGCCCAAGCTCCGCAAAACCGGCATCAAGCGGTACCTGGGCAGGCGGCGCACCGATCGCCGCCCCGATCTGCTGCCGCAGCCAGAGTTCCACATCCTCCGCACGCCACTCGCGCAGCGCACCCGCCGGCACATCCGCTTCGACAGCACCGATCAGACCAGCGCCGGCAGGCCCTTCCCACCGCGCCACCTCGGACAGTTCATTCGCCAGGAACAACTGCCTCGCCCGGCCGCGCTGCAATTTGCCAGAGGTGGTCCGCGGCAGCGATGCCGGCTTCACGAAAATGATTGCCGACAGGTCAAGCTCAAGCGCCTCGAGCAGCGCACGGCGAACCGCCTGTCCCACACCGCCTGCATCGAGTTGCCGGAGCCCAGATCGCGTCACCTCATGCACCAGAACCAGCGCCTCGCCCGTCTCCCCCTCAACGCTGAAGGCAATCGTCCGGTCATTGCCGAAAAGCGCGTCAGCCGCATTCGCGCATTCCTCAAGGTCCTGCGCATAGTGATTGCGACCCCTTACAATCACCATCTCCTTGATGCGGCCAACCACGTAAAGCTCCCCGTCAACCACCGCCCCAAGATCACCCGTACGCAGATAATCTGGACCCTCCGGCGAACCCGCAAGCCGCGCATGGAAAACCTCCCGGCTCACCTCCGGCTTCCCCCAGTAACCAGCCGCAACACTCGGACCAGACAGCCAGATTTCGCCAACATCCCCAGCCGAACGCTCAACACACTTATCAGGATCAACAATCCGCATGTCATGCCCGGGCACGACCGGCCCACATGAGGTAACAGCTTTGCCGGCCCCCTCAAACAACACGTCTGGCAGCCGATGCGGCTCGGAAAACAAGCGCACAACCGTCTCGCCCACCTGCGCCACATCACCACAGGCGCGCTCAAACAGACGAACCACCGGGCCATCCCCAGACAGCCGGCCACTTGCCATCGCAACGGTCTCGGCCATACCGTACGCTGGCACGATGCATCGCTCAGCGAACCCGAACCGTCCAAAGGCCGCCACAAATAGACACAATGTTTCTGGCCTGACGCGCTCTGCCCCAGATGAGAACTTGGAAAGGCTATCGAGCCTGAAGCCAGGTGTAGAAACGTCACCACCAGAGCGATTGAGAGCATCGACACACAATTGCCAGGCGAAGTTAGGACCGGTGATGGAGGTCGCCTCAAACACTGAGACAGCCTCCAGCCAGCGCATCGGACGTTGCAAAAAGCTGCCAGGCGACATGAGAATCGACTGGCACCCGTATGCAAGCGGAACCAGAACGCCAGTCAAGAGACCCATATCATGAAATGGCGGGAGCCATCCCACGTTCCGGTCTGCCTCCGTCAAGCCAAAGATCTGCCCTATACATCCGATATTATCGCACACTGCCCGGTGCGGGATCATCACTCCCTTGGGGCGACCAGTCGTGCCGGATGTGTATTGTAGAAATGCGAGATCCTCTGGTCTGACACCGGGATCCACCCAGAACTGAGCACCTGAGGTGTCCAGCTGATCGATCGCAACAACCAGTGGCGGCTGGCCATTTAGCCCTGACCAATGGGTAATCCGTTCGACGAGCGCCGAAGGCGCCAGAATTGCCGCCGCACCACAGTCTTCCACGATCGCCTGCAGCCTGTCCATATGCTTGGCATTGCGCGGCGGATAGGCCGGCACCGCAACCATGCCGCCAAGCTGGCAGCCAAAAAACGCAGAGATATAATCAAAGCCCGGAGGACACAAAATCAAAACACGGTCGCCACGCGAGCATTTTTGCTGAAGGGCCGCACCGACCGACTTGGCCCGGTTCAGGAGCCGACCATAGTTCAACTCTTCAGCCTCAAACGCATTTGCAGACTTGTAGCTCAGAAACGTAAATGCAACCCGATCGGGCATCTCCGCGCCGCGCCACAAAACCATCTCAGCAAGTGTCTCAAAATGACACGTGCCGCGTGTATCCGGAACCATATTTAAGAACTGCCTGCCTGTGCCTCACGGTCCATGCTCATCGAGCATGGCCCAACGGCCATTGCATCTGCCCGCGCGACGCTCATGAATCACGCCATGCAGATCGAGCGAGAGCAGGTGCTCCAAGCCGAGTCTGATTAGCGAACTGCCGATCGTCAAGGCTACACCAACGGATCCAAGCCCAAGACCCTGACGACTCGCGTCGGCCAGGTGGATCTGTGGATCCCCCAGACTCGCGGCTACCGTGACGAGAACGGGCGGCCGTTTTAACCTCGGCCGCTCGAGCGAGGCGTCCGCATTGAACGGGCGATGACGCTCGCCGTCGCCGAAATGTACGTGCAGGGAGTCAGCACCCGGAAGGTCACGGCCATTGTGGAGGAACTCTGCGGCCTTGAGATCA
>NZ_JBAXGR010000175.1:0-4351 GCF_037139295.1 Aestuariivirga sp.
AGCGCTGGCCCCACGACGCTGGTGATGAGTGCACTCACTGCCGGCACGGTGACCTAGCTGGTGTTTGAGGGGTTACGGTGGCTGGACGTCGACGCCTTCTACCGCCACGAGACGGACGAACCGCCTTCCTTCCACGCGTTGCTGCTGGCGGGCCTTATTGCCGCGGCTGCCAATGCCTTCCTGCTGGCTTCGCTCGTCGAGGGCCAGGTCGGTGGCAGCCAGGTTATTGAACTCATCGCTGCCTATATCACCGGTGACATCACCGGCATGCTGGCAACGGTGGCGCTGGCGCATTATCTCTTTATCTCTTTCTGGGCAGGCGTTAAGGCTTCGCCCTAATCTGCCGCAATGTCAGGTATGATGCATGATGCCGCCACTTGTCCGCTTCCTGCTCAAATGGTCTCTCGTCGGCATGGCGGCGGGCTGGCTCTTCGTTGGTTTGTTGCTGCTGGCTGACCTCGGTGGGGTGCGGAGCCTGCTCGGCCGATCGGAGAGCCCGCTCCTTTGGCTCTTCGTATTCGGCTTTTCCTTCGGCATATCCTTTGCGCAGGTGACGGTTCTGGCTGCAGTGTTGCTGCGCGATGACTTCGGCGGCAGGGGCCATTCCGGCAACGACCGGTTGGAACGCTGGAAAGCCGGTGGCAGCGCGAGGCTGGACGCCGGCGAGGACTAAGCGAGCGCCCTCAGAACAACGAGTCCTTGATGTTCTGGCACTCCCATCCGAGCCGCTGCGCAGCGTCGGGGATGTTGACGCTCAAGCGGCGCAGCAGCCGGTAGGTGAGGTTGCCGTTGGAGCGTTGCCCATCCTGCGCGAGGCCATCGCGGCGGAAACTGGCGAGCGAATTCCGGAAGGACTGAAAGCTGCCGCAGTCGAAGGACTGCTTGTCCTCGAAGTAGTTGGCAACGAGCGAGTTGTACTGGGCAACGAAATCGGTGGTCTTGGCAGCAATGACCTTTGGATCGAAGGCATCCTTCGGCACCGGAGGCGGCGGATTCTTGATGTTGATCCAGCGCCCGGTGCGCGTGGCATCGGCCGACCACACGGAGTATTGCGGCAGTCCGTCGGCGTCGCGCAGGCCCTTCGGCCGCGTAGCGTGGAACTCGATGGTCAGCGGAATGCCGAAGAACGAGACTTCGCCCTGTTCCTGCAGCGCGATCCCATCATTGAGGAGACGCATGAAATGGTCGAGGTCGACCACGTCCTCGCGCCACGCGGTGGGGTTGCGGCTGGTGTTGAGGAAGACGTGGATGCTGAGGTCGGCCTTCTCGTCATACTCATAGGAGGCATTGGAGCCGAACAGCTCGATGTCCGAGATGGCGATGGCCGCATTGGTCAGCTTCAGCGTGCCGAACTGGCGATTGGCGATCGCCATGATGCGGGACGAAATCTCGGGTCGCACGCGGTTGTCGTCTGTCCAGATGCGCGGGTCGAGAACCTTCGGGAAGTCAATGATGCCGGCAACCGCCTGATCCAACTGCGCGGGCGTTTCGGTGGCGAATGGCGGGTTCACCATGAAGGGCGCCTGGTAGATCGAGGCGGGCTCGCCCGGTTCGGCTAGCGCGGAGGCAGTAAACAGGGAGGCCAGCAGGGCAAGTGCCGCCGGCACAGCAGCGCATTTCATGGGATGTCCGTTCAGTCAGACTTGAGGGTGTCGAGATAGGCGATGATGGCCGTCACATCATCAGGATCGAATTCGAATTCCGGCATGTTGTTGTGGCCGGTGACGATGCCCTCGGCGAGCGCTTCCTCCAGCGCAGCGGGATCGTATTTCTTGACGACATCACGGAAGGGCGGAGCCTTCTCGTTGGGTGAGGTGCTCTCGGCATCGATGGCGTGACAGCGCGCGCAATTGGTGCGCAGCAGGTCAAAGCCGCGGGCGGCCTGGGTCTCTTCTGCCTTCTCGCCCTTGCCGAGGCTCATCACGAAGGCAGTCAGCGCCTCGGCCTGCGGCTGCGTCACGTCCCAGTCGGGCATCAGCGGGTGGCGAACGGCCAGGCCATCCATGAAGCCATCGACCAGCTCATCGGGATCATAGTTCTTGGCGATCTCGCGGAAGGGCGGTGAATCGGTGAGCGGGCTTTCACCCGTGGCCTCGATGTTGTGGCACTTGGTGCAGTTGATCTCGGCGAGGCGCTTGCCTTCGGCGATCATCTTAGCGTCGTCTGCCGCAAGGGCCGGAAGCGTGAAGGCGACCAGCGCCAGGAGGGGCAGGGCGATTCGCATGGACATTCCTTATCTTACCCTCTCAATAAGGGGGCCTTGACCGGGGTCAAGCCGTCACTCCGCCCGGGCCCGGACATAGGTTCCGGGCGCATCCTCGATGACCTTCAGCTTGCCGCTGCCCGGCGTGGGCGCCTTGACCTTGGGGCCTGACTTGTCGGCCATCCATTTGGCCCAGTCCGGCCACCAGGAACCGGGGTGCTCGGTGGCGCCCTTGAGCCATTCCTCGACGGTGGCGGCGCCCTTGTCGTTGGTCCAGTACTGGTACTTGTTGGCCTCGGGCGGATTGACGACGCCCGCGATGTGACCCGAGCCCGAGACAACGAGGCGCGTGGGCCCGCCGAAATAGCGCCCGACCCGGAACACCGAGGCAAGCGGTGCGATGTGGTCCTCGCGGGCCGCCAGATTATAGATCGGCATCTTCACCTTCTTGAGGTCGATGCGGACGTTGTCGAGCACCATCTTCCCCTGGGCCAGCTTGTTCGCCATGTAGCATTCGCGCAGGTAGAAGGAGTGCACACCCGCCGGCATGCGGGTTGAGTCCGCATTCCAGTAGAGAAGATCGAAGGGCATCGGATCCTTGCCCAGCATGTAGTTGTTGACGACATAGGACCAGATCAGATCATTGGAGCGCAGCAGGTTGAACGCATCCGCCATGCGGGCGCCGGGCAGGTAGCCCATGTCCTTCATGCGTCCTTCGATCCACTTCACCTGTTCCTCGTCGACATAGACGAGGAGATCGCCCGCCTTCTCGAAGTCGACCTGCGTGGTGAAGAAGGTGGCTGCGTTGACGCGGCTGTCGTTCTGCGCGGCCATCCAGCCGAGCGAGGCGGCGGTCAGCGTGCCGCCGATGCAATAGCCGATGACGTTGACCTTCTCGGCGCCCGTGGCATCGAGTGCCGCCTGCACGGCTTCGAGGAAGCCTTCGCGCATGTAGTCCGAGAAGCTCTTGCGCGCCTGGTTTTCATCAGCATTCACCCAGCTGACGATGAACACGGTGAGGCCCTGGTCCACCGCCCATTTGACGAAGGACTTCCTGGCGTTGAGGTCGAGGATGTAGAACTTGTTGATCCACGGCGGGAAGATGACGAGCGGGTAGGCATAGGTCTCGCCCTGCGTGGGCGCATACTGGATGAGTTCGAAGGTTTCGTTGCGGAACACGACCTTGCCCGGCGTCATGGCAATGTTGCGGCCGATTTCGAAGGCCGACATGTCGGTCTGCTTGATGCGCAGCCGGCCGTCCGGCGTCTGCATGTCTTCCTGCAGGTGCTTCATGCCCTCGATGAGATTGGCGCCATTGGTGGCGAGCGTGGTGCGCAGAACCTCCGGATTGGTGAAGCCGAAGTTCGAAGGCGAGATGGCGTTGGCGATCTGCTCCACGTAGAACCTGGCCTTGTGGCGGGTGTGCTCGTCAACACCATCGGCGTTCTTCACCATGTCCTGCGCCCAGTTGGCGGAGATCAGGTAGAACTGCTTCAGGAAATCGAAGACGGTGTTTTCCTGCCAGTCCTTGTCCTTGAAGCGCTTGTCGTTGCGGGCGGGCTCCGCCACCGGCGCGGGATGATCGCCCAGCGCCTTGGCCCAGGCGTTCTGCCAGAGATGGGTGTAGGCGTTCCACAGCTGCATCTGGGCATCCATCAGCTTCTGCGGGTCGTTCATGTAGGACTGGGTGATGGCACCCAGCGTCTTGGTGACCTGCTCCATGGGGGTGAGCTGCGTTTCGGCTTCCTCCAGAGTGGGCTGCGGCCGCTCCGCCACCATGCGGGCAATGCCTGCCGCCTGCTCGAACACCTTGGCCATGTTCTGGGCGAACTGCACAGGGTCGGCGAGCGTGTATTGGGTGGGAACCTGCGGCGTCTCTGACATGGCATGCTCAATGAAGGGCGAATATGGCGGAAGTGTAAAGGGCTTGGAGAGAAAGGCAAATTGGTCATGTGGAGGGGGACGAAAATAATTGGGTCCGGCCGTCTTCGCATGTGCGGCATCCTTTGCGAGGGTGGCACTGGTCCCTCAGGTGAGAAGTGGGAGGCGCGGGCGCTGCCCGGCGCGGTGTGCCAGCTTGTGAGGCTGGCGATAGAGCGCTGAGCAGCGCCCGCATCTGACAGGTTGAGGCCTTTGGAGGAGCGCTTG
>NZ_JBAXGR010000176.1:0-4236 GCF_037139295.1 Aestuariivirga sp.
ACGGGCAGAAGCCGGGGAGACAGGAGAGCCGCCATGAATGACTGGACACCCGAGAGGGTCGAGGAGCGGCTGATCGAGGCCGCGTCGGTGCTGCGGCGCCTGCCGGCTGAGCGAGGGCAGGGGTACTTCAGCACCTGGCCAACGATGTTCGTGGAGTTCGGTGATCTGGTAGGTCAGACGCCGGAGCCGATGCGTTTGCCGCCGCCGTCGGCTGCCGCCATCAGCCGGATGGAAGCGACGCTCGGCTGGATGCCCTGGCTCGAGCCAATCGACGCAAAGATCGCGTGGCTGCGGGCCAGCGGAACGCGCTGGAAGGAGATCTGCTGGGAAGTCGGCCTGGCACGCGCCGCGGCGCACGAGCACTGGCTCTACGCGCTCTGCGTGATCGCGTGGCGGCTGAACGGCAGGGAACGGGTAGAGCATTACGGCAGGCGGCGGTTAATTTCGCGCGTTCGATGGGGAGGCGTAAACGGGCCTTTTGCGTAGGAGGCCGTGCTGACGCGATGTGCCAATTTGTGCCGTGAGGAGGTGCAATAATTTGAAAACTTACTCAATTACCTCGTCGGCGCGAGAGGCTGCGGTAGTGGCTTAGTGGTCAGGGGTACCGGCGGGCTGTAGGCAAGCGACGAGTGTGGTCTGATAGTATTGTAGTGCCTCGCCACTGCTCGATCACAATGCGCGCTTTCCCAAATGAACCTCAAACGGCCCTTCTCGGCGAATCGGCACGCAGCTTCCTTGTGAAAGTCCACCGCTTCAGGAAGCCGCCGATGATGGCACCGGACTGCTTGCTTGTGGATCGCGACCGCGGTTCCACGCACCCAGGCGGATGGCTGCCGCTGTGACAATGGCATGTGACAACATGCCAGCGGCGACCAGCCAATAGAAATGCGCAGGGCTGGTAGCCTGGCTGCGGGCCAGAAGGAAGCCGCCCACCAGCACGAAAACAACGCGCAGGATGATCGAGAGCACAGGCCAAAGTACACGTCCCGCCCCCAGCGACGCAAAATAGAGGCACAAGGCCACGCCGTAGAAAGCATAGAATGGACCGACAATCTGCAGATACTCCCGGCAAGCGGCCCGAACGGCTTCCGAGTCGCTGAAAAGGCTCGCCCAAATTCCGGGAAACAGCGCAACTATGCCTCCAATCAGGCCGGCCATGGCGGCGCTGTAGAGCGCCGCAGTCCAGCCAGCGCGGTGTGCCCGCTGGCCTTGATTGGCGCCGAAACTGGCCCCGACCAAGGTGGTGGATGCCGCGCCAAAGCCGAAAACCAGCGGGATGATGAGGAACTCGAGTCTTGTGCCGATGCCGAACCCCGCCAGGACATCGACCCCGAACCGCGCGATGAATGCGGTAATCACGATGACTGCTGCCAACGAGCACAGTGAGTTGACGGACGCCAGTGCCCCGACCTTGAGCATCGCGGCAAGCGGAGCCCCTCTGGCGGATGTCGCGAACAGCCTCAGACGCAATTCGGCGCACCGGGCCGTCAGGTAGTACAGCTGCAGCGCAAAAGCTGTCGCATAACCGACGCCGATGCCGGCGGCGGCGCCGGCGATTCCCATGCCCGGAACGGGACCAACTCCGAAGATCAGGACCGCCGCGGCAATGACTTGGACAACCGAGCCGACAACCAGATGTGTCGCTGCGACCTTCATGTTTCCGGTGGCGCGCACGATGGCGGCACAGCTGTTTGCCAACCACATTGTCACGCAGCCAGCGAAGAGGACATTGGAATAGGCCAGGGCCTGCTCCAGGACCGCGCCGGAGCCGCCAAGCGCCGTGTATATCGAGCGCCCTTCGGTCAGGAACAGCAAAGCGGACAACGCGGCCAGAAGAACGGCGAGCAGCAAGGCATGAAACGCCAGGGCTTCTGCTCCAGCCCGGTCTCCGGCGCCTAGGCGTTGTGCGACCGCGCCCGTGATCGAGCCGCCGATAGATCCACCAGATAGCGTCTGCATGAGCATCATCATCGGAAATGCCAGCGCGAGTCCGGCAAGCGAAGCAGTTCCAAGGCGCCCGACATACCAGGCCTCCGCTACCAGGGTCAGCAGAGTGATGAACATGGCGATCATGTTGGGCGCCGCCAGCCGGATGATCGTGGGGCCGATCGGGGCTGTCAGAATGGCGATATTTGGTGGCATCTCATTCTCCTGCATTTTTAACCCGGGTTGAACGGCCCCATCGGAGCCTGGTCGAGGAACCCGGCGCGATTTACGAAACAACCTGAATGTGTCACCGAGAAACAACACGAGCCGGACGCAATCGCCGTTGGAAGCCATCTGCTCCCGGTCGGCGGGCCCGGCTCAGGAAATCCCGATGATACCGGTATGAAACTCCTTCAGGTGTTCTTGCGCCCATCTTCCCAGTCCCTTCAGGACGGGTCGCAGCGCCGCGCCGCTTTCGGTAAGGCGGAAGGCGTTATTTCGCGCTATCGCGTCGGGGTGCGTTCGCTCTACCAGCTTCAGGCAGACGAGCAGGCTGAGCCGGGACGCGAGGATGTTGGTCGCAATGTGCTCGGGCGATCCGAGGAACTGCGAGTATGTGCGAGTACCATGGATCAACAGGTCTCGAATGATCAGCAACGACCACTTGTCGCCGAGCACGTCGAGTGCGGAACTGATGGGGCACACGGAGCGCCATTCGACTTCGTCGGAGTTCGTCGCCAAGCTACCGGCCCTCTCAATCTATGCGGTAATGGCAGCAGCCATTTCTCTAAATGAAGTCTCGATCGGCGTCGGCTTCCATTCAAGCGTGTCGAAAGTCGCGCTGTTGTCAAATGACGCGGCCCTTCCTATGAACGGAAGCATTCCCTTCACCTCGCGATCGAACAAACCTATGAATTTGAGCAGAATGGTGGGCGCTTTGCGCGAAGGAACCCTGAAGTAGCCAGCCGTTTTGAGGACGCCCGCCACAGTGGCCATCTCAATCGGCTCGGCGCTGGCGGCAATGAAACGCTTTCCCGCAGCGTCCACGGCGGTCATGGCTTTGACGTGTAGGCGTGCGACATCGCGCACATCAATCATTCCCATGCTCATGTCAGGAATCATAGGCATTTTTCCGCCGATCATGTCGGTCATCAGCGCAACGCTTTGGCCCTCCATTTTTGCGCCAAGCGAAGGCCCGAACACCGCGCCAGGTGCAATGACTGTAAGCTCCATGGAGCCGGCTTTCGCCGCTACCCAAGCGGCGCGCTCGGCCAACGTCTTGCTCTTTGCATAGGCACCGATGCGGGCGGTCAAGTCGGACCAGTCGTCGGGGCCATAGCGACCGCTGTCCTTGCCGGCGATTATCGCGAACGTCGAGGACGTGAGCACCATACGCTTCACACCAGCACCCTGGGCGGCGACGATCACGCGCTTCGTTCCTTCGACGGCGGGTACGATCATCTCGTTCTCATTGTTTGGCTCCCCTAGCGCAAATGGAGAGGCAACGTGCATGACGAACGTGCACTCTCTCATGGCCGCATCCCAACCCTTGTCGGCCAGAAGGTCGGCCTCGACGAAGCTCAGCCCGTCGACCGGGGCTACCTTCGCAATTGCGATTCGGGTGGCGTCGGCTTTCGCGCGGGAGCGAATGGTGCCTACCACCTTGTAGTCCTGCCTCAGCAATTCGGCGGCGCAGTGCTGCCCGATGTATCCGGTGACGCCCGTCAACAGAACACGTTCCATCCCTTCGACTCCCCCGAATGCGTCACCGCCACCACTTGCGAAATGCAAGTGATACACGATGACTTGCAAATCGCAAGCTATACTTCGTCGGATGCGGAGAATTGCGATGTGACCTTGCCACGAACGGAAGTCTGGTCGGGCTTGTTCGTTCCTCTCGCAGTGACGCAGGGCGACGTCATCCAAGGCCCAGATGTTATCGGTGACGCCTGCAGCAATCGCAGGAGTGATCCTCAGCAACTTGGGAACGCGGCAGAAGTTGTAGTGCATCATGTAGAGCGAGACGGCCCAAGCATGGCTCTCGATCTTCCTTCAGAAGCCGTTCGTGAGGCGGGTGAAGCGACGGCAGCGCACCCGTGCAAGAAAGGTGATCGAGTGAGCGGTTCGACAACGTCCGGTTAGGGTCATTCGCGTCGATTTTGTCATGTCCGCCGATATCCGATTCGCGGCCAATTCTTGACCAATCGATTAGCTGTTGCCTGCACGCTGTCGTGTGCCGATGGCGGTGGAAGGAGATCTGCTGGGAAGTCGGCCTGGCACGCGCCGCGGCGCACGAGCACTGGCTCTACG
>NZ_JBAXGR010000177.1:0-4143 GCF_037139295.1 Aestuariivirga sp.
GCGCCGCCGGTGACGGCGAGGATGTCCGCGGCAAAGCGCGTCGAGCGGCTGTCGAAGACATGGGCCACGCCAAGTCCCCGCAGCATGGCGCGCTTGCCTTCGCTCGCGGTGGCGATGACCTCAGCCCCCAGCACCCGGGCAAGCGCGATCGCCGCCAGTCCAACACCGCCGGCACCGGCATGCACCAGCACGCGCTCGCCCGCCTTCAGATGCGCCAGGCGGAAGGCCAATTCAACCGTGACATAGGCAACTGGCAAGGACGCAAGGGCGGCCGCGCCGTGCACGGGCGGAACCTGGGTGACCAACTCGGCAAAGGTAATGGTTTCCGGGGCGAATGTCTCAGCTCCCAGCCCGACCACCCGGTCGCCCACCTGCACGGATTCGACATCCGGCGCACAGGCGATCACCCGGCCGCAGAACTCGCCGCCAAGCGCACCTGCAAGATGGCCCGTAAGGTCACCGGCAAAGCCCGGATAAGCATTAAGCGCATTCAGCACATCGCGGAAGTTGAGGCCGGTGGCATCGAGACTGACCCGAACTTCGCCGGGTTGCAAGGAGCGCGGCACAAACGCTTGCGCATGCACGTTGCCAATCAGCCCGTCCGCACTCCGCACCAGTTGCCAATACGGTCCCTGCGGCAGCACGAGGGCGCCCGTGTTCCGCCTAGCCATGACCCGGCTGGCGAGACGCCCGGAGGCGCGCAAAGCGGTTTCGCCTTCCTGGTCCGGATCGAGAAGGATGTCGATCAGCCCGGCCGGGAGAGGATCGCCTGCACGGCTGCGGTTTGCGGCATCGAGATCGATGAGCCGGGGCGCGAGCGGGGAGGCCTCCTGGGCAAGGCTCCTGGCGAAGCCCCACAGCGCGGCCCCGGACAGGCCCGGGGCAGGTTCCTGCCCGGTGACGATGGCCCCGCGCGTGAGGAAAGTGAGGCCTTTGCGCAGGGACCTGCCCGCATCCTGCAGCGCCTGGCTCAAGGCCAGCGCGCTGGCCGATATCCGCGCCACGTCAGGCCAAAGCTCGCCAGCGCCTTCGCCAAGCGCTTCGCCATGCACCACGCCGTCCAGCGCAACGCCGACCGGCAGGGCCGCGATCAGCGCCTGCCAGGCCTCGCGGCAAGAGGGATCGGCAAACGCCAGGCGTACGCCGGGCGGCAGCCAGCCTTCCGCAACCATGCCGGTGCTCTCAACCCAGATGACCTGCTGGTTTCTCGCGGCAAGGCCCGTGGCCAGGGCCAAGCCATCGTCACCCGGCGCCAGCACCAGCCACATGGCCTCGGGGTCCACCACCGCGGAGGGGCCGCGCGCCAGTATCACGCCCTGGGACGCAACCTCCAGCCGGGCCCCATCCGCCGCGATCACCGCCGCATCGTGGAAACCGGTTTCCGACAGCACCGCTTGCCAGCGGGCTGCTCCCATCAGGGCATGATCGGGACGCCACGGATCTTCGAAGCTCCACCACCCCTCCAGCAGGCCGAAGGTCAGGTCAAGCCAACCCTGGGCCTTCAGTCCCTCAAGGGCAACCAGCAGCCCTGAAGGGGCTAGCAGCGTGCGGCAATGCGCAAGGGACACCCCAATGTCGCGCGTAGCATGCAGCACATTGGCGGCGATCACCAGATCATAGCCATGCGCGCTATAGCCCTGCGCCTGCGGATCAATCTCGATATCGAGGGTACGGCAGGTCAGCCCATATTCGCCAAAACGCGCGCGCACGCTGCCAAAGAAGCTAGCCGAGAGATCGGTGTACGTATAGCTGAACCGGTCCTTCGGGAGGACCGACAGGATCGAGCCCGTGGTGCCGCCGGTACCAGCCCCAACTTCAAGAATACGCAGACGGCGGCCCTGCGGCAGCTGCGCGATGGCTTTGCCAATAATATCCGCGACCAGTGCATTCGCCACGCGGGCGGCGGGCGCATCCCGATAGAGGTCGGCCGCACTGGGTCCCTCACTCACGAAGAGCAGGCCGAGAGGATCAAGCTGCCCGCGCAGCACGCCGCTCAGGGCCTGCCCGCAGCGGCGCAGCAGGCTGACCTCGATGAACCCCTTGGGATAGGCGGCAGCCAGATCATCAGCGAAGCGTTCGGGATCCGTGAGCTCCGGATCGGGCAAGGCATCGCCCTGCCCGGCGAGCACCTGCCAGGTGGGCGTCGCGCCAGCAGGGGCTTTCACCAGCGCCAGGATCCCTGCGTCGGCGAGGAGGACCAGCAGCCGCTGCAAGAGACGGCCATGCCTGAGCAGGACCTTTAGGTTCTGACGCAACGGCTCGGCGCACACAAGATCGCCCTTGCGGCGTTTCCAGCCGAGCCCCTCAAGCGCTGACAGCGCATAGGCCTGCGACAGACGCTCGAGCCCGGCAAGCGAATCCATCAGGTCCTGCGACGTCAATCCCTCGGCGGAAAGATGTTCCGCGGCACCGGCAGAGGCAGAGGCAACAATGCCAAGAGGTTGCGCCAAAAACCCAGCCGGGCGCAAACCGCCCCCGAAGGTCGCGCCTTTCCACACCGTCTCATAGAACAGATCGTCGATCCGCCCGGAACCGGCAAGCAGGGCGGTCCGGCTGGCCTTCTTCACCGTGAAGCCCTCGATCGCCCCACACCAGCGCCCCTCCTCACTGAACAATCCTACATCGAATGTGATCGTCTCGGGGGGACTTGCGTTCCCGCCAAGGCCGCTCCCGCCGCCGCGCAGCCGGGCCTGGGCCAGAAGCTTCCCAGGCACCGCCTCCGCCAGCGTCAGGCGCTTCCAACCAATAGGCATGTAGGTACTTTCTCCCGCCGCCGCGGGCAGGATCGCACCACACAGCTGGAAGGCGGCATCGAGCAAAGCCGGGTGCAGGAGCAAATGGCGTTCCGCCTCCACGCCTTCCAGCCATAACTCGCCCAAAGCTTCGCCCGGCCGCAGTCCAAGCGAATGCACGCCCCGGAAGGCGGCCCCATAGTCGAGGCCAAGCCGGGAAAAACCCCCGTACAGCACTGCCGTGTCGACGGTGGTCAGGTCCCCGGCAGCAGCGGTGCGGTCAAGGGCATCACGGGCAGGATATGCCCCGGCCGCAAGACGGCCACGCGCGTGCAGGACGAAGTCCTCCGCAGCGCCCGCGCGCGAAAAGATCTCCACGGAACGAACCGCACCCTCAGGCGCCCCAAGAACAATCTGCACGCTATGCTGCGTCCCGTCCTCGAGAACGAGCGGGGCATGGATCTCGAACTCTTCGAGCCAGGAGGCTGAGCCAGTCCGTTCACCGGCCGCCTTTCCGGCCGACAAGGCCAGGATGGCATAAAACGCGCCCGGCACGACGATGCGTCCGAACACCTGGTGATCAGCCAGCCATGCCGGCTCCGCGGCTGAGAGTTCCGTCTCGAACGTCACCTCGCCGCGCGCGCTGTCATGACGCGTGCCCAGCAGGCCATGCGCTGCAGCAGCCCGCTGTTTGCGGGTATCGACCCAGTATCTCTGGCGCTGGAGGGGATAACCAGGCAGCGGAACCCTGGCGCGTTCCTCGCCCGCGAACAGGCCGGGGAAGCTCAGCGCCGCGCCGGCGGCGTAGACCGCCGCCACCGCGCCGGCGAAGGCGCCCGCGCCATCCGCGCCATCGCGAGCGCGCTGCAGGCTCGCCACCAGCCGCGGCCGCTCGCCCGAAGGCCAGCACAGCCCCGCCATCGGTGCCAGAACCCCGTGCGGGCCAACCTCCAGAAGGCAATCGATCCCGAGTCCTGCAAGGCTCTCGATGCCTTGCGCAAACACCACCGGCGCGCGTGCATGCGCACGCCAATAGGCCCCGTCCATGCGCTCCGCCGGCCCAACCAGCCGCCCCGTGACATTGGACACCAGCCCAACACCGGCCGCCGACACCGCCAGCCCGCCGCACGCCTCCTCCAGCGCGTCCAGCACCGGATCCATCAGCTGCGAATGGAATGCGTGGCTGGTGCGCAGCCGCTCACAGCGCACCCCCTCACCCGTGAGCTCATCCGCCAGCGCGGCAACCATCCCGGCAGGCCCCGACACCACCCGGTGCAACCCATTGTCGGCCGCCAGCGATACCGACGGATACCGGCCCAGCGCCACCGCAATCCGCGCCCCGGAGGCGAACACCGCAAGCATCGCACCAGCCTCCGGACCCTCCGTCGGCAGCCCCCCCATCAGCGACCCC
>NZ_JBAXGR010000178.1:0-4137 GCF_037139295.1 Aestuariivirga sp.
GTGCAGCGCGCATAACCTCTATAGCCGAAGGGCATGGCGTTCGGCAATGGCTGGCGCTAAGGGGCTTTGCGCTGGAGGTGCCGTCATGAGAGCTGCCGTTTTTGAAGCCTATCGGGGTCCGCTGGAAATCTGCTCCGTGCCGGATCCGGATTGCCCGGTGGATGGCGTCATCCTCAAGGTCGAGGCGTGCGGCGTCTGCCGGTCGGACCATCATGGCTGGAGCGGAGTGGACCCCGACGTGGCACTGCCGCATGTGCCGGGGCATGAATTTGCCGGCGTCGTGCTGGCCGCCGGACCCGAGGTCCGCAGCTTCCGGGTGGGTGACCGGGTCACCGCCCCCTTCATCCTCGCCTGTGGCGATTGCCCGGATTGCCGGGCGGGGGAGCCCACCGTCTGCAACCACCAGCATGTGGTGGGCTTCTCCGGATGGGGCGCCTTTGCGGAGCTGCTCGCCGTGCCGCGGGCCGATTTCAACCTCGTCCGGCTGCCCGAGACCCTCGGCTTCGCGGAAGCCGCTGCAATGGGCTGCCGCCTCACCACCGCCTTCCGCGGCCTTGTCGACCGGGCGGACCTGAAGCCCGGCGAGTGGCTGGCCATCCACGGCTGCGGCGGCGTGGGCCTCTCCGCCGTCATGGTGGGTGCCGCACTGGGTGCCCAGATCGTCGCCATCGACATCAACGAGGACGCGCTCGCCATGGCGAAGGCCCTGGGCGCGAACGTCACGCTCAACCCGTCACGGCTTGCGGACACGGCCCTTGCCGTGCGCGAGGTCACCGGCGGCGGCGCGCATGTCTCGATCGATGGCCTCGGCATCACCGCCACCATCCACAATTCGGTGCGCAGCCTCCGCAAGCTCGGCCGCCACGTGCAGATCGGCCAGCCCTTGGGCCAGCATGCGAGCCCGCCCATGCCGCTGCTCGAAACCGTCTATGCCCGGCAGATCTCGATCCTCGGCACGCGCGGCATCGCCGCCTCGCGGTTTTCGGCACTCCTCGGCATGATCGCCGGCGGAAGGCTGGACCCTGCCCGCATGATCACCAGGCGCATCGCGCTGTCGGAGGCCGGGGCGGCACTCACGGCGATGGACGGCTATACAGGCGTGGGCGTCACCGTCATCGACAACTTGCAGGGCTGAGGCGCTGGCATCGGCGGAGGCGGGGTGGCATAGTGTGCCCATGTCCAGCAACGCTCCCCTGAAGCCCGGCGACCATCTCTACCTCATTGATGGTTCTGGGTATATTTTCCGCGCGTACCACGCGCTTCCGCCGCTCACGCGCAAGTCCGACGGGCTGCCCGTGGGCGCCGTGCAGGGCTTCTGCAACATGCTGTGGAAGCTGTTGAAGGAAACGAAGTCCGGCGAGAAGCCCACCCATCTCGCGGTGATCTTCGATCATTCGTCGAAGTCGTTCCGCAACGAGATCTACCCGCAATACAAGGCCCAGCGGCCGGAGCCGCCGGCGGACCTTCGCCCGCAGTTCGGGCTGATCCGCCAGGCCACCCGCGCCTTCAACGTCGCCTGCGTCGAACAGGCGAACTACGAGGCGGATGACCTCATCGCCACCTATGCCAGGCAGGCGGTGGAGGCGGGTGCCACCTGCCGCATCGTCTCCTCCGACAAGGACCTGATGCAGCTGATCCGCCCCGGCGTGGCACTCTACGACACCATGAAGGACCGCGAGGTGGGCGAGCCCGAGGTGCTGGAGAAATTCGGCGTGCCGCCCGGCAAGGTGATCGACATCCAGGCGCTGGCGGGTGACTCGGTCGACAACGTGCCGGGCGTCCCCGGCATTGGTGTGAAGACCGCCGCCCAGCTCATCACCGAATATGGCGATCTTGAAACGCTGCTGGCGCGCGCGCCCGAGATCAAGCAGCAGAAGCGCCGCGAGAACTTGATCGAATTCGCCGAACAGGCGCGCATCTCGAAGAAGCTGGTGACGCTCGATGAGCACGTGCCGGTGGACCATGACGTGAGCGGCTTCGCGGTGGATGACCCGAAGGCCTCCCAGCTTATCGGCTTCACCAAGGCGCTGGAGTTCACCTCCTTCACCAAGAAGATCGCGGGCGAGCTCGACAGTGATTCCACCGCCATCGATCCGATCCCGGTGGAGGTGAAGTTCTGGCCGCCGGAAGGGGGCGAGGCCGCCGCCCTCCCGCCGCCGCGCTTTGCCGCGAAGAAGCCCGCACCCGCAGCCGAGGCACCCGCTGCAACGGCGGAAGCGCCCGCCAGCCGCGAGGATGCGGCACTCCACGCCATTCCCGTCAACCATGCCGACTACGAGACCGTCACGACGCTCAGTGCACTGAAGGACTGGTGCCAGGCGGCCTACCTCAGGGGCTACATCGCGCTCGACACCGAAACGGATTCGCTCGATTCGATGCGCGCCAATCTCGTCGGCGTGTCGCTGGCAACCGCCCCTGGCAAGGCCTGCTACATTCCGCTGCAGCACAAGGCGAGCGGAGGCGGCCTGTTCGGTGGAGAACTGGTCGAGGGCCAGGTGCCGCTGGCCGAGGCCCTCGCTGTGCTGAAGCCCCTGCTCGAGGATCCGTCCATCCTCAAGATCGGCCAGAACCTCAAGTATGACATCGAGGTGCTGAAGCGCCATGGCATCGCCGTCAGCCCCATCGACGACACGATGCTGATCTCCTACGTGCTCGAGTCGGGTGATGTCGGCCACGGCATGGACGAGCTCTCGCAACGCCATCTCAATCACAAGTGCATCTCCTTCAAGGAGGTGGCGGGTTCCGGCAAGTCGCTGATCACCTTCGACCTGGTGCAGGTGGCCGATGCCACGCGCTATGCGGCGGAGGATGCCGACATCACGCTGCGCCTCTGGCTGCTGCTGAAGCCGCGTCTCGCCGCGATGGGCAAGCTCACCGTTTACGAGACGCTGGAGCGCCCGCTGGTCGCCGTGCTCGCTGCCATGGAGATGGAAGGCATCCTCATCGACCCGGAGCTGCTGCGCCGCCTCTCCAACGACCTCGCCACCTCCTGCGCGTCGATCGAGACGCATGTCTATGAACTCGCCGGTGAGCGCTTCAACATCGGCTCGCCGAAGCAGCTGGGCGACATGCTGTTCGGTCGCATGGGCCTGCCGGGCGGGCGAAAGACTGCAACGGGTGCGTGGAGCACCGACTCGGATGCGCTGGAAGATCTCGCAGGCCAGGGCATCGAGCTTGCCCGCCGCGTGCTCGACTGGCGGCAATTGTCGAAGCTCCGCTCCACCTACACCGATGCACTGCCAAACTACATCAACCCGGAGACGAAGCGCGTCCACACCTCCTATTCGATGGCGGCCACCTCCACTGGCCGCCTCGCCTCGACGGACCCGAACCTGCAGAACATCCCCGTCCGCACCGAGGAGGGCCGCAAGATACGCGCCGCCTTCATCGCACCGGAGGGATCCAAGCTGGTGAGTGCCGACTACAGCCAGATCGAGCTGCGCGTGGTGGCCCATGTGGCGGACATTGCGCAGCTCAAGAAGGCCTTCGCCGAGGGACTCGACATTCACGCCATGACGGCCTCCGAAATGTTCAACGTGCCGGTCGAAGGCATGGACCCCCAGGTGCGCCGCCGCGCCAAGGCCATCAACTTCGGCATTATCTATGGCATCTCGGCCTTCGGCCTCGCCAACCAGTTGGGCATCGGGCGGGAGGAGGCGGGCGAGTATATCCGCACCTACTTCAAGCGTTTCCCCGGCATCCGCGACTACATGGAGGCGACCAAGCAGGAGGCCCGCGACAAGGGCTATGTCGAGACCATCTTCGGCCGCCGCATGCATTTCCCGCGCATCAAGTCGCCCAACGCCTCCGAGCGCGCCTTCCTCGAGCGCGCCGCAATCAACGCGCCGATCCAGGGTGCGGCGGCAGACATCATCCGCCGCGCCATGATCCGCATGCCGGGCGCGCTGTCGGACGCCGGCCTCGGGGCCCGCATGCTGCTGCAGGTGCATGACGAGCTGATCTTCGAATGCGTGGATGCGCAGGCTGATCGCACCATGGACGTGGTCAAAAGGGTGATGGTCTCCGCCCCCGATCCGGTGGTGAAGTTGAGCGTCCCCCTCCAGGTGGACGCGCGGGCGGCACAGAACTGGGAAGCCGCCCATTAGGATTCACGATGTCAATCAGCAGAAGGCACGT
>NZ_JBAXGR010000179.1:0-4080 GCF_037139295.1 Aestuariivirga sp.
GGAGAGCAACGCCAACCTCACTGCGAATTTCTACATCGACCGGGACATCCCCAAAACGGCTTCGCGCAACCTTTTTGCCACCCCCCTATGCCAGTACTAAAAAAATCGGTGAGGCATGGGTTCGGGTTACTTATTTTCCTGCTTCCTGCGGAACAACAGCGCCGTGACACCAGCAGCAATTAGACCACCCTGCACCCCCGTAAACGCGTAAAACGCGGCTATACCCGGTGACAGCCCTTCGTCGCGAAATATCCCATAGGCCCGCCCAAAACCGAGAATGCCTAGCACTATGAATGTCCAGCAAATCGGCTTCGCAATTAGCGAAAGTGGCTGGGTTTTGTCAGAGGCAAGCCAAGCTAAAAGCCCAATGAACACGGCGGCAACCAATGCCTCCAAAGCCACATAAAAGGGCGAATAAAGAAAGCTTTGGGGTTTCTCATAGGCGGTCAACAAAATCGATGCCACCCACCCGCAAGCTATAATTAGCGCCAGAAGTTTTCCGCCCTTCATGTTGGCATTCCCCCGTTTTGTCTCGCCTATCCGACCAACCGCCGCCACCAAGGCCGCTGACGTTCGGCCTGGTGCGCCTGCTGAAGCCCCATCATGTCGGCGGTGAGCTTCAAGAGCTGGGCCGTCAAATCGGCCACCCGTTCCCGTTCCTGTTCGGCCCTGCCCCGTTCGGTGTTCGCCAGCGCATCAGCTTTCCCGAGCTGATCCTGCATCGAGGCGACCTGTTCCTTGAGGGTGGCAATGTGGGCTTCAAGCGTTCGGACCTGTTCGGCGGCCTGTTCGTTCGGCTGTTCGGCGAACGTGGGCCTAACATTCGGCGAACGTTCGGCTGGTGTTAGTTCGGCTTCCTCGACGGTGACGCGCATGGTTCCGTCATTGCCCTTTACTTTCGGCCACCCCGCCCGCTTTGCCTTCATGCGTGCGCCATCGACGCTGACGCCGAGACGTTCGGCCAGTTCGGCATAGGTCAGAGATAGGATGCTCATGGTTCGGGCCTCGTTCGGGCGAATGTGCGGGGAACGTTCGTTCGCCAGCAGGGTGAGGCAACCGGGTTAAGGCGAAATTAACCGTCGTCAGCAACCCCACCTTGATGAACTGTAGGCGCAGTCATCTGCGGGATCTACGTAGTGATAGTGTGGAGTATAGCCCCGCCATTTCGCAACGACCCCGGTCATGGCAAAGAATAGGGCTATCCAAATGAGGGGATGTATTTTTTCCAGCATGATGGCGAATATGACACTTCCCGTCACTATTGGCGACTGCCGCTTTCCAGCTAAGAGGAACACAATGGCGCTACTCAGTTTCATCAACTTCGTCGTCATCCTTGCCATCACCATATTCGCCTGTTGGTTCATATATCGACGGCTGGTGAAGGGGGGGACAGAGAAGCAAAAGGCCATCCTGATCACGGGGGTTCCTTTTGCGGTGTTCTGGCTGTTGATCTTTTCCGGGGCTCTCTAAGACGAAGGTCGTTGCGCTGCCAGCCAGCCCTTTCCCTATTGTAAAACGTGTATACGTCCGTATATACTGTTTACAGATAGCAGGGAGCACCCCAGATGACCGCCACCACCCGCCGCGCCGTCGCCTACTACCGGGTGAGCACATCGAAGCAGGGTGCATCAGGCCTTGGCATTGAGGCCCAGCGCGCCGCCGTTCATCGCTTCGCCGAGGCTGAAGGTTTCGAGATCATCGCCGAGCATACTGAGATCGAGACCGGCAAGGGTGCCGACGCCCTCGCCCGCCGCCCTGTTCTGGCCGCTGCCCTGGCCGAAGCCCGCAAGGCCAAGGTGCCGGTGCTGGTGGCGAAACTGGACCGCCTGAGCCGTGACGTTCATTTCATCAGCGGCTTGATGGCCGAGAAGGTGCAGTTCGTGGTCGCCGAGCTGGGGGCCAATTGCGACAGCTTCACCCTGCACCTGTGGGCCGCGCTGGCCCAGCAAGAGCGCAAGATGATCTCCAACCGCACCAAGGATGCCCTCGCCGCTGCAAAGATCCGTGGCGTGAAGCTGGGAAGCCCTGTCATCGAGAAGGCCCGCGCCTCATCCATCGAGACCAAGAAGGCCAATGCTGACGCCCATGCCGCCCGGGTGCTGCCCGTCATCGAGGCAATCCGGAAGACTGGAGCGGCTTCCCTGCGTGCCATCGCCGCCGAGCTGACCGCCCGCAAGGTCGAGACCGCCCGTGGTGGCGAGTGGAACGCCGCTCAGGTGAGCAACATCCTGAAGCGCACCGCTGCTTGTGTATAGCGGGTGTAAGTGCACCTAGAGCTTGGACTTGTGACACCAATCGTCTATGTTCTCTGTGCGTTCGAGTCCTCGTGACCCTGAACGTCGCTTCAAGGCCGCCGGGAAAAAGAAAAGCCCGGCAAAGCGCTGGAACGCTGCCGGGCGAGACTTTTCTTTACGACCCCCTCCCGAGGTAGGCCGATGCGCCCTAAAATGCACGCCGCGCCGTTAATTGCAACATGCAAATTTTTCGCATGGTGCGATGGCCTATCTGGGGCTGGTGGTCCTGACCGGATCCACCGATGGCCCGAGAGACTGACCTCGTTTCCATAAAGGAAGCCCTTGTCGAGCGCGCCGAGGAACTATGCCTCGACCTGTTCGGCACCCCGACCCACAAGGCCCGCCATGAGTGGCGCTGGGGCCGCAAGGGAAGCTTGAAGCTGCGCCTGCGCGGCAAGGGTGCGCCGTCGATCTATGACTTCTCCGCTGGCCGTGGCGGTTCCATGCTCGATGCCATCGCCCTGGCCCATGACTTCCACCGCGTTGCCGATGCCGTGAGCTGGGCGAAGGACTGGCTGGGAATGCCCGCCACCGAGCGCCGCAAGGTTGAGCCGCGCCGCAATGACGCACCGGATCCCGAGGCCGAAGGTGAACGTCACGCCCGGGCGATCTGGGATGCCAGCCGCACCATCGCCGGAACACCCGCCGAGATCTATCTCCGGAGCCGTGGCATCGAGGCTTCGACCTGGCCCACATCCATCAGGTGGAACGCCGCTGCCCGCTGTGCCGTGTTCGCCAGCATCGCCCCCGATGGCCGTCACACCGCCATCCAGCGCGTGCTTCTCCAGCTCGACGGAACGCCCGTCACGGAAGACAATGGCAAGGGTGGCCGCCAGAAGATCAAGCGAAGCCGTGGGCCGCGATATGGTGGCGCTGTTCATTTCAAGGCCTATCAACGCCCTGACGTTCTGATCCTCGCAGAAGGCCCGGAGACCGCGCTTTCTATCTGGCATGCGACCGGCTTCGAGACCTGGGCGACCATTGGCCCGGTTCACACCGTTGACCTGACGCCGGTGCCGAAGGACCGCACCATCCTCGTGGCACTCGATGATGACGCCCGCAACGCACAAGTGAGAAAGCACACACTCTCCGCCATCATGCGCTGGAGGAAGCAGGGCCGCACCGTCCTGACAGCCTTGCCTTGGCCCTCGACCCGCCGCGATAAATCCGACTTCAACGATGCACTGAAGATCCGTGGCCCGGCCTATGTCGCCGAGACCATCGAGGCCGCCCTCACGCCGCAGCAGAAGCCCGCCAACGCATTGACGCTCGATGATGCCCATGCCGCCCTTGATACTGCGATGAATGAGGCAATGGCCGAGCTACTGGCACCGCTCGATGATGCCGACCAAATGCCCGCCGTCGCCCTGAAGGTAAGCACCGGCACCGGCAAGACGAGATCCGCCCTGCGCGCCATCATCAAGCGCATGATCTCCGGAGATCTCCGCAATGCGACAGTGGCCGTTCCCGACAATGAACTGAGCGCCGAGCTGCTGGCCCGCGCCATTGCCATCCGCGATGAGCTGGGCGGAACATTCGAGATCGGTTCTTGGCGAGGCCGCGAGGCTGATAACCCCGAGGCCTTCAACGAAGCGATGTGCCGCCGCCCCGACGTTGTGCGTGCCGTGGGCCGTGCTGGCCTCGATGTTCAGACCGTCGCATGTCGCACCGGGGATGGTGCCGAATGCCCGTTCTATCGTTCCTGCGCCTATCAGGCCCAGCGCCGTCAACGCCGCCGCCTGACGATCACCAACCATGCCGCCGTGTTCGTGAAGAAAGCCAAGGG
>NZ_JBAXGR010000180.1:0-3972 GCF_037139295.1 Aestuariivirga sp.
TGATTGGCAGCACCCAACATATAGTAGGTGTATGCGTTAACCGGATAGGCACGGATCTTTACCTTGCGTCTGGGGATGCAGCGGAGCCCCCCTGACATGGTCCATGCCCTTCTTCTCAAGCCAGTCTGCCAAGTCACCGGCGATGTAGCTCGAGCCGTTGTCGCTCAACAGCCGAGGCCCTGGTTCGCCAGCTGCATGCTGGCGAGTTCATGGCGGGCGCCCACAATGTCGTGCTCATCGGCGGACCGGGCACGGGCAAGACCCATATCGCCACCGCCCTCGGCGTCCAGCCCTCGATGCCGATAATGATTAGCACCGCGAAATCCACCTTGCTGCAATTGACGACCGAGGGCATGGCATCGCCCGGCGCTACGGGGAAGAGCTCGGCGGGAACGGCCGCAGGTATGCACGCCTTCCCGGCGGCATTCGGCCTGTAGCGCGCCGAGCGGCAGCGGAGGTGGGTAACGTCATAGACGGTGGCGCCGCCGCTCAGGCTCCACGCTTGCGCGCCCGAAGCATCCTTCGGTGCGACGGTCAACACCGCTTGCGCGGCACGGTTGCCCGTCACCAGATAGCGACCAGGCGGCAGACCTAAGGTCGGCGCTTCCATGATGAGGCCGTGTTCCTCCAGCCACCAGTCTCCGGCATCAAACGACCAGTTGGCCGGCGCCGTGCCGCCCGCTGCAACCAGCGCCTCGTAGTTCCGCAGCCGCACGCCGCGCGGGCCCGGATCGAGCGTCCACAGCCCCCAGGCTTCAGCTCCGGTGCCGCTGGTAGCCGTCGGCGCCGCCAATGCCGCGATGAACTGCGTGGGGATGGGCTTGAACCCACTTTCAGCATAGGTGGGGCGCGGTACCGCAGCGGCCAAAAGGACCATGAGCAGCGCGCCCAGAAGCAGGCGGCGGATTCGGATGTCTCGGGTCATCGGCGGTCTCCGTCTGGGGTGGGTGATATTGCAAAAGGTGTTAGTGTTCTTGTTACGTACGCTAGCGGGCGGCGGATGATATCGGGTGGATGGCAACGTCCGATCCCCTAACGGCCAGCCCCCGAACCTCAGAGTCCATCCCAGAAGATTGGCTTCATGGATAGACCGCACGACATCAAAACCAGATGCGCCAGATCCTCTCTCCGATCACGCGCCCAAAGATCTCAATTTATCTGACGACGGACAGCCAATGAATTGGCGGCGCAGGACGATGATTTCCGCTTGCAGAGCAGACCGCGAATGGGAGAAATCTACAATCGCGCTCCAGACCAGCCGGAAAATGTCTACCATCGCAAGAAAGCATCGCCCCACATCAGCCCTTTGGTGAGTCAAATTCGATTTGCGGTAGGCGTAGCAGGCAGCCTCCCCACCAAGACGACGAACGGGGAGGCATGCGCGACAGGCGAAGTCAGCCCTTGGGCCGGTTACGGATCATGAAGGCGTCGAAGGTCAACTCGGCCACCTGGTTCCACAGATTGGCATCGTTGCGGAACGCCACCTGATTGTCATAAATCTTCTTGAAGTCAGGGTTCTCCGCCGACAGCTTCGCATAGAGTTCATTAGCCGCTGCGAAGGCCTTAGTCATCATATCATCCGGATAGGCGCGCAGCTGCGCGCCACCCGCGATCAGCGACTTCAACGCAGTGGGATTCTTGGCGTCATACTTAGCCAACATGGACTGGTTCGCCGTCGCCGCCGCGGTCGCAACAATTGCCTGATAGCTCTTCGGCAGCTCATTCCACTTGGTGAGGTTGATCATGAAGTTTAGGGTCGGTCCGCCTTCCCAGAAACCGGGGTAATAGTAATAGGAGGCAACCTTGTTGAGGCCAAGTTTTTCGTCATCATAAGGCCCCACCCACTCGGCCGCATCGATCGCGCCGCGCTCGAGGGCCGGATAGATCTCGCCGCCTGGGATTTGCTGGGGCACGACGCCAAGCGCCTCCATCACTTTGCCGCCCATGCCACCGATGCGCATCTTGACCCCCTGAAGATCATCGAGCGACTTAATCTCCTTGCGCCACCAGCCACCCATTTGCGCGCCTGTGTTGCCGCCCGGAAAAACGTGCAGGCCCTGGGTGTGATAGAACTCGTTCATCATGTCGATGCCGCCGCCCTCATAATACCAGGCATTCACACCGCGGGCGTTGAAGCCGAAGGGAATGGCAGTGCCGAGTGCATAGGCGGCGTTCTTTCCCCAATAGTAATAGCTTGCGGTGTGGGCCATCTCCACGGTTCCCGAGGCTACCGAGTCGGCCGCCTCCGGCATGGGAACGATTTCTCCAGCGGCGAAGGTCTGAATCTGGAAGTTTCCGTCCGTGGCGTCCGACACGATCTTTATGAAATCATTCGCAGAACCGAAAATAGTGTCCAGCGTCTTGGGAAAACCGGAGGTCAACCGCCAGCTGATCTTCGGCGCTGACTGGGCAATTGCCGGGGTGGCGATGGCTGTCGCCAGTGAACCCACGGCCGCCGCTCTCAACAGATGTCGTCTCTTCATGGTTTTGTTTCTCCCTCTTTCATCTTTGGTTTTGTCTAGGCATCATTGGTTTAAATCAAGTGGAGCAATGTTCGGCATCTCGATGTGGTCGATCTGCTGCTGAACACCAGCATCATTGAGCTTTATCGTATCGGCAATCCAGTAATCGACAATTGCCGGAAATGTGATGATCAGCGCGACGAGGATGAGCTGCAGGAACATCCATGGGATCGAACCCAGATAGATGTCCCTGCTCTTGATTTCCGGTGGTGCAATGCCGCGCAGATAGAATAGTGCAAACCCGAAGGGCGGATGCATGAAGGCCGTCTGCATGTTGACGCAGAGCAGCACACCGAGCCAGATCAGGTCGATGTCAAGCGCGTGAGCCGTGGGGATGAGCAACGGAACGATGATGAACACGATCTCGAAGAAATCGAGAAAGAACGCGATGAAGAAGATGAACACATTGACGAAGATCAGGAAGCCGAGACGCCCGCCCGGAATGTGGCTGAGCATATGCTCGATCCACTTGCCGCCATTGACGCCTTGAAACACCAGGCTGAAAACCGTTGCGCCGATGAGAATGAAGAGCACCATGGTGGTGATGCGCATGGTTCCGTCCGCGGACTGCCACAGCAGTTTCCAGCTGAAGCGGCCATGGGCAGCCGCCAGCAGGATCGCGCCCATCGATCCCATGGCGCCGGCCTCGGTTGGGGATGCGATGCCGAGGAAGATCGTGCCGAGAACGAGAAAGATCAGCACCAGCGAGGGAACCATGCCCCAGGCAACCTTTGACCAGAGGGCAAGCCCCTTAAGGGTGCGTGCCTCGGGCGGAAGGGCCGGAACGCGATGCGGCTGGAAGATCGACACCAGCAGGATGAAGCCCGAGAACAGAAGCACCTGCACGATGGAGGGCCCGATTGCGCCGAGGTACATGTCGCCAACCGGCACGCCGAGCTGGAAGGCAAGCACGATCAGTACGAGCGATGGCGGAATGACCTGCGTGATGGTGCCCGAGGCGGCAATCACACCGGTGCCGATCTTCATGTCATAGCCGTACTTCATCATGATCGGGATGGAGATCATGCCGATCGCGATGACGCTGGCCGCAACCGTGCCGGTGATCGCGCCAAGAATAGCACCCACGAAGATGACTGCCTGTGCCAGCCCACCCGGCATCGAACCGAAGAGTTGGCCGAAGCCCTCCATCAGGTCCTCGGCGAGACCGGATTTCTCAAGCACCACGCCCATGAGCGTGAAGAAGGGAATGGCCAGAAGCAATTCGTTCGACATGATGCCGAACACCCGCGCCGGTAGCGCCTGCATGAATTCAACACCGAAGTAGCCCGTTTCAATCGCGATGAAGCTGAAGAACAGGCCGAGCGATGCGAGCGAGAACGCGACCGGAAACCCGATCAGCAGGAACAGGATGAGCCCAGCGAACATCGCTGGTGCAATAAGGCCGTAGTCAAGCAAGGGCGCTCTCCATGCTCACTGAAGCGGCCTCTCG
>NZ_JBAXGR010000181.1:0-3948 GCF_037139295.1 Aestuariivirga sp.
ATGTTCCCGGGATCACGATCACGGGCACCAGCAAGGGTCAGGTGCACGACGGCACAGCTAACGATGACATCATTTTCGGCATGGGTGGCAAGGACACCCTGAACGGCAAGGGTGGCTACGACACGCTGGACGGCGGCGCCGGAAACGACACGCTGAACGGCGACGAGGGTAACGACATTCTCTTCGGCGGCGCCGGCAATGACATCATGAAAGGCGGCGACGGCAACGACACGCTCAACGGCGGAGCGGGGCGTGACACCCTCGACGGCGGAAACGGAATCGACTTCCTGTTCGGCTCCGCAGCGCGTGACATCATGACCGGTGGAGCTGGAAACGACGTCTTCCACTTCAGCGCGAACATCAAGGAGATCGGCAAGAACCTGGCTAGCAATGACCAGATCCTGGATTTCACGCACGGTCAGGATCAAATCGACTTGTCCGCCATCGACGCCAGCTCCGCCGCTGGAGTGCAGCACTTCGAGTTCATCGGGGACGCTGCCTTCACGGGCCTCGGCCAGCTCAGGTACGAGAATGGTCAGCTGCAGGGTAACGTTAACGGCAACAATGGCTCCGACTTTACGATTACTCTGGTAAATGCTCCGGCAAGCCTGGTTGCAGGAGACTTCATCCTCTAAAAAAGAGGCTAAAAGTCTTCTGACGCACAACAAACTGGAGACGGGGTTCAATGCCCCGTCTCCAATTCACGACAGGAAACGCTCTACCGGGCGTTCCAAGACCGCAGATTGCATATCCGGGGTTGCGGACACTACTCGAAAACGTTCAACGCAACACAGTCAGCAGAGATCAAGCATGCGTAGCAAAGAAAAACTGAGTGTCGGACAGGCCCTCCGCAAGCGATCGGGGATGCTCCTCGGTGTCGCCGTGTTTTCCGGTGTCATCAATCTGCTGGCCTTGACCGGGTCGCTATACATGCTCCAGGTCTATGACCGCGTCATACCCTCCCGCAGCATACCGACACTGATTGGGCTCACGGTCCTGTTGGTCGTGCTGTTCGTTGCGAATGGTGTGCTGGACCTTATTCGGTCACGCATCATGAGCCGGGTTGGACTGGGCGTGGACGAGGCGCTCCGGGATGACGTTTTCTCAGCAATGCAAACGGTTTCGCTTCAGTCGCGCGGCGAAGGTGATGGCCTTCAGCCGGTGCGCGACCTTGACAAGGTGAGGTCGTTCCTGTCCGGCATGGGCCCCGCGGCCCTGTTCGATCTTCCCTGGATCCCGGTCTATCTTGTGTTGATCTTCATGTTGCATCCGACGATGGGCTGGTTTGCCATTGCGGGCGCACTCCTCCTGGTTGCGGTTACGGTCGCGACAGAGATGCTCAGCAAGTCGCCGAGCTTGCGCTCGGCCCAGAGTGGAAGCATGCGGCTCGCGTTGGCCGGTCTTTCCGCCCGCAATGCCGAAGTGACCCGCGCCATGGGCATCGGCCCCACCCTGCTTGCCCGGTGGCGTGAAATCACCGACCGTCATCTCGATGACCAGATCAAGGCATCCGATGCCGTTGGTGGCATGGGTGTCACCTCCAAGGCCCTGAGGCTTCTGCTGCAGTCGGGCATTCTCGGGCTTGGTGCCTATCTCGTGGTCATCGGTCAGGTTTCGGCCGGCTTCATCATCGCCGGATCAATCATCATGTCGCGCGCGCTCGCCCCGATCGAGACGGTCATTCAGCACTGGCGTGGCTTTGTTGACGCGCGGCATGCTGCATCCAGGCTTGGCACCCTTTTGAAGTCTGTTTCCGGTGAGAACAGGGCGATGACGGAACTCCCCCCACCCGCACGCAGCCTCTCGGTCGAGGGGATCAGCGTTGCGCCGCCCGGGCAGAAGAAGCCGACAATCGAGAACGTCACCTTCGCTCTCGAGGCTGGCGATGCGCTTGGCATCATCGGGCCGAGCGGCTCCGGCAAGTCCACGCTCGCCCGTGCCCTGGTGGGCGTCTGGCGCCCGCCGGTCGGCGCCGGCACGATCCGCCTTGACGGGGCGTCGCTCGACCAGTGGTCGCCGGCGCGTCTGGGGCGGCACATTGGTTATCTTCCGCAGGACATTCAGCTTTTCGAGGGAACGGTCGCAGAGAATATTGCGCGGCTCGATCCTGAGGCGACTGATGAGGCGATCATCGCCGCCGCAAAGGTTGCCGGGGCGCATGAACTCATTGTCGGTCTGCGCGACGGTTACCAGACACGCATTGGCGACAATGGCGGAGGCCTGTCGGCCGGCCAGCGCCAGCGCATCGCATTCGCTCGCGCGCTCTATGGCAATCCCTTCTTGCTGGTCCTCGACGAACCCAACTCCAATCTCGACTCGGCGGGTGACACAGCCCTCTCCGGCGCCATCAAGGAAGTCAGGGATCGCGGCGGCATCGTGATCGTGATCGCTCATCGCCCCTCCGCCCTCGCGAATGTCGACAAGGTCATGGCCATGGCCGACGGCAAGGTTCAGGCCTTTGGCCCCAAGGAAGAGGTCCTGCGCAAAGTGCTGGCAGCGGTTCCGTCCGGCCCGGTCACCAAAGGATCAAACATGCCGGCACAGCCGGAGGTCAATCGGGTTCTGCGGGCGGTACAGACGCGCGAAGAACGCAGTGAGGTGATATGATGAAGAGCAATACGCCCGATGTTCGCCAGGCTGCCGAGCGATCTGCGCGCAAACACATTCTCGCTGGCGTCGCGGTCATCGCCCTCGTTCTGGGCGGGACTGGTGTTTGGGCGGCGCGGACCGATATCTCCGGTGCGGTTGTGAGCAGCGGAATGGTCGTCGTCGAGTCGAAGGTGAAGAAGGTGCAACACCCCACGGGCGGGGTTGTGTCCGAGATCGAGGTCAAGAACGGCAGCATCGTGAAGGCCGGAGACCTGCTTGTGCGCCTCGACGGCACCGTGAGCCGCGCGAACCTGCAGTTGATCACCAAGCAGCTTGATGAACTCGTCATGCGGGAGGCCCGCCTTGAGGCGGAGCGCGACGGTGCCGCTTCCATCACACTTCCGGAAAGCTACCATGGCCGTGAAGACGATCCCGACATTGCCAAGCGGATCGCGGGCGAGACCTCCTTCTTCAAGAGCCGCAGGGAATCGCTCGAAGGGCAAAAGGAGCAATTGGAGGAACGCATCCTCCAGCTCAGGGAAGAGGTCACCGGCCTGATCCGGCAGATCGACGCCAAGAAGTCGGAAATCGAGATCGTCCAGGACGAACTCAAGGGCGTGGAAGAGCTCGAGAAAATGAAACTTGTGACGACGATGCGCGTCAACCAGCTGAAGCGGGACGCCACGCGGCTCGAGGGCGAGAGAGGACAGCTCGAGTCAGCCGCCGCCCAGGCGAAGGGACGTATCGCCGAGACCGGCATGCAGATCCTGCAACTTGATCAGGAGTTCAGGACGACCATCATCCAGGAACTTCGGGACAACACAGCCCAGCAGGCTGAGCTTGTGGAGCGCCGCATTGCGGCAGAAGACCAGTTGAAGCGTGTCGATATCCGTGCACCCCAGGGCGGCATCGTCCACGAGCTGGCCGTTAACACGGTCGGGGGCGTCATCAATCAGTCCGAGACGATCATGCTGATCGTTCCGCAAGGCGAAGAACTGATCGTGGAGGCGCGGATCGCCACCCACGATATCGACCAGGTCGTGAACGGCAACAAGACCGCCTTCGTTCGCTTCTCTGCCTTTGACCACCAGAAGACCCCGGAGCTGAACGGTAATCTGCTGTCCGTCAGCGCCGATCTGATGGTCGACCAGACGACGGGTGCACCCTACTACCTTGCGCGCATCGTCATTCCGAAAGAGGAGCTCGCAAAGCTCGATCATAACCACCTGGTGCCGGGCATGCCGGCAGAGGTCTTCATGCGCACCCAGAACAGAACAGTTCTTTCGTACCTCATGAAGCCAATCGAGGACCAGATGGAGCGTGCATTCCGGGAGCGGTGAGCGATCTCATGCACACCCA
>NZ_JBAXGR010000182.1:0-3918 GCF_037139295.1 Aestuariivirga sp.
ACTTGACGCTGCCGACGACGAAATCATCACAGCTTGAATTTATCACAACAGGATTTGCCGAAGTGTCACAGGGATCAGCGAGAGCCTGATCCGCTGCGAGCACCGAGCCCGCCAAGACGATCCAGAGCAGCGCAGCACTGCGCAAAACTCGCCTGAGTCCTCTTGTCATCGTCCCTCCATCGGCCTTGGCCGTGCGCCCCAACGCGCGACGTCCAACAGGCATAGGTACAGTCTTCAGATTTTTTCGATATCAGGGTGCACGCCATCGTTCCGCTGCAGGTTTTCAATGATGCCGCCGAATGGCAACGGAAGCGTCTCGCCGTTGGACGGGTAGGGAATTCGGCGGAAGCGAGTGGCCGCCGCCGCAGAATGCCCAACTTGCCTAACATCATCTTCTGGATCGTTTTGCTGCTCTTGTCGACGATTTTCAGGTGGCAGCGGCTCCTGAGAACCGCTGCCCAATCTCAAATGATTAGCGGAAGAGAGCCTTCGTCATCTTCTTCGCGGCCTTGCCCGAGCCGCCGGTGCAGGCCTGCGCGTTCACATCGCAGCTGACGCCATTGGAGTAGCCGAACTTATCCTGCGTCGCGCCGGAGAGCTTTGATGCCATGTCGCCGCCGAAGTACTGCTCGGTCCACGAGGCTGAAAGGCCGGTGCCATCAGCGCACCACTTGGCCATGCCATCGCAGACCACGCCCTTCTCGGGCGAGTAGACGCCATTGCCAAAATCCACCTGGGCGGAGCCGCCCGATGCACCGCCGGCAGCTGCGCCGAAGAGCATCGCCTGCATGGCCTTTGCTGCGTCTCCGCCGGTGCAGGACTGCGTGGCGATCGCGCATTTCACACGGTTGGAATAGCCGAAGGACGACTGTTCCACGCCATCAAGCTTGGCGGCGGCGTCGGCGCCGAAGTACTGCGAGGTCCAGCTTGCGGAGAGGCCGGTACCGTCAGCGCACCACTTGCCGCGCGTGTCGCAGATCACGCCCTTTTCGGGGGAGGCTACGCCAGAGCCGTACTGGACCTGGCCAGCGATGGCAGACGACGAGGTGATGACCAGGGCGGCCACAGCAAAGAGCATGGAATTGCGCATTTTTGGTTCTCCGATTCTGCCGGCAACAGCCCAGCGGATACGTTCAACTAACATGGCGGGGCGCACGCGACTATGATTGCCTTATGATTCCTGCGCGATTTCATGATGAGAAAACCGAGAAAAAATTGGCCAGAAATGGAACTTTGGGCATAAAGGAATCATATCGCCTGAAACCAGAGCGCCCATCATGGCCGACGACGACAATCGGAACCTCGATTACTGGCCGATGCTCATACAGGCGATCCGCAGCGCCCGGAACTGGAGTCAGTTCCGCTTCGCCGAGGAAGTGGACTCAAGTCAGGAAACCGTGTCGCGATGGGAGCGGGGTGCCGTTGTTCCCTCCCGCCAGAAGCAGCGGCTGATCGAGGCTCTTGCCGAGACGGCGAATATTTCCTCTCTCGGTGGCATCTCTCACATCGTCAGGCTGAGCCCCTACCCCATGCTGCTCTGCGATGGCAGTGACCATGTCATTGCCGCCTCCACCAGTAGCGGCTTCCAGGAAGGGCGCTCGGTGATTTCCCAGACACCGGAATTCCAGCACGCCTTCTTCTTGGAATTCTCCGATCGACTGAAGGCCAGCGGCTTCTGGGAGGATTCCGGCCGGTCGGCGGACTATCACTTCGCGAGCTCGGAATTCGGAGACTTCAAGGCGGTGCTTGTTTCCATCCGGATCCACGGTGCGGTCTATTGCGTTGTTCAGGCCATTCCACCGTCGCCCGCCTGAAGACGCGCACCGGCAGGCACAGACCGGGCGCAACAAAGCACTGCACCTTTGACCCAAGTCAACGGGAGGGCCCTTGCCTCTGCTAGCCTCGGGTGGAAGCAAACGGCGCGCGCTGACAGCGCCCGCAGTCTGGCAACCATTTCCACCGAGGGTCGCCCCATGCCGTCACTCCTGAAGTCGATACCGCCCCTTCTCGCCGTAGGGCTCTTCGTGACACCTGTACTCGCCGCCGAAACGGCGGATGCGATCTTCATCAACGGCAAGATCGCGACGATGGACTCAAAGGGCTCTCAGGTCGAGGCCGTGGCGGTGAAGGATGGCAGGCTGATCGCGGTCGGCTCCACCGATGACATCAAGTCCTCTGCCAGCAGCAACACCCAGGTCGTGGACCTGCATGGCCGCAGGGTGCTGCCAGGCCTGGTGGATGCCCACACGCACCCCCTTGAGACACTCTGGATGAAGAACGACTGGGTTGACGCCCGTTACCCCGAGACGCCCTCTGTCGCCGTCACGCTGCAAAAGATCGCCGAACGCGCCAAGGCCTCGAAACCGGGCGAGTGGATCTATGTTGCTTGCGTCTCGGCTTCCGAGAACAAGTTCGCAGAAAAACGACTGCCAAGTCGCGCGGAGATCGATGCGGCAGCACCCGACAATCCGCTCATATTGGGCAACGGCACCCACATGGCCATTGCCAACTCCAAGGCACTCGCAGCGCTTGGCATCGGCAAGGGAACGACCAGGCTGCCCAAGGGCGGCGGCGTGTTGCTCGATGCCGATGGAAATCCCACCGGCGTGATCACCGACGGCTTCGCTGACATTCCCGGCTCACCCAATCCCGACGAGATCGTCGAATATTATTCCCATGGCATCCCGGCCTTCTGGAACCAGTTCGGCTATACCTCCGTGCTCGCCATCACACCACATGCCGCCCTGCCCATGCTGCAGCAGGTGAGCACCATGGAGAAGCAACCTAACATCCGCTACAGCGTGTCGGTCTGGTCAGCGCCGGATGGCAAGGGCTTTCCCGATGACCTGAGCAGCCTCGAGATGCCGGGGCAGGCTGATCCCGACTACTACCGCTTCGCTGGCATCAAGGCCTGGGTTGATGGCGAGAATGACTGCCGCACCGGCTTTATGTATGAACCCTATGTGGGCCACTTCGACATCGATCCGCCGGGCGGCCGCGGCACGCTGGTGACGCCACAGCCCGAGGCCAATGAATTCGTGGGGCTCGCCCACCGAAACAATAAATTGGCGATGATGCACTGCTCGGGCGATGCGGCGATGGACATCTGCCTCACTGCCTATGAACAGTCGGTGACGTCAGACCCCGCGAAGCTCACACCGCGCCGGATCGAACACTTCGGCATGTTCCAGATGAACGACCAGCAGCTGGCGCGCGCCGAAGCGCTGAAGAAGGACGGCCTCGCCATCTCGATCCAGCCGATCTGGCTCACCGAACTGGTGAAGGCCGACATCGAGAACATGGGTGATGCGCGGGCGCGCACGGGATACCGCTTCCACAGCATGATCGCCGCGGGTCTCGAACCCGCTGCCAGCACCGACATGACCGGCATCTACCTCGGCAACATCAACCCCTTCAAGGCGATGGCCGCAGTCGTCACGCGCGTGTCCGATGACGGCATCTTCGAGCCGGAGGAGGCCGTCTCCGTCGACGAGGCGGTGCGCATGTGGACAATCTGGGGTGCCAAGGCTATCGGCGAAGGCGCCACCCGCGGCTCCATCGAAGTCGGCAAGCTCGCCGACATGACAGTTCTGTCAGACGACATCTTTACCATTCCGCCAACACAGATCGGCACGCTTCAAGCAGAAGACACCATCGTCGGCGGACGCGTCGTCTTCAGCCGGGAGTAAGCGATGGCGTGTTCTCACTGTCAATGAATGCACCACCGCTCATCTGAGGTCGCTTACGACTGCCTGCTCTGCGATCTGGCACAGTCGGACTGTCCTGGCGGGAACCAGCCACTCGGGCAGTTCACTCAGATCGCCTCATAGCCTGGTGTAGCTCCACGACGGAACGCCCAACTGTGGGTGTGCATGAGATCGCTCACCGCTCCCGGAATGCACGCTCCATCTGGTCCTC
>NZ_JBAXGR010000183.1:0-3892 GCF_037139295.1 Aestuariivirga sp.
CATTCGAGAATCTCAACTTGTGGCGTTCCGATAAACCGCGCCACCTCGACTGTTTCGGGATTCGCATAGACGTCCTCAGGCGTTCCGAACTGTTCGACGGAACCATCACGCATGATTGCAACACGGTCGGAAATTGAGAGCGCCTCCTCCTGATCGTGGGTAACAAAAATCGATGTTACGCCGAGCCGTAGATGGAGTTCTTTTACCTCAGCTCGCATGCGGTTTCGGAGTGCTGCATCAAGGTTCGAGAATGGCTCGTCGAACAGGAATACCTTGGGGTGTCGTACAATGGCTCGACCGATCGCCACACGCTGTTGCTGACCGCCCGATAGCTGGTTGGGGTAGCGATCCAGCACATGGCTGAGGTCGAGTGCGGACGCTGCCGCGCCCACTCGCTCGTGAATCTCAGCGGGCGAGAAATTCCGCAGCCGCAGATTGAAACCCATGTTACCGGCGACGGTCATGTGCGGATATAGCGCATAATTTTGAAAGACCATGGCCACATCGCGACCGACGGGTTCAAGGTCGTTGACCCGCCGTCCGTCCATGAGGATGTCGCCTGACGTGGGATCGTCGAGCCCCGCGATCATATTGAGAGTAGTTGTCTTGCCGCAGCCGGACGATCCGAGCAGCGTGACAAACTCGCGATCTGCGATGGTGAGATTGATACCCTTGCAGACGTGGACCGCGCCATATGACTTGTTGATGTCGATAAGCTCGATGCTTGGCATAGATCACCCTTTCAGCATACCGTCGGCGAAGCCACGCAGAATGGTATTTCGGAGCAAGATCGTCAGCAGGATGATAGGCGCCACGGAGATCGCCGCGGCAGCCATCATCTGCCCGAACATCGTTTGATACTGTCCAGCGAAGGCAGATATGGCCAATGGTACTGTCTGGGCAGTCTGGCGCGTCATAATCAAGGCGAAGAAGAACTCATTCCAGGCCTCGATAAAGGCGAAGATCGCAGCGGCAAACAGCGAAGGCAGAGAAATCGGCAGAACAATCCGCAAGAATGTCTGGAGTGGTGAGGCGCCATCCACGCGCGCAGCGCGCTCTAGCCCGAGGGGAAGGCCCATAAAAAATCCGCGCAACACCCAAATGACAATCGGAAGGTTGAAGGAGAGATAAACTAGGATGAGGAGAAGCTTCGTGTCGATTAGCCCCAACTTGGAGGCGGTAATGAAAAGCGGAATTGCGATCACGATGGCCGGAAACATCTGCGCGGCAAGAACCATGAGGAGGATGGTGCCTGCATGTTTAATTTCAAGCCGTGCCAGCGCATAGGCGGCCGGCGCCCCCAGGATAATGGCGAGCGCGGTCGTAAATGTCGCAACGATGAGAGAATTGATAATGGCTCGACCCAATTGTGCGGCTGAACTGAAGACCTCTAGATAATTGGCGAGCGTGAAGGATGAAGGCGAAAGATCAGGCGGGATCGACGTCAATGCCTGCTGCTGGAGAACACTTGAAAGCAGAAGCCAGACGATCGGTCCTGTGGCAGCGAATACGAAAACAACAAGCGCAAGAACGATCCCTGCCCTTCCCAGGATTGATTGACTAGCGGCCACGAGGCGCTCCGGGGTTCATGAGGCGGACGTAGATGATCGACAACAGCAGGCTCGCGAGGAAAATTACATTTGCCAGTGCAGCGCCGTAGCCAAACTTCAGGAAATTGAAAGTGACGCGGTAGGCAAGAAAGTTCATGACGACGGTCCCATCGGCAGGGCCGCCCTTGGTTAAGACAAAGATCAAATCGAACACCCTCAATGACCATATCGTCTGTAAGATCACAGCAATGGCAATGGCGGTGTTTAGAGAGGGAAGCGTGATGAAGCGAAATGCTTCAAACGTCGATGCGCCGTCTACTCGCGCCGCGCGATAAAGTGTCTTGGGGATGTTCTGGAGTGCAGCAAGAAACAGAATTGCGATAAACGGAGTGGATTTCCAGATATCCACCAACAACACCATGTTGAGTGCCCGAAATGGGTCTCCCAGCCAAGTGACGTTCTGGTCTATCAACCCAAGTTGGAGCAGCAGGCTGTTCAGAATTCCATAGTTTGAATGATAGATCCATTTCCACAGAACGGCATTGGCGACGGGTGCAATGGCCCACGGAAGGAGCAGAAATACGCGAAAGCCACTCCAGCTTGCCATTGGATGATTGAGGAGAAGCGCCGTCAACAGACCCAGCACTACGACACCTATGACCTCGACCACGGTGAAGTAGAGAGTGTTGAGAAGTGCGGCCGAGACAGACTTGTCACCTATCAGCTGCCGATAATTATCAAGACCACTGAATGGCGTATCGAGCTGGCCGGCCGATAGACTTGCATCGGTCAGTGATAGCCAGATCGAATACAGGACAGGATAGGCAAGCAGAAGTGCAAGAACGATAAGCGCAGGAGCAAGGAAGAGTGGTGCCACACGCGCATGGCGAGTTCGGTGCCCCGTACCTAGAGGCAAAGCGCGTGTGGCTTCGGCCACGTTTCTTTTAGCCGCGCTTCTTGACGATCGCGGCCACTAGATTTGCCGCCTCTGCTATTGCATCTTTTGCTGAGGATTTTCCCGCCAGAGCCTTGTTTATCTCAGTCCCAAGAGCGACCGTGACCTCGTTGTAGTCCGGGGTCACGTAGCTGTCATAAGGATGGTTTGCCTGTTCGAGCACGACAGCAGCATTGGGGAGTGCCTTCTGCACGTCCGGATCACTGAGCACCGAAAGCCGAATGGGCAGCCAGCCCGTATCGATCGCCTGTCGTTTCTGAACGTCCTTGTCGAGATAGAACTCGATGAGCTTCGTTGCGAGTTCAGGGTTCTTCGAGGTCTTGGTGATCGTCCATGCATCGGTGCCGTCGATCGAGGCTGATCCCGCAGGTCCTGCAGGCAGCAGCGCTCCAGCGAGCTTGCCAACGATTTTGGAGGAGGCGGGGTCATTGGCCGGCTTCCACATGAATGGCCAATTCATCATCATCGCGGCCTTGCCGGCCGTCATTACGTTCGTGGCGTCGTTTATGCCGACATAGGAGATTGAACCCGGATCGGAATAGGGCATCAAATCCATCATCATCTGGAGAGCGAGAATTCCCGCATCACTGTTGAATGCGGGCGAACCATCCTCATTGTACAGTTTGCCGCCCGCCTGCTGTAGAAAGCACATCCAGTATGAAGCCGTGCCACCAATGCCCGCGGGGTCGCCGTAGTTCAGCACCCACCCATAATTGCCGTCACGCGTGCATTCCTTTGCGACGTTCTTGAGCTCGTCCCATGTCTTGGGCGGAGCGGTGAAGCCAGCCTTCTGCAGCAACTCGGTATTGTAGAACAAGGTCAGTAGTGACAGCGTAAAGACCACCCCGCTCGATTGGCCGTCCCAGGTCACGGTTGAAAAGCTCGACTTGGGGAGGTCGTCAATGAGCTCTTTTGGCAAATTCTTGGCGAACGGAACTAGGAATTTGGCTAACTCCGGCACCCAGCCGGACATATAGACCACATCCCAGACATGCTCGCCGGATGCGAATGCGGTGGCCATTTTGTCGTGGAGTTGCGGCCACGCGACCATGTCGTAAGTCACCTTGGCCGAATTTGCTTTTTGCCAGGCGGCGAAGGCCTCTTCTGAAAACTTCGCAGCCCCAGGCGGAGCAGGATCGGGGGGCAAAGGAGAAAATACGCTTAAGGCTGTCTCATCGGCCCAAGAAGGCCGCGATAAGCTGGGCAACACCAGGGCTGCGGCGGCACCAGACGCCGCTGTCTTTATCAGCGAACGTCGGTCAAGAAAGGGCAAGCGGTTCATTGGCTTCCTTCGCTATGTCTGCTGTTATGTGACAATCTACCGCAGGCGTGGATATATCAGAGGGCGCGCGGTGTCAACGTGACCTGACCGGCATTTTCTGAACCA
>NZ_JBAXGR010000184.1:0-3892 GCF_037139295.1 Aestuariivirga sp.
GTGCATCGACCGATCTCGGTGATGCCGCGCCAACAGTTCTCTCCTTTGTACAGAAGTGGCGCACCATGCGGAATAAAGATGATAACCTCTATCTATTTGAAATAAAGTTATAATTGTGTTTCCAGCATGATGCGTGGCAGCTAGTTGCCGGCGCCGCCGAAGGACAGGCTCATGAATTCGTGGAAGGTGCGGGCGGCCGGGCTTTGGCCCTTGGTGGGATTCCATGCGAGGCCGACGTCCATGGTGGGGATGTCCGCCACGACGTTGCGAAGTTCGATGCGCTGGCCCTCGAGTGACCAAGGCCGGTAGACCATGTCCGACAGGATCGTGACGCCCATGCCGTCAGCCACCATGGAGCGGACCGCCTCCACCGACGAGGTGGTGAAGATGATGTCAGGGCGGAGGCCCGTGTCCTTCCAGTAGCGTGAGGCCGTCTGGTTCGCCTCGTCGACCGTCAGCATGACATAGGGCTCTGCGGCCACGTCATCCAGCGTGTTCGCCTCCGCGGCGAGCAGTCGATGCTCGACTGGAAGCCACAGCCGGCGGCGGGAGCGGATCAGGGTTTCATAGGCCAGACGCTTCCTGTCCTGCAGGTTGGAGACCAGCATCACCGCGAGATCCAATGAACCGTCCTTGAGGCCGCCCTCGATGGCGCTGCGCGGAAGTTCGTACAACTCCGCCCGGATGCGCGGGTAGCTGCGCGCGAAGCGCGTGTAGTGGCGGGGCAGGAAGTAGCCTGCCACCGTATATGAAACGCCGATGCGCACCGTGCCGCTGATGGCGGTGTCCTCGGTCAGGGGGGCGTGCTGGGCGGCGTTGACGGCCGCCATGATGTTGCGGGCGTGCTGCAGGAAGCGCGCACCCTCGGCGGTGAGCGAAACGCCGGTTGGCAGGCGCTTGAACAGCGCGACCCCGGTATCTTCCTCCAGCTGCTTGATGGCCGCCGTCACCGCCGACTGCGAGACGTTGAGCTCGATCGCCGCCTGGCTCACCTGCGCGGCATCCGCCGTGGCGATGAAATAGCGGACCTGCTTGAAGGAAAGCGCCATATCTGGTTTTCCGATATCGGGATGCAGTTTTTCTGATTTTACAATATTTGCAATGTCCCGCAAGGTCTTCCATCAATATGGCGCTTAAGCGCAGGGCGTACAGGGCAGGAGGTTCAGGTGACAGTCATCAACTGTGACATGGGCGAGGCGTTTGGCCTCTACAAGATGGGCGACGATGCAGGGCTCATGCCCTTGATCGACGTGGCCAATGTGGCCTGCGGTTTCCATGGTTCCGACTTCAACCACATGCGCACCACCGTGCAGCTCGCCAAAAAGCATGGCGTGAAGGTGGGGGCGCACCCCTCGCTTCCCGACCTCCAGGGCTTCGGCCGCCGCGAGATGAAGATGGGCCGGGACGAGCTCACCAACTGCATCATCTACCAGGTTGGCGCGCTGAAGGGCTTCCTCGAGGCCGAGGGCATGGTGCTGAACCACATCAAGCCGCACGGCTCGCTCTATGGCATGGCGGCGCGGATGGAGGAAGTGGCCCAGGCAGTGGCCGATGCAGCGGACGTCTTCAAGGTGCCGCTGATGGGCATGATCAATACCTTCCACGAGAAGGTCTATACGGCGCGCGGCCACAAGTTCATCGCCGAATTCTATGCCGACCTCGACTACCGTGACGACGGTTCGCTTATCATCACCCGTGAGCATGAGGCGAAGGACCCCACCCATGCCGCGGCCCTGTGCCTGCGCGCCATCCGCGAGGGCAAGGTGAAGGGCGTGGGCGGCGGCGACGTGGCGGTTCGGGCCGATGCGATCTGCGTGCACTCCGACACGCCCAATGCGGTGGCCATCGCCCGCACCGTGCGCGAGGCCGTGAACCCTTACATCGACGCTGCCTGACAAACCCAGAAACGAGGACAGACAATGGCCCAGCTTCTCTCGCCGCTGCCCGGGCAGCGGCGAGAGAAGCTGGGCCATTGTCTGTCCTCGTTTCTGGGTTTGTCAGGCAGCGTCGATGTAAGGGTTCACGGCCTCGCGCACGGTGCGGGCGATGGCCACCGCATTGGGCGTGTCGGAGTGCACGCAGATCGCATCGGCCCGAACCGCCACGTCGCCGCCGCCCACGCCCTTCACCTTGCCCTCGCGGATGGCGCGCAGGCACAGGGCCGCGGCATGGGTGGGGTCCTTCGCCTCATGCTCACGGGTGATGATAAGCGAACCGTCGTCACGGTAGTCGAGGTCGGCATAGAATTCGGCGATGAACTTGTGGCCGCGCGCCGTATAGACCTTCTCGTGGAAGGTATTGATCATGCCCATCAGCGGCACCTTGAAGACGTCCGCTGCATCGGCCACTGCCTGGGCCACTTCCTCCATCCGCGCCGCCATGCCATAGAGCGAGCCGTGCGGCTTGATGTGGTTCAGCACCATGCCCTCGGCCTCGAGGAAGCCCTTCAGCGCGCCAACCTGGTAGATGATGCAGTTGGTGAGCTCGTCCCGGCCCATCTTCATCTCGCGGCGGCCGAAGCCCTGGAGGTCGGGAAGCGAGGGGTGCGCCCCCACCTTCACGCCATGCTTTTTGGCGAGCTGCACGGTGGTGCGCATGTGGTTGAAGTCGGAACCATGGAAACCGCAGGCCACATTGGCCACGTCGATCAAGGGCATGAGCCCTGCATCGTCGCCCATCTTGTAGAGGCCAAACGCCTCGCCCATGTCACAGTTGATGACTGTCACCTGAACCTCCTGCCCTGTACGCCCTGCGCTTAAGCGCCATATTGATGGAAGACCTTGCGGGACATTGCAAATATTGTAAAATCAGAAAAACTGCATCCCGATATCGGAAAACCAGATATGGCGCTTTCCTTCAAGCAGGTCCGCTATTTCATCGCCACGGCGGATGCCGCGCAGGTGAGCCAGGCGGCGATCGAGCTCAACGTCTCGCAGTCGGCGGTGACGGCGGCCATCAAGCAGCTGGAGGAAGATACCGGGGTCGCGCTGTTCAAGCGCCTGCCAACCGGCGTTTCGCTCACCGCCGAGGGTGCGCGCTTCCTGCAGCACGCCCGCAACATCATGGCGGCCGTCAACGCCGCCCAGCACGCCCCCCTGACCGAGGACACCGCCATCAGCGGCACGGTGCGCATCGGCGTTTCATATACGGTGGCAGGCTACTTCCTGCCCCGCCACTACACGCGCTTCGCGCGCAGCTACCCGCGCATCCGGGCGGAGTTGTACGAACTTCCGCGCAGCGCCATCGAGGGCGGCCTCAAGGACGGTTCATTGGATCTCGCGGTGATGCTGGTCTCCAACCTGCAGGACAGGAAGCGTCTGGCCTATGAAACCCTGATCCGCTCCCGCCGCCGGCTGTGGCTTCCAGTCGAGCATCGACTGCTCGCCGCGGAGGCGAACACGCTGGATGACGTGGCCGCAGAGCCCTATGTCATGCTGACGGTCGACGAGGCGAACCAGACGGCCTCACGCTACTGGAAGGACACGGGCCTCCGCCCTGACATCATCTTCACCACCTCGTCGGTGGAGGCGGTCCGCTCCATGGTGGCTGACGGCATGGGCGTCACGATCCTGTCGGACATGGTCTACCGGCCTTGGTCACTCGAGGGCCAGCGCATCGAACTTCGCAACGTCGTGGCGGACATCCCCACCATGGACGTCGGCCTCGCATGGAATCCCACCAAGGGCCAAAGCCCGGCCGCCCGCACCTTCCACGAATTCATGAGCCTGTCCTTCGGCGGCGCCGGCAACTAGCTGCCACGCATCATGCTGGAAACACAATTATAACTTTATTTCAAATAGATAGAGGTTATCATCTTTATTCCGCATGGTGCGCCACTTCTGTACAAAGGAGAGAACTGTTGGCGCGGCATCACCGAGATCGGTCGATGCAC
>NZ_JBAXGR010000185.1:0-3858 GCF_037139295.1 Aestuariivirga sp.
ATTTCTATATTCCGCGCGAAACCGACGGCTCCTTCAAGAAGTATGAAAGTGCCGGCGAAGATTTGTCCGACAGTCTCGATGTCATGCGCACGCTGATCCCAAGCCATGTTGTGTTCAATGGCAAGGTTGGCGCATTGACGGGCGAGAACGCAATGAAGGCTAAAGTTGGCGACCACGTGCTATTCATCCACGGCCAATCCAATCGTGACTCGCGCCCTCACATCATCGGTGGACATGGCGACTACGTCTGGGAGACGGGCAAGTTCGGCAACCCACCGGAAGTGGGTCTTGAGACCTGGTTCATTCGCGGCGGCTCTGCCGGTGCAGCACTCTACAAGTTCCGCCAGCCTGGCATCTACGCTTACGTCAATCACAATCTCATTGAGGCCGTGTTGTTGGGTGCAACTGCCCATATCAAAGTCGACGGCACATGGAATGACGACCTTATGATGCAGGTATCAAAGCCGGGTCCGATGAAGGCCTGACAAGATGTTTCGTAGCGCCATAGCGATTGTCCTGGGGGCGGTTGCCACGTCTTGGGTGGGCCTCCCCCTGGACCGCTCCTTCCGTGACCAAATGGTTCCGGTCCAAATGGCGAGCGACGCGGGGCGGACGATCTACGTGTCGGTTTATGAGGTGACCATAGACTCCTGGAGGAAATGCTATCAGGAAAAGGCGTGTGCCCATGCTCCGCCCGTGTCGGCACTCCGTAAATCGGCGCCTGTCACAGGCGTCAACTGGTTTGATGTGCAAGATTACATCGCTTGGGCTAAGTCCCGGAGCGGTCTCAAGCTACGCCTTCCGACACTCGCAGAATGGCGCGAGCTTGACCGCAGTTTAGCCAAGCCAAAGCCTGAACCTCTGTTCAAGGATCCACGGCTGGCCTGGGCAGCCAACTATGGCCAGGAGGACACCCCTGGTGGACCTGTACGCGCCATCGGGTCATTCTCGACTACTCCGGACGGCATCTCTGATCTGGATGGAAATGTCTGGGAGTGGACATCGACCTGCTACAAATCAGAACTCAATGACAAGGACTGTCCCGCCTATGTAGCGTCAGGGGCGCATGAAGCAGCGATGTCGGTCTTTGTTGGAAACCCGGCTTCCGGCGGCTGCGCTACGGGCACACCCCCTACCTATCTCGGGTTTCGATTGGTGGCTGACCGCTGATCTACCGCACCCGGCCATTTGCAATAAACACAAGGGCTGGAGACGGATCGCAGTCTCCCGGGTATCCGCCACTACCCCGCCTGGTCCCTGTAGCTTCGACTACGATGTCAACCGGGTGACGACTAATCGATCCAATGTTTTGCGGCGCCGAAGTGACAACCGCTCGCTCGAAATTTAGAGCCTCAGTCATGAGCTTCATTCGCAAGGTAGAGAATCTGGCGCACCATGCGGAATAAAGCTTTTAACTCGTATATAATTGAACTCGCGATATAAACAGAAACTCTCCCCAGTAGAGGCCACCCATACAGCAGCCACGCGCGACAGATCTGAGCCGCTTTGGAAACTGGTGCGCTACCCAGTGTATTCCGGCACGAATTTGTTGCGGTTCGGTATCACGGGAGGCCGTATTCAGGACCGGAAGGCATGCTTTCCGCATCAGGCGATGGATTTGCCGTCGCAACGGGAGCCAGCTATCGTGTACAGGGAAGTCCTGTAGAGCTGAACGTGTCAATCAAGTCCTCGCTGCCGCCTGTCCGCCGTCTTACGGCCCGCGAAGTTGCCGAGCGGGCTGGCGTATCGATTTCTGCTGTGTCTCGGACCTTTACGGCGGGTGCGAGCGTGGCGCCGGCAACGCGAGAGCGGGTTCTGATCGCGGCGGGTGAACTGGGCTACCGGCCAAACCTCATGGCGCAAAGCCTGATGACGGGCCGAACCAATCTCATCGGTTTGGTGTCTAACAATTTCGACAACCCGGCCTTCATGGAGATATTCGATCTCTTCACGCGCCGGCTTCAGGTGCGGGGCTTTCGTCCGCTGCTCGCAAACCTGTCGGCTGCCACCGAATCGTCTTCTGCCCTGGACATGCTCCTTCAATACAGTGTGGACGGCGTCATCGTGGCGTCATCAACGCTACCTGATCCGTTTATTGCGGGATGTAGGGCCGGCGGTCTTCCGCTCGTGCACGCCTTCGGCAGGGTGCGGCGGTCGGGCGCAGTCGCCGTGGCCAGCGTCGACAACGTTTCAGGCGGCCGACTTGCCGCCCAAGTTCTCGTCGAACATGGCTACAGACGCATCGCCTTTCTGGGTGGGCCTGCATCGGCAACCTCGACGGTCGACCGGCTCGACGGCTTGACCAAGGCCCTTCGGAAGCATGGCCTGCACCCCGTGCGCTCCGTATTTGGAAATGCCTATTCCCACGAGGCCGGGCAGGCTCTTATGAAGGAGTTGTTGCGAGACGGCGGCTTTGATGCGGTCTTCTGTGGTGACGACATTCTCGCCATGGGTGCTCTTGATGCTTGCGTCGAGGCGCGCGTCAGGGTGCCGGACCAGATCGGGATCCTTGGATTCAATGACATCGCCATGTCGGCGTGGCCGTCCTATTGCCTGACCACCATCCGCCAGCCCATTGGCGATATCATCAGCGCCGCGGTCGACATGGTCACGACCATGGTCGAGAGCGGCACGGACAGTGTTGGTTCGCGCAAGTTCCGTTGCACGCTGGTCGAACGCCGCACGCTGCGCCCGGTCTAGGAAAGCGTAGCGGGACCGATCCCGGTGATTGCGTCGCGAGCTGCGGCGCGAAGGGCTGCGATCGTCGGCTTGAGCAGTTCGATGCGGTCAAAGCTCGAAGGCTGGTCGGCCAGCGATTTTCGCAAGGCTGTGCCGAACGCCTGGCGGAGTTCGGTTCCGATGTTGAATTTTCTCACGCGATGCTGGTGGGCCAGAAGTTTGCGGGTGGTGGGTGGGATGCCGCTTGCCCCATGCATCACCAGCGGAACGGTCGTCGCCGCTTCGACGGCGCCCAGGGCAGCGAAGTTGACGCCGTCGGTCTTCTCCTGCTGCAGGTGCACGTTTCCAACTGAGATGGCGAGGGCATCGATGCCGGTTTCCGCCGTGAATCGCGAGGCCTCTTCCGGCGCGGTAAAACGCGAGCCACGCCCCTCTGCGTAGCCCACGAAGCCGACTTCGCCTTCCACCGAAACGCCTGCCGGGCAGGCAGCGCTGACAACCCGTTGCGTCAGGGCGATGTTGTCCGCCAGCGGCAGTGAAGACCCATCGATCATCACCGACGTGAAACCATGTTCGATCCCCTCGAGGCATTCCTCGAGTGTCGTGGCATGGTCGATGTGGCATGCGATGGGTACGCGCGCCTGATCGGCGAGATGGCGGAACATGCGCGCCAGAACGGGGATGGGCGTGTAGCGCCGGCAACCCGGTCCCGCCTGCAGGATGATGGGCAGCCCGGTCTCATCCGCCGCCTCAACGAAGGCAACGGCGTCCTCCCAGCCCAGCACCACGAGGCCGGCGACCGCATAGCGGCCCACTTCGGCGGCATCGAGCAGCTGGCGCATGGTGGCGATGGTCATTTGAACTTCGCGATCATGTCCTTGATGCCGGGGATCGTCTCGATCTGGTAGGCATGAACTGGCTGAAAGAACTGCACCAGCGGCCGCTGGCTGAGCCCGCCCAGGATAGTGAAATAGTACATCTCGTAGCCAGGTGCGGCCACGCAGGGATGATAGCCCCTGTCGAGGACCACCGTGGAACCGTTGATGATGTGATAGGCGTCGCCTACCGCACCGTCCTCGCGCTGCACCAGTTGCAGTCCGAAGCCATGGGCAGGCCGGAAGCGGAAGTTATAGGTCTCGTCATGCCGCGTCTCGATCGGCAGTCGGTCGGTATCATGCT
>NZ_JBAXGR010000186.1:0-3853 GCF_037139295.1 Aestuariivirga sp.
CCCGCGTCTCCTGGCGATAAGTACTTGGTCCCCTGTGAACAATTCCCAAGCTGTTGATTTCAGACTCTGATCGAGAGGTTCGAAGTCTTCGATTTCGCAGGAAAGCAGGCCCTCGGCTGTGGTTTCCTTGCAAATTCATTTCGCGATTCACTGCGGTCAAGATGCGTGATTCACTCTGTCGGTAGCCCCCGAGGTCTTCATTCCACAGTCTGCGCGGGCGGCTGCGCTACCCCGATCGGCGCCGCCGCCGGCGCTGGCGCCCAAGCCAATCATGCACTAACATTCAAACCGGACCACCCAGTGGGGGCCGATCACGGTTGAGGTTTGGCGTCACAATCCGTATCCGTGCGAAGTGGCAAAGCAGGCACGGCATCGCTCCCTGTTTGCCACATTGAATCAATTCACAGCTGATTTGTGAAGCCGCCAGAGTCACCCTCAACGCGGATTGGTATAACGCTACCGCTTCACTCGTTGGAGGTTGATCACCACTTCATCAGAGGCCAAGCGCGTCAAGATCCACGGCCGTGTCGGAACCCAACCCCTTGTGGTCAGCGCGCCGACAAATGACAGCCTTGGTGACAGGCCGCGGATCAGTATCGGAAACTGCCGCCTGTTGTCGGTCGATTGGAAAGGTGCGGGCCATCTTGTGGAAGACGGCCCGCCTGTATCACTGTCGAACTCTGCTTTAGCCGCCGTTACCTTTTACCTTCGGCGCCATAAACGGATCCAAGAGCGGGGTTGGATTGTCGGGCATTTGCAGATTCGGCACCAAATCGTTGGAGGCGCCGCCGGGGGAACGAGTCATGCTTGGATACTTCACGATCGACTTGTCGAACTCAGTGATCACTTCGCCCAGCATTGCCCCGGCCCAGCCGTTGTCCATGCCGGCATACCGACCCGGCGACGAGGTCGGGTTGCGCGTCGCTACCGCCCCGTTGAACATCATGTCGTATTTCTCGTACGGATCCATGGTGAGGTTGTAAATTGCGCCTATGGCGCCGAGGTTCAGCGTGGGGCCTAGCCAAGTATCCTTCGACGAGTAGAGGACCTTCCACGCAATCCTGAGCCATGGCGTCTCTGGATCATCACCAATGTCAGTGCGTACACCGAGGAAGGTCTCGCCATCGGTATAGACCCACGAGCCGCGCGCTGAATGCATGGCCTTGCCAATTACGTAAGCGCTATTGTCCACGCCGTCGAAATAGATGGGCTTGCCATTGTTGTCGCTGATTTCACCGTTGACCGGTCCCTTGAGCCCAACCATCGACGCGGTCGTGGGCCAGACATCCATGTGCGACATCATCTCATGAAGAACGAGACCTGCCGGGATTTTACCTGGAGCCCACATGATTCCCGGAACCCGGAATGCGCCTTCAAAACCCGTACCTTTCTCGCCACGAAACGGAGTGGTACCGGCATCGGGCCATGCGTCTTGCCAGGCGCCGTTGTCTGCCGTGTGGATGACAATAGTGTCCGGAGCATCGGCACGGATTTCGTCCATAATGCGGCCGATGTTAGAGTCCATTTCGATCATCTTGTCTGAGTAGTTGCCAAGATGTGACTTGCCCTGGAATGCCTTATTTGGGCTGGTCGGCTGGTGCATGCCCATGAAGTTCACGCTCATGAAGAATGGCTTATCGCTCTGGGCGTGCTGCTTGATGTAGGCGACCGCCGAATCCGTCTGACGGACGTCGAAATCGGCCAGATTCTCCAGCGTGATCATCGCGCCGTTGTTGCCCTTGCCCGCCGGCTTGCCCGCCGTGCCTTCCCATTCGTAGAGGTTTACGAATTGTTGATATTCCTTCCAGTAGGCCGCGTTGTATTTCGGGAACCACGGATGGGCGTTGGGTGCCGTGTCGCTATAGGCGTAGACTCCCGGGTAGTAGGCGGCAAAATTCTTCATCTCATCGAAGCCGTGTTCGATCGGGTAAAATTTTGGTGCGTCGCCGAGATGCCACTTGCCGGAGAAGTAAGTAGAATAGCCATTCTTCTGGAAGAATTCGGCGATTGTCGGCGTTTCCGCCTTCAGGCCATTGGGGTCACCGGGAACGACAACGACAGACAGCGCCGTTCGGATCGGGATGCGTCCGGTCATGAACGAGGCGCGTCCGGCCGTGCAGCTTGCCTGACCGTACCAACTGGTGAAAGTTGCACCTTCTTTGGCCATGCGATCAATGTTTGGCGTGGGATGTCCGAGTGCTACGCCGCCGCCGTACACCCCATAGTCCCCCCAGCCCACATCGTCGCTCATGAGCATGATGATATTTGGTTTCTTCTGCGCGACTGCGGGTGCGCTTACAAGCGCCAAGACTGCGAACAGTCCCAGCAGTCCACGGCACAGGTTTCCGATTCGATTCATGCTCACATTCCTCCATTCGGGGCGGGTATCAACTCTGGTTGATGCTGGTCCAAGGTCTTCATAGCCGTGTCTCTATTGCGTCCCGCCTTCCACGAGAATATCGCGCCATCCAGCACACTCGGCGAATGAGGGTTCGCCTCGCCCGACAGAGTGAGTTTTTTCGCCCGAGGTCGACGTAGTGGTGACCGTGTTGTAGAACTTACGGATTCGATTAGAAGCACACTCGCCCAAAAAGGCAGCGGTGGTTGAGAGGAGTGCCCTGGCCGCGGAGCTTTCAGAAAAGCGCTCCAGTCACTAGAAAGTTAGATAAATTAAAATCAGTCTACGAACTAATAGACAAAGCACGGGATTTACAACGGGTATAATCACTTAGTTTTTTCGGTTTTTATAAAACTATTCGTATCTTTCAATGCGTTTTCGGTCAGCATTCAATGCGCAACCTTATGAGCTTGATATGGCGCTACAGGCGATGATCGCTTTTCCATGAGTGCGACCACGCTATGCAGCTACGGTAAGCCACAAGAGTCAATCATCGCGAGCCAGTCACGACCTCCGCCGTCGCCCCCTGATGCTCCTTCGTGATCTGCTCTCAACTCTTGCGATCGAGGTTGTAGTGGATGACGACCGTGGTCACAGGTCACACATGCAGCTTGCGAAGCTGCCGATCTAACACTGAACGGCAACCGGGGCGGGGTGGGGGATTAGTGGAGCGGCGGTGGGCGGCGAGAGAGGTGGAAAATGATACGCCCCCGCTCAGAGCGGGAGTTGAATCATCCAGGCAGTTCTGGCGCGAGTCAAAATTCCGACCCTTCTTGAAGCCATGAGGAATAATTGAAATCGGACCACTTCAATGGGGACGGATTACTATCGGCAAGTCTTTCCCAGATTTGTGAGAATGATGTCGCGGTCGTAGCCATCCGTCAACGGCGCCCTTTCCACCAACGAAGCATAGGAGACGTCTCAATGTTGACGTCGATCGACAAGGCGCTGGTAGCCGCCATCATGGGCATCCTGTTTATTGTCCAGACCTACACCGGGTTGCAGCTGCCCTGGGCGACCCCTGACACCATCGCCACCATCATCGGTCTCGTCACGCCGGTGCTGGTCTGGGCCATCCCCAACGAGAAGGTGGCCTGAGCATGAGCTGGCAGGAGGGCGTCGCGGTAACGGTAGTGCTTCTCGGCCTTGGGGCCGGGGCGTTTCTCGTGGCGCAGCGACCTTCCTTCTGGATCGAGTTCGTGCCACGGCTGGGCAAGGCGCTGCTGCCACTGGCTTGGCGCTACTTTTCGAAGAGGACGCCGCCGGAGGAGGAGGCTGCGTGGCGTCAGGCCGAGAGGCGGGGGCAGGGGGATGAGTGGTTGAAGGAACGGTGGCGCCGAAGTTCTGACCGGTAAGCGAGATCACTAAATACTGATCGGATTTCACTAGTGTCCGGTTAGAAACCGAATAAATTCAATTGCTTGTCGTTGGTGGGTTGCGCCATTCCGTGATCTT
>NZ_JBAXGR010000187.1:0-3826 GCF_037139295.1 Aestuariivirga sp.
CTCGCCGCGGCTGTCATGCACGCAGGCTGGAACGTGCTGGTCAAGCTCAAGCTCGATCGGTTCCTGTCGCTCTGCCTGATCCAGACGATCATGGGCGTGATGGGCGTGGCGATGCTGCTGGTATTCCCGCTCCCGTCGCTGGCCAGTCTGCCCTATGCGGTTGCCTCCGGAGTTCTCCATCTCGGCTACAATCTCTTCCTCGCACGGAGTTATCGCACGGGTGACCTGAGCCAGGTGTACCCGATCGCGCGGGGTGCGGCCCCCCTGCTCACCCTCGCCGTGACGTGGACCTTCATGCATGAGGACCTGACGCTGATGGGCGGCGCCGGCGTGGCCATTCTGGTCATCGGCATCTGGATGATCAGCCTGCTCGGCCACCGCGGTGTGCGACTGGATGGGCTGACGCTGTTCTTCGCCATCGGCACGTCGGTGTTCATCGCGGCCTATACGATCGTCGATGGCATGGGCGGGCGCGCCTCGGGGCAGCCATCGTCCTATGCCGGCATGGTGTTTTTGTTCGATGCGATCTTCCTCGCCGCAACCGCCGTAAGCCTGCGCGGGCCTAGCATCGTGCGCGAGGTGGCGCCCTACTGGAAGACCGGTGTGGTGGGTGCGGCACTCTCGGTTGGCGCCTACTGGATCGTGATCTGGGCGATGACCAAGGCGCCGATCGCCAGCGTGGCCGCGCTGCGCGAGACGAGCATCCTCATCGTGATGCTGCTGTCGATGCGGGTGCTGAAGGAGACCGTCAGCCTGCCGCGCCTCGCGGGTGCGGTACTGATCGTCATCGGCGCGGTGCTGATCCGGCTGGCCTAGGCACTGCCGATCAGGATGCCGGTGAGGAAGACGAGGAAGCCGCCCACCGCAATCTGGAAGGCCGCCTTGAGGAAGGGTGTGTCCATGTACTTGAAACGGATCCAGGAGATGATCCAGAGCTCGACGAAAACGACCGCGATGGCGAGCCAGGTGGCGGTCCAGAAATCCGGAATGAGATAGGGCAGCGCATGGCCGAGGCCGCCCACCGCCGTCATGATGCCGGCGGCAAGGCCACGGATCAGCGGGTGGCCGCGGCCAGTGAGCTTGCCGTCATCCGACAGGCCCTCGGCAAGGCCCATGGAAATGCCCGCGCCCACCGAGGCGGCGGTGCCGACGAGGAAGGTCTGCCAGGTGTCATGCGTGGCGAAGGCGGCCGCGAAGAGCGGGGCGAGCGTCGAGACTGAACCATCCATGAGGCCCACGAGGCCCGGCTGGATGACCTGCAGCAGGAAGAGCCGGCGCTTGGCCTCGCCTTCCTCGATCTTGGCATCGGCTGTCAGATGCGTGTGGCCAAGCTTGACCGCGATTGATTCATGGCCCTTCTCGGCTTCGGCCAAGTCGAGCAGCAGCTTCTTGATCTGTGGGTCGCCACTGCGCTCGGCGGCCTGCTTGTAGAAGCGGTAGTTCTCGAGCTCGATGACCTCGGCACGCTGGCGCATCTCCTCGATGTTCATCTTGCCGATGGTCCATGCCGGCTTGTGGCGCACGAAGCCCTGGATGTCGGAGCGCCGGATCAGCGGGATGTAATCACCGAACTTCTTGGCATAGAGATCGGTGAGCCAGCGGCGGTGCTCGTGCTCTTCCTCCGCCATCTCCATGAAAACCTTGGCAGAGGCGGGATAGGTGTCCATCAGCGAATGGGCGAAGCCCGCATAGGCGCGGGCATCATCGTCCTCGCTCGAAATGGCAAGCGCGAGGAGTTCCTGTTCGGTGAGATCGGAAAAGCTTTTCAAGACAGGCACGGCCCCAAAGATGAGGACTGCAATTTAGAATTATTCCAAACTACGGTCCAGCCCGGAAATGGGATCAGCCGCCTCAGTTCTCATCCATCTTCAGCGCGGAAATGAAGGCCTCCTGCGGGATTTCGACCTTGCCGAACTGCCGCATCTTCTTCTTGCCTTCCTTCTGCTTGTCCAGAAGCTTCTTCTTGCGGCTGATGTCGCCGCCGTAGCACTTGGATGTGACGTCCTTGCGCATCGCCGACAGCGTCTCGCGCGCTACGATCTTGCCGCCGATTGCCGCCTGGATGGGGATCTGGAACATGTGGCGCGGGATCAGCTCCTTCAGCTTCTCGCACATCACGCGGCCGCGCTGCTCGGCGCGCGCCCGGTGCACGATCATGGCCAGCGCATCCACCGGTTCCGCGTTGACAAGGATGCCGAGGCGCACGAGGTCGCCCTCTTCATAATCGGTCATCTTGTAGTCGAAGGAGGCATAGCCGCGCGAGACCGACTTGAGCCGGTCATAGAAGTCGAACACCACTTCATTCAGCGGCAGATCATAGACCACCATGGCGCGCGCGCCCGCATAGGTGAGCTGCTTCTGGCGGCCGCGGCGGTCCTCGCAGAGCTTGAGGATGGAGCCCAGATATTCGTCCGGCACCAGGATGGTGGCCTCGATCCACGGTTCCTCGATCGATTCGATCAGCGTCTGGTCGGGAAGGTCTGCCGGGTTGTGCAGGTCGATGTGCGTGCCGTCACGCAGGTTGACCTTGTAGATGACCGAGGGTGCCGTGGTGATGATATCGACGTTGAACTCGCGCTCGATCCGCTCACGGACGATTTCGAGATGCAGCAGCCCGAGGAAGCCGCAGCGGAAGCCGAAGCCAAGGGCCGCCGAGGTCTCCATGTCATAGGTGAAGCTCGCGTCATTGAGGCGCAGCCTGCCGATGGCCTCGCGCAGGTCCTCGAAGCGGGCCGCATCGACGGGGAAGAAGCCGGCGAAGACAACGGACTGTGCGGGGCGGAAGCCCGGCAGCTGGGTGGCCGTCAGGTTCTTTTCGTCGACCACGGTGTCGCCGACGCGGGTGTCGGCCACCTGCTTGATCGAGGCGGTGAAGAAGCCGATCTCGCCCGGGCCCAGCTCGTCCACGGTTTCCTTCTTGGGACGCGACACGCCGACGCGCTCGAGCTGATAGACGGCATTGGTGGACATCAGCCGCACCTTCATGCCCTTCTTCAGCACGCCATCGATGATGCGCACGAGCACGACGACGCCGAGATAGGCATCATACCAGCTGTCAACGAGAAGCGCCCTCAAGGGCGCATCGCGGTCGCCCTTTGGGGCGGGAAGGCGGTGGACGATGGCCTCGAGCACGTCGGGCACGCCGACGCCGGTCTTGGCGGAAATCGGGATGGCGTCGGACGCGTCGATGCCGATCACGTCCTCGATCTGCTGGCGCACGCGGTCGGCGTCGGCCGCTGGCAGATCGACCTTGTTGAGGACCGGCACGATCTCGTGATTGTTGTTGATCGCCTGATACACGTTCGCCAGTGTCTGGGCCTCTACGCCCTGCGAGGCGTCGACGACGAGCAGCGAGCCCTCGCAGGCGGCGAGCGAGCGCGAGACCTCATAGGCGAAGTCCACGTGGCCGGGTGTGTCGATGAGGTTCAACACGTATTTCTCGCCATTCTTCGCGGTGTAGTCGAGGCGGACGGTGTTGGCCTTGATGGTGATGCCGCGCTCGCGCTCGATGTCCATCGAGTCGAGGATCTGGTTCACCATGTCGCGGTCGGCGACGGCGCCGCAGAGCTGGATCAACCGGTCGGCAAGGGTCGACTTGCCGTGGTCGATGTGGGCGATGATGGAGAAATTCCGGATGTGTGCGGTGTCAATCATGTTGGGCGGTGTTTGGCATTGGGAGGGGGGTAGGTCAAGCGCCGGGCGGTCGCGGCACGGGGGAGACAGGGGCATGTTCGATCCTTTGCGAGGGTGGCATTGATCCCTCAGGGAAATTGGGAGGCGCGGGCGCTGCCCGGCGCGGTGTGCCAGCCGTGAAGCTGGCGGTAGA
>NZ_JBAXGR010000188.1:0-3816 GCF_037139295.1 Aestuariivirga sp.
ACCCATCCGCCGACGCATCAAACGTCTTGCAAAGACCATCGGGCGACAGCATGCGGCCATTCGAAAAAAGAATAAATCCAGATGGGCTCAACAGCATGTTGACGCCCCCAGCCAAGGCTAATTCTACCTTCCCCTGACGAATTGCGTCACAGGCCTGATCCACAGCGACCAGAGAAGAAGAACATGCTGTATCGACTGCGATGGCAGGTCCCTCAAGCCCAAGCGCAAAGGAGATGCGTCCAATGGCAGTACTTCCTGCACTCCCAGTGGCAGCGTAGATCGACATAACGTCAGAGGCAGCCGTAGAGGCCATCAGCTCGCGATAATCGCTGCCGCTAAACCCGATATACACTCCGGTTCGAGAGCCTGCCAAACCACTGGGATTATAGCCCGCATGCTCCAGTGCCGTCCAAGCTGTCTCTAGGAGAATGCGCTGCTGCGGATCCAGCAGTCGCGCTTCAACAGGCGCTATACGGAAAAATTCCGCATCAAACCGGTCGACGCCCTCCATGAACCCGCCATGCCGCGTGACCATCTTGCCCGATACCTCAGGATCCGGATCGTAATAGGCATCAACATCCCAGCGTTCCTTCGGAATTTCACTTATCGCGTGCACGTCATTCAAAAGCAGCTGCCAGTACGCCTCAACGTCGTCAGCGCCAGGAAAACGGCCAGCCAATCCGATCACCGCTACAGCGTCATCGTCTGCTCTGACGACAGAGCGAGGTGTCGGATTCTTAACACCCACCTTTGCCACTCCCGACTTGGCCATCCGAAAGTTGTCATGGATGTAGTCGGCTAGCTTGTTCAGCGATGGATAATCAAAGGCAAGCGTATTGGGTAGCTCAACCGCCGATCCGAAAGCCTTTTCGAGGCGGTTGCGGAGCTCAACCGCCATCAGGCTATCCATGCCAAGTTCGAAGAACCCAATCGTCGGATCAGGCGGCAACCCCAGGCCAAGAACCGCCTGCAATTCACCCTGCAGGAACGATATCAGCAAGCTCCTGCGCTGATGATCGGAAGCACCCTTTATCTTGTCAGCAAGGTGTATGTGTGCCGCCGGAACCGAAACGTCGGCCGATGCGACGAGGCCAGAAAACCGCATCGGCAGATTTTCGAATTGCCGGGCAAGCACTGTCCAGTCTGCCGGAATGATTACCGTGGCCGGACGGTTAGCATGGATCAGGGCATCGAACGCCTGCATGCCAACCTGCGGCGTGATCCAGTCGAAACCCGTAGCCGAGAAACGAGATCCGATGCGACCGCGCTGCTCTTCGGCTTCTCCAAGGCCCGACCAAGGTCCCCAAGCCATTGCCTGGCCGACAAGGCCCAGGCTGCGACGATGGAGCGCGAGTTGATCAAGAAAGGCATTCGCTGCCGCGTGATTGGTCTGGCCAGCATTGCCGAGTACTCCAGCCGCACTCGAGAACAGCACGAAGAGATCAAGATCAAGGCCCAGCGTAGCCTCATGCAGATGCCAAGCGCCCTTGACCTTAGGGGCCAGCACCTGCTCGAATCGTCTTCTGTCTTGATTAGCCAACGCAGCATCACTCATTATTCCAACGGAATGGATCACTCCGCCAAGGGGCGGCAGCGTGGCGTCGATCCGAGCCAGCATCGCCCCTACAGCCTCCGAATCCGTGACATCAGCGAGCATCACCTCGATGCGCACGCCCCCCGCGCGCAGCCTACAGATCTCGGCGAGAGCTTCTTCATCCGGCTCGCGGCGCCCGTTCAGCACAATGGTGCCGACCTCGTGTTCCGCTAGCCAACTAGCTACCTTGAGCCCAATGCCCCCAAAACCGCCAGTCACCAGCACGGTGCGGTCCGGCCGCAAACGAGGACTGCGCGGCGGCGTGAGCACGATCTTGCCGACGTGGCGCCCAGATGCCATGAACCGCATCGCCTCGGAGATCTCGGAAAGTGGATAGGCGTTGAAAGGTAATGGTGAGATTTCGCCTTTTTCGAGTCGCTCTACAACAGTCCGCAGAGCATCGCGAACCATGCCAGGCGCATCAACCATAAGCGCATCAACGGCGAGAATGTGATAGTCCACGTCTTCCCGTGATAAGGCCATCCGCTCTCGGGTCCAGATATCACGCTTACCGATCTCGATGAAGCGGCCACGACGCGCGAGGCAGGACAGCGAGGCCTCTATAAAGCCAACCCCCGTTAGGCTGTTGAGGACGACATCAACCCCGACGCCGCCAGTGGCAGACAACACCTCACGGGCAAAGCTGGTCGTGCGGCTGTCAAAGACATGCTCGACGCCAAGATTCCTCAAGAACCCACGCTTGCCGTCACTTGCGGTGGCGATCACCTCGGCCCCCAGCGCTCTTGCGAGTGCAATCGCCGCTAGGCCCACGCCGCCTGCCCCCGCATGCACCAGAACCCGATCACCAGCCCTGAGACCGGCCAGCCGGAACGCAAGCTCCACCGTCACGGAGGTACTAGGAAGCGTCGTTAGTGCTGCCGCTGTGTACCCAGCCGGGGCGAGCGTAACGAAATCTGCAAGTGTCACGGTTTCAGGGGCGAAAGTCCCGACCCCCAGCCCCAAAACCAAATCGCCAAGCTGCACAGCATGAACATCCGGCCCGCACCCGATCACCCGGCCGCAGAACTCACAGCCAAGCCCATGGGAGTTGCCAAGGGATGCGCCAAGGGCAATCAAAACATCACGAAAATTGAGTGCAGTGGCCTCGACACGGACACGCACCTCGCCGGGGCCCAGTTCGCGGGGCATCACTGATCTCGCCTGAAGACTGTCGATCAGTCCGTCATCGCCACGCACCAGTTGCCAGTGCGACCCCTGCGGCAGCGAAAGCATGCTGCTTTTACTGGCCGATGCGAGACGGTTGGCGAGACGGATGTTGTTTCGGAAGGCTGTTTCGGTTTCCTTGTCGGGATCAAGGAGGATGTTGATGAGACTTGGGGGGAGAGGCTCTCCTCCCTCAACCGCGCTTCGCGCGTCGAGATCGATGAGCCGGGGGGCCAGTTGCGGGACTTCCTGGGCGAGGCTGCGGGCGAAGCCCCACAGCGGTGCGCCAGAGAGGCCCGGCGCGGGCTCATGGCCGGTCACGATAGCCTGGCGCGTGAGGAAGCTCACGCCCTTGCGCGGGGACTGGCCCGCCTCCTGCAGCGCCTGGCTCAGGGCCAGCGCGCTGGCCGTGAGACGCTCCGCATCGGGCCAGAGCTCTGCACCTGCCGCGCCAATCGCTTCGCCATGCACCACTCCATCCAGACGCATATCCTCGGGTAGCGCCGCGATCAGCGCCCGCCAGGCATCGCGGCGCGCCGGCTCGGCAAAGGCCTGACGCACACCCGGCGCAAGCGGCTCTTCCGCCACCTCGCCCGCCGGATCAACCCAGATCACCTGCTGGTTCCGCGCGGCAAGTCCCGTGGCCAGCGCACGGCCGTCGTCCCCGGGCGCTAATACCAGCCAGAGGCCATGGGGCTCTTCCACCACAGAAGGCGCCTGCGCAACGATCACGCCCTGCGACGTGTCCTCCACCATCGCGCCGTCCGCCGCGATCACGGCCGCGCCATGGAAACCGCTGACCGACAGCACAGACCGCCAGCTGGATGCGCCCATCAACGCATGATCGGCACGCCACCTGTCTTCAAAGCACCACCATCCCTCCAGCAACCCGAAGGTCAGGTCCAGCCAGCCCTGGGGCTTCAACCCCTCAAGGGCAACCAGAATGCCCGAAGGCGCAAGCAGCCTGCGGCAATGTCCAAGGCTTGCCTCGATATCGCGCGTAGCATGCAGCACATTGGCCGCGATCACCAGGTCATAGCCATGCGCGGCAAAGCCCT
>NZ_JBAXGR010000189.1:0-3804 GCF_037139295.1 Aestuariivirga sp.
CTCAAGGTGAAGGACTGGAACGACCGCCGCAAGGTTCGCATCGAGTCGCGGTCGGATGCCTCGGAATTCGGTCTGATCGTCAAGTATGTCTTCGGCTTCGATGCTCCGTCGGACTCGTCTGTCACTACCCGCTATGCGCAGGTTCTGGCGTGGATCGATGAGACCATGGAGGATCGTGCGACGGTGACCTTGAGCCAGATTTTCAAGGCAATCCAGGCAGTCGGGGGCTTCGAAAAGGTCGTCTACGCCATGCGCGGCAAGAAGATGACTCAGCCCGAGGTGAGCGGCTCGGTTCTCGTCACGGCCGGTGAACGCAAGCTGATGGCGGCGTACGTAGCATGCAAGGCAACCGAAGCGGCGAAAGCTGCCCCGGCGCTGGCCAAGGTGGAGATCCCGGTCGACTGCAATGCTGACGGCCTTGTGCTGATCGTCGGTCGTCAGGTGGACGGCCAGATCGAGCTCGTCGGACCTCTGGGTCTCGAATCGGCTCAGTTCTCATCTGCCATTGCGAACTTCGCTCACAACCACCTGCCGACCGATCCCAGCACCGAGTTTCTGGCCATGATGCTGGATTTGGGCCAGATGGTCTCCAGCGGCGAGCAGATGGGCAAGACCGAGAACGACCTGAAGATGGGGCAGTCGCTCCAGTCCGAGCGGGTTCTCACCCTGGTCCCGCACCAGACGACGGGTGTGCAGTTTGTCGTGTCGGCTCGCCATACCGATGCTTCTGTGGTGGTCAGGGCTACGCCGAAGATCGACATCACCCGTTTCGGGGATGTTGTCGAGCCGGTGATGCTGACCGCTGCTGACGTGTCGTCCCTGGGTTCGCTCCTCGAGGATGCCCCGACTCGCGGGCTCATCTCTCTGTCGCGCGACATGACGACGGTGATTTTCACGACGAAGGTCCAGAATGCGGCCCTGGACCCGCTGAAGCACAGCCACGCGAACGTCAGCGTGGAGTGGAAGTCCATCGCAAACATGGCGGAAAAGCCGCTCGACATTGACGGCTTCAAGCCGAGTGTGTGCCGTAGCTATACGCAGGCCGACCTGGCGACCTGGTACTCCGACGACTTTGCTAAGAAGCACGAAGGTGCCGCCAAGAAGTCGAAGCGCGAAGCAGCGGAGGTGCGCTTCGGGGGCAATGCGGTCATCCGTCAGGGCACCTACGGCACCTATGCCGACGCGGGTAAATCCAGCAAGGCCCCGATCACGGTGAAGTTCGACCTCGCCCAGATCGCTAACGTACTGAGCGTGCTGCGGACGAAGGAAACCAGCCACGTCATGGCGTTCGCCGACGACGGGGGTCTGGTCGGCTTCTTCTGGGAAGACTCTCTCGCCTTCTGGGAGCTCTATCTGCCCGCACTCGCAGCAGATGGTGCGCGTCTTCAGAGCCGCCGTCTCGCGCCGATGACCGTCGAGGCCGTCTGCGATGACAGCTCCACGAACGAATCGGGCAACTAACACCCAGCGGGGGAACATAAAGTTCCCCCTTTTTTCCATTCACACGCACAACAGGACAACTGTCATGAATGACATTCGCGCTGCGCTGGCCGGTTCGCACTATGCTGCGGTCAGCAACCACATCAAGAACGATCCCACGCCGAAGGATCAGGCGGTCTACGTGCCGTCGATTTCTCCCGGCTATGCCATCGATGTCTATCGCAAGGCATGGGCTCGTTCTCTGCCTCAGGGGGTCGAGGCAGACGATTTCAACTTCCTGGACCCGAAGAACGAATTCTTCCGCATCAGCCACGCTCTCTACTCGGCAGGCCAGGCGCTGGGCAAGAAGGACAAGCCCTGCATCGTCACCAAGCGTGACAGGCAGAACACGATCCTGATCGGTGACTCGGGAGGCTACCAAACAGCAACCCAGAATCGTGCCTTCAGCACCAATTCGGAACGCAAGGAGGTCCTCGACTGGCTCGAAGCTCACAGCGATTACGCGATGACGCTCGACGCTCCCACTGCGCCCATCATCGAACGTCGTGGCTATCTTTACCGAACGACGCGCGAGTGCCTCGATGCTACCCTCACTCATCTTCGGTACTTTGCCGACAACCGTAGCACCAGTTCGGTCAAATTCCTCAACGTTCTCCATGGGAATAATCCGCAGGAAGCCGACCTTTGGTATCGGGAAGTCAAAGTGTTCGGTTTCGAGGGTGTGGCGTTCGCCGGGCTTCTTCGGCTGAACATTTACGAAATGATCCGGCGCATCCTGGTGATGCTCCAGGATGGCACCCTGGAGCGCATCCAGTGGATTCATGTGCTCGGTACCAACAGGCTCGACACGGCGGTCCTTCTCACCGCCATCCAGCGTGCGATCAAGACCCATTTCGGACTCGACGTGCGGATCAGCTTTGACACCTCGGCCCCTTTCCGCAATCTGAAGTGGGGAAACGCCATCACGCTTCCTCATCTCGACGGAAGCTTGATGACGATGGGCCAGAGCGCTGCACCCGATGGTCATCAGTTTCTCCAGTCGACGGTGCCGTGGCCGTGGCCCAGCCCGCTGGGAAATCGGATGGTGATGGGTGACTTCTGCGTGCCCACCACGAACGGCAGCTATCGCGACCAGCAGAGCAATCACTATCTTGCGCACCACAATCTCGCGGCCCTGTGCTGGGGAATTGCTCTTGCGAACCGCGTGTTCGATGCCGAAGGCCTGAACGGTCTGCACACCATTGGACGGGCGGAGGGAGCTACTGTCGAGGCAATCGATAGGATCTTCAAGTCTAGGAGCTTGCTGACGCTCGCCTCCTACCAGTCGACATTTGCCAGGCTGCGGTGCGGCTTCAAACCCACTGGGGGCGAAGTGGAGCGTCAGATCTAGCGCTCCCCACTTTTTCGAGCCGCGATTGATTATCGCGTCAGCGAGCGCGCAGGCTCCGTGCCCGCAAAGTGGTGTCCCCTGCTAAATACACGCATGAGAAACCTAAACGCACTCTCGGAGGAGAACCTCCGAATCGACGCCGAGCTTCTTGCGAGCCTCAAGCGGCTCGGCGTCATCCAGACACAATATGACCTGAGCCGCCTCTGTGGCATGAACGAGAGCTACTACAGTTCCATGCGCACCAAGGGATACGGCATGAACCTCGGCAGCCTCGTGTTCCTATGGGGTTGCCTCTCGCATCGTGCGCGCGAGATCAGCGATCCAAAGATCGGAGCCGTGATCAGCCATGCCGCCGGGCTAGTCAATCAGGCGATCACCGCGAAATGCAGTCTGCGCCAGCACGAGATACAAGCGATGAGAGGGGGATAAGCCATGCGCATCCACGAGATTACTGACTCCTTCAAGTTGCAGTCCGATGCAATTACGAAGCAGCAGAAGGACCTTAAGATCAAAAAGGCACGGATCAGAGCCACCAAGGCGCAGGCCGCGTTGCGTAAGGCTCAGCAACCTTAGCTTTTAACGCCTTCGCTTCTGCTGCACGTTGAGCACATTCGGCCTTCCATATTGTGCCTGCAGAAGCGCTCGCGCGAATTCCACGCTCTGCGCCCTCACATCCACCCACACCCATTGTGTGGTGCCCTGTACCGTGAGCCTTATCTGTCCCTCGTATTCCATGGTGATCTTCCTCTCGCCAAGCACTTGTCTTGCGTTCGGATTATTTATTTGCGCTGCAATAGCAGGGCTGGCTTTTACGCGGCATGGCGGATGGCCAGCACTGCGATGCGCCTATGCCTGCGGGGCGTTTGCACTCGAGTGCGAGAGATAGCGTCTCCCGATTGCCGAGCGTCAAGAACATTAGTGTATGCACAATAATTGACAAGCCCTATATTTTGTGCATACATTAAAGCCATGAA
>NZ_JBAXGR010000190.1:0-3794 GCF_037139295.1 Aestuariivirga sp.
TTCAGAGCCACCCCCGCCTAGTGTGAGTTCACGAGCAATCGTGTCGATCGACTTGCCGAGAGCCCGACATCCCTGGGGCTGCTTGGTCAACTGGCCGGCCGCAATCCGTGCGAGCCGGCTATTCGTTGTAAGAGCTTGGATCCTAGCGCGAGATTCGAACGATTGCGAGTTTTTGAGTCAACGATATCAATGTCTTAATCGTGAAGAGAGTTCGCTGCCAGCACCTCTTCCTCTTCAATTAAGCAGAATTGCGAACCACTGCGCTGGAGCCCACTCAAATTTGTTCCAGCCGGCAATATCTTTCCTGACGCATATTGTGGCCGGCTGTATCCAGGCACCGGACATCCAATCCCGCTCGCGAAAGAGCACAGGCGCTCGCAAGAACATGGAATTCTCGTCTTCAAGTAGAGGATCTGCTATGCTGTTTCTTCCGCAATCAACCAATTGGTGAGTCTGGCCGCCTGCAGCAAAGTACGGCACTCGTGATTATTGCTTGTTAGGCCGGCTTGCCGTTAGCTTTGGGAAAGACGCTGGAGGCCCTAGTTGCTTATCGAGACTAAACTCCGCCCTCCGGAATTGCGCGTCAGCCTAATAGAGAGGCCCGAACTCGAACGGCAACTTGAGCAAGTGGGCAGTGCCAAGCTGACGGTGATTTCCGCCGGCGCCGGCTTCGGCAAGAGCACGCTGCTCAGCCAGTGGGCACGGCGCCTGCAGGCGCGCGGTGGCTTGTGCGGATGGATCTCACTCGATTCAGGCGAGAACGAGTTGAGCCGTTTCATCGAGTATCTTGTCGCCGCGTTGCAGTATGCCGAGGCGTCGGTCGCGCGGGACGTGCCGGCCCTGCTGCAGTCGAGCCCAGTTCTCCCTGTGGATTCGATCATGACCATGCTGGTCAACGATCTTGCCCGCCTGGTGCAGGACGTCGTGCTGATCCTGGACGATGCCCATGTGCTCACGGCGGCCCCGATTCAGGGCTTCCTCGATGCCCTGCTGACCTATGCGCCGCCTAACTTTCACCTGCTGCTCGCCACGCGCGGGGAAATTCCCATCAAGGTCGCCAATATGCGCGTGCGCGGGCAGATGGTGCGGATCGACGACACACGGCTGCGTTTCTCGCTGAGTGAGACGCGGGCCTTCCTGAACCAGTCGCACGGGCTTGGGCTCTCGGATGCGAACGTCGCCTCGCTGCAGCACCGCACCGAAGGCTGGATTGCCGCGCTGCAGCTTGCAGCCCTCTCTCTTGAAAACCGCCCGGACCGGGAGAGTTTTATCTGCTCCTTCTCCGGCACCGACCGTGAGATCGCTGACTTCTTGATACAGGACGTGCTGCAGCGCCTGCCCGAGACGATGATCGACTTCCTGCTTAAGACTTCAGTGCTCGGCCGCATGTGCGGCTCCCTGGTGCAGGAAGTGACGGGGTCGGCCGATGCGGCGGCCAAGCTGGCAGCGGCGGAGCAGACCAATCTCTTCGTCATCTGTCTCGACCAGGGCCGCGTCTGGTACCGTTATCATCACTTGTTTCAGGAGTTGCTTCAGTCGCTGCTGCGGGCGCGCTATGCTGCGCTCGAGGTGGAATTGCACCGGCGCGCCGCGCGCTGGCTTTCTTCGCAGGGGCTGACGAGCGATGCCGTTCACCATGCTCTGGCGGCGGGCGACATGCAGCACGCTGTGCATTTGGTGGAAGAGTGCTGCATGCCGCTCGTCCGCGAGGGCCACATCACCAGACTGCGCGCCTGGCTGAACAGACTGCCGGCGGACGTCGTGGCCGGGCGCCCGCGCCTTCAACTCGCCCAGGTGTGGGTTCTGTTCCACATGAGCCAGGCGCTGCCGGCAGCGGCCATCCTGAAGTCGGCGCGAGACACCATAGCGGGGGCCGAGCGCGACGGTCGGCTCAGTTCGAGTGATCAGGTAGAGTTCCGCTCCGAGCTCAAGGCGCTCACTGCGGGCGTCATCAGCGCCGCCGACCGATCGCTTACGGCGGCGCGGCTCGCTCAACGCTGGCTCGTCGGCTTCCCAGAGGGGCAGGCTTTCTCATGCGGCACGCTGGGCAACATCCTGGGCTTCTGCCTCTATTCGCTGGGCGATCTCGAGGGCGCCAGGCTCGCCTGCCTCAGGGCGCGGGACAGTCATGCCCAGGCCCAGGCGGTATTCGGCGTCGTCTACTCGGACCTTATTCTCGGCCTAGCCGAACAGGCGGCAGGAAAGCTGATGGCAGCGCATGAGTATTTCTCCCGCGCCATTCGCCATGCGCGGGCCACGCTCGGGCAGGGATCCTATCCCGAAGCGATGGTGGGGATCTTCGTCGTCGAACTGCTCTACGAGTGGGACGACATCGCCGGTGCCGAGCAGCTTCTGCAGGAGCACCGCCAGATCATCGAGGAATGCGGTCTCGTGGTGCATGAGATGGCTTGCAAGCTCAACGTCGCCAAGCTCGCCGCATGCCGCGGCCGCGGCGACGAGGCTCTGGCTGTTCTCGAACGTGCGGAGCGGCAGGGGCTTGCCACCCGCTACCGCCGGCTCTTCGCTGCGGCGCTGCATGAGCGCGTGCGGCTGCTGCTGGAACGGGGCGATGCCGCGTCGGCCAGGTTGGCCCTCCGGGGCCGCGGCATCGACGAAGCGTGGCTCACCTCGCCCTTTGCCCAGCGCCCCGCCTGCGAGCCGGAGCATATCGCCGTGGCGCGCGTGCTGATCGCCGAGGGTAAGCCCGAAGCGGCTCTGCGCGTCCTGGAGCGGCTGGCGGAACGGCTGCGCCGCGATGGGCGCCTCCACCGCTTCGCGCAAGTTCGGGCTGTGGCCGCCGTTGCCGCGCAGCACGCCGGCGATGCGCTCTCTGCTCTTGCGGCTGTGGTCGATGCTGTGTCGCTCTGCGCGCCCCAGCAAGCGGTGCGCATGCTGCGGGACGAGGGTGCGCCGCTGCTGGACGTTCTTGCCTTCGCGCGCGAGCGCATCCCGTCGTGGAAGTCGGGAGGCGAGACGGGCAAGTTCGTCGACCGCCTCCTGACGGGCCGCCAGCATCCGGCGCGCGAGGAGATGTCCGGCGCCAGGAAGGCGCGCCGCCAGCAACTGAGCCAGCGCGAGGCGGAACTGGCGCGCCTTCTCTCACAGGGCTACAGCAACCGCCAGCTGGCAGACGCGCTCGCCATGGCGCCCGACACCGTGAAGTGGCACCTCAAGAACATCTTCGGAAAACTGGGCGTCGCCAACCGGACCCAGGCCGTGCTGTGCCTGCAAGAGCTGGGGATCGGGCAGGCTACGGCAACCGACATGCTTAGACCCGCAGCCTTACCCGAAAGGGTGGTATGATGTGCCACTCCTTACCCGAACGGGGCGGGACAAGCCGGACTGACGCCGCTACCCTCGCCGAGAATTGAGGGGGGATGCCGCGACATGACCACCGGTTTCGTCTTTCACGAGCTCTACATGTGGCACAACACTTGGAACTGGGCGCAGGTCTTTGCCCCAAGCCTTACCGTGCAGCCCGGCGAGCACGCAGAGAACCCGGAAACCAAGCGCCGGTTCCGTAATCTCGTCGAGGTCTCGGGCTTGCTTGATTCGCTCGTCATGGTGAAGGCGCGCTACGCCAGCGAGGATGAACTGACCCGCGTCCACACCCGCGCCCACATCGACCGCATCAAGGCCATGAGCGCGGAGAACGGCGGTGACGCCTCCCAGCTCACGCCCTTCGGCAAGGGCAGCTTCGAGATCGCCCAGCTCGCCGCCGGCGGCAGCATGGCCGCCTGCGACGCGGTGATCGAGGGCCGCGCGGCCCAGGCGCTGGTGATGCTCCGCCGCGT
>NZ_JBAXGR010000191.1:0-3741 GCF_037139295.1 Aestuariivirga sp.
CACCCGTGGCGAAGAACGGCGCACCCAGCGCGCCAAGGCCCAGCCAGGCGAGCACGGTTGCGGCGCCGAGGCGCATTCCGGCGGTGGCAGCGATCATCAGCACCGCGAGCGTCTGCAGCGTCATTGGCACCGGCCAGAAGGGCACCTGCACCTTGGAGGCCAGCGTGAGAATGACGACGCCGAGCCCAACGGCTGCCGCCTTGTGCAGTGCCTGGGACTTGGGGAAGGCGGTGGAGAACAAATTACCGGTCATGTGCATGATCCTCAGAATGATGCCTTGAGCTTGTCATAGAGCTTCGCCTGGTCCTTCCGGGCCTTCAGCGCCTGTGCCATGGTCACCTCGACGAAGCACGCCGTGGTGTGAGGCTGGAGCTGGCCGATCAGATCCATGTCAGCGGAGATAACAGTACCCACCATGAAGTAACCGCCGCCCGACACCGCGTCGCGGTGAAGCACGATCGGCTCCGTGCCGCCCGGCACCTGGATTGAGCCATAAGGATAGCAGGCGTCGACGATGTTGGACGGGTCGGAACCTGCGCCAAAGGGCTGCTCGCGCGGCACGAATTCCAGCGGGCGTCCTCCGCGGAAGCGATAGCCGATGCGGTCCGCCTCCGGCGCCACCTTCCAGGTGTCCTCGAAGAAGTGCTTGCCGGCATCCGCTGTGATGCGGTGCCAGTAGAGGCCCGGCAGCATGCGCAGTTCGGCGGGGGCACCCGGCGCGCGGCGCAGCTTCTCCGGAATGGAACGGCCTTCCTTCGTTCCCCTGCCCTTGCCGACGGGCAGCTTGTCACCTTCCTCGAGCTTGCGGCCCTTGAAGCCGCCCAGCGCACCCAGCGTATAAGTCGAGCGCGAGCCCAAGACGACGGGCACATCGATGCCGCCAGATACAGCGATGTAGGCACGGGCACCCTTCTTGAGGAAGTCGAAGGACAGCACCTGGCCCTTCTTGACCTTGAGCGACGTCCAAGTCTCGCGCGGTTCGCCGTCAACGCGCGGCGGAAGCTCCGCACCCGTCACGGCCACCGTCGCATCCTCGGTGAACTTGAGTTCCGGCCCCATGAAAACGGCCTCGAGCACGGCCGCACCTTCCTTGTTGCCGACGAGAAGGTTCGCCGCCTTCAGTGCCAGGCGGTCCATGCCGCCCGACAAAGGGATGCCGATATTGTAGTAGCCGGGGCGGCCCAGGTCTTGCACCGTGGTGGAAAGGCCCGGCTTGATGACGTTAATTGCCATTGAGCGCCCCCATCAGCTTGGCGTTGTAGCCATCCATGTCCTTTTTGAATTCGGACAGGTCGAAGGTCACGTCCTTCATCTTGAGTTTGAACTTGCCCTTCTCGACCGCCGCGACGGTAGCGTCATATTCCGCGCGGTCGATGGGCTTCCACTTGACGATGTCACCCGGCCGGAACAGGCACATGAAATCCTTCAGGTGCTTGATCTTCTGATTGGGATCATAGATCGGGACGGGGGTGATACCGAACATCTGGTAGCCGCCCGCGCCACGTACCGAATAGATGCAGCCGAAGCAGCCGCCATGGCCCACGGTGAGCTTGGGCGTGTCTGTGCGGGGACGGAGATACTTCGGCGACTGGATCTGCCGCTTCCTGTCCACCATCTGGTAGAGGAAGGGAAGCCCCGCGACGAAGCCAACCATGGACACGAACCACGGTGCGCCAGAATGCGCCTTGATGAAACCGTCGACGCCATCGAGGTTGTTGATGCGTGCGGTATATTCAATATCGGTCGACTTGGGGTCCTGGTGGCGCTCGCGGAAGCGCATCAGCGTCTCGTGCGTCCACGGGTCGTTGTAGAGCACCGGTATCTCGATGATGCGCGACTTGATGACGGGTTTGGCCTTGGCCGCCGCTTTCTCGATCGCCTTTAGTTCCTTCATCATGTCCGAAGGCTTGATGACGTCCGGATCGAACTTCACCTGCATCGAGGCATTGGCCGGACAGATCTCTGTCACGCCCTTGATCTTTGCTTTCTTGATCGCCGTCGCCATGGACAGCGACTTGAAGAAGGCTTCGAGTGACATTTCTTCGTCGTACTCGACGAAAATATGCTCATCGCCTCCATAGGAATACCGCGTCTTCATCTCAGCGCCATCCTCCTCATGAGTTCAGTCTGTGGGCATTGGCCTCGAGCCACGGCTCGAGCCAGCGTGTGTGGAAATCCGCCTTCGCGACACTCGCGTCCCGCGCCAGCAACTGGTGCAGGGGCTTGGTGGTCGAAAGGCCCTCGACCTCGAGTTCGTCAAGCGCGCGGCGCATCCGGGCGATCGCTCCTTCGCGCGTCTCGTCCCAGACGATCAGCTTGCCAAGAAGAGAGTCATAGAAGGGCGGCACCTGGTAGCCCTGGTAGAGCATGGTATCGAAGCGTGTGCCGGGGCCGCCGGGAACGCGCAGCGCCGTCACCGTTCCGGGTGCCGGCTGGAAATTCTTCGCCGGGTCCTCGGCATTGATGCGCACTTCTATGGCGTGCCCGTGCATCTTCACATCCTCCTGCCGGATCGACAGGGGGGCGCCGCCGGCAATGCGGATCATCTCGCGCACGAGGTCAATGCCGGTAATCATCTCGGTAACCGGATGCTCCACCTGGATGCGAGTGTTCATCTCGATGAAGTAGAAGTGATGGGTCACATCATCATAGAGATATTCAAGCGTTCCGGCACCGCGATAGTTCACGGCTTCCGCCAGTGCCACGGCAGAGGCGCAGAGCTTCTCGCGGATCGACTGCGGCAGCACCGCGGAGGGTGCTTCTTCCCACACCTTCTGGCGGCGGCGCTGCAGCGAGCACTCGCGCTCGAAGCAGTGGATGGCGCGGGTGCCGTCGCCTAAGATTTGCACCTCAATGTGGCGCGCCCGCTCGATCACCTTCTCGATATAGAGGCCGCCGTCGCCGAAAGCGGCCTTGGCTTCGGCGGAGGCCTGCGGCATCAGCGTCTCGAATTCCGTCATGTCGTGGGCGATGCGGATGCCGCGCCCGCCGCCACCCGCCGCCGCCTTGATCATGATGGGAAAGCCGATGGCCATGGCGATGTGTTTGGCCTGCTCCGGGTCATCGACGCGGCCATCCGAGCCCGGCACCACGGGAACGCCCGCCGCCTCGGCTGCCACGCGGGCCGCAACCTTGTCGCCCATCACGCGGATCGAGTCGCCCCTGGGGCCGACGAAGACCAACCCTGCCGCCTCGACCGCATCGGCGAAGCCCGCATTTTCGGCCAGAAAGCCATAGCCGGGGTGCACCGCATCGGCGCCTGTGTCCCTTGCCGCCTTGAGGATGTTCTCAATATTGAGATAGGACTTCGCGGCATGGGGCGGGCCGATGTTCGCCGCCTCGTCGGCCATCTTCACGGCCAGCATCTCGGCATCCGCCGCCGAATGCACCTGCACGGTCCTGATGCCAAGCTCCCGCGCGGCGCGGATGATGCGCACCGCGATCTCGCCGCGATTGGCGATGAGGAGCTTGGCGATGGCCATGTTCAGCCGATCTCCGCCAGCGCTTGGCCGGCCATTACCGGTTCTTCATTGTCCACCAGGAACTTGATTTTGCCGGCGGCATCGGCCCTCACCTCGGTGAAGGACTTCATGACCTCGATCAGCCCGATCACGTCGCCCTTGGCGACCTTGTCGCCGTCATTCTTGTAGGAGGGCTTGTCGGGCGCGGGCTTCCTGTAGAAGGTTCCGGGCAGCGGCGAGAGAAGCTGGGCCATTGTCTGTCCTCGTTTCTGGGTTTGTC
>NZ_JBAXGR010000192.1:0-3718 GCF_037139295.1 Aestuariivirga sp.
CGTTCGAATCCTCCGTAAAGCCCTGGACGATCCCATCGCGCGTAAAATCATCAATGGGTGCCGGCGTCGAAGATGGAACGAAGGCCGAATTCTCGTAACGGCTGTAGCCTTTTCCCAGGTCGAGATCGAACAAACCCAGAGATCCCAAGGTTCTTCCATTTTGCCGGACCACCCCGTCATTGGAAATGTCAGGCGGGCCGCCATCCGGATCAACTGTCAATGGAGCCCCCCCAGCATCGAGGACGGGATGCCCTTCAAGCGTAACGATGTCACCAGTCGGCAGCATTTGAAGCCTGCCGTCACGCGTGTAAGCTGTGCCCAACGGTGTGCCAATCGCCAGGAAACCATTGCCGCGCACGGCCACATCCAGCGGATTTCCTGTCTTCTTAAAGCCCCCGCCCGATACATCGACATGCGGTCCACCATCAAACACAAAGCTGGTGTTGAAGGGTTGCGTCTTTGAGACAACAGTTGCGAACGTTACCGCCTCAGACTTGTATCCAACGGTCCCGGCATTGGCGACGTTGTTCGCAATGGTCTCCAACCGGCGGGCGAGAGCCAGTTGCCCGGACAGGCCGACCGGAGCGTTCATGTCCATCAGCGTCCATAGCCCCTGAGAAGCTGCATGCTCAGCAACAGCGAATTGTCAAAGCTTGCGAGGGTTGATCGACCGAGGCCGATCTGCGGTACATTCTGGCCTGCGACGCCATTGATTGCCTGCCATTTGGCCGTAAACCGGGTGATGAAGTTGTCAAGCCTTACCGGATCTTTGAGGTCATCGACATTGATCTTCGAGCGCAAAAATGCAGCCTGCTTGTCAACATCGGTATTGGAATAGGCGGGCGACAAACCCAATGCTGTCTGCACAACCTTGTAGAGTGCCGGATCGCCCATCAATCCATAGATGCTCGTGACGTCCGAGGCCTTGCGCTGAAAATAGAGTGCTAGTTTCACGCCCTCATCATTCTGGCCTGCATCAGATTCAAGCTGAATGCGCAGATAGCGATCGACCGTTCCCTTCTGGGCGCGGTCAAATGCCGTGGCAGTTGCACCATAGCGGGAGAAATTGAAGGCTTCAGCAAATTCGCGAAACCGCGGATCGGCCAACTGGAGCGCAAAGCTCTTCGATCCATCGACGCCCTCGGTCAGCACTTTGCGCATAAATGCCTTGCCGTAAATCATGTCCTTCAGGCCAAAGGCAGTCATGGCAAACTTATAGATGCGATCGTTTTTAAGAAACTCCTCAGCTGACTTTACCGTGCGGATGGTGGCAAGAAAGTAGTCAGCTTCCCGTTTCACGTCAGGACGATCGGAGATGACGCTGAGCGACTTTCCGATATTGCGCGCTATGTTCTGATACGTGGCCACAGTGCCAACCATGGATCTCTCCTCTACGGGAAGCCTGATGCCGACTCCTTGCCCGGACCTGAAGAAGCAGCACAACAGGCTCGCACAAGCCGCAAATCCTAGCGATTGAGATGAATTGAAACTCTTGGCGGAGATATGAACTCATGACTTTTGTCATCGGCATGGTCATCGTCTTCGGTTGCCTGCTTGGTGGTTTTGCAGCCATGGGTGGACATATCAGCGTTCTCTGGCAACCATTTGAATATGTGATCATACTTGGCTCGGCGATCGGGACATTTTTCGTGGCCAATCCGATGAAGGTCGTAAAGGACTCCTTCAAGGCCATCATGGAAGCAATCAAGGAGTCGACGCCAAGGCCGCGTGACTACCTGGACACCCTGGCCATTCTTTACGCTCTCATGCGCGAACTTCGGACCAAGACCCGAACCGAGATGGAAGTGCATGTCGACAATCCCGGAGAATCGGAAATATTCAAGGCCTTTCCCAAGATACTTGCGGAGAAGGACCTGACGAACTTCATCTGCGATTACTGCCGGCTCATCATCATCGGGAATGCACGCACTCATGAGATTGAAGCGTTGATGGACGAGGAGATTCAGACCATCCAGCGCGACAAACTGAAGGTTTATTTTGCACTGTCAGCAATTGCAGATGCTCTGCCCGCGCTGGGAATCATTGCGGCGGTGCTCGGTGTGATCAAGGCCATGGGCGCACTGGATCAACCCCCGGAAGTGCTGGGACATCTCATTGGTGCAGCACTTGTCGGCACATTTGCCGGCATTCTCTTCTCCTATGGAATCTTTGGACCACTCGCCACGAAGGTCAAGACGGTGCGGGAGAAACGGGTTCGACTCTATGTCATCATCAAGCAAACGCTTCTTGCTTTCATGAACGGAGCTATGCCTCAGGTTGCCCTCGAACATGGCCGCAAGACGATTTCCGCCTATGAGCGACCGACCATCTCTGAGGTTGAACAGGAGACGATGAATTCAGGCACCACTGATCCAAAGGCTGCATAAAGTGGCAAGATCACTCGACATCAATCACCTGCGACCGCGGCCACGCCCTGCAATTTCAGAACTTCATGGAATTTCGAGGCTTGCAGCTAAAGTTGGAGATGCCTGCGCAAGGGGACTCTCCGCATTGCGACCCGCACCGTGGCGCGTTACGCTGGATGGCATTCTTGTTGATGTGACAATGCCATCCGAGCCGGAGCGTGGATTGCTGAGGTTTGAGTCACAGCGCGGTTCACTCACGGCTTTGATGCTCATCGATCGTGATGCGATTTCAGCCCTGCTTGAGGCAGCGATGGGCGGAACTGGAGCTGAGCCCGCCTTTGAAATGCACGAAAGGCCACTTTCAAACATCGAGCGTCGCATCATGAATCTGGCACAGGCAACAATAGCCGAGCAACTCGCTCTAGCGCTTAGTGAGACTCTTGGCAGAACCTTCAGTCTCTTTGATGGCAGAGAGGCACCCGAGATGGCTCGAGGTTTACAGTTCGCTCAGTTTCGCTACATCGTGAATATCTTCACCCACAGCGGCGAGATATCGCTTATTTTTCTGCAGAACGAACTTGAAGAACAGATCGCGCAAGACAATCTGGACCAGGGTCGAGAGGTGGCAGTCCAAGAGCGCATCAGACTGCAGGAGGAAGTTGGGAGGTCCGAGATCAAGTTCGCGATCACCCTGGGGCAGGAGACATTGACCGTGGATGACATTGCCGGCATGCGCCCCGGAACACTCATAAACCTGACAGCAACAGCCTCGTCACCTGTGATCGTTTGGAGCGGTGATGTTGCGGCCTATGAAGCAACACTCGGGCGAAACGGTGACAAGCTCGCCATTACCATCGCTTCGGCGATCACCTGATCACTTTCCCGCAAGCCATAACCGACATTCTAGAAGCGTCAAAGGCCAGGCCAGGACGATATGATGACGACCAATCTGGGCGAACAGTTGCCTGACCTTACTCCCGGCCATGCAGAGTCTGCTTCCTTTTCCAACGAAGCCAAATCGATCCCCGGAGCGGTATTGCGCATTCCGGTATCTGTTCAAATCGTCATCGGATCAACGCGGTTGCCCTTGTCTCAGGTTGCGAGACTAGCACCCGGCACGACCTTGACACTGGAAGAGCGGCTTGGTTCACCCGTACGCATGCTCGTCAATGGTCGGGAAGTGGCGCTTGGCGACCTCTATGTGGTGGACGAGGCGGATGGCCGTCTAGGCATCACCATCACCAGTGTCGCCGGACCTTCCGCAGATCCGTGAGTTTCGCTGTGGAGTTCCAGTCATCGTCCACAACAAGAGGTGGCCGCGAGAAGGTTGCGATCTTGCTGCTTGCCCTCGG
>NZ_JBAXGR010000193.1:0-3688 GCF_037139295.1 Aestuariivirga sp.
ACGCTCCACTTATCGACGCGGAAAATCTGTTCAGACAACCGGGACCACTTCACTAATGCCTGTTGCAGATGGCGACCGAGAGTGAGTGGGTCACCCAGTTCGACAAGCCCTCCCAAAGTACCTTCGCTGTCCGGCGCAGCGGTGTAGAGCAGAATGCCCGCCATTGGTCCGCCGTCTTCGCCTGGTTGCCGGGAGTAAAGACGCTCACGCACGCTGGCTGCGGTATACCCACAATCGAGAACGATCTGGCGCATAAGAGCGTGCGCCAGTGAGTGCAGCAGGACTAGGCGAATGCCGGGAAAATTCTCGTGAAGTGGCTCGAGCTTTCTGAGCTTGCGCCAAGCCTTATCCGACCGCGCCGGTGGTCTCGGTCGCGGGCGGGTTCGCGGAGGAGGCCGCGGCACAGCTCGAAGGCGACCGTCAGATGCGGCTGCTGCGCACCCGGCGAGAGGTCTTCGAGATCGCCGTCGTCATGGATCCGTTCGCCGACGTGGTCGGCCGAGTGATCAACGTGGCCAACGCCAACCGGCTGGGCCTCGGCGCCTCGCGCAATCTCTTCTGCTTCGGCGTGGCGGTGAACGCCAACGCAAAACCCATTCTCAAACTCTGGGGCTAGCCAGTGGCGCACAAGATCCTTGATCGTGTCCAGGAAACGACTCTTGGCACCGGTACCGGCGCGCTTACGCTGGCGGGGGCCACAACTCGCATGCTGGGCCTGTCGGCGGCCGGGTTCGCCAACGGCGACACCTTCTGGGGCCTCATCGAGCACGCCACGGCGGCGGAGTGGGAGATCGCGCTATGCACTTTTAGCGCAGGCGCCATCACCCGGGCCACGCCGCTAAAATCCAGTACCGGCGCGACGGTGAGCTTTTCGGCCGGCACGAAGACGGTTTCTCTGGTGGCGCCGGCCAGCAAGACGCCGCTCGCCGATAATTACGGCAACTTCATCTTCACCGGGCCCATCGTCAGCCTGGGTCAGCGCGAGACCTATGCAGCCCCGACGATCTCCGCCGGAACGCTCAATCTCGATCTTTCCGCGGCGACGGTGTTCAAGGTGGCGAACAACGCCAACGTCACCACCCTCGCCATCCAGAACATGACCGCCGGCTATGCGGCGAACTTCACCCTCATGCTCACGGCCGATGGCACGCCCCGGACGTGGACCTGGCCCGCATCGGTGACGTGGCTGCGAGGCGCGCCGACGCTCAGCAGTACCAACGCCAAGCGCGACCTCTTCACCTTCACCACGCTCGACGGCGGAACGACATGGTTCGCGGCCGACGTGGCGCAGAACTTTTAGGCCGGCACATGATTGCCGCCTCGCAGCTCCTGGCACTGGGGCCGTCCGACCCCTCCGCCCGTACGTGGGTCAATTCCATCAAAGCCGCCGGCGGTACCGTTACAGGCGCGCGCGAGCTTCTTGTCTCCAGTTTAATCGTGAGCCTCAAAGGCGCCGGCGTCTGGACGATGCTTGATCGGATCTGGCTGCACGCGGCCGAGAACACCACGCAGGCATTGATCGACCTGAAGGCATGCAGCATCGCCACGGCAGTCAACAGCCCGGCCTTCACGACCAACCTCGGCTACACCGGAAATGGCGCCACCAGTTACCTCGACACGAACCTGAGTGCGGCGGCGGCAGGGCTCAATTACACGCGCGACGACGCGAGCTTCGGCGGGTGGATTTCTCAAAGCGCCACCATCGGCGGCGTCGACTTCGGCTTCGATTATGGCGCCTACAGCATGCTCATCGCGTATTACGGCGGGAACAACTACCGCTGGGAAATCAACTCCGGCACGAATCCCTCCGGCACGCCGGCGAGTGGTGGAAATTCCAGCGGCTTCTTCCATTCCCAACGGACGGCAGCGGCGGTCTCCGCGCTGTATCGCAACGGCGTCTCGACGATCACCTCGAACGCGCCGTCGATTGCGTTGCAGAACAAGAAGTTTGGCGCGCTCGCCTATGTGGCGGGTCCGGCGTCTTTCTCCTCATCGCGCGTCGCGGCATCCTTTATCGGCGCCAGCCTCGCCGGCAAGGAAGTCTCTTTTTACAACGCCATGCGGACCTACATGACCGCCGTGGGAGTGCCGTAATGGCGACCGTTATCCTGCTCACCGCCGCCCAGGCCGACGCCATACGCGGTCCGTCCGGGGAAGCGCCCGCCCTTGCTGCGCTAAAACCAGTCCAGCTTACGGATGGTCGCTACATTCTCGGCGTCGAGGTGTTGAGCGATACCCTCCACACCGAGTACTGGCCTCTTCTTGAATATCTGCCGCGCGCCAGTGTCGAAGACATTTACGATCTCATCCCGCGACCGCTGCACGAGTAGCGACGCATGCTCACCAACCCGCCCCTCTATGGCTCGCTGCCGATCGGGGCGGTGATGCCGTATGTCGCGCCCACGGCCGCGACCACGTCCAATATCGTGCTGCTCTCGCCCCGCGACTCCGATGCGGCCACCATCAGCCGCAGCGTGCTGGCCTCGTCGACCGGCTCGGCGATCGCGTGGGCGGTGGCCGATGCGCCGGTCTATGTATTCTCCGCCCCGCTCGCTACCTGGATGAAGCACATGGCACTGGGCGGCCGGGCCACGGCCAGGCCGGCGTGGCTGCCACGCGGTGGCGTTTGGCTGGACGAGAGCGACGCCGGCGCCTGGAGCACCACGCGCGCCGTCGACTACCTTTATAATGGTACCGGCGACGTCGAGCGGGGACGGCACGAAGCCTCGGCCTCGATCTACGTGCCCAGCGCGCGCAATCTCTGGGTCGACAAGGGCGCCGCCAACTACACCGTCACCGCCCATGACGTCGGCAAGGTGCTGGTGTTTGACACCACGGCCGCCGCCCGGACATTGACCCTGATCGCCGGGGCCAGCTTTGGGCATGGCGCGACCCTGTGGTTCCTGGGCTCTGGCGGCGCGACCAATGGCGTCCTGCTGACACCCAGCGGCTCCGAGGCGATCGACGCCGGCGCCAACGGTGCCAGCCTCACCGTGGTGCCGAACCGGCTGACCCGGGTGTCGTGGGATGCCGCCAAATCCAAATGGCGCACTGACTACACGGACTATCGTGCCGCCATCATACTCTTGGTCACGTCTATTCGACCTCTCACGGTCGACAGCGGCTCATCTCGCTCGGTGTACTGTCGATCAATGCCCCTGCGCATGAGGTGTCGAACCCCACCGGTTAGGACCTTTGCGAATAGATCCACGAGTTCCGGGCTTTCGACACCGCCTACATTGATGACGTCTCCCTCTTCCAGACGATCCCATGCGTAGCAGAAGAGGTAATACAGGTTCTGAATGGGGATGAGGCCGGGCATTCTCAGTTCGTATCCAGGAGGCGCTGCTGCCAGGTCTCGACTCGGGTTGGATTATCGAACCAGTATTCGGTGAGCAGTGGTAATATCTCTGTTTCAATAACGCCCCGGTACCATTCGGTTTCCGATTGGCCAGATGCGCGTTGTTGGCAGAAGAAGCTATGTCCAATACAGAAGCCACGCCCGAGATTGGTCGAGTCTTGAGATATCTCCTCGTTAACCGCCGTCAGTCGTTGTCGAATAGTAGAGATCAGTCGATCAGAGACTTGGTTGGCCTTTAGGTAGGCTTCAAACTTCTTCGAGTTGAACTGTGGCCTTATACCAACCGACAGAACTCATGACAGTTCAGCCCATCGCCGGCTTGTGATG
>NZ_JBAXGR010000194.1:0-3676 GCF_037139295.1 Aestuariivirga sp.
AGAGAGCCGGTATCATCGACATCTCGAACTTTGCCAAATACGAGGTGAAGGGCCCTGGTGCGGAAGCCTGGCTGGACGCCCTGTTCGCCAACCACATGCCGAAAGAGGTGGGACGCTCCTGCCTCACACCGCTCATCGGGAAGCGTGGCGGCATCGCGGGCGATTTCACGGTGACGCGGTTGGATGCGGAGGAATTTCTCATCATAGGCTCCGGCATGGCAGAGCGCTACCATCAGCGATATTTCAACGCCATGCCGCTTCCTGCCAGCACGGTGTTCCGGTCGCTCACCAATTCCCACTGCGGCTTCAACGTGGCCGGGCCATCATCGCGCGAGTTGCTGCAACGCCTGACCAACGTCGATCTCTCCCATGCGGCTTTCCCGTTCATGCGGTCCGCGCGCATTACCGTGGCGGGCGTGGAGGTCGTCGCCATTCGTGTCAGCTTCACGGGCGATCTCGGCTGGGAACTTCATTGCAGGGCGGACGATCAGGTGAGGCTGTATGAGGCCCTGCTGGAGGCTGGGCGCGAATTTGGTGCAGGGCCGGTGGGTTCCCGCGCCCTAATGAGCCTGCGTGTCGAGAAGGGATATGGCAGCTGGGGCCGCGACTACAGTCTTGAATACTGGCCGCAGGAATGCGGCCTTACCCGCCTCGTGAAGCCAGAAAAGCCCTTCCTCAACCGTGAAGCATATCTCGCGGTGGCGCAGGTAGCGCCGCGCGAGATGATGAGCTTCCTTGAAATAGATGCAACCGTCGCCGATGCGACCGGGGGCGAGCCAGTTTTCCTTTTCGATGGTGCCCCGCTTGGCCAGGTCACCTCCGGCACCTTCGGTTATTCCGTCGGCAAGTCACTGGCGATCGCATATCTGAAAACGGGACTTACGAAGCCCGGTGACGAGGTGAACGTCGCCATTCTCGGAAGTCCCCATCGCGCCGTCATCCTGGCCACCCCGGCTTTCGACCCAGAAGGTAAGCGCCTCAGGGCCTGAATGGGTTCAGGCGGTGCAATGAGGAGTACCTAGAAGCACGGAGCGCACGAGAGTTAATACCAGCAATGAGTGGAGGCGCCGCCCACTTTCTATGACTGCGACACGTTCACTGCCGCTCGCCAGCATCTGAATCAGCGCGTTCTCGGCGGTGGGGCGGCGGTCGATCTCAGGTGCTTCGGCCGTTATCGCCTCCTCGGGCGGAAGAATGGCGAGCGGCATCTTGCGCATCAGTTTGAGCAATCGGTCATGCCCGAGCAGCGACGTCACGAAGGGGTCTGCGGGTTGGGCAAAGAATTGAGCCGGATGCGCGAACTGCAGCAGTCTTCCACCTCATCACCGCCACCGCCACGGCATCGGTAAGGCGGATTGCCTCGTCCATGTCATGACTGATGACGATGATGGCCTAGTCGAGCTGCTGCTAAATACGCATTAGTCCGTCCTGCAACTTGCTCCATATGATAGGGTCAAGGGCTCCAAAGGGCTCATGCATCAGGATGATGGAAGGATCGGCGGCCAGTGCCCGCGCCTCGCCAACTCGCTGCTACTTACCGCCCGGCAACTGGCGCGGCCAGCGATTGCAATAATGATCTGGCGGCAAACCGACGAGTTCCAGAAATTCATCCGCACGGGCGCGGATCCGTGCCACTGGCTAGACCGTCAGCACCTGCAATCAGCTTGAGGCGCGTCCTGACAGCATTATGTCTCACTGGTCTCTTCCGTAGTTTCTCGTTGGGTCGTTCGTCCTTCCGGGCCGCTGCCTCGATACTTCACTCCGCACTCGAGCGCGGAATAATCAGGTTCCAGTCGCGGGCGAAAATCGTCTCATTGCCATGGCGCGCTTCAAGTCGCGCCTTCAGCCTCCAGTTTCCACCTTCCATGGTCAGCACCGAGTGCGTCTCGACGGCCGCACACCAGCCGGTGCGGCGGAACTCAGCTAGCCGCGTCGTCTCACTCCTTACAGCTGTCGAATCGTCTGGTTTGATCTCGTAGGTCTCGCTGCCGAGCGCTTTAAGTTCGAGGGCCACATCCTCGATCCTGACAGCGCCGAGGTTCCGCACGACCTCGACGCGCGTGATGCCCGCGCTGAGATCACGACTCATGCGCAGGCGGCCGCGCTCCGGCAAAACGAGCACAGTGGTCGCAAGCGCAGGAGGTACGTGGGGCTCGCCGAGGCTTGCTGGCCGCGCACCCTTCGCGCCACGCACCGGCAGTGCAAGGCTGGCCTCGTGCAGCGTCACCGTGGTTCCTGCGCCCGCCGGCATGGCCAAAGGCCAGTAGGCCGTGGAGATCGCCACGCGCAGGCGATGCCCGGTAGGCGTCTCATAGGCGCAGTCCTTCAGCTTCACCTCGACCTCGTAACGGCGGCCGGGAACCAGTTTCTCCGCCGCCCCATGCCCGCTAAGGTGCTGGAGGTTTAGAAGCCCATAGGTGATACGGGAAGACGTGCCATCGGGCGCTACCTCACAGAGCCGTACCGCGACCATGCCTTCCTCGTTATCGCAGGACAGCACCAGATGCACACGCGCGCCGCCAAGGATCTGCAGCGGTGCAGCCAGCCCTTCGCTGTCGAAGCACAGCGAGGCGCCGTCATCCTCCCTTTGGTCGAGAGGCATGTCGGGGCCCCAGCCATATGGACACCACTCGCCCGATGCGAGGCCAGTCGATGCTGGTGAGCGGACCGACATGTCGAGCACCCCGCCCCTGGCACCAAGGCCATTGGCGTTGATGCCCAACTTCCTGACCGAAACATTGGGGCTATCCCAGGACTCTTCCGCGATCCAACGTCCCTTACGGGCGCCGTAACGGGACTGCGGCTTCTCATGCTCCTGCAGCCAGCAGGTTAGCATCGGCTCGTCCATGATGCCAGTATCGCGACCCTTCAGCCAATGGTCCCACCACCTCACGGCATAGGCGATGAAGTCAATCGCGGGACCGGGCGTCGCGACGTGGGGATAAGCATGGCCCCATGGACCGATAAGTCCCTTGCGGGGACTAGTGAGGCCGGACAGCAGGCGCATCACGGCGTTCGTATAGCCGTCTGCCCAGCCACCCACCGCGAGAACGGCCGCCTTGATGCACCCATAGTTTTCGCAAGCCGAGCCACTTTTCCAGTAGCCGTCACGGTCGGAATGCTGCATCCAGCGAGCAGCCGGTGGAATTTCAACCGTCTCGAGCCGCTTCAGCCACATGTCGCGCCATCGCTCGCCCACTATCTCGGGGTCCGGGGGTGTGGCTATCCAGGTAAACAGCGTCGAACCATACTGGATGTTGTCGTTGAGCAGGCAGCCACCCATGTAGTGCATGTCGTCGCCATAACGGTCATCGGAGGCGCAGGTGGTGACGATGGCCTTCAGCGCAGGCGGCGCCAGAGCGGCAATCTGGAGTGAATTGAACCCGCTCCATGAGAGCCCTATCATACCGACCGCACCGGAACACCATGGCTGCCGGGCAATCCAGTCAATAACCTCGACGGCGTCTTTCCACTCCCCGGGCGTATATTCGTCGTTCATCAGCCCGTCGGAGTCGCCAGCGCCCCGCATGTCGACGCGAATGCAGGCGTAGCCCTCAGCGGCAAAGGCCGGGTGAAGGACGGCGTCGTCGCCACGGTGCCGGGCGCGACGGCGATAGGGAAGATATTCGAGTATCCCCGGCACCGGTTCGGTGTCGGCGCGCGGCAGCCAGAGGCG
>NZ_JBAXGR010000195.1:0-3653 GCF_037139295.1 Aestuariivirga sp.
TCCGATGTCTTCGTTTCACGACTGGGGGACATTTGGGCCATTGTAAGGAGACCCCAATGACAAAGGCAATGAAGCCTCAGTCGCTCCCCAGCCCCCACACCCTTGCCGACCTGGCCCACCTCCACTCATCTCTGCTCGATCGCAGGCGTCGTTCAGAGGTAGCACGGCAGCTTTCCAGGCTGCGTGTCGTAGGTTCGATTGACGTCGCAATGGCATGGACACCGCTGTAGTCCAACACCAGATGCTGCAGAGGTACGAGAGTTCTAGGCGTGTTTCACCTCGTAGGAACTCGGCAGAGATAGGGCAGAGGGTTGTTGTGAGGAGCAGCATGGTTCCTCGCTCAGGTTCCTGAACGGTGCAATGAGATGCCCCGCCCCTGAGGTCGATCCCTTCCTCTGCCCAGCGCTGGAGTGACGTGGTGGTTTCCACCCATGGAAGCCACTCTGTGATCCTCTGGTTTCCTAGATGGTTTTCTCACCCCAGCGTTGTCTTCATTTCAAAGCCAGGGGACGGTCTGGTCATTGGAAGGAGATACCCAATGGCAAAGAAGAACAAGCAGACGGAAACCACACCTCCCTCGGATGACCTGATCGCTCAGGCAATCGCCGAAGGTCAGGCTCTCATCGCTGAGGGCAAGACCAAGGTGGAAGCCGCGATGGCGATCTACCGCCACCTTATCGAGAGGACTTAGCAGGCTGAGATTTCCAACACTACCTTTGAGGGCAACGAGTCTGCCAATTCTTATAGATGATCCCGAGGTCGGTGTTATCTGTCTTGCCGTCAAAATTGAAATCAGACCAACTCGATTGACCGCCATTTAGCACGCTATAGGTTTTCCACCCATCAACGTCTTTCTGGTTGACGATGTTATCAAGGTTACCGTCACCCGGACAGACTTTGTATGTCGAGAGCAATCCCGTCATCCGCCTCGACAAATAATTGTATTGTCTTTTATCAGTCTTGTTCAAACCCTCTACGCCATTTGCCAGCAAGTTTCTGTCAACAGTATCTAGCAACGGTACTGGCCGGGCTTCATTGATGAGATATAACTCATCAATTGTGATCGGACTTGAGGGGGATGCACAGTTCTCCGTGATTAACCGAACGAGTTTGTAGTTATCATCCCTCATGGCATTTGCCATTATAGGCCTAATTTGGTACGGCTGTTCGCTTTGGCTGACACGATAGCTGTTGACGCCGCAGCAATTCTGTTGGGGCGGTACGTCAATTGTGTTTCCCGCACCCCACCATGTCCCGCTGTTTTTCTCGCAGATTGCTTTCGTCGGGAAGAACGATGTACAGACATTAACCGCATCCACGACACATGGCGACGAAGGAGCTATCGATGACCGAATGTTATCCCCGGTCTGCGTGAAATTCGTTGTTCTTATCGATTTCTGATTCCGCTTCGTCAAGTAAGCTAGCATAGGTTTAGCGTCGAGAGGCCGTCCTCTTGGCACGTATTCCCTCGGATCAACCCCAGCGATCTCACTGAATAGCTGAAAGAGATCGATGGCATTGACCATCGAAGTCACCTTGCGCCCTGGAGCCACCACATTAGCCCCTGAGATCACGAGGGGCACCCACACACCAGTCTGATAAGGAGTTCCCTTAGACCTGCTCGGATCAAATGGTTCGTTAACAACGGTTAGATAAGAGCCATTATCTCCAACGACAACAATAACGGTATTGGCCTTCTCTGGCTGATACTTAAGTTTGTCATCATTTCCGCGAGTTGCAAGCCCGGTCTCCACTAACAACCGCTCAAACTCGTGATCCATTCCCTCGATCATCTGCTTCATAAGCGTACGCTTGTCGCTAGAACTGCCAACACAATTGAACCCGTCTGTGTCAGCCGAGTTCTCCGGCAATAGCGCCGAAGGCACGTTCTGCCAGGGAGAATGAGCGGACGAAAAACCCACAGTCGCCATCCAAGGCCTAGACGGTGTGAGCTTCTGCTCGTTTATCCACGCTATGGCTTTGTTAGCTTCAAAGGTCGAGCGGTACATTCTTCCAGTTGGATCCTGAGGCGGATAATTGATCGTATTGCCGTTCTTGTCGTTAATCACGACATTCGCAGTGTAATAACCGTTCTGGGTTGCGAAGCTTAAATGCGACGGGGCAGCAGACTGGCAGGAAGATTGCCCAGGATCGAGTATACCGCCCCTCTCCATGCAAGTCCTGCCTGGTGTCCTTAATGCTGGACTTCTCGTGAGAACTTCGCATCGGTCGTTGGCATAGTAGCAAGCGCCATGGTCTGCGCCCTTGGATGGATTGGTTGTTAGATTAGGAACAAATCCGCAAAGAAAATCTCCTGAACTACCTACACCTCCCGCCGTCGTATCAATCGGTAGAGGTGCACCTTCCAAGTATCCTTCGAAGTGATCAAATCCCAGCTTGCGATAGACCTCGTTACCGAGAGGATTGTTTGCCGAGTCCTGGCTTGAGCCAGACAGGTGCATCTTCCCGAACAGCCCGTTTATGTAGCCCTTTTTCCTTAAGAGCTCAGGAACAGTTACTTCATCTGGCGATACCTGTGAATTAGCAAGGTCCGGGGGCTGGATCGGGTCGAGAACCTGGGTTCTAAATGGATAACGACCCTCCCAGAATGTCGCTCGACTCGGCGAGCAGTCCGGCATTGCCCATGCATTCGCAAAGACCACTCCTTTGGCCGCTAGTTCGTCAATTGTCGGTGTTTGTGCCGGCTCAGGAGATGCTCCATAGCCGTATAGCTTCATTTGATCGACACCAACGTCATCCATCACAACGAAGAGGATGTTCGGGGGCTGCTTACGCTTTCCAGCAGAGTAATTTTCCGTACCAAGTTGATTCTGCGTCTCTTGAGCCCTGATGCTAGGACTACAAACAACACATCCGCAGATCAAGGACACACCCAGCGCAATACGGATTATATTCCTAGTAACTTGCGACATTGGAATTGTCTCTATCTTGATGACCGATTGTTCACTTCGGTGTTAACGGTACCGTACGCCGCGGAGGCGAGAAGACCTAGTCAATTCTTTTGACGTTGCGTAAATCACATTTCGGATTAGGTATAAACCGCATCTCAGCAACGACGCGGAAGACCCGTCCTTTAAGCAATAAAGCTGTGTGGCTCTGAACAAACTGGCGCGGCAGTGCATCACTTGAAACCAGGCCACTGTAGATAGAGGTGGCTCGGGAAATCTGAACAGGCGGATAAGTGAACACTCCAAGGCAAGGAGATCAGGATCGGACTCACAGTCCTCCGCCTCAGGGTGCCCACCGGGAGTATTTAGAGAATTCAGTCACCGAGCAAGGCGTTCACATCAGGCAGCGTGGGAGTGATTATCGCCGAGGGGGGGGGGTGTAGAGATTACTCCTCTGTATAAAACCCTCACCACATATCACTGCCCCTCCTCCCCCGTTGGAAGTTGATGAGTGGTGAATGATGAATTGAATGTGAGTGTTGGGAGTTGGGAGTTGGGAGTTGGCTTCCCATCCATGCTCCACCCCATAGCCACCCTCATCAGCCACCTCGGCAGGATCCACTCCACACCCTTGCCGCCCTGCTCCCGCTCCTCTCTGCTCTACCGCGGGCTACGTTCAGAGGTAGAACGGCAGCTTCCCAAGCTGCATGTCGTGCTGTTTGCGTCCTTGCGACGCCTCTTCCC
>NZ_JBAXGR010000196.1:0-3641 GCF_037139295.1 Aestuariivirga sp.
GTCGATGCCCCAGGCGAGGCAGGCACCGGCAATCAGGATGCTGCCCCAGCCGAGACGGAAAGCCAGCGCCGGTGAGCGGAAAATGAGAAAATACCTGAGTGTGGCGGCCGTATCATCGAGCGATACCGGCGGGATCCGATCCCCACGTTTGGGCCACTGCTATTGACAAATGGTCTGCCCGAACATTAGTATCTCATCTGTTGTGATCACAAAGCTCGCGGAAAATGCCAAACGCAGGTTGGGCGCCAAGTTCCCGTTCACAGCGACGGCAGTAGTGGCCGCTACTTGAATGCTGGCGGCGGCAGCCGTTCCGCCGCCACATTTTCTGACTACCCAACAAGAGCAGACGAGGAGAGTCAAATGATCGACAGTACAAGAATGAACCGCAGGATCTTCGTATTGGCGGCGTGCGCGGCGGGAACTGCGGCAATGGTCGTTCCGGCTCATGCCGACACGCTCGACGACATTCGTGCCAAGGGCTCAATAACGATCGGCGTCGGAGTCATGGGAACCAAGCCGTGGGTCTACAAGAACGAAGACGGTTCCTATGCCGGCCTGGAATACGAAATGATGCAGTATGCCATCGCCAAAATGGGCATTCCCAAATTCGAGTATGTGCCAACCGAATGGGACTCGCTCATTCCCGGTCTCAAGGCCAAGCGCTGGGACATCATCTGGTCTGGCATGACGGTGACGGAAGAACGACGGCAGGGGGCCGGCATCGATTTCAGCCGGCCGTATTATTTCGAGAGCGATCGGCTTGCTGTCAAAGGCGATGGTCCTATCCAGTCGCCCGAGGACCTCAAGGACAAGGTCATCGGTGCTGTGACCGGTACCGTGGAAGAGGCTCAGGCGCGTCAGTTGCTCGCCAAGGGAGCGGTCAAGGATGTGAAGTTCTTCGGCGACTTCGCCACGCCGTTCTTGGCTCTGGAGAATGGCCAGATTCAGGCCTACGTTGTCGACAACACCACCTATGGTGAGCAGAAGAAGGTCACGCCCAACCTGCGCACCGTAGGCCCCGTGCTTTTCCTGGCAGCCGATCCGAAGTGGCAAGAACAGCAGGAAAAGGTTCCCTACGTCTTCGGAGGCGACGGCATCGGCGTGCGCAAGGAAGACACGACGCTGCTGGCGGCGCTCAACGACGCGCTTAACGCAATGGATGCCGACGGAACGCGGCAGAAGATCCTTGAAAAATATGAACTGTGGGACGATTCTCTCCTGCTCAAGAACATGATGAAGGGCTGACGTTTCAGTCCGCGTAAAATGGTGCTGCGGGCCCGTCCGGGTTAGGGTGGGCCCGAACGTTTTGCCGGGCGGCAATCCCCGGGGCTGCGGAGAAAGCACTTGCTGGAATTCATCACTGATTTCGTTCCCCACTATCTGCCCCAGCTGCTGAAGGGCGCCCTGGTGACGATCGAGTTATCGATTATCAGCATGCTCTGCTCCATCACCGTCGGCGTTGTCTGCGCTGTCGGAATGCTCTCGGGTTTTCGCGTTTTCACGATTCCCATCAGGATCTATGTGGAGATCTGCCGTGGTGTTCCGCTCATCGTCATCCTGCTCGCTGTATATTTCCTTCTCCCGCACATCGGCATAAGCCTGCCAGCCTTCGGGGCGGCTGTTGTCGGACTGACGTTCAATCTCGGTGCCTACCTGAGCGAGGTGTTCCGCGCCGCTATTCTGGCCGTCGATCCCGGGCAGCGTCAGGCCGGTCTCGCCCTCGGCATGAACAGGCTGGTCGTGTTCTGGAAGGTGATCCTGCCTCAGGCCGCAATCATCGCCGTGCCCACGGTCGGCGGATACTTCATATCGCTCCTGAAGGACTGCTCTTTGGTCTTCTTCGTGACCGTGGAGGAACTGATGCAGCAAGGTCGCTACGTGATATCGGCGACCTTCCGAACCGAGGAGACTTACCTTCTCGTCGGCATGATTTACTTCACCATGAGTTTCTTCTCGGCGCGGGTGATCAAAGCCCTGGAAGTGCAACTGCGTCCAAAATACCTGCGGGTGTAGGATGGCTCCGCTGGCGTCAGGCCAACCGGATCGCAGGGACCCTGGCGGGCGCAGGAACGCTGTGGTGTGCAAGGTTTCCGACGTGGCGACGACGTAATGAGTTCGATGATCCGGCCCGAACTTTCGTCAGGCCCTCCGGTTTCCGCCTGCCAGAGGGGTTGTGAAAGGATCGCCATTGCGTTTCTTGTGATCACTCATTACAAGGTGCACGATTCCGTTGTATGCACACTCAGGAGCGGGTGAGATCAAGTGACAGTAATTTCGACGGAGATGCATCCTGCATCCGATGAACCCGAGTCCCTGTTCGATGTTCCGAAGATCAGCCGCAGCACGCTGAACGAGGAGGTCTACGAACAACTGAAGCATGCCTTGATGTCCGGCAAGATCGCGCCCGGCTCCACCATGACAATTCGCTCGCTCGCGAGTTCCTTTGGAATTAGCGTGATGCCGGTCCGCGAAGCACTGCGCCGGCTGGTTGCAGAACATGTGCTCATCATTCTCCCGAACCGCAGCGTTGCCTTGCCGGTTTTCACCAGAGAACGCTTCAACGAGATCACCCGCATCCGCACCTCGCTCGAAGGCCTGGCGGCGGAGGCCGGGAGCATCAACCTGACCCCGGAAATGATCGAGCGCATGGCCCATATGACCCAGCTGATGGAATCCCAGACTCCCGGCAAACACGCTGATATTCTGGCCTGGAACCGCGAGTTCCACTTCACGCTCTATCGGGCATCAAACATGAACATGCTGGTCAAGATGATTGAGACCCTTTGGCTCCAGGCCGGCCCGTTGTTGCACCTACAGCAGCGCGTCTTTGCCGAGAAGGAGACGCCGGTTTACGTCCACCATCACCGCGCGCTCCGCGCCATCGGCACCCGCAAGCCGAAGCAGGTGCGTGATGCGATTGTGGATGACATCGAAGACGCGGCCAAGATCATCAGCGCCGCGCTGTAACTCGCCCCGACCCCGGGCGCAAGTTGCCCGGGTTGGCGTGCTTGGCGGTCGATGGGATCAGCCGAAGACAGCCTTGAACAGACCCTTCCGGCTCGACAGGAACTCGTCGACGGCCTCGACCAACGCATCGGTTTCGGCGGCCGTGGTCTCGAGCGATAGGTTGCCCATCACACGGCGCGAAATATAGATTCCGCTTTCAATCATATCGAGATGGAAGAGTTTCTTGAGGTCGGCAACCCCTCCCTCACGTCCTTGTTCGCCCTGGTCGAGATCGTCGATGTTGCGAAGCGGACCCTGGTGGAAGTGAATTCCGAAAATCGATCCAAATCCCGTGGCAACCATGGGCAGGGCGTGTTTAGAAGCAAGGCTATTGAGTTGTAGCCGCAGGCGGTTGCCAAGCTCATTCATCTGATCGGAAGCTTCTCGGGTGAGAATCCGGGTGAGTGCCACGTAGCCAGCCGACATCGCCACCACATTGTTGTTGAACGTCCCGCCATGCGGGAAGGAACCGGGCATCGCTGGGTCGAACCACCGCATGATGTCGGCACTGCCGCCGAAGGCACCGATCGTCAAGCCCCCGGCGATGTACTTGCCGAGCGTGACCAGATCGGGCTTCACACCAAAATATGCTTGCAATCCGCCGTAGAAGGCCCGCGAGGTCATCACCTCATCGA
>NZ_JBAXGR010000197.1:0-3536 GCF_037139295.1 Aestuariivirga sp.
CGCGACCTGATCGTGAAGTCGAAGATCGAGCTGATGTAGGGCTGTCCATGCTCAAAAACCCATCCGGCCATGAAATTGGGGTGCTGATAAATGTCACGGCTGATGATGTTTGATAATTGAAGAGCGCGCCGTTCTCTTGCGGCGCCGCTTCATGAGTCTTGGGCGCGCCGACCTCCAAGCGACGCAATTGCGGACCGCCACGACGCCCGGCGATGCAACGGCGGTAGAATTGCGGTCACCGCAAGGGCTGTCCAAAATACTCTATGCTTTCTCGGCTTCTTGGGATTTTGAGTAAGCACAGCCGACGCGCTCCCCCATGAGGCCGGCGGCCGCGCCCCCATGGCCGGACGCTAGCGAGATGCAGCGTGAAAGAAGATCAGGTGACAAGTGCTTCGACGAACACCGAACGAAGCTTGCCCGAACGGCAGCGTTGGAACTGGCGCGAAGCGGGATCTCGCCTGCGTGGCGCTTCAACCCGGAACGGTCGCGACATGCCTCGGCACGTGTGCAAGAGCTAGGTCTCGACAATCAGACACCATAGCGTCAGCAGACAGGTTGCTGGCGGTCATCCGCTTCTTGCTTGGTTTCGGCTATGTTTTTGATAACCGCTGCGAATATCTTTGGCGCCAAGTCGGGCTTACTCTTCATACTTGAAAGTATTGCTTGAATTGTAGTTGCATTATCCAGACCACTCCAATTGGCCATGTCTCTTGCGCTAGGACTTGCATATGCCATTTCCCAATTCGGAAACGCCCTGTCTGCTACATGCCCTTCGAACAATGTGGTTATGTTCTGGTGCCTAGTGTCTAACTGAATTTTTTGGAAAATAGTTCTTACAGTATTCTCATCGCCTTCGAGAACCTGAAGAAAAATCCCATCTGTAAATACTAGTAAGCCCGTAACGTTCGCACGTTTGTTCTTTAAGCGGGCGTTCCGCAATATGATGTATAGATGCGATTGCAGCATCTTTTTTGCCGGCGAAGATGAATAGACTAGCTGGTATGGCATGAAAAGCCTCGTCAGATGCCGCGAAGGTCAGGCCCGAACTTCGCTGGCTTAGATAGCAAAATGCGTGTCGTTCTCCAAATCGAGGGGTGTCCATGCTCAAAAAAGCCATCCGGCCATGAAATTGGTGTGCCGATGAAGGTCACGCTTGATGATATTCGATAATTGAAGAGCGCGCCGTTCTCTTGCGGCGCGGCTTCCCGGCATGGGTCCAGGGCGCGCAGACCTCCGAGCGACGCAAAAGCGGCCGGCGACGACGCCCGGCAGTACGATGGCGGTAGAGGTTCAGTCGCCGTAAACGGGTCAGGCTGCTCGCCGCTCGTAGCGATGGTGCAGACCGCCGACCTGCGGTAAGGCGGCAACGTTGCCGGCAGAGGACGGCTATACAGGATGAGGCTCTGGGCAATCCTTGCCGAGCGAGAGATGCGTGCGGCTTCTGTGAGCAGGGAGCCGAGGACGGACAGAGGCGTGAGCATGCCGATGACGGTATGACTGCGGCGCCGGAAACTCTATGCTTTCTTGGCCTTTTGGAGTTTTGAGTAAGGACACCCGCGCCAGCGCGTGACGATCCTTCAACGGACGCCCCGGCAGGCCATGCCATGTTTGGACAAAGGCCTCGACGCCGGCGATCTCGAGCACGATCACGAGACGTTCGTGCCGCTCCGTCAGCGGCCCGCACTCTTGCCGCAGCATCGGGAAAAGAAATCCTTGAACGTGGTTCCAAGTGTTTGACAGCGTCTCGCGCAGAGGCATTTCGAGGTCCTGGCCGGGTGGTGATTTGTCGCGCAAACACCATGCCGGGTTTGGATTGCGGATGCCTCGAGATACCCCGTTTCGGGATGAAAAATCACCGCGCCAACGCAGTTTTGCAAGAGGCTCCATCGTTCATCCCGCTCGTCAGCTCTGGTCTTGGCCCGATTTTTGCGATTTTCCCCTAAGGTGGCTTATGATGGGGTCTCGCGGCAGGCGACAGCGGAGGTGGTCTCATGACGACCCATGTGCGGTGTGGCTCTCTCTTCACCGGTGATCGAACGGCGGCCTCGACAGGCGGCACCCTCGTATACGGTGACAACGGACTGCTCACCTACGTCGGGCCGACTGAAGGTGCCCCGGTGGTGGCCGTCGGCGAGACGGTGCTGAACTACGAATCACTCTTTGTCATGCCGGGGCTGATCGACGTGCATGTCCACCTGGCTTACGGCAATGCCAAGACCGAGGAGGACATCGATCTCTATCAGCCGATGGAATTCCGTGCACTGCGCGGCATGTTCTTCGCCCAGAAGGTGGTCGCGGCCGGCTATACCTCGATCTGTTCACCAGGCGATGCCGGGCAGATCAGCCTGTCGGTGCGCGATGCCATCACGGCCGGCCTGTTCGACGGACCTCGCGTCACCGCGGCCGGCCGTTATATCACTTCGCGTCAGGGACTAACCGACTGGTATCCTAGCTGGATCGGTGCTCCCGATACCTCGATCGGTCGGCTGGTCGCCAGCAAGGACGAGGCGGTCGAAGAGATTCGCGTCCAGGTCAAGAATGGCGTCGATTGCATCAAGATTGCCATGGACGGATTCCAGACTAGACCCGACGGTGAGCTGATCGCTGCCTTCAACCAAGACGAGACGACGACCATGGTAACCGAGGCCCAGCGCCTCGGCCGCAAGGTGGTGGTTCATGCCCGCGGTCGCGAGGCCATACTATATTCGGCGCGTGCCGGCGTCGACCTGATCTTCCACGCTTACTATCTCGATGACGAATGCCTCGACGCGATGGTCAAGTCGGGTTCCGCCATCGGTCCGACAATGACTTTCCCGCGCAACATCATCGACTTCACGCAACCCTACGAGCGTGCCGCCACCAAAGGCCGCATCGAAAATACGCTCCGGGAGTACGAGATCGCCTGCTCCAACCTGCAGCGGGCGCGCAAGGCCGGCATCCCTATGATGACCGGTACCGACAGTGGCTTTGCCGTTACTCCCTATGGCGAGTGGCACGCGCGCGAGCTTGAAATCTTCGTACGCGATCTCGGCTTTACGCCGGCCGAGGCGCTACGGTCTGCCACCGAAGTCGCTTCGCGCTTCCTGGCGCGCGGCGACAAGCTCGGTGTATTGGCGCCAGGTCGCCAAGCCGATTTTATCGCTGTCGAGGGCTCGCCCATCGACAACATCGCCCTGCTCCAGGATAAGAAGCGGATTCGCCACGTCCATATAGGCGGCAAGCGCATGCAGATCCCCGAGCGTGGCTACGATCCCAACCTCGTCACCGACAAATCCTGGATCAACTGGAGCGATCTCTACACCCAGGAGCGAGTAGCTGAACTCGGCCTGCTCGGTGGCAAGAACCTGGCCGCCGCCGAATGACGATACGGATCTAGGCGGACGACGAGCATGCATGCCGAGATCGCCGGCGCGGGTTTCGCCGGTCTGGTGACCGCGATCGCGCTTAGTCATCGCGGCTGGACGGCTCGCGTCCACGAGGTCGATGTCGAGCTGCGCGCCTTTGGCGCCGGCATCTTCATCTGGGACAACGGCCTG
>NZ_JBAXGR010000198.1:0-3535 GCF_037139295.1 Aestuariivirga sp.
GTATCCGGTCACCATCACGCTCCGCATCCGAAAGCCGCTTCAGAACCACAATCCCACACCCCTCCCCACGCACATAACCATCCGCAGACGCATCAAACGTCTTGCACCGACCATCGGGCGACAGCATGCGTGCGCGTGCGAAGGCGAGGCTCAAGTCGGGCGTGAGGATGGCGTTGACACCGCCTGCCAGCGCAAGATCGACCTTTCCAAGCCTGAGTCCGTCACATGCCTGATCGACGGCTACCAATGATGATGAGCAGGCCGTGTCGACGGCAACCGCCGGCCCCTGCAGGCCCAAGAAGTAACTCACGCGGCCCGCCGCAACGCTCTGGGCGCTGCCGATTCCGGTATAGAGATCAGCCTCACCCGGGCCCGACTGCGTTAGGATCTGCGCATAGTCGGAGGTACTGATCCCCAGGAACACGCCCGCCTGCTGGTTCATCAACTGCCGCGGGTCAACACCCGCATCTTCGAGCGCCGCCCAACTCGTCTCCAGCACAAGCCGCTGCTGTGGGTCCATCTTCATGGCCTCGACCGGCGCAATCTGAAAGAACCCTGCGTCGAAACGGTCGATCTCCTCGATGAAGCCGCCGCACCCCACGCTGGCCCGCAACGCGGCATCGCTTTCGTCCAGCTTCGACAACCGCCAACGACCCCGCACCTGCGCAATCCCGGACCGGCCCGCCTTCAGCAACTCCCAGAATGCCCCCGCACCCCGCGCCTCACCGGGAAAGCGCATCCCCATCCCGATAATCGCGATGGCGCCAGCTTCAGAGCCCGCCGTAACATCTGGCTTATGCATGGGTCGCGCCTCCGCCTTCCCCGACAGCCGTATCGCCAGCGCCGCGATGGTCGGCGTGTCATAGAGGTCGCTCGCATCAATGTGCACACCCAGGGACTCACCAAGGCGGTTTACAAGCTGTATCGCCCGCAGCGAATCAAGCCCGAGTTCCGCAAAGCCCACATCAAATGGCACCCGGTCAGACGCAACACCGATCGCCGCCCCGATCTCTTCCCGCAGCACGGCCTCCAATTCGTCCGCGCGCCACTCGCGCGGAGGTGCCGTCGGCCCATCCGCAGCACCCAGCAGGCCGACACTGGTAGGCGCTTCCCAGCGCGCCACCTCTGTCAGTTCGCTGGCCAGGAACAGATCCCTTGCCCGGCGCCGCTGCAACTTGCCCGATGTCGTGCGCGGCAGCGAGACCGGCTTCACAAAAACAATTACTGACAGATCAATCTCATATGCCTCCAGCAGCGCACGCCGGACCGCCTGCGCAATGCCGGGCGCATCCAACTCCCGAAGGCCGGACCGCGTCAGTTCATGAACGAGAACCAAAGCTTCGCCGGCCTCATGCTCAACGCCAAAGGCAATCGTCCGGTCATTGCCGAGGAAAGCATCCGCCGCACTCACGCATTCCTCAAGGTCCTGCGCATAGTGATTGCGACCCCTTACGATCACCATCTCCTTTATGCGCCCCAGCACATAAAGCTCGCCGTCCATCACCGCACCCAAATCCCCGGTGCGCAAGTAGCACGGGCCTTCTGGAGAGCCTGCGAGCCTCGCGCCAAACACCTCCCGGCTCAGTTCCGGCTTCTCCCAATAGCCAGCAGCCACACTCGGGCCTGACAGCCAGATCTCCCCAACCTCACCAGACATAAGCTCAATACCCGCCTCAGGATCAACAATCTTCAATACATGCCCATCAATGACGGGACCACAGGAGGTGACGGCCTTTCCGGCAAGGTCACCGAGCACGTCATCGAAGCACAGCGAGTCCGAGCTGAGAAGTTGCCGTTGACTCGTGCCGCTCGTCGGGTAGGCCGCTATGCGGGGAAGCCGCGGGACCCGGCACCCCGTCGCCATCAAGGTAATCTCAGCCATACCATAGGCAGGAGATGCTGAACGCGCATCGAAACCGAAGGGCGCGAAGGCCGCAGCAAATCTCTTCAAGGTTTGAGGCCGAACAAGTTCAGAACCGTTGGCTGAAACCCTCAAATGTGAGAGGTCGAACGCAGTGCCACTTTCTCCCTGAAGGCCATCAGCAGCAAGAACATAGGCAAAATTCGGCGCACTCGTGAACGTCGCACGAACTTTAGAAAGTGCCTCGATCCACCGCAAAGGGCGCTGGGCAAAGGCAGCAGACGACATCAAATGGGCAGGGAAACCACAGTATAAGGGCAGCACAAGGCCAGCTAACAGCCCCATATCGTGAAACGGTGGAATCCAGAAGACACCAACATCCTCGCTTGTAAAACGCCACCGTGTTTCCATTGCGAACAAGTTCGCAAACAGACTTCTCTGGCTAACCATGACGCCCTTGGGCGCACCCGTCGTTCCAGAAGTGTATTGTAGAAAAACAAGATCGTCCGGTTTGCTCTCCGAGTATTGCCAGGCCGATGCAGCCGCCGGATCCACCTTATCAACAGCGATGATCTGCGGAATTCCATCAATCGAGCCCGACAAGTCAATGAGGCGGTCGACAAGCTTCGACGGGGCCAGAATAGCCCTCGCGCCAGCATCTTCAATAATCGACCTCAGTCGCTGCATATGCTTGGCGTTGCGCGGCGGATAAGCCGGAACCGCAACCATGCCGCCCAGCGAGCAGCCAAAAAACGCCGTGATGTAATCAAGGCCAGGCGGACAGAGAATAAGAATTCGATCGCCCCGTGCGCAACTCATTTGCAGAGTGGCGGCAATCGTCTTTGAACGATCAAGCAAACCACTATAACTCAGTAGTTCCTCATCGTATAGATCCGCTGAATGATAAGTTAAGTATCTCCAGCCAATCCTGTCGGGGGTGACAGTCGCTCGCCTAACAACGACATCTGTAATGCATTCAGGCGCAACCCTCGACGTTCCTGGAATCACACCAAGCCGATCGGCGTCATCGGCCGTCTGCCTGGTTCCAATACCGTTTCGCATATTGCGTTCGTGTTCTGGCATTTGTCACTTCAATTCTGGTGTTTCATCTCGGCAACCATTGCATGGACCGCCTTGGGTATCGGCAGCCAGAGCTCCTTAGAAGGTCCTCGATCCTTCTAGAGAAACAGCTGACCGGCCTGTGACGAGCTAGTGCATCATACTTTATTTAAATCCTTGGTATGTGCCTGACCGAGGCGAGCTTGCGAGCCGAGAGAAGGCACATACCAGCGAGGATTTGAAAAGGCGGGTCATCGAGGCTTTCTTGGAAGTGTCTTAAACCACCCAAGGAACCAACGATGACCCACCAAGAAGATTTTGCCGCGTTGAACGATTTGACTGCTCTGATCATCGAACACGGGCCCGACACCGGCGCGAGCAGTTCAGTGCAACGACGGAACGCTGCGTCCCAACTGACCTCCTGCCACTGCCCGTCGACTTTGATCATCGGCGTGCGGACCCGGTCTGGGTCGTCGTGAATGGCGCCCAGGGAAACCCCCTTGGGGCACAGGTGCCCGCGGCTCCAGACGTCATCGGCGTTGCCCCGTATTGCGGCGATCCGGCCGTCAGCGACCTCAATCTCCAAGCCGCACATGGCTTCACACAGCGGACAGG
>NZ_JBAXGR010000199.1:0-3512 GCF_037139295.1 Aestuariivirga sp.
ATGGAGTACCGAGATGGCCAACGTCACGTTTTTCGTCATGATCCCCTTCAAGAAGATGAGGGGTGGAATTGTCGCTCAGGCGGGCGTGCAATGCTCCTCGGAGCGTTCGGCAATGTCGCAGGCGCGTGACGCTGTCACCAAGGGCGCAGTGGGTGCCATCGCCTTCAAGCGCTCTGGCGATCCTGGGCTTGGCGAATACGGCGAGGCCACGCTGATCTGCCAGGAAGGCGACGTGCCGGACAGCGTCGAGGACATGCTTGCTGCCTGATGAGCCCAACGTATTTTCGGATCGCAGATTTACCCTCTAGGGTTGCTATGATGCTCGCTGCAGCAAGTTTTTGTTTTCTAAATTTCCTGTGACTTGAAGAACCCTTGGCAGTTTCTTATACTTATCTGCAATGTTTTCGCTGGAGGAACGAATGGTCGATTTCCGATATGCCCCACAGTCTCGGGTTGATGCCCGCGCCGTGGTCGATCAGGGTCTGCGCGCCTATATGCTGGGCATATACAACTACATGGCGCTCGGCGTGGCGGTTACCGCCATCGTCGTGATGGCGAGCTACACCATTCCCGCCTTTGGGGCCTTGGTGAATGTACTGGCCTTCCCGGCCGTGATCGGCCTGATCGCCATGGGCTTCTTTGCACAGCGCCTGCTGATGGGTGGCACGGTTGCGCGCGCCCATGTGGTCTACTGGGCCTATGTGGCGCTGTGGGGCATCGGCATTGCGCCGATGGTGAACCGCTACCTTGGCGTCAACCCCTCGATCGTGATGACGGCCTTTCTGTCCGCTGCCGCCACCTTCGGCGCGATGAGCCTGTGGGGCTACACCTCGAAACGTGATCTCTCCGGCATGGGTGCCATGGCTGGCATGGCTCTGATTGGCTTGCTGATTGCAGGCCTCGTGAATCTGGTGGTTGCCATGTTCACCGGCATCACTGCTGCCGCCATGATGATCAGCATGGTCATCTCCTTCGGCTTCGTGATTTTCGTGTCGCTCATCACGGCGTGGGAAACGCAGGCCATCAAGGAGATGTATGTGGAAGCCGACAGCAGCGAAGCCGTGGCGCGCAAGTCTGTGTTCGGCGCCTTCGTACTCTATGGCAGCTTCATCAGCATCTTCGTCAACATCCTGCAGATCCTGGGCTTTATGAACTCCAACGACTGATCCAGTCAGGATTGCAAATTCAGGCCTAACCTCGAAAATTGGTTAGGCCTTTACTCTGCATGCACTGGATAATAGCGCTGAGTGCGGTTGAACCGCTGACCTCGGTTCTTGGTCGCCATCTGCCACACTCCTTGTTCGGGGCGAAGCAGTTCTCCTGCTACATGCGAGAGAAGATCTGGGGTAAGTCCCAAAGTTTAAGCGTGGCCTTCGTGGTGAAGCGCAACTGAGGTGGCGTGTTGAAGCGCACTGGCAGGGCGCGGTTTCCCTTCGAGCAGCTGTGGGGTCCTTCCGTGCCGAAGGAGATGTTGCGAGATGAAGCCTATGCCGCGTGGCAGGAGCAGCATCCGCGCGTCCTCACCGGTTCGTCGCGATTTATGGCGCTGATGCTGAGTGGTGCAGGGCTCCGCGGCAGACCGCCGGACGCGCGTCCACCGTGAGGGGTGGGGGTTAGGAACTCCATTTTCAACCTTAGAGATGCGCTGGCGCGGCAGCCCGGTTTTCGAGAGTTTTTCTGATTTTGATTTTTCCGTTTTGTTTTGACTTGGCGGCACGAAAAGCCCTGATTTCATTGGGTATGACCCCCGAGTTAGCGTGTTTCGGCCATTTTGATTTCCGCCCTGCCACGGGCGTCTTGATCGTGGGGCAAACTCTGGATCCTCGGTGGGTACTGGGCCCTCGGCGGCGAACTCGCCGTGATGGCGGATGATCGGCCGCCTGTCTCCAGTCAACGGGTTGTCTTCAAGGTTGGTTGAGATCAGGCTGCCATCAGGACTTCACGAATGCAACGCTAGGCGACAGCAGGAAAGGTGGCAAATAACCTGTGAGATTGCTGAATGGGAGCACTTCGGCCTTGAGCCGAATGCCCAGGACATCCAACATGAAAGATCGCCTGGCCTCGATCCGCGACCAAGTCTCCGGAAAGCTGTCTCGAAACTCCGCCCGGCCTCTCTCATCAAGCAAGGCTATCCCATCCTCGATGTTGACAGACGCGTAATCCGACCCTGTGGCTGGAATAATGTCGATCTGCAGTGCTTGGCCGGAACGGAGACACTCTCGACTGTCCGGATAGATCGGCGTGTTCATCCACTCGTCAAGATGGATAAGATGACCGGGGTTCAGAATAAGTCCAAAGAACGGATCGCCAAGGTGCCGACGCACCATGGCGTCAATCTGGCCACCGCATACTCCAAGGCCGATGGTTTCATACCAATCCGCGGCGCAAGAAAAATACGGAGCTGCGAGGCGCTCACTGTAATCCTGAATGGCCGTTGGCAATTCTGTGGCATCGTGAACCAGAAAACCTGATCGACAGGTCAATCCGCCGCAGTACCCGAACGCAACTGTAAATGGCTCACCGGTTCGTAGAGGCCTGGAAGACGGACTTGCCAACCCGAGGCGCGTTCTGTCGCCCGACATCAGCATTGTATGGCAGCTGAGAGGAAGGCCAATCGGCTTGAGCAACTGAGCTGCCTCGTGTTCTGTCATCCCCGGCCGCAAACCAAAGATGAGGCGCTTGACCGATTCAGAGGCGTGGCATGCGGAGAACTCGAACTGGGCAAGCTGGGTAACCTCATTCACCGCTCGCATGCCCGATGACGAATCCATCAACAGACGGGTTATGTTGCTGCATCTGCCGCGATCTCCTGCAAGATGGCGGATCGTATCGACGATGTACGCGGGTGCATCTATCCACTGATCAGGATCGGCCGTCTCAACGTGTCCGAAATACTTCCATCCTACAATGCCGATGGACTGTCCCTTGATGAGCCCAGCCTTGGCCAACAAGTCGGACAAAGGCGGGGTTTTGCTCCTATCCTGACCCAGCAGGCCAAAGGGTGGATAGAGCCAGACCTCTGGACGCAGCGGAGAGCTCGAAGCATAGCCTTGATTCTCCGGCCCAGTAATGATGAGCGGCTCACGGTGCAGGCCAATAACTAGAAGAGCCTCCTCGAATCGCGGCTCGAAGCCCGTGAGATAGGCGATGTTCGCGGCATGCTCCCGGTCAGCATAAATCACCGCGGCATCAATGCCTATGTGGATCAGGCGCTTCCTGAAGGTGTCGAGCCGGTCTCTGTAGGTCCGCATGGAGAGTTCAGGACGGCTTGATGGTAGGCCAAAGTCCGGCAGCTTGACATCAGCAAGGGTGAATTTGGGCATCTGCTCTGGCCTTCCTATAGGTGGGTAACGCGGCCCGAAACTCTCACGTGGGGCAAGTCACTCGGAATGTCTGAGTGTTGTTTCAGAACATCATTCCAAGAGGTCCTGGGTCAAGCCCCTCAGTTGCCTTTCATCATCATGTCTCATAGAAACCGCGAACGCCCTAGTGCGAGCAGACCGCATCTGGAC
>NZ_JBAXGR010000200.1:0-3486 GCF_037139295.1 Aestuariivirga sp.
GAATGCCATACAAGCACTCGTCTTTCCCTCGGTTGTCGTTATGTAATGACCATTCTATAATCAGTCTCATTAACTTATTGATTTTCTTTCGAGGTTTTCAACTGAGGCATGTACATTGAAGGCCTGCTTGTTAGGTATTAGTCGGTGAAAGCGCTACTTAGCGCCTCGCAGTCTTCTTCACGGGCTTCTTCGCTGCCGTTTTCATTGTCTCTCTCCTCATTAGCCGCCGGAATTGGCGGGTTCTCTTTGTTTCAGGATTTGCGCGGCGGCCAGTGCTGCGAGGCTGGCTGAGAGCACGAGGTCATCGTGTGACTTGCCGGCGGCCTCCATGCGGCCATCCGTCTTGAAGATGAAACTCGCCATCTCCTGCATGAGCTCACCCCGCCCAGGCGTCCCTGGCGCCATGGTCAAGCCGGTGACCCGCAGGAGCTGCACCAGGCCCGCCTTGCCCGCCACGCAGGTGCCGTCAGCCTTCATCGTGAAATTCGACCCGCCGCTTATCACCACCGGCATGACCGGCAGGCCGCGCGGCAGCAGCTCAATGACCCCGTCGCCAACGCCGCTGCGGTCCAGGGCAATCATCTCGACCGCGCGGATCATCGGCATGATGCTCCGGATCTGCGAGGTGTAGGAATCTTGCCGGAGCCGGTAGGCACCCGTGATCGCGCGCCTCTCGGCATCCACAACCACAAGCGCAGAGAAGTCAGCACGGCGCCCGATGTCCAGTCCCGCCACGAACAGTGCCATCACGCGACCCCGCTCGCCCGGGACAATGTCCTGGACTGCCCGGGCTTCAATTCCGCCGGGGGCGGGTTGTTGTGCAGAGCCCACACCGCCAGCATCAACGCCGCACCTATGGCCTCGGCGGGCGTCGCCAGGAGCACCTCCTCGCCAGCCCGGGGCGTGTTCCGAATGTCCGTAGCACTAGCAAGCGCGCTCTTCAGCGACGCGATCGGCAGCGTATCCTTCGCCTCAACGTACCGAGTGAACTGAACAGCGGTCAGCCTGCTATCTAGCGCCACGGGCACCCCACGAGCGGAGGTGAGATACGCAGGGCCTCGAACCTCTACGACCTCATGAAATAAGCCTGCGAGCCTGTCGGCCCCGATCTTGGTAACAGAGCCCTGCCAGGTGTCCACCAAAGCGCCCGCGACGACCCGCGCGTCACGCACGTAATCCCACGCATCCGCGTGGCGCGATCTGGCCGCGTCAGCCGCACCCGGCGATGCCGTGCTCTCAACGACCAGCAGGCGGTAGAGGTCGTCCTCCTTCGTCTGCATCGCGAGACCCGCCACGACATCGAGCCCAATTATAACCGGGCCAGGCAACTGCAGAACACGCGTCGGGAGCAATGCAACGGGCGTGGAGAGCCAGTCCTTTCCTTCGGGCTCGGCCCAATAGGCCTTCGCCTCGAGGGCCAGTTGCGGGCGACCGCGCGAGCCCGTGACAAAACTATGAATGACCCCTCGCTTCAGTCGAGCCATGCCGGTAGCCTCCTCGTGAGTGGAATCGATGGCGTGACGACTTCGACGTCAGGGTCCACGTCGACGGTTTCGCCGAACATCGCCGCCAAAGCCGACGCGTCGAAAACACTGGCCCCTGTCGTGATGAAGGCGCACTCGAACTCTTGGCTGAAGATGGCGTCTCCGAGGCGGCGGCGCTCTTCCTCGAGGAAGGACGCGCTAATGCGCGGGCAGCTGCTGGCGCTTATGGTCACCTTTTCGAAGTCGGTCTCTTCCTGCCAAATTCTGTAAAATTCGCCCTGTGGGCCTGACGGGGTGCTGAGCAATAAGAGCCGCGCCTCGGGTGCTGCAGCGAGCATTGGCGATGCTGCCGCCCACAATTCATTTTTCACGAAAGCCGCCTCGTCACAGATAAGTGCCGATCCGCCAGCGTGCCGGAGCGACAAGCCGCGGATCATGCTGGGACGATCACCGGGGAGGCAGATCGCGCCGCCGCCCCCGGCGGTCGCAATTTCTGTCGCTGTTTCACGGGTGAGCGTGATGCCTCCGCTCACAAGGTGCTCGCGCATGCGGCGGAACAGGTTTCCGGACTGGCGCAGTGATGGGGCCACCACGATCGCGAAGCCGCCCTGCGCGGCAACTGCCGCCGCCAGAAGGCTCACGACCTGCGTCTTCCCAACCTGGCGTGCGCAGTTCAGAATAGCGCGTCTTGCCTCGCTCTTCAGCACGTCTCGCTGCCACGGATCGAGCGACATGCGTGCGGCCTGCTGGGTCCACGCGACGCGGTCGGTGATGATGGCCGCCGGCTTGGTCTTTGCACCAAGCTGGGCCTTCAGCCGCGCGACCTCTTTTCTGAGCGGATGCGCGGTCACATCAGCAACTCGCCGCGCATCGTTTGGGCTTCAACCTTCTGCCGAAGGTTCTCAATCTCCTGCGCGAGGATCGTGTTTTCGATGGCGCGCGCCTTCTTCTCCAAGAGACCGCAAATTGTAGATGCCTCCTCGAGCGTCATGACCCCCCTCGCCGCTTCCTCGAGGAAGTGGGCATAGGCCGCATCGACTTCCTGCGGGGTATTGATCGGCGGTACCGTGAAGGTAATCACCGAGCCCTTCCGGACAGGCCACAGGCGGTCGCAAAGGATCTTCAGGCTCGCCCCATCGCCTTTCTTGGCACCCTCCAGCAGGAGGTCAAAAATATCGTTGGCGGCCTCGGCGGCCTTCCTGTCAAGTTCCCGGCGCGCCGCCTTAGTGGCGATCAGGTTCAGATCGACGGGTCTCTTTGCCGGCCACTTACGCTGCTCCTGCGGCGTAATCACCTCGACAGGTGCCTGGGTGGAAAGTTCCGGCTTCTCATGCTGGATCTGCTGGATCTGCTGAACCTGCTGCACCTGTGGCGCGTTCGCGTCGACGACCTTCCGAGGACGTCCGCGCGGGCGCTTCGGGGGCGGGTTCGGGTCGACGGGGTGCTTCCGTGGCCGGCCGCCCGGCCGCTTCGGCCGAACCATCCAGGCAAACGGCTCTGAAGGCAGCATCAATTGGCCGAGCTTCGGCGGCTCGATGAGATCGAGCTCCGTTACCGGCTCCTGCTCGTGCGTAGTTGTCCCGTTCTCGTCAGACATTCTGGCGGCTCTCCTTGACGTCGGGCCGCTTCCACGTCCTTGGGCGCGGCCCATAATAAACTGCGATTATCGACATATGCTCCGCTCTGCGAAGCATAGCGCGGAATGAGCGGAACCGTAAATATGAAGCGGCGCTTTTGGTGTAAAAAATTATTGTACTAATCAGCACTGATTAGTACGCTAGTGGACGGATGGTGGCGGGCCTTTTCCGCTTGCGGCAACCTGGAGCGGCCTTGCGCTCGCCCCAGTATCAATCACTCGGGGTACTCTTCCATGAGCTCCTGCAGCCCCTCGTTGACCAGTCGGTCCTCGTTGGCCTCGTCCTTGTGTAAGCGCCGTCTACACCTCAAAGGATATCCCTCTTTCGCCGTTACTGCTGAGGAGAGAGTCTCGTTCTGATTCATC
>NZ_JBAXGR010000201.1:0-3468 GCF_037139295.1 Aestuariivirga sp.
GCTTCCGCCTCGCGCTCCGGTGGCTTGTCGATGAGCGTGCGGTGCGGCTCGCCCTTGCGCTTCAGCACGGCGAAGAAGCCATCCTTCTGCAGCTAGCTCGCGCGTGCCGTGAGCTGAACCTGCTCCGGATTGCGCAGGTCATGCGCCAGCTGGGCGGGTGTCGGGTAGCGGCGGCCCGCCTTCACCTCGAGGCAGCGCAGCACGATTTCCTGGAACCACGGGGGAATATCCGGCTTCAGCCTGCGCAGGGGCACGGGGTCGCGCCACAGCCGCTGCTTGAGGCCCTTCAGCTTCTGCGGGTCGCCGAAGGGGCGCAGACCCGTGGCGAAGAAATACATCAGACAGCCGATGGCGAAGATGTCGCTCCGCGGATCGCTGCGGATGCCCATCACCTGCTCCGGCGCCATGTAGGGCGCGGTGCCGTAGGGCACGCGGAACTCTTCCTGCATCAGGTCCGGCAGGTCACGGTGGTGGGCGAGGCCATAGTCGATCAGCACGGTTTCACCCGTGGGCCGGAACATGATGTTCGAGGGCTTGATGTCGAGGTGCATGACGCCCTGCCGGTGCAGCGCCTCCACCGCATCGGCAAGCCCCGCGCCAATGGCCGCCACTTTCTCCGCCGGCAAGGGCACGTTGTCGATCTGCGGCAGCAGCGTCTCGCCCGCCAGCCGCTCCATCACGATGAAGGGCTGCACGGCGAAATCACCATTGGCGATATGGCGCGGCACATGCGGGCCCTTGAGGCGCGGCATGATCATCTGCTCCATCTCGAAGCTGACGATGGCGGCCGGGTCCTCACCCTCCTGCAGAACGGGGATCTTCATGAGACAGGAGGTGGGATCGCCCTCGCGCGTCACCTCCCACAGGCTGGCCATGCCGCCGCGGTGGATGAGATTGCCGATGGTGAAGCCATCGAGGACGGAGCCGGTTTCGAGCTTGGACTTGGCCATGGATCAGGTTCCGTTGATGAGCCGTTCCGCCAGCCTTTCCGGCAGGCCGGCATCGCGTATCCGTTGCGCAGTGGCTTTGTAATCATAGGTGGCGCGCAGGAAGGTGAGGTCCCGCGTGGCGGTGTCATAGGTCATGAAGGAGGCTGCAGGGTTGCCGTCGCGCGGCTGGCCCACGGCACCCGCCACCGCCAGCCATTGGCGCTGCGGGCTCAAGGGCACGGCCGTGCCGGTGACGGGCGTGTGGGCAATCACCTTGGCCGTGGCGGTGAGGCAATAGACCTGCGGCCGATGCACATGGCCACAGAAGGTGACACGGGCCTTCACCGCCAGCAGCGACTGCATGGCGCTGGCGGCATCCAGCACATAGATCCAGTCCGCCGGATGGGAGGCATCGGCGTGGACGAAGAGAACATCCTCGATCGTCGCCGTCATCGGCAGGCCGGACAGGAATTGGCGTGATGCCTCGCTGAGGCGGGGCCTGGTCCATGCAATGGCCGCCGCAGCGGTGTCGTTCATCGAGGCCTTCGCACCAACCGCGGCGGCGTCATGATTGCCCATCAGGCAGACGGCACCCTGCGACACGAGCCCGGCGATGCGCTGGGTGACGGTTTCGGGATCCGGCCCATAGCCCACCACGTCGCCGAGGACGACGAGGCGGTCCACCTTGAGGCGTTCCAGCGCGGCGAGGCTGGCATCGAGCGCCAGTTCATTGGCATGCACGTCGCTGATGATGCCGAGCAGCATGACTGTCCTCCCATCGCGTCAATTGGCCGGGTTCCGCACCCTTGCGCCTTGAACTGAATCAAACCCGCCAATAAAGAAGCGGCCACATGGGGAGAGGTGGCTCGGTTCGTTTGAACAGTCAGCGGGGTTTCCTAAGTGGACATCCGCTTCTGTTATGCTGCCACCGTCAAGGTGGGCAGCTGGTTGAAGTAAGCCTGATCGGGGGTCTGACCGTCAAGCGATGTGTGCGGGCGCCTGCTGTTGAAGAACAGGATATAGCGGCCAATCGCGGCCCGGGCTTCGGGCACGTTGGTGTAGGGCACGCCGGCCTTGACCAGCGCCGTCTTGGCGATGTCGCAGGCCGAGGTGAACTTCGAGGCGCCGACCGGATTGAACTGGACCGAACAATCCGCCGGATCAGCCGTGACCGTCACCTGCGACTTGGCCATGGCATCAAAGAGCGCCGGATTGGCGTTCTTGGTGATCTGCTGGAAGATTGTGCAGTAGGAGGCGATCGCCAGGAAGCAGCCCAGCATGATGATCGGCTTGCGGCCAATCTTGTCCGACAGCCAGCCGAAGAACACGAAGAACGGCGTACCAAGGGCAAGCGAGGCGGCGATCCAGAGGTTGGCCGAGACCGGATCGACCTTCAGCGTCTGGGTGAGGAAGAACAGGGCATAGAACTGGCCCGTGTACCACACCACGGCCTGGCCAGCGGTGAGGCCGAGCAGCGCCAGGATGACGATCTTCAGGTTGCCCCAGTTGGCGAAGGCTTCGGTGAGCGGAGCCTTGGAGGTCTTGCCCTCTTCCTTCATCTTCTGGAAGACGGGAGACTCGTTCAGCTTCAGACGGATCCACACCGAGATCGCCAGCAGGATGGCCGACAGCAGGAACGGAATGCGCCATGCCCAGATGTCGAACTCAGGGCCGAAGTAAGTGCGGCATCCGAGAATGACCAAGAGCGACAGGAACAGGCCGAGCGTTGCCGTGGTCTGGATCCACGAGGTGTAGAGGCCGCGCTTGTTGTCCGGCGCGTGCTCGGCCACGTAGGTGGCGGCACCGCCATATTCACCACCCAGCGCCAGGCCCTGCAGGATGCGGAGCGCCACCAGGATCACCGGAGCGGCGATGCCGATCGTGGCATAGTTCGGCAGAAGGCCGACGCCGAAGGTCGAGAGACCCATGATCAGGATGGTGATGAGGAAGGTGTGCTTGCGGCCGACGAGGTCACCTAAGCGACCGAACACCAGCGCGCCGAAGGGACGCACGATGAAGCCGGCGGCGAAGGCCGCGAGCGCGAAGATGAAGCCCGCCGTCTCGTTGACGCCGGAGAAGAACTGCTTGGCGATGATGGCCGCCAGCGACCCGTAAAGATAGAAGTCGTACCACTCGAACACCGTGCCGAGCGACGAGGCGAAGACGACCATCGCCTTCCCTTGATCGAGGTCACCCTTGACGTGACCAGCCGACGTGTTTGCTATATGTCTCCCCTGTGAACCGCGAGGCGTGTCGCGTCGCGTGGTTGCCTGAGACGGGCAGCCTCTCCCAAGGCGGTCCATCCATGAGCGGGAGTCATATCTGCATTGCGCCCGATGGTTTATTGGACTTTCGCAGGGACCAGTCAGGAATGTTTTCGCAACTGCGACAGGTCTTTGATTTTCAATAACTATTAGGGCTCAACTTGGCAACCAAGGTTCCTCTTGCCAGCCGCCGGACGATCTCATATACACCCCGCCACCCAACGCGTGCCCAGGTAGCTCAGTTGGTAGAGCAGCGGATTGAAAATCCGCGTGTC
>NZ_JBAXGR010000202.1:0-3444 GCF_037139295.1 Aestuariivirga sp.
TTCTACCTCTGCACCCGAGGCCGAGGACGCCACCTCCCCGGTTCTCAGCAACTAGTGCACTGAATCATTTAGATGGTTCAGTACAGTGCGGACCTAGATGAGATGATAGCGTGCTCTCCGTTACGCCCTCCATCGGACTGCCCTGTGCATCGAAGATTCAGACGTCTGCAACCCGATGCCGTGAAAAATGCCCGGCAGTCCGAACACCGACGGCCTGCGGCACGTTCGCCAGCTGCCATACGCCACCCCGGCGACCACCTTAAGGCAGAACTGCACAGCCTCAACATCTCGGCGGTGACGGCTTCGTTTACGGTCAATACTTCCTCGCGCTGCCCTCAGGAACCTAGCCAGCGGCCGCGTTCGCAGCTTGCTGGAGTGTACGGACGATGAACTGCTGGTGCTGATCTATGCAGCTCGCGCCAAGAACAAGGACGTAAAGTGTGAGTCGCACATTTTTACCTTCCAAATTATTGTAATATATAAGGTTTTTTGGTCTGACTCACGTGGGGAGTCCCCTGAAGTTGGAGTTCTGATTCACTGGGCGCGAGGAGGATTCGCGCAATGCCATCAGCAGTGCCCTTGCGAACGGATTTTTCGGCACGTGAACTTCGTCGGTTGGCGAAGCAGTCTCGGGACAACAATCAGAGCAGACGGCTGCTTTCGCTTGCGGCGGTGTTGGATGGTATGAGCCGCGACGATGCGACCTGGATCGGTGGAATGGACCGCCAGACGCTTCGCGACTGGGTTCACCGTTTCAACGTGGGCGGCCCCGATGCATTGCTGAATGCCTGGACCAACGGCCCCGCGCCACGCTTGTCGTTGGAGCAGAAGAGCGAACTGGAGGCCGTCGTTGAGGGTGGCCCCGACAGACAGGCCGACGGTGTGGTGCGCTGGCGGCGCATCGACCTCAAGCTGGCGATCAAGAAGCGATTCGGTGTGGACTTTCATGAGCGGTATGTCGGAACACTCTTGAAGAAGCTAGGGTTCTCGAACGTCAGCGCTCGTCCGCGCCACCCTGGGCAGGATGCAGAAATCATCGAGGTGTTTAAAAAAACTTCCCGCAAATGCTGAGTGCTCATCTTTCTGACTTGCCAGAGGACACGCCGGTCGAGATATGGTTTCAGGATGAGGCCCGCATCGGCCGGAAAAATGGCATCGTCCGCCAATGGAGCAGACGCGGATCAAGGCCCCGCCAACCGGCCGATCAACGCTGTGAGAATGCCTATCTGTTTGGCGCCATATGTCCGGCACGGGGAACCGGCGCAGCTATTGCCGTGCCATATGCCGACACAGAGGCCATGCAGCTGCATCTCAATGAGATCTCCCGCCATGTCGACAGGGGCGCCCACGCCGTTCTCCTTCTCGACCGGGCCGGATGGCACACAACGACCAACCTCGACGTGCCCGAGAGCATCACTCCAATCTTTCTGCCCTCGCGCGCTCCCGAACTAAACCCTGTCGAAAACATCTGGCAATACCTTCGTGCCAACTGGCTCTACAATCGCGTCTTCGAAAATTACCACGAAATCATCGAAGCAATATGTGACGCTTGGCAGAGGCTCATTGCGAAACCAGAGACCATCACCTCAATCGGAATGCGGCAATGGGCTCATATCGGTCACACCCAATGACCGCTGGTATTATCGACTGGGCCGAGGACCGCGGAAGGCCGGGAAGCTATTCGCGCGCTGTGCGGGCGCGGTGGGCGGCGAGGCGGGGTGGGGAATGACCGCGTTCTGAGCGTGCCGCTGGACCAGACTGCCGAGAAGAATGTGATCGGCGTCGCCATGGCCATCGCCCGTCTACGCGCCGTGAGGGGCGCTATGCACGGTCGGCTGATCAACGGCCTCAACACCAACGAGACCATGACGGAACTACTGCTCGAAACCTTGGGCACTGGTGACCCAATTCGTCGGCATTCTCCCGCCTACGTAGTTCCCCGGATTGTAGAACCGCTCCGCTCATTTAGACGTTGTACCATAGATGGGATGCGGAGCTTGATAACAAGGGCGATACTGTAGGGGAACGATGAAACTACTCAAGCGCAGCCCTATTCTGTCGTGCGGCGCGTCCGCCTCTGCCCTTGTTCTGGCGAGCAATGGCGTGGCAACAGAGATTATAATCTCTCCTGCGCCACCGGTCAGCACCCTGCAGCTTGGCACGGGCGATGTTGGCACGGTGCAAGAAGGTGGCGTGAAAGACGTTACGTTCGGCTACGGCATCCATCATGGTAAGCTGGCGATCAGGTGGATGTCGGGTTAATCAATGGGTCCTAACCCTAGCTACTTGAAATGAGACATGATGATTGAAACAGTATTGACATCCATTGCACGGGTTCCCTTGTCCATCGCAATCCCTGCCGTCCTCTGCTTTGCTGTCATCATCAGCTTGATTAAGAATATAATCGTCCGCGAACTCTACACCTACCAAGAGTTGGTCGGAAACAATGAGATCATTGGTATAAAATACGGACTCTTTGGTGAAGTATTCGCTGTCGCTCTCGGTCTTTCTCTTGTTGGATCGTACACTCTCTATATGGGCGTTCGTGAGACCTCCAGTTTCGAGGTGTCAGCACTCAAGTCGCTATATTACAGCGCGACAGAGCGTGACGAGACCCTAGGCGGAAAGGGTACCGCGATCATGAGGGCGACCGTGGTTAGCTATGCAAAATCCGTAGCCGAAGATGAGTGGAAACTGCTCGCAAATGGCCAGATGAGTGAGAAGACGACGATCCGCCTTACTGAAATGTTCGATTCGTTCTTGAAAGGTAACGAACCGAACATCATGAATGCAGCGCAATTGAATTTTCTCGGCGATGTGGTGAAGTTACGAGGACTGAGAACCTCCACTTCAACACGCACCGTAACTCAAGTCGTATGGGTCGTCCTTGTTTCGGGCGTCACATTGATTTTCCTTGGTCCAATATTCGTTGCAGCGCAGAGTTCTTTTGTTCAGGTTCTGATGTCAAGCGCTCTGTCGGGATTCATCATGCTCAATCTATTGGCGCTGGTGCACCTTTCCCATCCGTTCATCGGGGAACTTGCAATTACAGCCAGCCCTTACCTGAATTTTATTGAAGAGATGAAAATGTTCTCTTCAATCAAAAACTAGATTATTTGGAGCGCCCGAGGGCGTTACACCGGCTCAAAAGCTGAGACGGCAAATGGAAGTTCAACACTCTGGGTGAGTTCTACGCCGAACCCCCTCCAAAAACGGCTGTCTGATGCACACATCTTGTGTTGTGGCCCTGGCGAGTTGACCTGACCGGCATTTTCTGAACCAGGCGAACTGAGAGAAGATAGCCTGGAAGGGAGAAAGCCTATGCCGAAGAAGAGGTTGGGAGCCGAGCAGATCGTCACGAAGCTGCGACAAGTCGAGGTGCTGCAAAGTGTCAACGCCGGAGTGAATCTGCAGCAGTTTTCCGGAGTAAAAGTGCAGCACGGG
>NZ_JBAXGR010000203.1:0-3382 GCF_037139295.1 Aestuariivirga sp.
GGTGGATGGCTCCAAGGCGTTGAGCAAGGCCATCCGCCGCACCTTCGGCGCCGATATCCCCATTCAACGAGGATGCCCCGTCACCACGATGCGGTTGCAATCCGCGGTGCCGGCAGATGCGGCGTTTACAGCCGCAACCAGCAGCAATGAAGTCGCGGCAATGCGCAGGCGCGATCTAAACTCTGTCATATCATGCTCTTTCATCAGTTGACGATTTTGCGAGGGCGTTGAACGCATGAGGACTCGCTATCCCGAGAAGTCAGAGAATAGTCTGGGCGCATGAACTCAACTTGCATTGAGGCATGTCAATTGACTGAGGATTGGCCGTGCAATGGGGTCTGCCCATGACGCCGCAAGTCCTGACAAGACTGCCATCCACAATTTCGACGGTCAGGCAATGCGCAGAGCGCGCCAGGCATGCATCGGGGAGTCAGGCGAAAGTCCGCTGTCTCATCAGTTCGTATCCGCCTTCGCCCTGAGGATCTCACCCAGTTCGGGACGTCTCATGAGATTCCTGAAACTGGGCGACCTCGTCGTTCCTGCACATCATGGCGGGAGCGGCCATACCGGGTCTTGCTATCGGCCTTGCCGAGCGCGAAGATAGGAGGATTTTCCTGGCCTCAACCTCAGCCCAAGCATGCCGAACCTTGGGACAGACACGTGTTTCAGAAACCTAGGATGCTGAGCCATTGCACGAAGGCCTGGTCGCTGGGACTCCAATGTGTTTTGATCTGCTTGCCACGGCGCAGCAATCGGACACCCGGTATGCCGCGAGAACCGACAAGCGTCTTCTTGCTGGCAACCACCAAGCATTGCCCTGCGTTCGTGCCTCCGAGCGAAGTTCATCCTTCAAACCCAGTGCTGCATCCTGATGGGATCAAGCGGACATGCTGCGTGTTCGTCAGTCCAGCGACCAGTGGATGTTCTGGCATTCGAGTGCGAGGGCGGAAGACTGCTCCACCACATTTACCTTCAGCCGTCGCAACAGCCGGTAGACGAGGTTCTCGGTCGAGCGCGTGCCGGATTTGTCAATTCCGGCGTTGCGGTAGTCACCAAGGCTCTTTGAGAAATCTTTCCAGCGGCTGCATTCGAAGCCCTGCTTATCGGCGAAATAGGCCGTCACGAGACCGTTGTAGGTGGTCGTGACTCCAGTCATGTCCGCCAGCATCTGGTTACGGTCAAACTTGCTCTCTTGTACGGCCGGCCGTTCCATCCACTTGTCTTCCGTGATCGAATAATGGCCAACGCCCTTCACCGGGTTCAACCGTGCGCTACGGATCACGTAGAAGTTCACCTCCAGCGGCACGCCGTGCAACAGCACCTTGCCCTCATGCTTCACCTCTATGAAAGCGTTGTAGCTCTTGATCCGCGCAGCCAGATCCTCAATGCTGCCCTTGTAGGCTGAGGTGTCTAGGAATACCCGCACGCCGAAGTCGGCGGCGTCATCATACTCATAGGAAACGTTGCTGCCGCGCACCTCGACTGACTGGATTGTGACATTCTTCAGCTTCAGTTCGGCGAACATGTACTCGATCACCTCCAGCGTGCGCTGGCGAACATCTTCACGCAACTTGTCACCGTCCCAGATTCGCGGATCGAGGTCTGTCGGGAACGTTGATATCTCGACGACCCGGGACTTGAGTTCATCAGGCGTCTCGGTGACCACAGGAGGCGCGGATACATAGGGCGCATTGTTCCATCGGCTGTCGGCCTGCGCGGCGACAGGTGCGGCCATGGCGGCGATGAGCAGGAAGAGGATGGGCATGATTTTCATGGCTGTGCGCCCTCGTTTGATGGTTCAGCGGTGCGGCGTGCCACGCCGCCCCTCGGTCAGAGCATAGTTGAGGAAGTGCCGAGCCTGGCTCAGCACCTCCATGTTGGTCAGCATCTGCTGTCCTTCGGGCCGGAAGTCCGCATGGGCAAGCGTCATCGCATCGAGCGCCTCTCGGCCCGACCGAAAGTCTGCAAAGGCCAGATCGCTGCACAGGAAACCGGTGATCGACTTGCCCCCGCTCCATTGGGCCGGGTCATTGTCGGATCCAGGTGGCTTGTAGAAGGGCGTCTTGCCAAGTCCGGTGCCCACGGCTGCCTGGAACGTCTTGTAGTCATGATCCAACCGGGCAGTGGTTTCAATGCCCACTTCGGTCGCCGAAATCGGGCGCGGCGCGCCGGGGCCTCCCTCCTGGCCCACCGGACGCGACAGACGGTACATGATCTTTCCGATCATGTACTGCGAAGGATCGGGCTGCAGGAAAACCACCTGCTTGATGTTGGCGAGCGTCATGATGCCAGAGCACTGCGCACAGGATTCAAGCGAGGTGTAGATCGTTACGTTTGACAGCGACCGGCCGTAGTCGTCGTCCATCTGGCCCTTCATTGGAGCCTTTTCAGCCGATGAACTGAGGTTCCAGCGATCATCTGCGCCAACCGCGCTGTCCCAGTCCTGGTGAATATCGGAGAGGCTGAAGATGCGCTTGATCAAGCGCGCCTCGGCGTGCTCGACGGAACTGTTGAAGATCGAGTTGTGATTGAAGTCGAAATCGATGATGTCACCATCGCCGTCAACCGCAACGCAACAGATGTTATGTCCGAGATATCTGCCACCAGCGTAGAGGGACTGCGTCCCACTTCCGGCGATGCGCTGCGATGACCGCCAGGGATAGTCCCCGGTATCGCCGTCCTTGTTGCCGTTGAAGTAGCCATGAAGCAGCGCCAGCACGAGATTTGCATAGACGCGATGGCGCTCCATTTCCTCGGCCGGAGCGGTGTAGGGTCCGATGTCGACGAGTTCGGAGAGCGGCCTGTTCCAGTAGTGCATGACCGGGTCGTCCGGCGCGACGCCCTGCGCCGTTTGGCTGTCGGCCCGGCCTTCTGTTGCTGAAACGCCCCCCGCGGCCATCGCCGCGAGCGATCCGCCCATCAGCGATGTCACGAAATGGCGGCGGTTCTGGTTGGGCAGAATTGGCATTGGGCACCCGCTTGTCTCTGATTGGCCATCGCTCGCCGTGGCGGCAGTGGAGAGTGTTGTGGTCCGACATCCGGGCGAGGCAATGCAATCCGTATTTGTACCGAAAATGGTCACTGCGAGGAGTGTTCAATGCCAAGCTGCGCGATGAAGGCGCTTCTGGTTCATGCCGGATCTTGTGAGAGGCGCTGTCAACAAGGGATCTTGCGACGCAAGCGTGCCGTAGCTCTCGGGGATCATGGAAACCTCGTTGGGTGGAACCCTGGATGTGGAAACCTGAGTGGAACCCTGAAGGGTGGAAACTGGAACCCTGAGCCGGGGTTTCCATCCCAGGGTTCCACCCTCATTCACCGGGGGAGTGGATGATCCAAAATGCAGAAAAGCCCCGGAATACGGGGCTTCTTTCGATTGATGCTG
>NZ_JBAXGR010000204.1:0-3352 GCF_037139295.1 Aestuariivirga sp.
GTGCACAAGATTGCCAGGCACAATGCCGGCTGCAGTTTGATGCGCGAGCCCGAGCATGCCGCCAGCGTGGTGCGTGCGATGGCGAAGGCCGTGAAGATTCCTGTGACGGTCAAGATGCGCGCCGGGTGGAACGAGCATGAGATCAACGCGCCGGAACTCGCCAAAATGGTTGAAGACGCTGGTGCGGCGGCAATTGCTGTGCACGGGCGAACAGCCGCTCAGTCGTACTCGGGCGAATCAGACTGGGATCTGATTGCGCGCGTGGCGCGGGGAATCAAGATTCCGGTGTTTGGCTCCGGAGACTGTGTTGAACCGGGCGACGTGATTTCACGGCTCGAGGGACGGGCTGTTGGCGGTGTGCTCGTCGGACGCGGAGCACTGCGAAATCCATGGATCTTCCGTCAGGCTGCCGATCTGGCGGCCGGCCGCGAGCCCAAACCGATCACGTTGGCAGAACGCGGCCAGTTCTTGCTCGACTACCTCGAACTCCTGTTGAACGAGCGTGTGAACGAGGCCGAAGGATTCCGCCACCTGGCGCCGGGCCACGATTCCCATTCAGCCCCGGCTAGAGGCCGCGAAAAATGGGTCATCAACAAGCTCCGAGCCTTGAACTCCTGGTACACGAAAGGGCTCAACGGCGGCTCTCAATTGCGCGTTTCAATTAACTCGGCAGAGTCGATAAATCAGCTGAAATCAATAATTGACGATTTTTTTGTCGTTAACCCAAAAACAGTCAACATCCAGGATCATGGTCCTGTCGCAGTAATGCCAGAACAAATGACCTAACTTGGCGTGGAGTGGATGGTCGAGGTATGTCCTCAGGCCTTCCAAATTATCAAATTCAACCACCGCAGCATATGAATAGGCCTTATCACCTATTTTATCTTCATATGAGACGCCTAGCTTCTGCCTAAGTCCAACGAACGACCTCCGAACGGTCTCAATCTGTTCGAAGGTCGTCCGCATGACGTCGATAAACGTGTCTCGATCAGCGGCGGTCGTGCTGCTCTTCGGTTCAAAGAGCACCACATGCGCGGTCATTCCTTTGGTCTCCGCGGACCCTTTGGCCGATCGCCAAACGGCTTGGCGCTCCCGAAGGGCTTACGTGCGCCAAACGGCTTGCCGGCACCGAACGGCTTGCGTGCGCCGAATGGCTTCGCTGCACCAAATGGTTTGCGCGCGCCAAACGGCTTGGCCTCTCCGAACGGCTTCTTTTCGGCGAATGGCTTTCGTTCCTCGAACGGTTTGCGCTCACCAGTCGGGCGACCCTCACCGAAGGTCTTTCGCTCTCCGAATGGCTTCTTATCTCCGAACGGCTTCCCCTCGCCGAACGACTTCTTGCCTGCCCAAGGTTTTCGGTCGCCAGACGCCGGGCCTTCGCGACGCGGACGATCGGCGTTGAAGGGCTTTGGTGCGCTGTTGCTGCTGCTCCACGGTTTCCGCTCGCCGTAGGGCTTGCGCTCACCAAACGGCTTCTTTTCACCAAACGGCTTGCGATCGCCGAAGGGCTTCTTCTCCCCCCATGGTTTGCGTTCCGCCGCCGGCGCGCCTTCGCGGCGCGGACTCTCGGTACCGAACTTCCTCGGCCCACTCCATGGTTTGCGAGCTTCGAATGGCTTGCGGTCGGCAGATGGCTTCTTGTCGCCGAAGGACTTCTTCTCGCCTGTGTTGAACGAGCGCTTTTCGGCGAAGGGTTTGCGTTCGCCAAATGGTTTTTGCTCGGCGTACGACTTGCGTTCGCCGAACGGCTTGCGCTCTGCGGACGGCTTGCGTTCACGAAACGGCGGGCGCTCCGGCCGCGGTGCATCCGATCCGGGTGCGGCATCAGGTTTCCCAGCTTGGTCGGCCCGGCTGTTCATCGTGAGGCGTTCCTTGAAACGCGCACGACGCACATCACGCGACACGTCGTACTTCGCCCGTGGATCCTTGTGATCTCCGCCTGGACGCCAGTCCTTCTTGCGCTCACGCCGGAAGCCGTCGCGTTCCTGTCCGCGCGAGTCCGCCTGCTCCTGCGTTTCAAAGAAACGCGTGCCGTCGAACCACCGGATCACGGCTTCTGGTTGCTTGCGCTGCAACTGACGCAGCGTCGGCATCAACGTCTCCTGGTCCCGCGCACGAAACGACGTCGGTACGGTGCCGACCACAATTACCCAGTACATTCCAGCTCGGGCCATGTCAGTTCTGCTTCCTAGCGTCGTTCAAGGCGCTTCAACTTCTCGATCAATGTCGTACGTTTGAGGCCGAGGAGCTCCGCGGCCTTCCGCTTGTTGCCATTCGTTCTATCCAGCGCCTGTCGAATTCTGCTGTGTTCGTACCGCGACACTTCATCGTCCAGATCCGTGCCGGCATCGGATAGTTCCATGGTGTCGGCCGGCCGTGGCGCCTGAGCTCGACCCACTTCCTCCGGCAGATCACTCACTTCAATCTGTGATCGCCCCGGCGACAACGAGAACGCGCGCTCGATCGCGTTCTCGAGATGTCGCACGTTGCCAGGCCAGTCAAACGCCATCAGCGCTTGTTGCGATTCCTGCGAGAGCGTCACGCGTCCGCGGGGTGGTGAGGCGTCCTTTGCCAGCTTGTCCAGGAAGTACTGCGCCAACAGTGGGATGTCTGCCCGCCGTTCACGGAGCGACGGCAGTCGAATCGGAATGACGTTGAGCCGATAGAACAAGTCTTCGCGGAAGGCGCCCGACTCGACCATTTTCTTGAGATCTGAATTGGTCGCCGCGACCACACGCACATCCACTCGAACAGTCTGTGAATCACCGACGCGCTCAAACTCTCGCGACTGGAGCACGCGCAGTAGTTTGGCCTGCAGCGCCGGACTCATCGTGCCAACCTCATCAAGAAACAAGGTGCCACGATGTGCCTGTTCGAGACGGCCCTGTCGATGCGCGATGGCGCCTGTAAACGCCCCACGGACATGGCCAAACAACTCGGCTTCCAGCAATGTCTCCGGGATGGCACTGCAGTTGATCGCCACAAATTTCTGCGCCCGTCGAGGGCTCGCATCGTGCAGTCCGCGGGCTGCGAGCTCTTTGCCCGTACCGGTTTCGCCGCTGATCAGGACCGTGCTGGTGGTGACGGCCACCGTGTCGAGCAACTCGAACAGCTTCATCATCACCGGCGTGCGTCCGATCATGCCGTCGATGCTGTAGCGGTCGCGCAGTTGCGCGCGCAGGTAGGCGTTCTCGGCGCGTAGCCGGCGGCGCTCGATCGCGGTGTTTAGCTCGTGCCGAAGTTCTTCGAACTGAAACGGCTTGGTAATGAATCCTTCCGCGCCTTGCCGCGTGACCTCGACCGCTTCGCGCACCGTGCCGAAACCCGTGATGACGATCGCGATGATATCGGG
>NZ_JBAXGR010000205.1:0-3339 GCF_037139295.1 Aestuariivirga sp.
AGTCTCAATCTGCTGCGTCGACGCTGTGCCGCCCAGGTCCATCGGCAGCGGCCCCTCGGCGTCCTCATCGCGACCAACTTTTTGACCGTCCTCGAAAACTTCCTGCTCTGGTCGATCTACTGGTACGCGCCGTTCTTCGGTGTGTTCGTCGTCGAACTTGCGCGTACCCGTGGTTGGTACAAGGGTCACGAACTCTTCCAGGTTGGGGGCCGGTACTGGTTCACGGCCGGGTATCGATGGAGAGGAGTCGCGGCACTCGTCATCGGCATGGCCTTCTCGGCTCTCACGTCAAACACGCCATATTTCCGTGGCACGATCTCAGCAAACTGGCTAAACGGCGGCGATATCAGCGCAATAGGGGGCTTCCTCATGGGTGCTTTGGTCTATTGGCTGCTGTGCAGCATGCCTGACCAACGGGCAGCCGCGAAGGTCGCCCAGTGAGCCAAAGCGATTGGTTCGCCGTGCAACGCCTTCAGGAGCAGACGTACCTGATCGGCGAACCCATGCACGTCAACAGTTACCTCATCCTCGGCTCCGAGCGGGCGGTCCTCTTCGACACCGGGATGGGCATCGAGAACATCCGGGTCGCGGCCGAAACAATCACCGATCTCCCGATCCTTGTGGTTAACAGCCACTATCACTTCGACCACGCCGGCGGAAACCATTTGTTCGAGGACATCGCGATCCACGAGGCCGGCGCCGCGGCCCTCGAGCAGGGCCCACCGCCTGAATGGTTCCCGCGGTATATCGATTTCGCCACAGAACTATTAGAGAAATATCTGGAGTTTCGGGCCATCGACGCTGACTGGTTTCAGGTACTGGGCACAGAGATGCAGATGCGCCCGCTGCCGGAGGATCTGGCCCGCCGAGGTTGGCGCACCCTACCCACCGTGCCCACGCAACTCCTTCGCGACGGCGACACACTCAACCTCGGCGATCGCACCCTGACCGTCATGCATACACCTGGCCACACCCGCGATTGCATTTGTCTCATTGACAACGACCGCCGCCTGCTGTTTACCGGTGACACCGTTGACTCTGGTCCCATCTACGTCCACTTCGACGACTCTGACATCGATGCATTCAGCACATCAGTTGCGCGACTCGCCGCCGAAGTCGTGCCTAACGTCGATCGTGTGTTCAGCGCGCACGGAGCTCGCTACCAGTGGTACCCGGAAACCATCACTGAGATCGCACGCGCCGCCGAACTCATACTCGGAGGTGAAGCGCCGTTCCGCGAAGCTATCGACTGTTTCGGTGACAAGGCCCACGAGGCGTTCTTCGGAGACTTCTCCATCACGGTGCCTTGGGGCTACTCGCCGCAGGCGCCGAAGTAGGTACTACCAAGCGTCGCGGCCGCTGTCGGGCGAGGTAGAGCGGCGCGGCGCGGCAAGCTGGTAGACGCACGCGCCATATGGTGAAGATCAACGTCGGGACTTTGTCGGCGACTATGAGAGATGAGCCTGACGTGTCTACCCAAGCTGCCGTAAGTGACATCGAGCGAACAACTATTCACGCTTCCTTCTTTGCTTTGGCGTGTGGCACCGTGGGCATGTTGGGCGTAGCGGTCGGCACGCTCATCTCCCCTGGTGAGGGATCTTCATTAGGCTGGGCCCTGCATGCCGGGGGCTGGGTTCTCGTGGCGATCGCGATCATCGCGCACATCGAGCACCTGTCCAACCGGCTTGGCCGGGCCTCAGTAATCTGCGGAATCGTCGCTGCGGTTGCAATGGGCGTTGCTGATGTACCGTTCGCCATTGATTCGACGTGGGTCAACAACACGGGCTGGGTCAACTGGTACAACGGCATGTGGGCCGCGTCCTCGATCTTCGCTGCAGCAAGCCTGGCACTGGCCGCGATGCGCAAAGAGGCACGGCTTACAGCACATCTAGCCTCAGGCAATACCGGAAGTTACGCGGTCGAGGACTACGCCACCACCGTCCATGCCTCATTCCTAAGCCTAGTAACCGGCGCACTTGGATTTCTGCTCGCGGGGATCTCTTCTCTGATCCTCATCGGAGGTGGCGGGCCAGCCATTCGTCTGTCTTGGATCCTGTTTTCCCTCGGAAGTTTGGTCATCGCAGTAGCGGTTATTTCCCACATCGAACACCTGTCGTTGTCACTGGGACGGCCCGCGATCATTATCGGTGCGCTAGCCATGGTCCTCAACGCATTGAGCACGGTCCCAGGAGTCTTAGACCCCGTCGGCTCCGACACTTTCGGGACATCGTTCAGTTGGGTCCTATGGGGTGCCGCTTCGGTCGCCGCAACGATTGCCATCGGCTTGGTTGCCATCCGGCGCCGCGCCCAAGGCTGAGTCAGCGGCCCGGGCGCGGCCTAGTTGCGTTGGGCTCGGATCTAGACAGCCGAGCCGTAGAGCAAGGGATACCGATGCGAGTTGGTAGATCAGGGCCAACCCCAAGCAGCCAGAGCTCTCGACCTCGACTCGGAGATTCGCATGAATGAACTGATCCGTTGGCAAGTGGTCGACCCGAATAGCGGAGCTCCTTTAGACCAGCAGTGCGGGCACGTCGAGGCAATCGTCCCCATTGCGACGTCGACCATCGCGGGTTGTGAAGACTGCCTACGTGAAGGTTCAGAGTGGGTCCATCTGCGGGAATGCCTTACGTGCGGGCGCATCCGCTGCTGCGACAACTCACCGCGCCAACATTCAACGGCGCACTGGAAGGCTGGCGGTCATCCGCTCCTTCGCTCGGTTGAACCGGGAGAGAGTTGGGCATGGTGCTACCCCGAGGAACTGTTCCTGCTCCCGCTCGACGACTAGCGGGGAAAGCCGAGAAACTCGCTGGGCTGCAAGGTCTCGCACGAGGCGAGCGCAGGCTGACACGCTAGGAAGTTGTCAGCCGCCCGGGCAGTTGTCAGCCGCCCAGGATGTGGCTGGGCCACACGTGGAACAACTCGGCGTCGCGCTCAACGGGAGGCGCCGGGAATCCATCAACCACCTGCGAGGCAATGGGCATGAGGACGTTGTCCCGGAAGTCTTCCCAGCTCTGCTTGGATTCCTGGATCGCAAAAATATAGATGCCGCCGTCAGCAACGCCCGCTGCATGGAACAGCTGGCCAGCAGGCAAACTGCCATCAGCCGGGTGCACAAGCCTGATCTCGCGTTCGTATTGCTCCTCAGTGCCGCCTGGCCAGAAGTGGGAGATTGCGTATGCCACTGCCGTCTCCTCACACACTTAGTCAGGCCGCCAGCGCTCAGACACCACACACGCGGTCCTGCGGATCATCGCCACAGTATCCGTCGCCGGTAAGGGTGCATAGTGCCGTGAGCGTCATGCCCCCACCGACTCGGGCTATGTCAGGACCGACGGATAG
>NZ_JBAXGR010000206.1:0-3332 GCF_037139295.1 Aestuariivirga sp.
GCGATGCTCAATGGCCAGGGATGTTTGCGCACCATGCGGAATAAAGATGCGAACCACTATCTCATTGAAATATCGCTGTAATTATTTACACGATACGCGTACTTAGGTATAAATTCCCAATTTATCCTCTGTCTGGCTAGAGTTCCGTCCGCGGGGGGAGGTGCTGTTGCCTCTTGGTCGAAAGCCATGCGAGTGGTGTGCCAAGGCTAGGCCCAATTCGTGGGGTCTCATCTGAGGCGAACAGACGATCAAGAACGATGACCGCAAGGCGGACCCGGCATATTCATTCGTTGATCACACGCCCGAAAGTCTCAAATTGTCTGACGACGAACATCTTCGTGACGTATCTGGCAATGGGCAACGACTATTGAACACATGCTTTCCCAAGATTTGATCTGATCGTCTGCAGGTCCACTTCATCGGTCAAGCCATTCCTATCCAAATCGTACCAACTCGATTTTCCCTTCGAGACTTTGACCATGCGCTTATAATCCTCGATATCTTTCCTGTTCACAAATCCATCACCATTACCATCTCCGGGACAGTCCTCGTGAGAGGAGAGCAAGTCATCAAGCTCCGTCTTTAATGAAGAGTATATCTGATTGTTTGTGGAACCCGCGACTGAATGGTCAAGCTGGGTTCCGTTCCTATCCAACATAGGAACTGGTATTGCTTCATTAACTTGATATAGTTCTTCTGTTGTTACGTCGACGCAACCATCTTGTGTGGCATCCGGATTGGTGGGTTGGTAGTCTTTCCAGCTGTTGCGGATCAGTTTGTACCCTTCATCATTGCGTATTGCCCAAGCATTCTGGGGGATGACCGACGCAGCCGGCTGGCCCTCACTCACGAGCCAATTCTGGACCTGGCAACAATACTGAAAACCACCCTGCGGTATCTCAGGTGGATTTGGCACGCTTTGTGTGGGGCTAGATGGGTATGTTCCCTCGGCGTCAACACCAAACCAAACACCTAGGTTGTCTTCGCAGACTTCTTTGCTCAAAAGCACATGGGAGCACGAGTTTGCAAACTGACAAGGCGCCTGTATGGTGTCGTTTATCATACGATTTAGACCGATTTGAGTAAAATTCGTTTTTCGAATACTCAACTGGTTGGGTTGCTTTAGATAGGGCAACATGGATTGGGCATCTACTGTACGCGGTGAAGCCGCCTTGTGGACATCAACCCCAGCGACTTCTCCTGCCAACTGATAGACATCGGCAATGTTTATCATTGCGTCGACTGATCTATTCGGCTGATTGACCATTGGTCCGGCAACGATCAATGGCGCCCAAACGCCCGTCTGATAGACAGTGCCCTTGGCTCTCTGGGGGTCAAATGGAAGTCTCGTATTGCTGCCAAACGAGCCATTGTCATTGACATACACGACTAGAGTATTCGTAGCTTCAGGTTGATAAGCAATGCTGCCATCTGTTTTTCTTTTCGCCAAGCCTGTCTCAACCAGCAGCCGACCAATGTCCACATCCATTGCCTGTATCATCTGATTGGCTAGGATGTAGTAGGCTAGCGAGTTTTGAGTTACATCTAGACCATTGGCGTCAAGAGAGGTGGGAGGTAGCATATCGATCGGTGGCGGCTGCAAAGGCGTATGCACAACTGGGTAGGCCAATGTCGCCATCCAGGGCTTGGACGACGATTGCTGCCGCCTGATCCATTTTATTGCCGCATCAGTAGCCTGAACATTCCGAAACTGACGGGAGTCTGGGGCTGTCAATGGAAACCGAGTGACTACCCTTCCATTGTCAATACCCCAAGGGGATACATAGTGAGCATTGATGGTGTCGAAGTTGAGCGGAGGAATAGGTCCCGTGCAGGATCCTTGTCCGGGAACAAAGATCCCACCACTGATTAGGCACTGTCTCCCTGGCGGATTCTTATCGCCATATGGTGCGCTGAGAATCTTGCAGTTTCTTATGGTGCCTTTGGTGTAGCAAGCACCACTGTCCGATCCGCCATTATTTGAACCTGGCACATACCCGAGGGGATATTGTCCGTCTGCCCCTACACCGCCAGCACTTTTATCAATTGTAGTCGGATCGCCTGTCTCGTCGTACCATCCAGCGAAGTAATCCCAACCAAGGGATCGCATCATTTTATACTTGTACGGATTATTCTTCTGAAGACCAACATGGTACTTGCCGAAGATTCCGCTGGTGTATCCGGCTTTCTTGAGAATCTTTGGCAACGTCATTTCGAACGGAGAGGTCATCGAGTTCGCAAGATCTTCTGGGCCAATAGCTGCGAGGACACTTGTTCGAAAGGGATAGCGGCCCGTATACAGCACCGATCGAGCGACTGTGCAGGTTGGCATCGCCCATGTATTTCTAAATCTTATCCCCGCATCGGCTATTGCATCAATGTTTGGAGTAGCAGCTGCATTTCCGGCAGTAGTCTGGGCTTGACCAGTCAAGGTTGCAGCCAGCCCGCCATAGCCAAAGGTATCGAGCTGGTCGATCCCGACGTCGTCTGTGAAGATTATCAGAATATTCGGCTTAGCTGCCTTCGATGCCGCAGTTGCCGGGTGGGGCAGCAGCAATAGTGCAAGCAGCGAAACCAAAAGCGAGAGCGAATAAGTAACAAGAAATTTCTCGACACGAATGATAGGCATTTTCGATCCCCGCATGTCCAAGCGAATTGCTTTCTATTCGGTGTGACTGCGCATTTTGATCAGCATCTACCGTATGCCCGACTTGTCGAAACAGCTGTTTGCGCAATTCACTGCTACTTGAGACATATATGACTCTTGAATAGAAATAGTACAGGCTCATCAGCGCGTCTTCCTGAAGTATTGCTTAGGTAGTTATATCTATGCGTCGCTTGGCGAGGCAGAAGATCGAAACCGCAAGCATGCAGGCCCTGCAAGTCGTCTCGGGCCACATCCACGCCTTCGAAGCGCTCGCGATTGCTTACGACGGCCCCAGCCAGCTGGTCGTGGGCACCTGGGGGACGTCACTGGACCCGCAGATCTCCCAGTCACTGGCCTGCATGACAACGGGCTCTGCGCTGGTGGAGGACGGCGTCAGCCAGTCGCACTTGGGTTCGTGGTGCTGGAGCAGATAGGGGCGACTGGTGCCTCGGAGTCTCGGTTCCGCGGCTTTGCCGGAGAGGCAGAACTTGCATGTGAAGGCCTGGTCGGGCGTGGAGCACTGACCTGTCGCTAGAGGTCATGTGGGTCCCCAAAGGCGCCAAGGACATGCAAGTGCATATGTTGCGCCAGAGTGTGGTCCATGGCGGTACGATGGGGACCGAACCCACGACATGCAGCTTGGGAAGCTGCCGTCCTACCGCCGGTTTACGCTCGTGTCGGGTTG
>NZ_JBAXGR010000207.1:0-3303 GCF_037139295.1 Aestuariivirga sp.
TCGATCTTAGTCGAGCGTTTCTTAAGATTTTTCAGTGCCTTGTCTTTGTCCACGAGGCCTCCGGTGTGCTGTCCCATGGGGGACATATCACGGCTAAGGCGGCCCGTTTACAATCGATAATATCCGGCTTGGTGCCGCTCTACCTGTCTGCCCACGTGGCACGCTCATGTGCCGCGCAATTCGAGAGGCAGACATGGAAGATTTTGTTGAGGCGGTGAACGAAGCGGCTGTGGCGGCTCCGATCATTCCCATGGCCAAGGTGCAGGTTGCTGCGACCGAAGCCGAGGGCATCGAGGCTCAGCGCCAGCGCGAGGCTGGTGCGTATGAGCGCATCGTTGCCCTGTCTGACCGCCGTGCCCATTGGCAGAACACGGTGTTCAAGGACAGCAACGACATGCTCTACGGCGTTCTGCAGGGCTGCTACAACCTCTACGCGGACATGACGGGCAAGTCGGTCGAGGCATCTGCGCTGCGCGGTGCGCTGGCGCTTCTGCTCAAGCAGCGCAACATCGAGGTGCGCGAGAGCACCCACACGATGACCAAGATCGTGCGCTGCGTGTTCGACGGCGACCGCCGCCGCATCAGCGCTTACTCGCGTGCGCTGCGTGCTGCGCTCGACAAGAAGGTGCCCGCCGCGAAGCTGGCCGTCTTCATCTACGAAGCTGGCGGCGTTGAAGAGCTGCGCCTCGGCAAGCCTGGCAACGCCATGTCGCCCGCCGACAAGGCCGAGCAGGTGAAGGAGGCGATCAAGGCGAAGAACATCGGCGTGTTCGACGCCGCTGCGGTCTCGGATCAGCTCGATCACGCCGCCGTGGGCAACATGCGCATCCTGATCGCCACTCAGGACGCTTCCGCGAAGTTCACGGTCAATGCGGTCATCTCGTCCGCATCTGCGCTGAACGCTGCACTGGTGGCCTACTACTCGGCCAACAAGGACAGCCTCAAGTCTGATGGTTCGGCCAAGGCGCAGAGCGCGAAGGCCGTCGACGAGGAGGCGCTGCTCGAAGCGCTTGCTGCTGAGGCCGCATCCGCACAGGCAGCTTAACAGATCAGAACGCTTGGGGAGGCCTCTATGTGGCCTCCCCTCCCGCAACTTTCCAGCAAAACTCCAACTGAGAGAGCAACATGGCCAAGGCTGCCTTCGACTACACACCAAAGTCGCTCGCCGACATCGTCTTCTGCGATGAACTCAATGAGCGCAAGATCACCGACATCATCAACGGCTACACGGCATTCCCCAACGCCGATGTGAGCGCGATCCTGCTCTATGGCCCTCCTGGCACGGGCAAGTCCACATTGGCGGCGATGTTGCCAGACCTGATCGAGACGACCCTCGGCGGGCCAACGGGCTGGCATAGGTATGAACGCATCTATGCTCCCAAGAATGACGCCCCGCTTATCGAAAGCCTGGCTTGCACCGCCGAGACGATACCGTTTGGCCACTACCAGTATATCGTGCTGGACGAGCTTGATGAGCTCACCCCCCGTGCCATGGACGGATTGAAGTCCATCATGGCCTTCCGCACTGCAGTGTTCATTTTCGCGACAAACCGCGTCCATAAGATTGATGACCGCGTCAAAGACAGGTCGATCATGGTGGACTTCCGCGCCGCATCGCCTGAGCGCTGGCTGCCCTTCGCGCGGCGTGTGATGGCCGATTATGGCGTGCATGACATCACCGATGCGGCTTTGGTTCAGGTGGTCGCGGGCCAGAACGGCAGTGCACGGCGCATCACAAACATCCTCATCAACTTCGCCAACAAGGTCCGCGTCAAGCGCGGCCTGCAGACGCTCTAACAACGAAGCGTAATCCACGGCAATTCCACGAAGGGGGTGTCGATGCATTCGGCACCCCTTTCCCTTTGGCTTCAACCCCAGATCAGTTGGCCCGCCGTTGGTATCGTCGTTTCAAAACGACCATCATCGCAGCCCCCAACATCAATGTCGTTTCAACGCGACATCCTACCCAGCCCGCCGCCCAAGCTGGTCGCCAGCGCCAGCGGCGTCGCCTGCTTCCCGTAATACTGCTGGATCATCTCCACGCTGGTGCCCATGTTACGTGCGATGTCATAGACGCCGATGCCCCTGCGCAGCGATTGCACGGCATAGAAGTGCCGCAGGCTGTAGAGGCTATACTTCTCACCCGCAGAGCTGCGCTCGATCCCCGCCGCCTCGGTCACCTTGTCGAACTGGTCGATCAGCGTGATGATCCTGTGGCCGTCTCGCATTGCGAACAGCCAATCATCTGGTTGCGGATCGGACTTGCCCGCGATGATGCGGTCGATGTAGCGCTTGACAGGCCAGCGGGGGATCACGTCACGCTCCCCCGTCTTGCCCCTGACCACCAGCCGATAGTTCCTGCGCCCCAGCTGGTCCACGAAGGGGTGTATGTCACGGATGCGCAGGTTGTTGGCCTCACCCACACGCATGCCCGAGTTTGCCAGCACCAGCACGTAATCGCGCAGCAGCAGCCGCGTGTGCAGGAACTCAGGGACCGTGCAGTCACGCACCCAGCGGTAGAGCCCCCTGACCAATCGCCTGTATTCCACGACCTCGAACGCGGGCCTCACCCGCTTGCGCTTGGCCGTGAACGAATAGGTCGGCAGCTGCATGGTGCCGCGATAGCCCCGCTCATGCGCCCACTTGATGATGGCCTTGCCCAGCATGACATCCCACTGGATGGTCTTGTCCTGCGGATAGCGCTTGGCATTGTGGTGCTTGAAGGGATGCGTGGTGTAGTAGTCGCGCCGCCACGACACGAACTCCCTGAGCTCCACATTGCCGATGTCAGTCAGCAGCCGATCCCCAGCAAAGGCCAGCCAGAACCTTCCCACACGCTCGATCTGCCGCAGGGCGTTCGCAGAGGTGCGGCCCTGCAGATGTTCCCTGCGCCTGTGGACCAGATACTCCTCGATGACGTCATCGAAGCGTCGGGATGCTGCGGGGATGCCATGCTCGCTGCGGAACTCCAGCTCATAGCCCAGCCGCTGCGCTTCCCTGATGGCGATCCCCTTGTTGGCCGTCTTCAGCGAACGGTAGAGGTATTTGTTCGGCCCGATGCCGATCCTGGCGTGGTATCGGCCACCGCGCTTGAACACGAGGATCTTGCCATCATGGATGCGGGCTGGATCTTCGACCACCTATGCCTAGCCAACGCCTAGAAATTGCTTCCAAGCGCAGCATATTGCCTAGGCTGCCTAGGTCCTACCGGAGACTTAAGTCGTTGAAATCACGACCTAAGCATACTTCCCGTGGCAGTGCTTGTATTAGCATGGGCCGTGCCCAGCGCCAGTGAGATCAGCG
>NZ_JBAXGR010000208.1:0-3297 GCF_037139295.1 Aestuariivirga sp.
GAAGTGCGCGTCAACCCGGTCGGCACGGTGGAGATCCTCACGGGTTCCCACAGCCACGGCCAGGGCCACGAGACGACCTTCGCGCAGCTGGTGTCGGACCGCCTCGGCGTCGACATCAACAACGTGGCGATCGTCCATGGCGACACCGACAAGGTGCAGTTCGGCATGGGCACCTACGGCTCGCGCTCGGGCGCTGTCGGCATGACGGCGATCTCCAAGGCCCTCGACAAGGTGGAAGCCAAGGCCAAGCGCATTGCCGCCGCCGTGATGGAAAGCTCGGTGGACGACATCGAGTTCAAGAACGGCACCTTCACCGTGAAGGGCACCGACAAGAAGATGGCCTTCGGCGAAGTGGCGCTGTCGGCCTATGTCGCGCACAAGTTCAACTCGGCTGAAATCGAGCCGGGCCTGAAGGAGAGCGCCTTCCATGACCCGTCCAACTTCGTGTTCCCGGCCGGCGTTCACATCGCCGAGATCGAGATCGACGGCGAGACGGGCGTCACCACGGTCGCCAACTACACGGCGGTCGACGACTTCGGCAACGTCATCAACCCGATGATCGTCGAAGGCCAGGTGCATGGCGGCATCACCCAGGGCATCGGCCAGGCGCTTATCGAGGGCTGTGTCTATGACAAGGAGTCGGGCCAGCTCGTGACCGGTTCCTACATGGACTACCAGATGCCGCGCGCGGCGGACGTTCCGTCCTTCAACCTCGGCTTCACCTGCACCCCGTGCCCGAGCAACCCGCTCGGCATGAAGGGCTGCGGCGAGGCCGGCGCCATCGGCTCTCCGCCCGCGATCATGAACGCGGTGACGGATGCGCTGGGTGTGAAGGACGTGGCCATGCCGGCAACGCCGCTCGTCGTGTGGAACCAGTTGCAGCACCTCAAGAAGGCTGCGGAATAAGGCGGGAGAACCAGACACATGGAAAACTTCAATTACCATCGCCCCGCCTCGGTTGACGACGCCGTCAAGGCTGCCAAGGCAAAGCCCGACGCCAAGTACATGTCGGGCGGCATGACGCTGATCCCCACGATGAAGCAGGGTCTTGCTTCGCCGTCGGACATCATCGACCTCGGCGCTCTCAAGAACGTCGGCATTTCGCTCGGTTCGTCGCTGGTCATCAAGGCCGGTACGACCCACGCCGAAGTGGCCGCCAGTGCCGACGTCAAGAAGGCGATCCCGGCGCTTGCCGGGCTTGCCGCCAACATCGGCGACCCCCACGTGCGCCACAAGGGCACGATCGGTGGTTCGATTGCCAACAACGATCCGGCGGCGGATTATCCCGCGGCCTGCGTCGGCCTCGGCGCCACCATTCACACCAATGCCCGCAAGATCGCGGCAGAGGACTTCTTCACCGGCATGTTCTCGACTGCGCTCGCAGACGGGGAAGTGGTGACGGCTGTCGAGTTCCCGCTGCCGAAGAAGGCAGGCTACGCCAAGTTCCCAAACCCGGCCTCGCGCTATGCCATGATCGGCGTGTTCGTGGCCGATACGGCGGGTGGCGTTCGCGCCTCGGTGACGGGTGCAGGCTCGGGCGTGTTCCGCGCCAAGGACGTCGAAGCAGCACTGGGCAAGGGCTTCGCCTCGGCCTCGCTCAACGGTGTCAAGGTCTCGGCCAAGGACATCTCGAGCGACCTCCACGCCTCCGCCGAATATCGTGCTCATTTGATCACGGTCATGGCGAAGCGCGCCGTGGACGCGGCGAAGTAAACTTGACGATTGCGTGAGAGAGGCCCGCGCATCGGTCGCGGGCCTTTTTCTGTTTTCCCCTCGCGAGGGGCGCCAGAGGGTGGAGTGACGAATGACCAGCAAACTGCCGACCAGCATCGACGAGACCGTGACGCTCCTGCGCTCCACCGGCTATATCGCGGGGCGCGACCTTGCGACGGTGGTGTTCCTGTCGCTCAAGATGGGCCGGCCTCTGTTCCTCGAGGGGGAGGCGGGTGTCGGCAAGACCGAGATCGCCAAGGTCCTGGCCGAGACGCTGGGTCGCAAGCTCATCCGCCTGCAGTGCTACGAAGGCCTCGACATCAATTCGGCCGTCTATGAGTGGAACTATTCCGCGCAGATGATCGAGATCCGATTGGCCGAAGCGGCGGGCGAGCTTGACCGCGAACGACTGGGCAATGACATTTTCGCCGAGAGGTTCCTGATCAAGCGGGCGCTGCTGCAAGCGCTGGAAGCACCCAAGGGTCAGGCCCCGGTGCTGCTGATCGACGAGCTGGATCGCACGGACGAGGCCTTCGAGGCCTTCCTGCTGGAGGTGCTTTCCGACTACCAGGTGACCATTCCGGAGCTTGGCACCATCAAGGCCGAGGAGCCGCCGATCGTCATCATCACGTCGAACCGCACCCGCGAGGTGCATGACGCGCTGAAGCGGCGCTGCCTCTATCACTGGGTGGGTTACCCCGATGCCAAGCGCGAGCTTGAGATCCTCAAGGCGCGCCGCCCCAAGGCATCCGATGCGCTGGGCAGGGAAGTGGTTCTGTTCGTGCAGGCGTTGCGCGGCGGCGACCTCTACAAGTCGCCGGGCGTGGCGGAGACACTGGACTGGGTGACGGCACTGCATGAGCTCGACGCCATGTCGCTCGACCCGCAGATGGTGAACGACACGCTGGGCGTTCTGCTCAAGTACCAGGACGACATCAGCCGCATGCAGGGCACCGAGGCCAAGCGCATCCTTGACCAGATCAAGGATGAAATCCGGACGATGTCGCATACATAAGGGCCATGCAGAACCCGTTCTCCAGCCCTGCCAACGAAAACCAGCGCCCGCTGTCGGGCCGGCTGGCGGAGAACATCATGCATTTTGCCCGCGTGCTGCGCGAGGCGGGCATTCCGGTGGGCCCGGGTGCCGTGCTCGATGCGCTGGATGCTGCCCAGTCGGGCTCTCTCAAGACGCGCGATGACTTCTACTGGACGCTGCACGCCGTCTTTGTGAAGCGGCGCGACCAGCGCGAGGTGTTCGACCAGGCGTTCCACGTGTTCTGGAAGAAGCCCAAGATGCTGGAGCAGCTGATGCAGCTGTTCTTCCACCAGATTGCCCGCAACGCGCCCGAGGAGGCCAAGAAGGCCGGCTTCCGCCGCCTTGCCGAGGCGATGTTCGACAAGCAGGAAACGCAGAGCCGCCAGCGTGACAAGAAGGACGAGCTTGAGGTTGACGCGACCTTCACGGCATCCGCCGACGAGGTTCTGCGGAAGAAGGACTTCGAGCAGATGACGGTGGCCGAGCAGGCGCAGGCACGCCAGGCCATCGCCCGGCTGCGCATGCACCGCACCGAGATCATGACAAGT
>NZ_JBAXGR010000209.1:0-3243 GCF_037139295.1 Aestuariivirga sp.
CAGGGCTCGAATGCCAATGCCGTCTGCGTGGCGCTGCCCGCGATCTGCAACAAGCTCCTCGCCCACGCCGTGGTCGACGGGCCCGCCACAACCGAGCAGGCAGCCCTCGACTGGAGCGAGACCCTGTCTTCCAGCCGGCTCATTCCTGTAGATCCCGCCGTCCGGGTGATGAACGGGACCGAGATCGCTGTCGTGCCGCTGTCGCCCGCCGTCGTGGGCATCGGTGTGAGGCGCGATCACGAGAAGCAGGGCCGTCCATTCCACAGCTGGGCCAACCAGCCGGTACAGGGGATCGTCGGACCCTCGCGGCCGATCAACTTCTCGCTCACCGACGGGGCGACCGAAGGCCAGCGGCTGCTCTCGCACAATCTCGGCGTGTTGCTCCGCGGCGAGCTCGGCGTCGAGAGCGCCATTGCCTCCGGAGGCTTCGTCTATGTCGGCACCGACAATGCCGGCGAGGACGATCTCTGGCGCTTCTACAACGTGACGCGCGGCCGCGATTACATCCACCTGATGTTCCTGAGGACCCTGCGTTTCTATCTCGGCCGCTTCAACATCACCGGCCAGACCATCCAGGCAGTCCTCAACACCATGGGCTTCGCGATGCGCGACCTCAAGGCCGACGGCGACATCCTCGGCTACGAGGTCAAGTTCGCGCGGGACCAGAACTCGCCGGAGGAATTGCGGCAGGGCCGGTTCACCGTCAACTTCGCGGCCGAGGAGGCCCCGGTGCTGCGCTACCTCGGCATCCAGTCGGCGCGTTATCGCCCGGCGCTCGATGCGCTGCTCGACGACCTCCTGGCCCAGGTCGACGCCGTCACTGGCTGATCAACATCTGACAGGGAGTATGACCCATGAGCACAATCTACGTCATGGAAGCGGCAAATCTTTTCGCGGGCGATCACGACCCCACCGCCTCGAAGCACCTGAGCCTTGCCGAACTGAAGCTGCCGCCCTTGCAGGAGATGTACCAGGAGCATCATGCGGGGGGCTCGCGCGTCCAGATCGAAGTGGCGGTCGGTATCCAGAAGCTCGAGCCCACCTTCAAGCTCAATGGCTGGGATCCCGATCTCCTCACCCAGTTCGGCCTGGGCTCGTCGCGTCAGAAGGTGTTCACCGCCTATGGCGTCATCCGCGACAAGCGCACCGGGCTGGCGATCGAGGCCAAGGCCATCATTGAGGGCCGCCTCGGCAAGATCGAGCCCGACGCCTTCCAGCGCGGCGAGTTGCAGGGGCATGAATACGCCATCAACGAGGTGATGCACTACGAGCTCTGGTTCAATGAGAAAGAGAAGCTGTTCTGGGACTTCTTCTCCTCCGAATGGCGCCTCGACGGCATCTCGCAGAACGATGACGAGCGCCGCATCCTGCGCGTCCAGCGCTGAGGGTTGAACCATGGGAGATAATCGCATGACTGACACGGCGCGTGTGACGCTTGCCTGTCCCCTCCAGATCGAAGGCCGCATGGTGACTGAAGTGACCATCCGCCGCCCGAAGGTACGGGACTTGCGCGCACTGGAGAAGGGGCGGGAGCCGGGCTTCACCGAGCTCGACCAGGGGATTGCCATGGCGGCCGCCCTCTGCGACTTGCCGCTGGCAACGATGGACGAGATGGATGCCGGCGACTTCGCGGCGATTTCGGAGGTGCTGGGCGGTTTTTTGCCCAAGGCGCCGGCGTGACCGGCTGGCGCAGCATCGTTGCTGATACTGCGCACGTGCTCTCGACCCCCATCACCGCTTTCGACGACATGGACTGGGCCGAGTTGCTGCTCTGGCATGCCGAAGCCCGGCGTCTGACGGGTGCGCGAAAGGAATAGACGATGGCGAGCCAGACGACCCAGCTCATCGTCGAACTCCTCGACCGGGTTTCGGGGCCCGCGCGCGGGGTCGCCAACAGCCTGCGCGGCATCACCCGCACGGTCCGCGATGCAACAGGCGGACCCATAACGCTCGCCGACCGGCTGGATGCCGCCATCTCGCGTAACAACCGCGCCATCGATGCCGCCCGCGGCCGCATGCTCGATGCCGTGGGAACGCTCTATGTCCTGAAGAACGCACTCTCCGCACCTGTCTCCTCTGCCCTCGAGTTCCAGCGCGCGCTGGCCGAGCTCGGCGCCAAGGGCAATCTCTCGGCCGGGCAGCTGAAGGAGATCGGAAGTGCCGCCAGGGCCACCTCCGTTCAGGTCAACCAGTTCACCACCGACATCATCCGCGCCCAGGACTTCCTCGTGGGCATGGGTCTCGACGTCGAGCGTTCGACCAGGGCCATGCCGTCGATCGGCAAGGCGGCCACCGCGACGGGGGCGAGCCTCGAGGACCTGTCGAAGGCGGGCTTCGCTGCGATGTCGAATCTGGGGATCAAGGCCGAGGACCTCGCCCGCTCGTTCGACATCATGGCGGCGGCCGGCAAGGCGGGTGGCTTCGAGCTCAAGGACATGGCGCAGTACCTGCCGTCCATCACCGCGCTGGCCAGTTCCAAGGGCATGACCGGGCAGCAGGGCCTCTCGGAGATTGCCGCGGCGCTGCAGATCGTCAGGCGCGGCGCCGGCGACAGTTCGGAGGCTGCGACCAACTTCAACAACATCCTGCAGAAGATCAATTCGAACGACGCCATCAAGAACTTCAAGAAGCACGGCGTCGACATCCGGAAAGTGCTGAAGGATGCGGTCGCCAAGGGGGCGGATCCCCTCGAAGCCGCGCTGCGCGCCATCAACAAGGCGATCAAGGGCGATACATCGCGGCTCGGCGAACTCTTCAACGACGCCCAGGTCCAGAAGGGACTGCTGCCGCTCCTCAATGGCATCGACGACTATATCCAGATCCGCGACCAGACCTCGAAGGCCTCGGGTGTCGTCGACAAGGACTTCGCCCGCATGATGGAGACCGGCGTCGAGAAGACGAAGGCCTTCCGCATTGCCCTCCAGAACCTGGCCACCAGCATCGGCAATGCGCTGATCCCGATCCTGGGGAGTGCCGCAGGGGTTCTCAAACCCCTGGTCGAGGGGCTGATTTCTGTCGTCGATGCCCACCCGCGGATCGCCGGCGCGCTTGTCGCCATCACGGCCGGCTTCATCGGTCTCAAGGCGGCGCTCGCCGGGCTCTCCTATCTGGGCCTCATGGGCAAGGGCGGTATGCTCTCGGCACTGTCCTTTGCCGTGAACACGCTCGGAGGCTCTTTCATGCGTCTCAGTGTCTGTCCCGAGAGTTCTTGAATCGGATGAATCATTTGTGATTCCATGTCTT
>NZ_JBAXGR010000210.1:0-3197 GCF_037139295.1 Aestuariivirga sp.
ACATCGGCAACTTGCGTGTGGCGCTCAACGCCCTGGTGCGCGTCTTCAGGCTGCGCTGAGACTTATCCACACGACAGGAGTGCGCAGCGTTTCTCGGAGCTGCGCAGCATCACGCGGCAGTCATCATGTTGAAGTTATTGTATAAAATACTTGACGACAGCTTGCGACACGGTTAAAAGTTCCGATATTGAAAGCTCACAACTGCGCCCGGAGATAACCCTCCGGGCGTTTTGCATTTCGGAGGCAGGTAATGCGAGTTCGCTTCCTCGAGGCTGACGATATCCGGATCCGCTTCGAGGCTGCCTGCCTGCGAATGGGCGAGGGCGAAGCCCGCCGTGCCTTCTCGATGGCGCTGAACAAGGAGGGGCGCAAGTCCTTCACCCAGCTGCGCCGGTCGCTCGCCCAGCAGTCTTCGATCCCGCGCGGTGCCGTCAATGCAGCGACGCGCTTCAAGTCGGCGACCCGCTCCACGATGTCCACGGTGACCTCCGGCACAGGCCGCCATCTGCCGCTGTCCTTCTTCGGCGCAAAGCAGTTCTCCTATGGCGTGCGTGCGAAGATATGGGGCAGGGCGCAGACCTTCGGCTCTGCCTTCGTGGTGAAGCGCTACGGCGGCGGCGTGTTCAAACGCACCGGCAAGGGACGCTTTCCCATCGAGCAGCTCTGGGGTCCTGCGGTCCCCGTAGAAATGCTGCGTGACGAAGCGTACGCCGCCTGGACGGACCAGCACCCGCGCGTGCTGAATGAATCTGCGCGTCTGATCGAACTGATGACGACCGGCGCGGGGTTTCGCGGGCTCCCGCGCAATCGTAGTGCTGCGTAGGGGGGCGGGGCTAGGAGCCCCATTGCGGGGTTCTGCGTAGCGCAGCCGCCGCCGCCCGGATTTCTCGTGTTTTTCTGGGTTTCGTTTTTCCGTTTTGTTTTGAATCGGATAGCCGATGGTGCGATTTGTAGGCCCGCGCGGAAGGTGCTTAGACTGCCGATAATCAGCAGTGTTTCGGGGGCAAGATGTTCGATCTCGACCGCTTCGTGATGGCACAGGAGCCGGTAATCGAGACCGTGCTCCGCGAGCTTCGCGCCGGGCGCAAGGAGACCCACTGGATGTGGTTCGTCTTCCCGCAGCTTCGGGGTCTCGGCCGGTCGCCCATGGCCCAGCATTACGGGACCGAGAACCTCGCTGAGGCTCGTGCCTACCTGGGCCACGCCATCCTGGGGCCGCGGCTGAAGGAGTGCGTCGAGGCCGTCTTGGGCGTTACGGGCAAGACGCTGCACGAGATCTTCGGCTCGCCCGATGACGTGAAGTTCTGCTCGTCGATGACGCTCTTCGCCTTGGCGAATGGCGGCGACAAGCCGTTCCGGGAAGCCTTGGTCCGCTACTGCGGGGGGCGCGAAGACGCGGCGACGCTTGAGCTGCTGGGTATCCGTCCATCGCGTTGACGGTCCTCGAATTCCACTACATCTGCGGGGTAACTGATGATCGTCACCGACATGCCGGTGGAGACGCTGGTCCCCTATGCGCGGAATCCCCGCAACAACACCGCGGCCATCGATGCCGTGAAGGCGTCCATCGCCGAGTTCGGCTTCCGCCAGCCCATCGTCGTCGACGAGAAGATGGTGTTGATCGTCGGCCACACCCGTCTCGAGGCCGCCAAAGCGCTGGGCCTGAAGACCGTCCCCGTTCATGTGGCGGAGGGCCTGTCGCCGGCCCAGGCCAGGGCCTACCGGCTGATGGACAACCGGTCCCACGAGAACGCCCAGTGGGATGATGAGCTCCTCCGCCTCGAGTTCGGTGATCTGAAGCTCGACGGCTTCGACCTTGACCTCACCGGCTTCGACAGCGAGCAGCTTGAAGGGCTGCTGGGCGTCGAGAAGGTCGAGGGGCTGACCGATCCGGACGAGGCACCCGAGGTGCCCGAGTACCCGGTCACGAAGCCCGGCGATCTGTGGATCCTCGGGAACCACCGCGTTCTCTGCGGCGATGCCACGGTTTCGACTGACCTCGACAGGCTGATGGACGGGCAGCTGGCAGATCTTGCCGTGACCGATCCGCCCTACAACGTCGACTACGGCAATGCCGCCAAGGACAAGAAGCTCACCAAGGACCGGCGCATCCTGAACGATGCCCTTGGTGACGGCTTCTACCAGTTTCTATACGACACCTGCGTCAACCTGCTGATGGTGACGAAGGGCGCCTGCTACATCTGCATGAGCTCGTCTGAGCTCCATACCCTGCAGAAGGCCTTCACCGAAGCAGGCGGCAAGTGGTCGACCTTCATCATCTGGGCCAAGAACACCTTCACACTGGGGAGGGCGGACTACCAGCGCCAGTACGAGCCGATCCTCTATGGCTGGAAGCAGGGGGCCGACCATTTCTGGTGCGGCGCGCGTGACCAGGGTGACGTCTGGTTCGTCGACAAGCCCCGGGTCAATGACCTGCACCCCACCATGAAGCCGGTGGAACTGATTGAGCGCGCCATCACCAATTCCACGAAAAGCCGGGACATTGTCCTCGACCTGTTCGGCGGCTCAGGAACGACCCTGGTTGCGGCCGAGCGCACCGGGCGGTCGGCCCGGCTCATGGAGCTCGATCCTAGATACGTCGACGTTATCGTCCAGCGCTGGCAGGACTACAGCGGCAACAAGGCTGTGCTGGATGGCGAAGACCGGACGTTTGATGACCTGAAGGTCGCTCGGAAGCCCAAGCCGGGGGACGCCGCCTGATGCAGTCGCGGTGGATGTCCCTCGTGGAGTCTGTCACCAACATCGTCGTGGGCTACGGACTTGCCGTGCTCACGCAGATCATCGTGTTCCCGATGTTCGGGCTGCAGCCGACGCTAGCGCAGAACTTGAAGATCGGAGGTGTCTTCACGGTCATGTCGATCGTCCGTTCCTATGCCTTGCGGCGTGTGTTTGAGATGATTCGGATGCGAGGCTAAGAGTGGAGCGTCAACGATAAGGCACGCCGTACCGCGTTGCTGCCCGCTCAAGTCTGTTCCGTGTGGCGTCCGAAACAGGTGTAACCATGTAACCGGTGTGCAAGTCGCCCAGCAACGCTGAGGAGGTGACAGGCCCAGCGCGCCAGGTCAGACCAATCAGTGCGCACAGTGCAGCGTCTAGCCTGTCCTGATCAGCTTTTCGGGGCTGACCGTTGGCGCTCATTTGGAGAGCCCACTTGGCGAGCCCGTCCACGCCAAATT
>NZ_JBAXGR010000211.1:0-3195 GCF_037139295.1 Aestuariivirga sp.
GTTGGCATGGTGCCTGAAAGCGCTCGCGGCTTCTCGCGATCAGAAGTTGGCGGGAAGCTACAAGACCGGTTCGATCACGCTTGAGGTGCTCACCGAGCTTTCAAAGCTGAGCGCGCATGAGGACGGGCCAAAGCGTGCAAGAGACGCGATGTCCGGCCTTGGCGTTCACCTTGTCTGCGTTTCTCACTTGCCGAAGACTTATCTGGACGGCGCCGCCTTGCGTGGAGTGGAGGGCGGCGCACCGATCGTTGCGCTGACTTTGCGCTATGACCGGATTGATAACTTCTGGTTCTCGCTTCTGCATGAGCTCGCCCATATCGGACGCCACTTCAACGGCGCGACCGAGGCGTTCGTCGATGATTTCAGCCTTCGCGAGGCGCCTTCACGCCACGAAGACCCTCGGGAAAGTGAAGCCGACGAGTGGGCCGAGGAGGCATTGATTTCACGAGACCTTTGGGCAACCGCGGGCCTGACATCGCATGCGAGTTACTCGGGAATAATTGCATTCTCGCAGCGCATCGGTGTGCATCCGGCCATCGTTGCCGGACGTGTGAGGCATCAAACTCGGAATTTCCGGGCGTTCGCGCCACTACTGGGAACAGGAGAGGTGCGCAAGCAGCTTGAATGCGTTCAATAAAAAAGGGCGAGACATGGCCTCGCCCTTAAGGAGATCCGGCAAGGTGATGACGCACCCTTGCAGGTGGCCAACCCGAACCGAACAAGTATTGACACCGCCATTAAGGCGGGCGGACTCGGGAAAGCAAGTTCAATCTGCGTCAGATTGAAAGGAGTCCGCCATGCGCGGTCCTATGAAGCCGGGGACGAATGCTCCCCGTTCCGGTCAGTACGAACAGGTCGGTTCCCGTGGTGGGCGCACCGGTGAAGAGCGCACCGTTACTCGCGGTGAGCCTCTTCCGCCGACACCCAAGCCTGGAATGGGCTACGTGCTCGTCGATCCTACCAAGAACGGCTCCGGCCGCAAGTGAACTAGAGAGCGCCGCAGAATCTGCGGCGCTCTCAATTTCGCAACAAAAAGTTCTTCCCCATGTGGATCGGCGTTCGTCAGCGGTTCAGGAGTTTTCATGCAGACCTCACGCTAACCAGCGAGCAGGTCAGTGATGGTATGCCCCCGGCCACAATCCGCATCGGACGACTGACACGCTGGTCCAGAGCTGAGTTGCTTGCGGCTGTTTCGAGTCACAGAAAATAAAACCGGCCCGCCGATTGTGCAGCGGACCGGTGCTGTGACTACCCTCTAACAATAGTTTTCATAGCATTTTCCGTACATTTTCGCAAGCGGCGGGCCCAGCGGAAGCAGGGACTTCGCCTTGGAAAACGACCTCTCCGACATCAAGAAAGCCTTGGTTGCTCGCGCGCATGAGCTTGCCTGTGAGTTTCTTGGGCCATCTCCGAGATGTTGGAAACGCTGGCAAGCGCATCGATCGATATGGTAGTCTTCTTCATGGTGTTGCTCTCCGTTTAGGATTGAACACCCCGAGCCTACGGCTCGAGGAGAGCAACGCCAACCTCACTCCGAATTTCTACATCGACCGGGACATCCCCCTGAGGCCGTGGTTGGAGATCGTAACACTCGTCAGAAGCATGTCTGGCGATGCCGGATTGTACTCTTGACCGCCGATGGCGCCCCCCTGTGTCAGGAAAGTTGTCGCCCCGATAGGATTTGGCTTAACTGAATTCCAAGTCCTTCGTGATGGTGGTGGGTGGCTGTGGAATTGTGGGCGAAGGCCTGCGCGGTGGGCAACGCACCAGCGTTGTCCACGGCAAGCTGGCCGGTGCGCGGAGCGCATCGTCCACAAATCCACAGCCTGGCTCGCCGTCGTCAACTTTCCCCAGGGGCGATACAAGAGGACTTCATGGCTCGATACGGAAAAGCATTCAGGGAACGAGCGGTCTCACGGCTTCTGCCGCCGGAGAGCGCCGCAATTGATGTCGTGGCGAACGATACGGGTGTGAGTTCTGACACACTTGAGCGCTGGCGGAACGAGGTGCTGGCTGAGCCAGCCAGGCAGGCCACCTGGACCGCTGCTGCGCGGCTGGAGGCCGTCATCGCGGTCGCCGCTCTCGACGAGACGGCACGCAATGCCTGGTGCCGGGAACATGGCGTATATCCGCAAGAACTACAGCAATGGCGCGAGAGTGCGGTGCAGGCGTTGGCCCTCCCGGACGAGGCGCGCGCGAGCCCCTCGCAAACCCGGCAGGACCAGCGCCGGATCAAGGAACTCGAGCGCGAGTTGCGGCGCATGGAACGGGCCCTGGCGGAGACGGCTGCATTGCTGGTCCTGTCAAAAAAAGTTGCGGCGATCTTCAGCAAGGGCGAGGCCGAATGATCAGTCTCGAAGATCGCCGTCAGTTGGCCCGGGACATCGACATGGCGCACGCCGGCGGGGCGCGCCTGGATCGCATATGCGAGATTGCCGGTATCGATCTGCGCACCCTCCAGCGCTGGAAAGCGGGGCACGGGCTGGAGCTTGGCGATGGGCGGCCGCTGGCGGTGCGCCCCATTCCGGCACACGCGTTGACCCCGCTCGAGCGTGACAAGATCGTGCAGGTGGCCAACGAACCGCGCTTTGCGGACAAGCCGCCAGCACGCATTGTTCCGGCTTTGGCGGACGAAGGCGTCTACCTCGCCAGCGAGTCGAGTTTCCAGCGGGTACTGCGCGAGCGGCGGCAGACAACCCACCGTGGCAGGGCCAAGCCTCCGCGCAAGGTACGTCCACCTACAACGCACATCGCCACAGCACCGCGCCAGGTCTGGTGCTGGGACGTGACCTACCTGCCGGCACAGATCCTCGGTCATTGGTTCTATCTGTACCTGATCCTGGACATCTTCAGCCGCAAGATCGTAGGCTTCGAAGTCCACCCCACTGATGACGGGGAGCATGCCGCACTCTTGCTCAAGCGCACGGCATTGGCCGAGGGCATTCACGCGGCACCCGTCAAGCCCGTGCTGCACGGCGACAATGGGCCGACGGTGAAATGCCTCTCGGTAAAGGCCATGCTGGATTGGCTGAAGATCTCCCCATCATACTCACGGCCGCGGGTCAGTGACGACAACCCCTATGTCGAGAGCCTGTTCCGTACGGCCAAGTACCGTCCGGAGTTCCCAGGCGGCGGCTTTCCGGGCCGTGAGGCCGCCCAGAAGTGGGCTGCCGAGTTCGTGAATTGGTACAATTA
>NZ_JBAXGR010000212.1:0-3180 GCF_037139295.1 Aestuariivirga sp.
ACCAGCAAGAAGTCTGACAGCCCGTCACGCAGCGTGCGCGGGCCGACGAAGGGCATAACCACATAGGCTCCCTCCCCCACTCCGCGCGTACACAGGGCAAGGCCGATATCAATCGGCGGCGCCACGATGCCCTGCGCGGTGGCGACATCCTCGATACCTAGCCAACCTTGCGTGGTGTTGATCCAGAAGCGCCGGATCGCAGTGAAGGCATTGCCATAGTCTCCCGCAACCACCCAGCTGATCGCTGACGTCGGTTCGTTAATCAGGTTGCTAAGCGCGTTGGAAACACTACTGCTCACCGCGGCGGGCGGGGTGAGAAAGCCCATCCAGGCACCGGCCGAATCCACCTCGTCCCAAACCCAGAGATTGAAACCATGCATCGCGGCGTTGAAGCTCTCGAGCGTGCTCGGTGCAGCAGGCGCCGCGGGGGACGTGACTGGACTGCCTGAGACTGTGGGCGGCAGCGTCGCGGGCTGAACCTCCGCGGCCTCAACCGTGCCCGGTGTCAGCAATAGCATGGCGGCACAAGCCGTTCGCACAGGTCTAATGTTCAAGGTCATCACCTTCCTTCTGCGCAAGATCATACGAGGCCGCCCTTCATTGCAGCAGGGTAATGTAACTGGTTGGAAGAATTCCGATCGGGCTGTTGATGGGTGAGGCCAGCACGACCGAGAGGTAGACGAGCGTCATAACACCGGTCGTGAGCAGAGCGCCCATCGCCAATTGCGTCAACAGGTTGTAGCTGCCGAAGAACCAGTTGAATGCAATGGTGATGATCACGGCGATGCCCACGCTGAGCCAGATCAGATTTTCGAACGGGCTGGTGGAATCACTGATCCGCCCGGTGCGGTTGATCACCACTTCGGCAAAGAGCCGCATGTATTGAGACAGGGCCAACCGCTCCTGGTCGTTGCGGGGCGTGGTTGCCATGGCCTTGGCATACCAGTCCTCCAGTGCCTTCGTGGTCCCCTCCGATTGCTTGCCCTCGCGCATCTTCGACCACTCGTCGTTGATGACGCTCTTCAAGTATTCGCTTTCCGCCAAGCGCAAACGGCTGGCCTCGACCGGCAGGAAGTTCTCGACCTTCTGCATGAGGGATATGGCGGCGAGTTCCCTGTCACAACGAAACTGGAACGAGACGAAGCGCGTTGCCGAATCGACCAGGCTGAAGGCGAGGAGCGCTGCCACGATCTGCGCCAGGAAGGCGAACTTGAAGCCGCCAACGGCATTATTTTCGATAAGCTCGGCCGGCGTGAACAGCGTACCGGCGACAAGGGTGCCAAGCAACGTCAGCAGAATTCCGGAACCGATGACAAGCGGAAGGCCGAGGAAGACGGGAAGGGTCTGGATAAAGGAAATCATGGAAGGATCACCAGTGAGGGGGCAGCCGCGCCCTGGCGGCCAAGCAGTGTCAGCAGATCGCGGGCGCCGGGAAAGAAGACAAGGATCACGACTATCAACGTGATGATCATCGCCGGCATGAGGATGCTGAGGCCGTAGAGCTGCCTGGAGTTGAGAATGCTCTGAACGATGGCTACAAAGGCCACAGCCCAGATGCCGTATCTGACAATGGCATCGATGGCGAGGAAAGCGGTGCGGGTAGCGACGTGGCGATCGGCAAGCGAAACGGCAAGATTGATCTGGTAGTCGGATGCGGGATCAAGAGGGTTCTGACCACCCGACATCAGCCAGGCGACGATCTTGTCGCTGTTGTCGGCCGCATCCGCCGAATAGCCGAACTGCCACGCCCCCATGATCTCCGCCGCACGAATCTCGTTGGCTTCGGTGATGAACCGGCCATAGAAGGCGACGCAGAGCACGAAGACGATCGACGTCACCGCGCCGATCAGGGCCTCGTGAACGGTAAAGTTCACCCCGCCGACATCGGTGATAGTATCTGACTGCGCGCCAGCCTGGGCCCGGCGGCCGGACAGCAAGGAGAAGACAAGAACCAGCAGGATTGTGACGCAGAACAGAGCCGCAACAACGAATAACTGGTTCATATCCAGAACCCGTCCGGTTTAAACACTGGAAACCTACTAAAGCAGTGCAGCAATTTCGTAACACCCGAAATAGCATAAGCGAATTTAGTCCACCTATAATGCCCAAAACACTTGATTCGCAGTGCCCCTCGAAGGCAGCGGGCGGGATTTTCACAACTAAATGAGCAAACTTACGCATTTTGCCGCAGGCGGCACTCGCATTCTGCAGAATTATCATTTTTTCTGAATATTGTCGTGTTACGAGAAGGGCCAAATCAAAAGAAGTTGGATTTTTGTTTCCGATAAGAAACGAGACAGTAATGACGCATTCCGAGATAATTTCCCAGCCGGCCGTAGAAACGGCGAGGCAGGCGGCTCGCCGCAGCGGGGACAAGCGCGGCACGCTCGCCCTACTGCTGTCGATTGTCGCTCTCGGGCTGCTGTTCTATCCAGCGATCAGGCATGGAGCCATCATGGTGGCTGGACCTCAGCGCTGGCTTCCGGCTCAACTTCCCTATGTGAGCCGCATTCCCGCCAACCCTGATGCAAAGCTGCTGGCCTCGTCGGTGTCAGTGTTCGAGGAACAGTTAGCCAATCTCGAAGCTTCGATTTCAGAAGTGCGTCAGGCTGCCGCGGCGAACACCGATGCAGCAAGCATTCACGCGCTCGAACAGAGGCTGACCGCCCTCATGGACCAGTTCGTGGCGCTGGACGCGCGCGACGCGACCTCGGATAATGCGGTGAAGAACCAGATCTCACAGCTCGACCGGCGGCTGGCAGACACGGCCGCACCCGAGATCGCCTCCCTGCTGGCGGCTCGGCTTGCGCTGCTCTCGGTCAGCCCTGGACTACGCCCGGACGACCTCGACGCCATCACCGCTGCCGCGGCGGCAGACCCCGCCATGTCGGACATTGTCGCCAAGCTTAAAGTGCTGGCCGAACAAAATATCCCGCCGGCAAGCCTGCTGTGGGAGCGCTTCTCCGCCTTGGCGCAATCCGCCCTGCTGCAAGCTACGCGCGAACAGCTGGGATGGTGGGATTCGAGTGTCTTCGCGGTTCGGTCAACACTGTCGGACTTGGGTGTCGGCGGTGGCGCGGATGAGAGCAAGGATACGCTGGTGATCGCTGAGTGTCTGTCCCGAGAGTTCTTGAATCGGATGAATCATTTGTGATTCCATGTCTACGGAGTGATTCTTCC
>NZ_JBAXGR010000213.1:0-3177 GCF_037139295.1 Aestuariivirga sp.
GCTGGAATGACGGCTGGAATGACGGCTGGAATGACGGCTGGAATGACGGCTGGAAGGGAATTGCCCTACTTCGAGAACCGCCACTCGATGCGGTTGCGATAGGTCTCGCCGGGCCGCAACTCCGCGCTCGGGAAAGTCTTGTGGAGCGGTGCGTCGGGGAAGTTCTGGGGTTCTATGGCGATGGCGGCAAATTGCGCGAGGGGGCCGGCCTTGCCGGGGAAGCCGGGGTTCCAGTGTTCGGCGGTGTACATCTGCATGCCGGCCTCAGTGGTCCACACCTGCATGGTGCGGCCCGACACCGGGTCCTTCAGGGTGAGTCCGTGCTGCAGCGTGCCGCGCGGGCCGTCGAGCACCCAGCAATTGTCATAGACCTCGGCCACGGGGCGCAGCTTGCGGAAGTCCCAGCGGGTGCCGGTGACATCGTGCAGCTCGCCCAGGGGCAGCAGCTCTTCGCTCAAAGGCAGATAGCGCGAGCCGAGGATCTGCATGTCGTGGGCGAAGGCGTTCCGTTCGCCACCCGACATGTTCCAGTAGCCGTGGTTGGTGAGGTTGATGACGGTGGGCTTCGTGGTGCGGGCCTCGAGGTCGAGTGCCAGCGTGCTGCCGCTGATGCTGTAGGTGGCAGAGACATCGAGCGCGCCGGGGTAGCCCTGGTCGCCATCGGGGGAATGGAGGGAGAAGTGGATTTGATTGTCCGTAGGCTGAGCTTTCCAGTGACGTACCGCGAAATTATCCGGGCCGCCGTGCAGCTGGTGCTCGCCAAAATTCTGGGCCAGCGGATAGTCCGTGCCGTCGATGGTGATGCGGGCATTGGTGATGCGCCCGGCGATGCGGCCGATGGTGGCGCCCGCCGTCCAGTCGCCCGCGAGAATGTCGGCATCGCTGCCGCCGCCCATCAGCATGTCGGCCCCGGCGAAGTCCAGCGACACGAGGCGCGCACCCAGCGTGGTGAAGCGCGCGCGGATCTGGTCGGATTTCAGTTCGAGCATGGCCGGGGCTCCTCGACATTCAGGCCTCTCCCCCGATGTCGGGGGAGAGGTGTTGATCGTTCAGTGGTTGTCGCGCGGCAGGCCCATGGTCTTGGCGACGCGCTGGAACTTGGTGGCGCCCTTCAGCACCATGCCGCCATCGAGCTGGCCCACTTCCTTGCGGAAGATCTCCTGCCACGGTGTCTGGCTTGGGGGAACCTTGTAGCCGCCCGCCTTCTCCAGCTCGGCGCGGCGCTTCTCGATGTCTGCGTCGGAGATCTGAAGGTCGCAGGTGCCATTGTTGAGGTCGATCCGCACCATGTCGCCATTCTGCAGGATGGACAGCCCGCCGCCAGCGGCTGCTTCCGGCGAGGCGTTGAGAATCGAGGGCGAGCCGGACGTGCCCGACTGGCGGCCGTCGCCCACGCAGGGGAGCGAGCGGATGCCCTTTTCCAGCAGGTAGTTGGGGGCGCGCATGTTGACCACTTCCGCCGCACCCGGATAGCCGAGCGGGCCGACGCCGCGGATGAACAGGATGGTGTTCTCGTCGATCGCCAGCTTCGGATCATCGATATGGGCGTGATAGTCCTCAGGCCCGTCGAACACGATGGCCTTGGCCACGAAGGCGTTGGGGTCTTTCGGGTTGGAGAGATAACGCTGGCGGAATTCATCCGAGATGACGGAGGTCTTCATGATGGCGTTGTCGAACAGGTTTCCAGTGAGACGCTTGAAGCCCGCATGTTCCTTCATGGGCTTCGCAAACTCGCGGATCACCGCGCGGTCCCAGGAGAAATGACCCTTGCAGTTCTCGCCGATGGTCTTGCCATTGGCCGTGATGCAGTCCTCGTGGATCTTGCCGGCACCGATCAGCTCGGCGATGACGGCGGGCACGCCGCCGGCACGGTGATAGTCCTCGCCGAGATATTCGCCGGCGGGCTGCAGGTTGACCAGCAGCGGCAGGTCATAGCCGTGCTTCTCCCAGTCGGCGACGGTGAGGTCGATACCGAGGTGTGCTGCGATGGCATTCAGATGGTTCGGCGCATTGGTGGAGCCGCCGATGGCGGTGTTGACCGCGATGGCGTTCTCGAAGGCGTTGCGCGTCATGATCTTCGACGGCGTGAGATCTTCCTTCACCATGTCGACGATGCGGCGGCCCGTTGCGTAAGCCATCTGGCCGCGCTCGCGATAGGGCGCGGGGATGACGCCGTTGCCGGGAAGGCACATGCCCAGCGCCTCGGTGAGCGAGTTCATGGTGGTGGCCGTGCCCATGGTGTTGCAGAAGCCGGTCGACGGTGCCGACGTGGCAACCAGTTCGACGAAGCCTTCATAGTCGAGCTCGCCCGTGGCCAGCTTCTCGCGCGCCATCCAGACGATGGTGCCCGAACCCGTTCGCTGGCCCTTGTACCAGCCGTTCAGCATGGGGCCCGACGAGAGTGCGATTGCCGGAATGTCCACCGTGGCAGCGGCCATCAGGCAAGCGGGCGTGGTCTTGTCGCAGCCGATGGTGAGCACCACGCCATCCAACGGATAGCCGTAGAGCACCTCGACGAGCGAGAGGTAGGACAGGTTGCGGTCGAGCGAGGCGGTGGGGCGCTTGCCGGTTTCCTGAATGGGGTGGATGGGGAATTCCAGCGGAATACCGCCATTCTCGTAGATGCCGTCGCGCACCCGCTTCACCAGGTCCACATGGGCGCGGTTGCAGGGCGAGATGTCGGACCCCGTCTGGGCGATGCCGATGATCGGCTTGCCGCCCTGAAGTTCGGAGCGGGTGAGGCCGAAGTTCAGGTAGCGCTCGAGGTAGAGCGCGGTCATGTCGGCGTTGGCCGGGTTGTCGAACCAGTTCTGCGACCGGTACTTGAGCGGCGTCTTCGGGGTGTTTGCCATGGGATCCTCCAATTGTCCTACATTTACAGGCAGGGGTCGGCTCCGTCTATGGCAAGCGCGGCATGAAGAGCCGGAACGGAGTGGCGGACGGTGTGGTTCCGGGCCCGGAGGCCGGCTTTTGACCGTCTGGACGGTTTCAGGGCCGGCTGGATGCCATTCCCGGCCTAGGTTCTGGTCATTGTGACAGGCGGATGGCCATTACAAATCAGTCATTTATCGTTTTTCTGACAGTTTGACGTTTTCCGCTGTTGACAGTTCGGTCTGCATCGCCATATAAGCCGGGTCACTGAGGGACGCGGCGCTGTTTGTGCGCGGCGTGCCTTGT
>NZ_JBAXGR010000214.1:0-3156 GCF_037139295.1 Aestuariivirga sp.
GATGAATGCGGGGCTGGTGATGAGGGCATGGGCCTTGAGGATCCTGTAGGCTGAGGCCTCTGACACGAAGTATTTTTCCGTGTCGGTGAAGCGAACGGCCAGTTCCCGGGGCGACAGGTCCGGCTCGTCGAGCGCCAGCTTGACGACCTTGTCCCGAACCCCGTCCGGGATACGGTTCCAAACCCTTCCCGGCTGTGGACGGCGGTCCTCGAGCGCCTCAGGCCCGCCGGCGCCATATCGATCGTACCAGCTGTAGAAGGTCGGCCGGAGAATACCGAGCTTCTCTAGCGTCCGCCGGACTGGGAGGTGCGACTGCTCAACCAACTGGATGATCTCCAGCTTCTCGGAGGCGGGGTATCTCATTCCTCGTCTCCCCCATCCGCGACCATGCTTTTTTTGAGCAGGCGGTTTTCCAGCGTGAGATCGGCCACCAGGACCTTCATGTCCCGCACCTCGCGGCGAAGATCCTTGACCTCGCCGCTGGTCGCCGCCCGGGCCGTATCCCCGGCCAGGCGCTTCTTCCCGGCCTCCAGGAACTCCTTCGACCAGCTGTAATACAGGCTCTCGGCAATACCCTCCCGCCGGCACAGCTCGGCGATGCTGTACTCACCCCGCAGCCCCTCCAGCACGATGCGGATCTTCTCCTCGGCCGAATGGTGCTTCCGGGTCGCCCGGCGGATGTCCTTCACAATCTGATCGGGCATCGCCCGCGTCTCGGATTTCTGTCTCATCTGCGCTTCTCCTAAGAGTTACGATGAGCCAGAAATCCTCCCTTCCTCAAGTCACCCGGTTTGTCTCAAAAGCGCTGCCAACGGACACAACAGACCCTAGGACCCTTCTGTTGTTGTCGCATCGATAGATCCTAAACAGAAAGCAGAGACAATATGCTCTTGGGCTGGCGAGCCAGATCAGCCAAAGTCGCCGCATCCAGATGGAGATAGAAGGCCTCCAGAGCCTGAGCCAGTAAATGCTTCAATCTGCAGGCACGTGTGATGACACATGTGTTGGTGGCAGGATCAAAACATTCCACCAAATCGGAACGTGATTCGGTCATCCGAAGAACTGCCCCAATGCTGATGTCTTCAGCCGGCCTGGCAAGGCGCAATCCACCATTGCGGCCGCGCACTGCTTCGAGGACCCCTGCCACCGCAAGTTCATTGGCGATCTTCATTAGGTGGTTCTTTGAGATCCCATAGCTTTTCGCAATTTCAGAAATGGTCACGAACTGATCGGGATGCACGGCGACATAGATCAACATTCTCAATGCATAGTCACTGTAACTGGTCAACCGCATGAATTTGTCACCATCTTGCCCATAAGATGCAAATGATATACATCATAAAAATTCACCGCCTCAATCGATAATCTAGTCTGACTCCGTTGACAAATTGATGCAGTCAGAATGACAAAAAGGGAACCGGGCCATGAAACTCTCTCTCTTCGTCTTCTTGGCTCTTGTTGCTGTTGCAAATCCCGCCTCGGCCGATAGCGATGCTGACCAAGGTAAGCAGATATTCAAGAAGTGCGCCGCTTGTCATTCTGTCGCTGACAGAACAAACAGGGTTGGTCCTTCGCTGCTTGGTGTCGTCGGTCGCAGGGTCGCCTCGGTAACCAATTTCAACTATTCTGACAGCATGAAGGAATACGGTGCAACAGGTGCCGTATGGGACGAGAAGACACTTTATCTCTACCTCACTGATCCAAAAGCAATTGTCGCCAGAACCAAAATGGCATTTCCGGGTCTGGAAGAGCAGTCAGATCGTGCCAATCTGATCGCCTTCCTAAACACCGCAAAGTAGATCCATTTTCCCCAGAGTTTCCGTTGGGCCCGCATTGCCAGCTGTCGTGAGCTCGAAAGCGCGGGCCATTGTTCTGGAGCAACCAACGAGCTGATTTGATCCAAATCAAGGTATGGAATCTCATTTCTCCAGAAAGATGCATATCATATACCGCTTTGAGGAGGCAATCATGAAGATCCGAAATATTCTAGCCAGCGCGCTTGTTGTCGGCAGCCTTATGGCGTCCACAGCCTTTGCCGAGACGGTGGTCAAAGTCACTCTGATCGACAAAATGGGAACCCCTGATCTCAGCAAGCCGCTCGGATTGGGGATGGGCATGAAAGCCGACATGTCGACCGCCAAAATGGGGATCAACATCAACCCCAAAACGGCCGCGCCCGGTAATGTGCGATTCGACGTGACCAACCTCGCAAGCAATCTTGTTCATGAGGTCTTGATTGCGCAGATAACCGACGAAAACCAGCTGCTGCCCTTCGATCAGGGCCGCAACAAAGTGGATGAGGAAGCGGTGCGTTCTTTGGGCTCCGTGTCTGAGATTGATCCCAACAAGACGGCCTCCCTCACGCTTGATCTGAAGCCTGGAAAATATCTTCTCTATTGCAACGTTGCTGGCCACTACATGGCGGGCATGTGGACTGTGATTGAGATCAAGTAACCCGGTGCATCGCGCCATTCACTTCAGAGATCAGAGGATCTATCATGTCGACTCTCAATCGGTACAACTCAGTCGTTCTTTCTCGTCGTAATCTTTTGGTAGCGACCGCGGCAACTGCCGCAGCCGTGGCCGCTGTTGCACTCTCTACGGAGCAGGCACACGCCGATGATGCGCAGACAGATCTTTCAAAGCTGCCCCGTGTAAAGCAGAAATTAGTGGCACCACCCTTTCTGCCAGAGCATGAGCAGGTAGTAACCAGTGGACCAAAGATCGTGGAGGTGACGCTCACTATCGAGGAAAAGAAGGTCGTCATCGACAATGAAGGAACCGAGATCTGGGCTTTTGCCTATGATGGTTCGGTTCCGGGACCCATGATCGTTGTGCACGAAGGTGACTATGTCGAGCTCACTTTAAAGAACCTTCCCACCAACCTGATGGAACACAATATTGATTTTCATGCCTCAACCGGCGCATTGGGAGGAGGTGCGTTGACGAAGGTGCTCCCCGGCGAAGAGGTTGTCCTGCGCTGGAAAGCCATCAAGCCTGGCGTGTTTGTCTATCATTGCGCACCCGGCGATGTGATGATCCCCTATCACGTGGTTCACGGCATGAATGGCGCGGTGATGGTTCTGCCACGCGATGGCCTGAAGGACGACAAGGGCAACCCCCTCAAATATGATTTGGCTTACTACATCGGTGAGC
>NZ_JBAXGR010000215.1:0-3153 GCF_037139295.1 Aestuariivirga sp.
GGCCGGGGGCCTTGGGACGTTCCGGCGCCGTGGGCTTGCCGAGCACGGCCATGCCGCCGACCTCGGTCTGCGCCGCCGGCACGTTCTTGGCCGCAGCTTCGGCCTTGGCCTTCGCGGAGTCTGCCGCCGACGACATCGCGCTTGGTTTGGTGGCGGTGATCCACGTGCTCAGTCCGCAACGCGTGGTCATTGGCGGCGGCGTTGCAAACGCGTTCGATGTCCTGGCTCCGATAATCCGTCCGCTAGTGGATGCGCGCCTCATGCCGCCGTTCCGCGGCGTCGAGATCGCGCGTTCGATGCTGGGCGATGACGCCGGACTTGTCGGCGCAGCGCAACTCATCCTGCGGCCCTTGCAGGATTGATCCCGCCGTCAGCCAGAGGCCGGAACGGGTGCGTCCTCCCGGAGCAGGCCCTCGCGTTTCAGGTCGGCCCACAGCTCCGCCGGAACCGGATGCTCCATCAACGCGATGTTCTGGTTCATCTGCGCCACGGTCCGGGTTCCCGGCACATGCGACGCGACGGTCGGATGTGCCAGCAAGAACTGCAGCGCAGCCGCCGGAAGCGGCACCTTATACCGGGCACAGACGGCTTCGATCCGCCTGACCTTCTGCATGAGATGTTCGGGGGCTGGGGCGTAATTCCACTTGGCGCCGGGTACGGCGCCGGTCGCCAGGATGCCGCCGTTGAAGCCGCCGCCGATCACGACGGCTGTGCCACGCCGTTCGCACAGCGGCAAGAGCTCGTCCAGAGACTCCTGTTCAAGGAGAGTATAGCGACCAGCCATTAGTAATGTGTCGAAGTCACCCGCCTTCATGAAGTCCAGCATGACTTCCCAGTTGTTGACGCCGACACCGATCGCCCTAACGAGACCCTGCTCACGCAACTCGTGGAGGGCGCGGTAACAGCCATCCATGGCTTGGCGGAAGTAGACCTTCTGCATTTCCGCACCGTGAGTGAACACGTCGGCATCGTGGATGAACAGAATGTCGATGTATTCCAGGCCCAGTCTCTGCAGCGAGTCCTCGAAGCTACGCATCGTACCGTCATATGAATAGTCGAACTGGCATTTGAAGGGGGCGCCGTCGACCCAGGGCTTGAACTCGATGTCTTCCCGGCGCGCTGCCCGAAGAACCCGGCCCACCTTGCTCGAAAGCACGAATTCATGGCGCGGCTTCCAGCGAAGGTAATTGCCGAGGCGCAACTCGGACAGTCCGTGGCCATAGTAGGGAGCGGTATCGAAGTAGCGCATGCCCGCATCCCAGGCTCTGGCGACCATCGCGCCGACCTCCTCTTCGGGAATGGGTCTCAGAAAATTTCCGATGGGCGCCGCTCCAAACCCCATATCGGTGATGTCAAAGCCCAGACGGCCGAACTTCCGGATACTAATGGCAGGCATTGTCGCTCTCCCCCTGTGTTTCGTGCCGGGCGTCGCTTTCAGATCTCCGGCCGCTGCAGCCAGCGCATGACATGGGTGGCGACCGCGCAGCATGTGCCCGACTGGTTGTGAATGCTGACGGCGGCGTTTGTCCGCATCTTGACTGCATCGACGCTCTCGATGCGATAGGAAATCGTGATCGTGTCACCGATCCGGACGCCGGCGAGAAAGCGGATGCGGTCATAGCCGAGCGAGACCGGATAGCACTCCGCCATCAGAGCTTCGCAGCGGTCACCGATCAAGGTAGAGGCGCGCGACATGTAGCCCACCAGCAGCGCCCCGTGTGCGATGCGGCCGCCATACTCTGTCCTGGACATGGCAGCTTCGTCGACATGGTTGGGCGAGAAGTCGCCCGTGATTCCGGCAAAAAGATAGATATCGCTCTCGCTTACGGTTTTGGCACAGGATACGGCGGTACCAAGAGCGGCTTCGAAAGGATTCATCTCAGGTCGCCTTCAGCAGTTCACGCGCAATGATGCTGCGCTGTATCTGGTTCGTGCCTTCGTAGATCTGCGTTATCTTGGCGTCCCGGTACAAGCGCTCGACCACGAAACCGCGAATGTAACCAGACCCCCCGAAGATCTGAACGGCGTTGGCGGTGTGCTGTACCGCAGCATCTGCTGCGAAGCACTTGGCGATCGAGCAATCCATTGTGGCGGGCAGCCCAGCATCCATCACCATCGCGGCCCGGTGTACGAGCGCACGGGCTGCGGTAACATCCTTTTGCATGTCGGCGAGCATCCACTGCAGGCCCTGGTTGTCGGCGATTGCGCGACCGAACTGGCGGCGGGTTCGGGCATAGTCGAGAGCCGCCTCCAAACCTGCCTGGGCGATGCCGACGGCAAGTGCGCCAATGCCGATCCGCCCCTTGTCGAGCACACCCATCATGATGTGGAAGCCGCGGTTGAGGGGACCTAGCAGTGCGTCGTTTGTCAGCGCCACGTTGTCGAAATGCAGCGCGCCAACCGGGGAAGCACGCTGGCCCATCTTGTGTTCTTTCTTTCCGCGTGTGACGCCCTTGGCGTCAAGGTCGACGATGAAAATCGACATCCCCCGATGGCCTGCCGCGAGGTCGGTGCGGGCCAGCACGAAGCCGACGTCGGCAATTGGCGCATTGTGAATCCACACCTTGGAGCCACTCAACCGCCAGCCCGCTCCGTCACGCACGGCGGTTGTCTTGACCGCCGAGACGTCCGTGCCGGCCTCTGTCTCGGTGATGCAGTAGGCCACGCGCCGTCTTGCCGCGAGAATGTCAGCGAGATGGGCATCGCGCTGGGCCGGGCTGCCATGCACCGACAGAAGCGTACCGATGAGCTCGACCAGTCCGCATTGATCGGCCACCGAGGAATAGCCCCGCGAGAGTTCTTCCATGACGAGCGCGTAAGACAATGAATCGAGCCCGGCTCCGCCAAAATCCTGTGGCACGGTAATGCCGAAGAGACCGAGCTCGGCCATGTCCGCATAGATGGCTTCGGGAAAGGTCTCCGCCTCATCGAGTTCACGGGCGAGGGGCCGTACATGGCTTTCCGCGAAACGCCGCGCGGTATCGCGAATCTGGGTGTAGATTTCAGGCGACAGGCTCGGAAATGGAATGGCGAATGCTGGTTGGTCCATGGTACTTTCTTACACGCTCCGGCAAGCTCAGCGCGATTGGAGAATGCAGTAACCGTTTGGTGCAGTAAAGTCCCGCTTCTCATGTGGCGTTGGCGAAGCGCTCC
>NZ_JBAXGR010000216.1:0-3096 GCF_037139295.1 Aestuariivirga sp.
TACGCAGAGGACTGCAAATCCTTGCACCCCGGTTCGATTCCGGGCGAGGCCTCCAAACTTTTCCCCTGAAAAATCAGACAGTAAATCCAGAGATACCGCCGCATGGCGGTACCCTGCTCCCTGCCCGATGTTTGGGCAGCGCAGTCATCTGTCGACGAGGTGCAAGCGCACTGCTGAATTGAATGAGAGAATTAGCAACTCTCCGCCCGCATGAAGCAAACGGCAGCGCAAAAAATGCCGCCGCCCTTGCGGAGCGGCGTCTTGCTAGTCGGTGGCTCCACGCAGACGAAGCCGGCACGTCTCACGGTAACTGCGGCGCCATGTGATGTGCCGGGCAAGCCAGCCAAGGCAACCTGCGACGGCCAAGATCTCCAATGCGAATGCCATGTCGAACCCCCCGTTCTGCATTCAAACGCGGTTGAGGCGGCGCTCAATTCGTCAACAAGACATTGCGCCATGGAGTTTCAGATCGGCCGACTGAGGAGCAGCCAGTACGCAGGACCGGTGCGATTGCCATAAGGCAGCCAGCGCCGCCTTTCCTGTTCAGCGAAACCAGCACTCCGATAAAGCGCAAGGGCTCTCTCATTGTCGTCCTCGACGACCAGCGACACGCCCACTGATCCAGACCTCCTTGCAAGCGTCTCGGCATGGTGCAGGAGCAACCTGGCGAAACCTCTGCCGCGATACTCGGGATAAACGGCCAGCCCGATCACCGCCCAGTGCTCTGCCGCGTGTGCCTCCAAAGCGAGGAGTGGCGCGAAATAGTCCGGGAAGCCCGGTGGTGCCTCGGCGCCGGGTGGCACCGGACCACCGATCAGCGTCCCCGCCACCTCTCCATCGACATCCAGCATGAGGGCCCGTGACAAATGATATGGCAGCGATCGGTCTTCGATGATGCGCTGGCGGGCGCCTTCGAAGGCCGAGCCATCCGCGCTGGCGTTCGCGGCCCAGAACGCGCTCTCGATACCGTGCCCGGCGATGTCCATCAGCGCCGCCACATGGACGGCGTCGTTCTTCTGTGCAGGACGGATCTCGACGGCCATTTTGCTTCCCCCGGGCGTAGCTGTGGCACGCCTGGTCATGTTAGGCACCCATTTCGTGAGTCGGCATCTTGGCGAACCGTCAATTGAGTGTTACAGTCTTCTGTATGGACAAGTTGACACCCCTCCTTGACCGCGCCCCAACGCCAGAGGCCATCCGGCAGCTTCGGCCCGCCGACTTACCCCGTCTTGCCAAGGAACTTCGCGACGAGGTGATCGCGGCTGCGGCCGAGACGGGCGGCCATTTCGGCGGCGGGCTGGGTGTGGTCGAACTCACCGTGGCGATCCACTATGTCTTCGACACGCCGCGCGACAAGCTGATCTGGGATGTAAGCCATCAGGCCTATCCCCATAAAATCCTTACAGGAAGACGCGAGCGCATCCGGTCCATCCGCCAGCGTGGCGGGCTCTACGGCTTCACCAAGCGCGACGAGAGCGAATATGATCCCTTCGGCGCCGCCCACAGCTCCACCTCGATTTCCGCGGGCCTCGGCATGGCGCTGGCGCGTGACCTCACGGGCGGCGATAATCATGTCATCGCCGTCATCGGCGACGGCGCCATCACCGGCGGCATGGCCTGGGAAGCGATGAACCACGCGGGCAGTCTGAACAGCCGCCTGATCGTCATACTCAACGACAACGGCATGTCGATCGCGCCGGCCGTCGGCGCCCTCAACGATCATCTCGCACAGCTCCGCAAAGGCAGGCTTCCCAGCGTCTTCGAAGGTTTGGGTTTCCGCCACGAAGGCCCCGTGGACGGGCATGACATGAAGTCGCTGCTCGCCGCACTGCGCCAGGCGCGCGACAGCGAGGAGTCAGGCCCCATCCTGATCCACGTCGTGACCCAGAAAGGCCACGGCCACCCCTTCTCTGCTCCCGATAAGGAGCACTACCACGCTGTCTCGAAGTTCGATCCCGTCACCCTTGAATTCAAGGCTGCAAAGGCGAACGCGCCAACCTTCACGCAGGTCTTCGCCTCCAGCCTCATTGCAGCGGCGGAGCGCGACCCCAAGCTTGTCGCGATCACCGCCGCCATGCCATCCGGCACTGGCCTCGACATCTTCGCGGAACGTTTTCCCAATCGTACTTTTGACGTCGGCATTGCCGAGCAGCACGCGGTGACGCTCGCCGCGGGCCTCGCCAGCGAGGGCATGACGCCGGTCTGCGCCATCTATTCCACCTTTCTGCAACGCGGCTTCGACCAGGTCGTGCATGACGTTGCGCTGCAGCGCCTGCCCGTGCGTTTCGCCATCGACCGCGCCGGGCTGGTCGGGCAGGACGGCGCCACGCATGCCGGCTCCTTCGACCTTGGCTACATGGCGATGCTGCCGGGCATGGTGGTCATGGCGCCGGCCGATGCCGCCGAACTCCGCCGCATGGTGGCCACTGCCATTGCCTATGACGAAGGCCCCATTGCCTTCCGCTATCCGCGCGGCGAGGCTGCAGGCACTGACGATCCGCTCGAGCGCCGTGCGCTGGCCATTGGCCGAGGCCGCCTGCTGCGCGAGGGGTCCGACGTCGCCATCCTGTCACTGGGCGGCAGGCTGGAAGCCGCCATGGCGGCGGCACAGGAACTTTCCGCGCTCGGGATCGAGGCCAGCGTGGCGGACGCTCGCTTCTGCAAACCCCTCGACACCGAACTGGTCGAAGGCCTCGCCCGCTACCATCCGCTGCTCGTCACCGTTGAGGATGGCGCTATCGGCGGATTCGCAAGCCACGTGCTGCAGCACCTCGCCAACCGTGACCTTCTGGGGCGCACCCGATTCCGGGCTTTCACCCTGCCCGACCGCTTCGTCGCCCACGGCACGCCCGCCGAGCAATATGCCGATTCCGGTCTGGACGCCCGCTCCATCGCGACAGGGATTATGGGCCTGCTGCGGCCCTGAAATCACGGATTTACGGCCCTTGAACGGTGAATTGCTGACCACGCTAGAAAGTGCTTTTCCCCACCGAAACCGTCTGCTATAGCCGCCTCCGCATTCCCCGATAGCTCAGTTGGTAGAGCATTCGACTGTTAATCGAATTGTCCCTGGTTCGAGTCCAGGTCGGGGAGCCA
>NZ_JBAXGR010000217.1:0-3088 GCF_037139295.1 Aestuariivirga sp.
GGTTTTGCGTCCTTTGTGGTCAGCGGCCGCAGGCGGGGAAGCGGCGCCGCCACAGCCGGCGTCACCGCAACCGGGGCCACGGGGCGCAGCGTGGGCTTCGGCACGGTTTCGGCCGCCATGGCGCAGGACGCGGCGGCGAGCCAGGCGACGAGGAGAAGGAGCGCTTTCACAGGGCACATCTTCCCGTGTCTCGTCCACTGCTGCAAGCAGGAAGAGGGGCTTGCGCAGGTGCCGGAAAGTCCCGGTCGCACTCAGGGCGTTGCGGAAGCGTTCACCGTGTTTGGCAACAGCTGCTTAAGCCTCTTCGGGAAGGCTCTGTAAAGCCTATCGCCAGTTTGCCCAATTCTCTGAAACCATAAGGAGATGTTTACTCAAAGAATTGAGCACCCCTTAAGGGCTGGAACCTAGCCTCGCCCGTGTGAAGGGGACTGGCCAGGCCAAGAAGCCAGCCCCGCATCAAGGGTGATCGTGTCGTCATGACAGCTGGACAAAAGGCAGTCGCAGGCTCCGCCGCAGAGACGGGAATGGGCAACGTGAAGCTCAGGTACCTCGACTCGCTCAGCCTGATCGAGCGGCTTCACCGCCGCCTCCTCGAGGTCATCAAGGATGACTTCGAGCGCCATGGCGAGCCGGGCATCAACCCCGTGCAGGCGCTGCTCATCTACAACATGGCCGATGCCGAACTGACGGCCGGCGAACTCAAGAGCCGCGGCCATTACCAGGGTTCCAACGTCTCCTATAACCTCAAGAAACTGGTCGAGGCGGGCTTCGTCCACCATGAGCGCTCGGCCAGTGACCGCCGCTCTGTGCGGGTCCGGCTGACGCCCAAGGGCCAGGCCGTCCGCAACCGCGTCGACGCCCTCTATGACCGCCAGCTGCGCGCCGTGGAGCAGGTGGCCGGGCTTGGTGCTGATGAGCTCGAACGCGTCAACAAGGCGCTTGGCCGGCTGGAGCGCTACTGGACCGACCAGATCCTTTACCGACTGTAAGTTTACCGACCCTGCAAACGGCCGGCGGGGCCGTGCTTTTGCCCAAAAGCATCAGCACGGCCCCAACTCCGTCGGCACGGCAAGCGACGTTGCGGCACATCTCATTGTTGCCGCATTTCCCGGGCTTCTCGTGGCTGCAAAATGGCCTGCTTTTGACGAGTCGGGCCGCAACTGGTATGAGCCGCGCGGGCATCGAGGAGTGGAGATGCCCAAGCGGTCCCGGAGAATGAGGTTGTGATGAAGTTGTGGTCTGTCGTGCGGTCGAGGCGTGCCCTGCAGTGTGTGTCCTTGGCGGTCCTGTTGTCCCTCACGGCGACCGTTGCGCTTCCGACCAGTGTGCGGGCAGACGAGGACAAGTCGTTATTCTCGCAGCTCAAGAAAAAGAAAAGCGGTACCGCCACCCCGGCCACCACCGGCCACACCCAGGGCTCCGGCATCCCCGCCACCACCGAAACCCGCATTATCAATGACGGCAGCGTCGCGCCCTTCGTGACGCCGGACAGCCCGGCCCAGATCCAGGGCATGGCCGACAAATATGCCAAGATCGTCGCCGACGGCGGCTGGCCGGAAGTGCCCAAGGGCCGTATCAAGAAGGGCTCGAAGGGCAAGCAGGTCGCCATCCTCAACCAACGCCTCTATGCCGAAGGCTACCTGCAGGTCGAGGCCACGCAGGGTGAGTTCCAGCAGGTCTTCACCTCCGCCACGGAAGACGCGCTGAAGCGCTTCCAGGTGAACCATGGTCTGGCAGCCTCCGGCGTCATCGACGGCGTGACGCTCTCCGCGCTCAACGTCTCTGCCCAGCAGCGCCTCAACACCATCAATACCAATATCCCGCGCCTTGCGGAGTATTCGAAGGACCTCGGCCCCCGCTACGTGGTCGTCAACGTTCCTGCCCAGCAGATCGAGACGGTGTCGGACGGCAAGGTCTATTCGCTGCACAACGCCATCGTCGGCCGCGAGTCGCGACCCACACCGGTCGTCATGACGCCGCTCACCATCGTGCGCTTCAATCCCTACTGGAACGCGCCGCCGTCGATCATCGAGCGTGACATCATCCCGCGCATGCAGTCGCGCGGCGCCTCGAAGGTGCTGGCCGACATGAACATCAAGGTGTTCGAGGGCGTCGGCGGCCCCGAGGTCGACCCCGACAAGATCAACTGGAAGACCGCCAAGATCACCGACTACCACTTCCGCCAGGAGCCAGGCGGCGCCAATGCCATGGCCACCGCCAAGGTCGAGTTCAACAGCCCCTTCGGCATCTATCTCCACGACACGCCGGAGCCGCAGCTGTTCAAGACCTCGAACCGCTTCTATTCCTCGGGCTGCGTGCGCGTCGACAAGGTCGCCATCATGCTGAACTGGATCCTGCAGGGCCAGGACGGGCTCGACCAGGCGAAGATCGCCCAGCTTGCCGAAACCAAGGAGCGGCTCGACGTCAACATCGCCAACGCGCCGCAGCTGCGCGTGGCCTATCTCACGGCGTGGCCCGCCAAGGACGGCGTCGCTGCCTTCCGCGACGACGTCTACCAGATGGACGGCACGGGCTTCGTGGTCGGCCAGCCGCTGCCCGTTGGCGAGAAGATGGATGGCCAGCGCTTCGTGCTGAAGCCGATCCCCTATCTGCAGGACGACATTGACACCAATGATGGCGGCGTCTTCGCCTCGCTGTTCCGCGGCAAGAGTGCCGAGAACGACGTGGTCAAGCCCGGCCAGAAAAAGCAGGCAGGCGACAGCCTGATCAACCTCGGTGGCAAGACCGCCAATGGCAAGCAGCCGGCCAAGACCGCAGCCAAGGCATCGAAGGGCCCGACCACCACCAAGAAGTCGCTGCTCGGTTCCAGCAAGGACGAACTTGCATCTGACTCGTCGGCAACGACCACGACGACCACCACCATGAAGGGTGGCAAGAAAAAGGTCGTCCAGAAGAAGGGCGCCAAGCCCGCCACCACCGCGGCCAAGTCGACGACCACCAAGTCGTCAGCCAAGACCGCCTCGAAGACCAAGCCTGCGACGACCAGCACGGCGGCTGCCAAGCCGGCCACCACGGCCAAGAAGCCCGCGGCCGCGACGGCGGCTGCAACGCCGGCCAAGGCTGCGAC
>NZ_JBAXGR010000218.1:0-3054 GCF_037139295.1 Aestuariivirga sp.
CGCCGGCACCGCGCCGTGGCCCTCGCGGAGTTCCTGCAGGGCATTCCACAGGGCAGGCGGGTGGCGAGGACCACGACGCGCTCGTCCACGATGACGAAGGACGCCTGCTGCTCCGCCGCCAGGGCGGCCTCCTCCCGCGTCAGGTGCCACCTCTCACCCTTGTCGAACAGGTGCACGGCCTCGGCCCACAAGAGGTCACGCTCAGCCTCGAGGCGTGCGATGTCGATCTCGCCAACCTCCACCGGCCAGAAGCGACGGTTGCCGGTGTCGTCCTTCAGGAAGGCGTCCCGGTTGGACGTGCCGAAGAAGACGTTTCGGCGCGGGTACTCGATCTCGGTACGGGCATATGCCGGGCGGAACTTCTCGACATTACGGCTCAGAAAGGACTTGGCCTCCTCCACGTCTGCCCTCGAAGTCGTTGCCATCTCGCCAAGCTCCACGATCCAGTGACCGCGCAGGTGGTCGCTGGCGTCCTTCGAATGCAGCGGCGGCATGGCATCGCTGAACCACTTCCCGTAGGCCAGGACCCGCCCGGCGGTGGACTTGCCGATGCCTTGCGCACCCACGAAAATTAGCGCGCTGTCGGCCTTGCAGCCAGGCTGGAGCCCCCGCGCCACCGCCGAGATCATCCACCTCAAGCCAACAGCCGTCAGGTACGCCTCGGGCTGGGTCATGCTGGGAGAGGCTCCGGCATAGTCAACCAGCCAGGTGGCGAGGCGCGGCACGTTATCCCAGTGCAGCAAGCGGAGCTTCTCCTCGAGTGGGTCGAAGCTGTTGTCGTGGCTCCGGCTGTACAGGCCGTCGATCACGGCCTCCTTGCCCATCCGCGCGAAGCCATTCCTCTGGAACCAGACCGTGGCCGCAACGAAGTCCGCATCCGTGAGCTTGCGCGGCTCGAAGTGATTGGGCTTCCTGCCCGACGCATCCGGCATGTGCCGGAGAAGCATGTGGCATCCGGCTAGCCGATCAAAGCCAATGACACCTGCCCATTCGGGGTGCCCATGGAGAACTGCCACGACGTTGGCCGTATTGCTGATGGGCGCGCCATTCATTGCGAAGACGATGCCCTCGATGTCGGGCGGCATGCCCTCGGCGGCGGCGGCGTCGCTCTCCTCCCCACCATCACCACCATCAGGGGATTATCGGCGGGCGAGATGGCGGGTGAGTTGCGGGCAATCAGCTCGAGCTCCTCCGCGGACCCTCCCTTGTCGAACCAATCAGCAATGTCGTCCTTCTCTCCGAGGCCCGGCAGGCGCACTATGTGCGTGGACTTGGCAACATTGTGCAGGGCCTCGACAGCCTTCCAGGCGGCCTCCTCGCCCGGCTTGTCATTGTCGGGCAGAATGAACACAACTTTCCCGACAAACGACTGAACCTCTGCGTCATTCCAGGCGCGACCAGCGCCGCCGCTCTTGGTCGTGGCGACGACGCCAAGCCCCATGGCGGCGTAGACGCACTTCTCGCCCTCGACCAGCCACACCACGTCAGACTTGGCGACCTTGGGCAACATGAACAGGACGGGCTGCACATCACCGAGGCCCTTGATGTATTCAGAGCCATTCCACCGTTGTTGCGCGAAGGTCTTGCTGCCGTCCGCGTGGTCGGTTCGGACGACGCAATAGAGCGGCGATCCATTGGCGTCGGTGTAGCTGTAGATGGTGTCGGCGCTCCGCCCGGCGGCACCCTTCGCTTCAGCTTCGGCCTTTGCCTTCAGGTCGTCGGCTGTGGGACCGAAGTCGAGGTCTTCCACGTTGAAGTGACCGCCGCTCATGCCATTGGTTCCGTGACCAGAATGTTGGGGATGTTCGTGGCTCATGTCTTACCCTTCGGCTTCCTGGCGCTTTCGACATCGACGACGATGAGGGTCTCGTCGACGGAGTAGCGCGTGATCGGGCGTTGATCTGTGGGGGCTTTGGGGGTAGAAACCTTAATGCGCTGTCCAGACGCATTTTTGGTTTCCGACCCCGTCACCCCGCGCGGTGGCGGGGTTTTCCGTTTCATGGTCAGGCCACCTTGGTTTTTCGGGCCAGCATAAATTCATCTAGGTCGGTGCGGTCGACGAGCGTCCTGCGGCCGATCCGGATCAGGGGAAGTTCACCGCGCCCGGCGATGCTCCAGAGGTTCGCGACGCTGATGCCGGCATAGGAGGCACCTTCGCGCATCGACATGAAACGGGTATGTGGGTCGGGCTGTTTGGGGGTGTTGGTCATTCGTCCACCTCGGTTGTTGGTGGACACCCATATGGACTACTCGAAAATCACTGCCTCAAGTCTGCACGCTTTTTCAAAAAAACGCCGATCTTAAAGGCCTTTCTTCCGTCGTGATAACCAGTCCTTGATGTTACGGCGCGTAAGTGAGATTCCCCTTCTCAGGGTCGCTATACGGGCTACCACCTCATAAGCCTTACCCATCTCGTAGGGGGTAGGCTCGGGGATCCGGTGCCAGCGTCGGCCGCCGAGCTGGCTGGCGAAAACCTCGCGCACATCACCGAGCGGGGTGTACTCGGGATTGGCGACCATAGCTGCGCGCTGCTCGACGGGTACGTTTCGCATTTCCTCGCGCAGTTCGGCCAGGTCGCGGCTCTTGCCGGTGATAATCGCAATCTGCACTTGGGTGAACCCGTTCGCACGCAACCAGCGCCGTTGCCGCTTCCTCATCATGCACGACGCATAAAGGAGCCTCCTGAGACGGCCAACGATCCACTCGGTGAGTTCGACGTCAGCTTCCAGCGGTTTCCTACCAGCGCCCTTCCTTGCCCCGCCGCGTGCCATTCCGATCCAACCTGCGGTTACTTGCGCTTCTTCGTTCCGGCAACCTGCTCAAGCAGTATCCGCAGGTATTGGCTCAGAGACCTCTGCTCCCCGTCGGCCTTCGCCTGAAGGGCGTCCACAGTCACCGGTCTGAGCCTCACGCAAACGGTTCTCGTGAGCTCGGGATCCTTGGGCATTACAACCTCATGATGTCTAACACCGTCTCACATACTCCCTGATCGTCGAAGGGACAATGCCTAACTTTAATGTATAACACCGTGATAAACTTTTTGACCTATCCCGA
>NZ_JBAXGR010000219.1:0-3009 GCF_037139295.1 Aestuariivirga sp.
GTAGCGATGGTGCCCTGGCGGTGGGCCAGCGTCACGCCGCGGGCGGCGAGGACTCCGTCGGCCTCGGCAACGGCATGCCGCACGTCATCGACGGTGGCTACATAAGCCGTGGCCTTTCCGTTCACCTGGCGGAGAGCCGCGGCGATGTCGGTGGTGTTGGAGGTGTTGATCTTCATGATGTTGTCTCTCTGTAGATGTTGACGGGTTAGTTCTCGGTGACGCGGACCGCGCGCCTAGTGACGCATCTCGTCGGCGGCGGCCTGCATCAGGCTCTCCTCGACGAGTGGCACTAGCCCGGCGGCCAAGCGCTGCGCGGCCTCGATCTCAAAGCCGGGCCTCGTGGTCAGCGCGATGACAATCGAAAGCGCCTTGGCAAGCGCCATCGTGGTGACGCTGTTAGTGGCGTCGGCATGCGCGTCGGTTACGTGCATCGCAATCTCATAGCCCAAGCGCTGAAACTGCGCGTAATCGGCATCCTGTTGCGCGGTGTCTGTGGTGTTGGTGGTCATGTGCTCAGCTCCATGTAGGTATTTCAATCTCTATGTTCCGGGCCGGATCACCCGGCCAACGCCAGGTGGTCCGGCAACTCGCTGGCGAACTCGGCGGTGCGCTTCAGCACATCGACCGATCGTGCCACCTTCGCCAGCTGGTCGGCCGTCAGAAGGTCTGTATTGTAGACACCCAGGCTGAAGCCCGGCTCGTTGAAGTCCTTCGGCTCCATGCCTTCAAGAACATCGGCACGGGCTGGGCCGAGCCGGTCAACGCGAATGAAAGTGACGATCGCACGCGACTTGACGTGCACCACCGCCGCAAGGCCGCCACCCGCCGGCGCCAACACCGCGGCGTCTTCCGGCATGTCACAGAGAACCCCGGCGTTGCTTGCGTTGCTGACGACGGTCGACACGCGCGTGACTGCAGAAATCATCGCCGAGAAGTCACGCGGGTCGTCGCCGCGCTGGACGAAACGGAGCGCTGCATGCTGGGTGAGGCTGCCGATCGTGAAGCAGTCGAGAACGTAGCCGCCGCGAACGCCACTGACGTAGGCGATGCAAACATCGAAGCCTCAAGCCTCGTTGGTCACGTAGTAAGTGAACACCACAACCGGGGTCTTATCAATGACACCTTCATTGATTGCGATGCCGGTGTCTCCGAACTCCCGCGAGATGCGGACGGCCACGCGCCGCCTGCCCTTCTTATTGTGAAGCGAGCTGCGAGAGCCGATGGCGTTCTTGATGCGCGTCGCCTCTGTCATTCGGTCGCTCTGAAGCCTGGCGCCCTCAAAGGCACGCCGAACGACGCCCTTGGCGGTGCCGTGGTCCTTAAAGTCGAGCGGGCAGATTTCCATCGGGGCTTTCCTTTGAGCTGAACAATTATCGGGTTGGCGGGGTTATCCCTGAAGTAGACGAGGTAGATATCGACGTTGAAGATGGCTTGGTCTAGTTCTGCCCATTGGGCGCGACGTACTGTGTCGGGGGTTTCGATATCGAGGTGGAAGGTCATGCTCATGGCTTAGGGTCCTTCTTCTGAGCGTGATGGTGCGGGTGATAGCTAACGATACGCGGACTACTCTCTTGGCTCTCGTAGACAATCTGAGTTGCTGCCTTCTCGATCCCTCCAAGCAAGCAAGGAACGCCACGCTGATCATAGAGAACTAACCTGCCCATCAAGCCTTGACTGAGGAGGTATCGTGCTGTGTCTGAGAATGGACTGTAGCTGTTTGTCACAACTACCTTTCCTTCGAAGACAACATCGTATCGACCCTGCTTGACGGCGGGGATGTAGATTGCCTTGTACTCAGTGAGCATTGGCTTCGTCCTGCCTACGCTGCTTCTCACGCTCGAACTTGACAGCACGGAGATTTCGAATGCGCATGGCATCTCTGGTCAGGGACTTCTCTAAAGCCTTCGCAAGGATGTCGGCTGGGCAATAGAAGATTAGTGAGGCCAACAAAGCTGTGTCGTAGGTCGAGTACCCATGTTTGGAGTAGGTCGCAGCGGTCTTGAAGATGACCGTGAAGGTCTGAGACTTGGGCTGGTACACAGGTGACCTCAGGTACATGACTTGAAAACCTTGTAGATGTCAGCGGGGCTGCGGCCAGCGAGTGCGGCAGCATTCTTCTTCTTAAGCGACCAGTGCCAGCATCGGGTAATCTCTGCGAGGATGTGCTTTGGGATACGTGGAGCGGCTCGGATTAGAACGTCCAGCTTTCCGTCATGGACTTGCAGTGTGTTCCAAGCGAACGAGATTAGGTTGAGGTCCATCGTTATAGGTTCCTTCTGTGAGTGATGGATGAGACATGGGTGTGAGAAGACCCGCAGCGTTAGCCACGGGCCTTGATGTCGTGCAGCGATGGTGGTGTGGGGCGGTTAGTGCGAGGTGATGCAGCCTCCACCAGGCACATTGATTGTGACAATCAATTCTGATATGCATAGATTGATGACATTATCATGAAGGGTAGTGATATGGCTAAGTCGCTGAAAAAGAAGCTTAAAAAGATCGGGAAAGAATCAAGTAGCAAGGCAGAGTTTCTCGCCATGTTATCTGGACATATTTCAAAGGCCGCATTGATCGCTGCGATAGAAGCAGCCGCCGCTGCCGCGGTTGAACAACTCAAATTGCATGCTGAAGATTCCACCAAGGCTGCGCCCAAGGAAGGCGCTGGCAAGAAGTCCAAAAAGAAGCGGGAGTCGAAGTCCAAGGAAGTGATGCCCGCTGTCACGCCTCATGACAATAGCGACTCCAACGACTGAGTGAGCTTCGCCATGACGAACATGAACAGGAGTACGATCCCCCAAGTAATAATCACAGGGATCACAGCTTCTGCTCTAGCTGTGCAATGGTCTTCTCAAACTTTCTATAGCTCAACCCGTTGAAGTGCTGACGGTACAGTGCAGCCTGATGATGCCTCACAAGCTTGGCGTTGATCATGGACAACGGCTTCCTAGGGTCAATTGGTATTGTGTCGCTTGCCTTGGGGTTGTCAGAGAGGTTGACCTCAAAGGTGTGAGA
>NZ_JBAXGR010000220.1:0-3003 GCF_037139295.1 Aestuariivirga sp.
GCCACGACTCCTGTCAGGCAGCTTTATTTCGTTGTGCAAACCATGCTCATGGATCCGTCCAACGCCGGCATGACCGCCGAACTCTACAAGCACTTGTCCTTTCGTACACGTCAGGCTGTTGCCGACGAGACCATTCAGGACAACATTGATGTTGCAGATAAGAAGGTGAACGAAGGTCGTTACTTTGATGCCTTGAGGCAGCTCAGGAATTGTTTTTCCAGAGAAGAAAAGGTCGACCAAAAGGCACAACAGAATGACGAAGAGGCTGCGTGATGAAAACCGTTCAGGGTCCATCGATTACGACGACAACATCCAAACCACCGCCTTCGACAACACTTAAAACCAATATGGATTACGACAGCTTTCTCAAGCTGTTCATGGCCCAGATGAAAAATCAGGACCCCACGAAGCCAAATGATCCGACTGCGACGCTCTCTCAGCTCGCATCGTTTTCGAATGTTGAACAGTCGATTAGGCTCAATGGAAAACTAGATTCGCTTCTTGCGGCATCCAACGCGACGCTGGCGTCAGCCTTGATCGGAAAGGCAATTAGCAGCCTTGATGGGTCGATCTCGGGCATCGCCATCAACGTTGAGGTCAGCGAGAGTGGTCTCACGGCGACGCTGAGGGATGGCCGAAACCTCAATCTAAGCGACGGTTACCGCATCGGTGCGGCATGAATGAAACAGATGCCCTGAAACTGGTGCAAGATGCAATCTGGGCCGTCATTGTCGGGGCGGGCCCTGCCGTCGGAGCAGCTACCATCGTCGGCATTGTGATTGCCCTGTTTCAGGCACTCACCCAGATTCAGGAGGCAACCCTCACATTCGTTCCAAAAATACTTGCCGTCTTCGCTGCCCTCCTGCTGCTGGCCCCGATCGCCGCCGCCCAACTCATGAGTTTTACCGAACAAGTCTACACCCACATCGAGACCGGCTTCTGAACGGGACCGTGGGAATTCTGTCATGACAGAAATTGCGCGTGGATTGCAGCCGGATCCAAGAGTGTCCTCTGGCAATCGCGACGTGGGATTTGCCGCCGGCATCGTCGCAATTCTCATCGTCCTCTTTCTACCCGTTCCCCCCTTCTTGCTTGATCTTGGCCTCGCACTTTCCATTTCGCTAGCTGTAGTGATCCTGATGGTCTCGTTGTGGATTAACAGGCCCCTTGATTTCTCCGCATTTCCGACAGTACTCCTGATCGCCACCATGTTGAGGTTGTCACTGAATGTGGCAACGACGCGTCTCATTCTGTCACATGGGCACGAGGGCCCAACGGCGGCAGGACATATGGTCGGGGGTTTTTCTCGTCTCGTGATAAGCGGTGACTTTGTCATTGGCGTCATTGTATTCGTTATACTCATCACCATCAATTTCATGGTGATCACCAAGGGTGCCTCGCGCATTGCGGAAGTTGGCGCTCGTTTTACATTGGATGCGATCCCAGGCAAGCAGATGGCAATTGATGCGGACCTCTCATCAGGTCTCATCGACGAAAAGGAGGCTCGGCGGCGGCGCGCGGAACTTGAGCAAGAGAGCTCATTCTTTGGTTCCATGGATGGGGCTTCCAAGTTCGTGCGAGGTGATGCGATTGCGGGCCTGATCATCACTGGCGTCAATGTGTTTGGCGGCATCATCATCGGCATGATGCGACATGGGATGAGTTTCTCGGAATCGGCTGATGTTTACACCAAGCTGTCAGTTGGAGACGGACTGGTGACACAGATCCCAGCACTCATTGTCTCGCTTGCTGCAGGTCTTCTAGTGTCAAAGGGCGGGAACCGTGGAGCCGCGCAAGAAGCTATCTTCACGCAGCTAGGCGCCTATCCCCGCGCACTCTTCGTGGCGGCCATGCTTCTCGCCATTCTCTCCCTTGTTCCCGGACTTCCATTTCTTCCCTTCGCAGTTCTGTCGGCTATCATCGCGGTCGGAGCATTGACGATCGTAAGACAAAACGTCAGTTTGCTGCGCTCGACGAAGGAGAAGGCCCGCAAGGAGGATACGGCCAGGCAGGAGGAGGAACGGAATTCGGTCAAGGACCTTCTTCGCACACCCGAAATTGAGCTCCGTCTAGGCCGCCAGATCTCGAGCGCCATGCTGGTGTCGCATGGTGAACTGGCGCACCGCGTTGGCAAAATGCGGCGCCGTTTTGTGCAGGATTATGGCTTCGTCATCCCTGACATCCGACTGAGTGATGACTTGCTGATTCCACCCCGGAGCTATGCAATTCGCATTCACGGTACGACAGTAGCCACCTTTGAACTCCGTCTGGGTGAACTCCTGGTGATTCCTGGAGGAAAGGCGAGGCCCGATCTCCCTGGCGATGAAGTGCGTGAACCTGCCTTCGGTATGGATGCCCTCTGGTATCCGGATGTCTTCGCGGCTGAACTTCGCGCCATGGGCCACTTACCAGTGGACTCAATGTCGGTGATGCTTACGCACCTCTCGGAGGTCATAAGAAGCAACCTCGCCATATTGATGTCCTACAAAGATCTGCGCGCACTGACAGATCGTTTGGAACCGGAGTATAAACGCCTTCTTGATGAGACGTGCCCTTCTCTTCTCTCCTTTTCCGGCTTTCAAGCCATCTTGAAACTTCTGCTCGCGGAACGGGTTTCGATCCGCAATCTACACCTGATCCTGGAGGCCATTGCAGAGATTGCACCGCATGTTCGAAAGCCGGAAGCCATTGTTGAACATGTGCGGCAACGCTTGTCGCAGCAGATTTGTGGTGACATGGCTCAGGAAGGGGTCTTGCGGATTGTACGCTTGGGCAGCCGGTGGGATATCTCCTTTATGCAAAGTCTCAAGCGGGATGGAAAGGGAGACGTTTTTGAATTTGACCTTGATCCGAGGCTCATTGAGCAGTTCGCGAATGAACTGTCGTCAGCTGTTAAGCCTCTGATTGATCGCGGTGAGCAGTTCACGCTCGTCACTGCGCCCGAGGCGCGGCCTTACGTCCGCATGATCGTTGACAGGCTTTTTCCGGCACTTCCTGTTCTTT
>NZ_JBAXGR010000221.1:0-2986 GCF_037139295.1 Aestuariivirga sp.
AGCCCTATACCTTCTGTTTGAGCCTGACGACGTTTGCCGCCTTCTCGCCCTTTGCTGCCAAAGCACAATCACAGCGCGCAGCGCCTGATAGAAGTGTTCGGGTAGTCGACAGGTAACAAAGCCGGAGATCTCGTTCAGCCTCCTGAGGGGAGACTAGGTTCGAAACCTGTCGGTTACGCCACTCCTAAACGTCATTTGCGGAGTGGCGCAGACACGCTCGCCCTCCCGAAACGCTCAAGCGAGGGCGTAATTGGCCACTGAGTGAGCGGCCTGGCTTCGCAGCGCGATGAACACAAGTTCTGTCTGCGGCGCACTCTAACCCCAGTCGCCTGACGCGATGACGGACGCGCGATTGCCAACCATCTGGAAGAGAAACCGGGTGGCCGGAAGCTGCGCAAGGTGAAGATGCCCTTTGCCGCGCACGGTGTCTGGCGGCAGTCTGCTCAGCAGGGTGGCGAAGCGTCGCCCTTGCGCCGTGGCGAGCAGCCGGTCAATGCCGCGAAGCCTCTCGGGATCGGGAAGCCAACGCTCTTCGCCATTCTGGCACGAGAAGAAATCAAGGCTCCCAGGCTTGGCTCTCGAACACTGATTTCGGCTATCGAGTTCAGCCGATACGTCGAGACCGTGATGTGGGTGCGCTCGGCAGTAATGTCGGTGAAGGTCGCCATGCTGGAAGCCATCGCGCGCCCTGATCAACCCGATGATCGACGCCGAGTTGCTCGACAACGCCCGCAGGCGAACTACCCCTTGTTTCCAATTGGCCAGATCGAAATGATGGCGGAGGGAAAGGTGCCGGCAGCTAACACTCTCTGCTTGCAAGATATTGATTTTGTTGAGTTCACATTTCGACCGAGTTCGAATCCCGCGCGTAGATCCGCAGGGGTTCTCTGAAACTAACGCCCTTTTCCGCAATTACGGTCGTGCGACGTTGAAACCAGGCAACCACTCACTTGGCTATAGGTCCGGGAGCGTTCGGTTGTTGTTGGGTCCAGAGTACGACACATAATGTAACTGCAGTGCTAGCCCTCGATGCCGATGATGAACAGCACCGCGAAATCCACCTTGCTGCAATTGACGACCGGGGGCATGGCATCGCCCGGCGCTACGGGGAAGAGCTCGGCGGGAACGGCCGCAGGTATGCACGCCTTCCCGGCGGCATTCGGCCTGTAGCGCGCCGAGCGGCAGCGGAGGTGGGTAACGTCATAGACGGTGGCGCCGCCGCTCAGGCTCCACGCTTGCGCGCCCGAAGCATCCTTCGGTGCGACGGTCAACACCGCTTGCGCGGCACGGTTGCCCGTCACCAGATAGCGACCAGGCGGCAGACCTAAGGTCGGCGCTTCCATGATGAGGCCGTGTTCCTCCAGCCACCAGTCTCCGGCATCAAACGACCAGTTGGCCGGCGCCGTGCCACCCGCTGCAACCAGTGCCTCGTAGTTCCGCAGCTGCACGCCGCGCGGGCCCGGATCGAGCGTCCACAGCCCCCAGGCTTCCGCTCCGGTGCCGCTGGTAGCCGTCGGCGCTGCCAGCGCCGCGATGAACTGCGTGGGGATGGGCTTGAACCCACTTTCGGCATAGGTGGGACGCGGTACTGCAGCGGCCAAAAGGACCATTAGCAGCGAGCCCAGAAGCAGGCAGCGGTTTCGGATGCCTCGGGTCATCGGCAGTCTCCGTCAGGGGTGGGTGGTGTAGCGAGACGCGATAGCACTTTTTGCACGCACGCTAGCGGGCGGCGGATGATATCGGGTGGATGGTTACGTCCGATCCTCTAACGGCTAGCCCCCGAACCTCAGAGTCCATCCGAGAAGATTGGCTTCATGGATAGGCCGCATAACAGCAAAACCAGATGCGCCAGATCCTCTCTTCGATCAAGCGCCCAAACGTCTCAAATTATCTGGCGACGGACAGGCCATTTCGGCATCGCCGGTAGAAGAGCATAGTTTTCTAACTATTCAAGACCGCTTCGCTTACCACTTGGTCAGCGCGGACGGCCGCCATGTGCCGGGTGATCGAGGGTCAACGTTACCCGGCAGGGCGGTCCGGGGTCGATCCGGCGGCGGATCACGCGGAACACGTCCGCTCCGACTGCGATCTCGTCGCCGGGAACGGGAATCACCGGCATGACGTGCGGCAGGTCCGCTCCGCCACACTCTGCGAAACGCAGCTGCGAAGTGCCGGTGGGCAGGTAGACAACAAGGACATCTTCGGCTTTCATGCGCACGACAACCGGTTCGGGGCGCAGCGCGCAACCCGCCCCAAGAGGAGATTTACGATGTCCGTTTCCCGACTTGCCAAGATCGTCATGGTGCTGGGTCTTTCCGCCTTTGCCTTCATGGTCACTTTCAACAACATAACCGATTACAATTCGAACTTCGAGTTCGTGAAACACGTGCTTAGCATGGACACGACCTTCCCGGGCAACAAGGGGATGTATCGCGCGATCACCAGTCCGACGCTTTGGACCCTGGGGTACTGGGGGATCATCCTAGGCGAGGGGCTGACCTGTGTGCTGCTGCTGATCGGCGCCATCGAGATGCTCCGCGCCCTGAGACGGCCGCCGCAAGAGTTCGACGCCAGCAAACGGTTTGTGATTGCAGGTGCCACCCTGGGATTTCTGGTGTGGTTCTTCGGTTTCATGGTCGTGGGCGGCGAGTGGTTCCTGATGTGGCAGTCGGGCACGTGGAATGGCCAGACGGCGGCCTTCCAGTTCTACATGTCGATGCTGGCCGTATTGCTCTTCGTCAACCAGCCCGAACGCGCCTGACGGCTTCCAGCCCTTCGGCCCGACGGGTCTGACCAAAGCCGGGCTGTGGTTCCGGCGCAGTCGTCTTCCCATGATCTTCTACTCGCTCGCAGCATCATGCTGCCCAGTTCAGACCGTGCGGGCAAGGCCGGCGAGACCCGGGTGTATGTTCGCATCGCTGGCGTCGTAGCCAGGCTCCAGCGATCAAATCAACACCCTCAGCAGCGCGAACAGCAGTCCTGCCAG
>NZ_JBAXGR010000222.1:0-2939 GCF_037139295.1 Aestuariivirga sp.
TCGTCAGGGCTGCCAAGCTGAGTGACGAGGCCAGGCTCCTGCTGACCTTCCTGCCTTACAATGGGGAAACCGTCTGTTTGTTTCTCGAGGTGATCGCCGATCACGCCTATGAGAAATCCAGGTTTCTCCGCGGCGCAACTGTGGACCGCGACAAGATCGAGGCCGAGCCAGACGATCCCGGTCCGGCTCCAGAGACAGGCAGCCGCTCGGGGTGGCAGCTGAAATGGCTGCCGCCAGAAGCAGCTCAGTTCGATCTGCTCGACAAGCCAATCGTCTTTGACGATGTGCAGGAAGGGGTCCGCCGCCACGCGCCCCCTCTGGTCATCGTGGGATCAGCCGGGTCCGGGAAGACGGCGGTGGTGCTGGCGAAACTGCGCGAGATCAGCGGGAAAGTCCTGTACGTCACGCTCTCGTCCTACCTCGCTCAGACGGCGCGGCGGCTCTATGGTGCCCACGGCTATGAGAACCCGGCGCAGGAATTGGAGTTCATGAGCTTCCGGGAGTTCGTCGACACGATTGAGGTTCCGGAGGGTGCAGAAGTCGGTTTTGCGGACTTCCGGTCCTGGTTCGAGCGCCGACGCGGCGGGCTGGGTGGCGAACTGAAGCAGGCCGACGCACATGCCGTGTTCGAGGAGTTCCGTGGCGTGATCGGCGCTGCCGCCAGCGGCGCGCTTTCGCTGACGGAGTATCAGGCGCTGGGCGTGAGGCAGTCGCTCTACCCGGCCGGAGAGCCACGCAGAGCGGTTCACGACCTGTTCGAAAAATACCGGGGTTGGCTCCGGGAGGCAAAGCTCTTCGACCTCAATCTCGTCTCGCATGCGTGGCGCGCGAAGGTGGAGCCGCACTATGATTTCGTCGTTATTGATGAGGTGCAGGATCTGACTGGCGCTCAGCTGGCGCTGGTTCTCGCGGCGTTGAAGGCCCGGGACCACTTCCTGCTGTGCGGCGACACCCACCAAATCGTGCATCCCAACTTCTTTTCGTGGGCCGCTGTACGCGCGCTTTTCTGGCAGTCGGCTGTGGAAGAAAGTCTGGACACCTCTGCCCAGCGCGAGATCGCCATCCTCCAGGCCAATTTCCGCAACACTCAGGCGGTCACCGGGGTGGCCAACCGTCTGCTGAAGATCAAGCAGGCGCGTTTCGGTTCGGTAGATCGCGAGAGCAATTTCCTCGTCAGGTGCGCATCTGGGGTCCCGGGCGCGGTGCAACTGCTAAAGTCCGGCGAAAAGGCCTTGCAGACGCTCGACGCCATCTCACGGGCCTCCGTGCGCTATGCGGTCATCGTACTGCGGGATGAAGACAAGGCGGCGGCGCGCGAATGGTTCAGGACCCCCCTGATCTTTACGGTCCACGAGGCCAAAGGGCTCGAGTATCCCAATGTCATCCTGTTCCACTTCGTCTCTGGCAATCGCGCGGCCTTTACCGAAGTCTGCCGGGATGTTGCGCCAGCCGATCTCGCTGGCGACGAACTCGAATACCGTCGGGCGAGGGACAAGACCGACAAGTCGCTCGAACTGAACAAGTTCTATGTCAACGCCCTCTACGTCGCCATGACGCGCGCGGTCGAAGGCCTGACGCTGGTCGAGACGGATACTCAGCACCCTCTCCTGCGGCTGCTCGACCTGAAGGAAGGTGCCGAGGCCACAGCGACGGGGGCCACCGCTTCCAGCAAGGACGAATGGGCCCTTGAGGCGCGCAAGCTGGAACTTCAGGGCAAGCAGGAACAGGCCAAAGCCATCAGGGAAAAGTTCCTTGGCGCCAAGCCCACGCCATGGACTCCGTGGTCGAGCCAGACACTCCGTGAGTGGTTGCCGAAAGCGCTCGATCCGAACAATCCATCGGCCAAGACCAAGCAGACGCTGCTCGACTATGCGCTCTGGAACGGTCAGGGAACCTATGTCGAGGCCCTCTCCAAGGCCAACTTCGGGCCGGCCAAACTGCTGACCCACAACGATCGGCTGCTGGCACGAGACACGCGATTCTACGATAAGGGCCGCGTGGCGGACCTGATAGAAATTCCCGGCTTTACAGACGATCCACGAAACCCGATGGGACGCGCGGCGCGTGCATCGGCTGCCGTAAGCGAGCGCTTCCTGCGGCCCTACATGGAGCGGTCGGTGAAGACAGTGTTACAAGAGTGCGACCTCTACGGCGTCGATCACAAGAGCTATTGTGGTGCGACGCCGCTGATGCTCGCCGCGCGCGCCGGCAACATCACACTGATCGCGCAGCTTCTCGCCCGAGGTGCCAATCCTGACCTTGCTGACGATTACGGCCACACAGCATGGATGGGCGCACTCAGCCGGGCGATCAACGATCACTCCTTTGCCCGCGCCCATATCGTGGCCCTCTTCGAAATCATCGGTCCCGCCACCATCGACATTCAGACGGGCGGCAGGCTTGTCCGGCTCGAGCGCGGTCAGGGCGAGTTCTGGCCCCTCAGCCTCATGCTCTCCGGGCTCAAGACCCATTGCAGTGGTCTTGTGGTCCGCAAACTCGGCGGCCATCGCTATGGGCACGGTTTCTTCGCCGACGCTCTACTAGAAACCCTTGACCGCCTTCCCGAGCATCTCTGGCCGAAGCCCCGCCGCCGCAAGGAATATCTCAACAGCGTTCTGGCACGAGCCGAAGTCGGATCGGCGTACCAACCAGCCCGAAAGCTTTGGCAGCGGCTCGAGAAGGGTTACTACCTGCCCTCCCCCGACATGAAGCTGCGACGGCCCACGCCTGAGGGTGACATTTGGATGGGTATCGCCGAAGCCCTCAATCTGAATGCGGTCAGTGACGGGAGTGTGCACTGGCTGTTCGACATCTATGGCATCGCGCCAGCGCAACTGGGGAAGTAGATCTGTCGAGGAATGAAATCGCTTGGCACCCAGGTTACGCTGCCGTGTGAGGTTGCGTCCTGCGGCTCGGCTAGAGGCCAACTCCCCAATAGC
>NZ_JBAXGR010000223.1:0-2924 GCF_037139295.1 Aestuariivirga sp.
ACGTAGCGCCACGCCAGCGGAAGCAGTCGCCGCCCGATCCGCACCGCAAATTCGATCCAGAAGGAGGGCCGCTGCACTACCCCGACCGGCTTCGCCGCCCGTGCTGGCGCCCAAGCCAATCATGCACTAGCATTCAAACCGGGCCACTCGATGGGGGCCGATCAGTTTTATATCAGAATACAGCCCGTATATGAGCCCATTACCTAACCTGAAGTCTCGTGTGTATTGAGCCAAGACCGGTACTTTGATCTTGGAATACCGCGTGATAGCCTATCTCAAGAAAACCGCGGATGAACGGGGTAACTTGCTTGGCACACTCCTCTTGGACGATCACGCAAATCCGGCAGCAGTTGAACAAGCTGCCGCACTTCTCTCTGACGCAATTGCCGACGCCGATTCATCGTTTGTCCAATTTTGGCAAGCACATTGATTGCGCCGAACTTTGGATCAAGCGGGACGATTTGTCGGGGCTTGCCGGCGGTGGCAACAAGACACGCAAGTTGGAGTTCCTCGTAGGCGATGCGCTGAAATCGGGAGCGGATACTCTGCTGACAGTGGGCGCTATTCAATCCAACCACACAAGGCAAACGGCTGCAGCCGCTGCGCGCGCGGGCCTCAAGTGCGCTTTGCTCCACTGCGACTGGACCCGCAGTGCCGGACCAACATACCGACAAACCGGTAATATTCTGCTGAGCAGCATGATGGGCGCTGAATTATTCTTTGATGAGATTGAGCGCCCGATCGAAGATCAGGGCCCGTTAGAGGATCTTGCCAAGTATCTCACCCGGCGCGGCCAGAAGCCCTATTTCATACCCGGCGGCGCATCAGATCATCCCCTGGGAAGTTATGGTTACGTCAATTGCGCTGCAGAGATCGCAGGCCAGGAGCACGCCCTCGGTATCACGTTCGATCTTGTGGTGCACACCACCGGAAGCAGTAGCACTCAATCCGGCCTGCTGGCTGGGTTTGCAGCCATCGGTTCCACCATAAGGGTAATCGGCGTGCCAGATGATGAGGAAACTGAGATCAAACGCGAGCGCATACACCGTCTGGCAAACGTTGCACTCAAAGATATTGGCTCGCAGGCCTCCGTGCCGCTCAACCATGTCGACCTCTTTGTTGGCGATCGCAGTCCCTATGGTATGGCCGACGCGGAGACCATTGCGGCTATCAAACTCTTCGCACGAAGCGAAGGCCTGATTGCCGATCCGGTCTATGAAGGAAAGGCGTTGCGCGGTCTTATCGAACTAAGCAAGGCAGGCCAACTCGCGGGCAAGAAAGTTCTACTGCTTCACTTGGGTGGCACACCGGCAGTGCATGGCTATGCGGCCCAATTGGGGCCTATTGAACTCAAGAATATGCCCGGTCCCTTATGACCTGCGAAGTCGACAGTGCCGAAGCGCAAGAGGCGCGCGACCTTCTCAAGCGGCTTGTGGCATCGCGCTCACCCAATCCGCCTGGAGACGAGCGTGTGGTCACACAGATCATTTGCGAGGAAGCGGCGAGGCTCGGGTTGCCGGAGCCGCAAAGCCATGCCCGCGTTTCTCACCGGCCCAATCTCATCTTCACAATCGGGAGCGGCACACCCAACCTTATGCTGGCAGCACATATGGACACTGTGCCCCCAGGAAATCTGGCCGCGTGGTCCTCCGATCCTTATGTACTCACACACGAAGGCAATCGGCTCGTTGGCCTGGGGTCTGCGGACATGAAAGCTGCAATCGCAGCCATGCTTTTTGCTGCGGCACGAATTCACAAGCACCCGGAGCCTCAAGGAACCCTGACGTTAGTATTCTCCGCCGATGAAGAAGCGGGGTCGGCGGAAGGTATGGAGTGGCTTTTGAAACAGGGCCTACTCAAGGCGGACGGCGCGGCAATGACAGAGCCTGCTGGCCTCGGCGCCCAATCCTGGCAACGCCTGTTTGTGGCGCAAAGGGGCCACTGCGTGTGTTGGCTCACAGCCCAGGGCAAACCCGGTCACTCAGGCGATCATGTGCCACGGAAAGAGCGGGCGTCCTATGCCTTTGCCAAAGCCCTCAACGCTCTGGTGGAAGCCGATCCATTTGCGGACTGGGCACATCCTGTCGATGGGACAAAGCCAACCTTGAACGTGGCCACCATGGTTCAGGGCGGCATGGTACCATTCGCCCATCCGTCCACATTGAAGGCTTGCATTGAGGTGAGGGTCATCGAAGGCATGACGGAGCAGCTTGTGCTCGATCGATTGCGGCGCGTCGTGTCGGCCAGCGGCTTGGGTGCTCGCGTGACGATTGAACCCGCTGATGCGCCACTCAATTGGATCTCACCGGGGACCGAGGCAAAGGATCTCCGGCTGTTAGAAGCTGCGAAGACCGCATGGCGCGAGGTCGTCGGAAGTGAGCCTGTCTTGGGCGTCATGACCGGGGGCACGGATGCCACCAACACCAATGCAGCAGGAATCCCGACACTACCCGCTTTTGGGCCTGGATCGCTTGGTGTGGCGCATCAGCCAAACGAGTCACTACCTCCCGAAGACCTCTCAATTGCGATCAACCTATTCGAGATGTTTGTTCGGCAATACCACAGTTTACCCATACCCTCTGCGAGTTGACCATTTCTATTGTGAAGTGAGACTACTACGCGTGTGAACGAAGAGAGGTTTTGGGGAGTTGGTTCTCTTGTTATGCGGCGTTGCGATGCTCAACTCAACTCACCGCACATTCAGTAATGCCTTTTGCCCCTACCTAAGTCATCTCTCCTTCAACCACTCCTCCCCCTGCCCCCGCCTCTCAGCCTGACGCCACGCAGCCTCCTCCTCCGGCGGCATTCTCTTTGAGACGTAGCGCCACGCGAGTGGCAGCAACACTTTGCCCAGCCGCTGGCCGAACTCGATCCAGAAGGAGGGCCGCTGCGCCACGAGTAACGCCCCGGCCCCGAGACCGAGG
>NZ_JBAXGR010000224.1:0-2903 GCF_037139295.1 Aestuariivirga sp.
TGATACATGTTATAAACTGGATAGCTGAACTACTGTCCTCCTGGAACTTGGGAGACGACCTGATACCGAGCACGACTGATCTCATGGAGTGGAATTTCGTTTGTCAATCTCGAGCGAGTTCCCTGCAATCTTCGATGGCGCAGCCGCGGAGGCTGAGCGGATAGACAATTATGGAAAGATGGACGCAATCATTGTGACCGATGGAGAGGGCGTGTGGCGGCGGCGCTTCAATCCTGGTGATGAGATCGGTCATCGGGCTATAGGGCCGTTTCGGAGAATGCCGGGTCCGATCTTGAACCAGAGTTGCATAGGGTTTGTGCCGCTTTCCTTACGCTCGTGGACCATTTGCGGGCGGAGGGCGGAGGGCGGCGGCGGTCGGAAAGGTATGACTTCCCACGAGCTCATGCGTTTAAACTGGTTGTTTGGTACGATGGTCGTCTCGAAATTGATGCGTTTGAGAGATGTCAGAGTTCTTCAACCACAAGCTGTTGCCATCGCATTTCGAATTTTCACCTCGCGGTGGCGGCCTGAGGAGCTGGTCCCTAGATCTGTTGACTTGGGGCTTGGGACGTTCGAAAAACGCGAGTGTTTTGATCAACCGGCTTACCGAGCGCTGGGCGATCATTTAGTCCCGACTATTGCGACTTCTAAGATGTTCCGGAGACGATTGGAAACACCTGAATTCGAGCGGCGTTCTGCTTACCATGCGGCAGTTTGTCGGATGGACCATCGAGCTATATGCTCCTTTCGGTCGTTGACTGGGACCGCTCAATAGTGGCGCGTCGGCTTCCGCCTTTTGCTGCCATTCGTGCCTTCGAGGTGGTCGCGCGTTCGGGCAATCTCAGGGTCGCCGCACAGGAGCTTCATCTGAGCGTTTCAGCCCTCAGCCATCAGCTCAAGTCGCTTGAGAACTACGTGGGTATTCCGCTGTTCCTGCGGAACCATTCCGGCCTGCGCCTGACTGAGAGCGGAAACCAGTATGCGCAGGAACTGACGCGGGCACTCGACTCGATATCACTCGCCACTGCCAAGGTCGAGGCGGGGCCAAGGCGCGTGCTGTCAATCTGGCTCTCTCCGTCGATGGCCGGGCTCTGGCTGCTGCCACGCCTCGGCAAGTTCAACCGGCTCGTTCCGTCCGTTGATATCCGCATGGTGACATCGCTTGCGCCACACTCGTCTGATGCCGAAATGGTTGATGTTAGGATCGGTTATGGCGGGGGCGCGCCGCCAGGCGCCATCCGGCTTTTTGATGAAGCCGTTTTCCCAGTCTGCGCCCCGGACCAGTTGGACAAATATGCTTTTGAGGCAGCCGACCCGGACAATGACCTATCGAAGGGAACACTGATCGTCTGCCAGACGATGCCTGAGGAGTGGAACGGTTGGTTCCGCTTCAGCGAGTTTCGCGGCCGGCGCCCCGAGAGGTTGATATCCGTGGACAATCGAGCACTTGCCCTAGAAGCGGCGACCGAGGGTCTAGGCGTCGCCATGGGGCGTACGCCCTTCGTCAACGATGCCATCGGCGCGGGCAAGCTGCGGCGCGCCAGCAGCAAGACATTTGCCGACGGCTGCTGCTACTACCTCGTCACGTCATCGCTCCTGCTCCAGGATAAGGTGGCAGAAAACTTTAGCGACTGGCTGGTCACCGAGGCAGCGGGAACAGCCGGCACGCGACCGCCCCTCTCTGCATTGAACCTTCGCATCGCTGGTTGAATCTGGTTCAACCCGTGTTTAGCCTTTTTTGGTTCCTCCCCGACAGAACTCTCCATAAGAATTGGGTAAGGGGCCTTTGGGGTCCGCCCAAAAGAACAATATTTCAGGAGGAGTCGAAATGGATCGTCACCAACAGGGCCTGATCGCCCAGAAACTGCTGCGGCCGAGCATGACAAAGCGGGAGTTCATGCAGCTCGCGCTTATTTCGGGGGTCAGCATCGGCGTAGCGGACGCAATATTCACCTCCCGGGCGCAGGCTGAACCTAAGAGTGGAGGCTCTATGCATTTCGGCCTGAGCTACGGGGCCACGCAGGACAGCCTCGACCCAGCGACCTGGTCAAACATCATGGGCACGCTGATCTTCGGCGCGACGCTCACAGAGATTGACTCTAAGAACGTGGTGCAGCCCAGCCTTGCCGAGTCCTTCGAGGCATCGGAGGGCGCCAAGAGGTGGGTGTTCAAACTCAAGCGCGGCGTCACCTTCCATAATGGCCGCACCGTATCGGCAGACGACGTGGTGGCATCTTATAATCATCATCGCGGTGAACAGTCAAAATCTCCCATCAAGTCGGCGCTCGAGCAAATCGCAGACATCAAGGCCGACGGGTCGGAGACCATTGTATTCACGCTGAAATCTGGGAACGCGGATTTCTCCTACATCACGTCCGACTATCACCTGCCGATTTTCCCCGCTACCTCAACCGGCGGGATCGAGTGGGAAAAGGGTGTCTCCGCCGGCCCCTTCGTGCTCGACAAGTTCGAGCCTGGCCAGAGCATGAGTGGCAAGCGCTTCAAGGACTACCACAAGAATGGGCGGCCTTATCTTGACGAAGCCCGCATCACGGTGATCCATGACGTCACGGCGCGCACCAACGCGCTGCTCACTGGCGAGATCGACTATATGGACCGGTGCGACCTGAAGACGCTCAAGCACCTCTCGGCCGATCCAAACATCGAGATCGACAACGTGACGGGTGCTGCGCATTACATCGCTGTCATGAACGTGACGGTGCCGCCCTTCAACGACCCCAACGTCCGCAATGCGATCAAGTATGCAATCGACCGCAATGACATTGCCGACAAGATCGCGGCAGGATACGGCACGATCGGCAACGACAACCCCGTTTCCCCCACGCTCCGCTATGCCGTTCAGCCCGAACCGTTGCACCAGTTCGACCCGGCCAAGGTGAGCG
>NZ_JBAXGR010000225.1:0-2901 GCF_037139295.1 Aestuariivirga sp.
TCGTGCTTGTCCATTAGTGGGATCTGGATTTGCGTGTTGGCGGGCCCGCGGGTATTGGTAAAGCCCAGATAGGTCTTGGCACCCAGCGCCTCGCGATAGAAATTGCCGTAGTGCAGCGTGTGGATGAGGGCCGAGGCGTGCTCCTGCTCGCAGTCGAGCCCGGCCATCGCCGCCTTGCCGTAGGCCTCGATCTTGTCAGCCCCGCCTGCCATCGCCACGATGCGCTCGGTGAGGAGCTTGCCGAGGATCGGCGCGAAGGCACGGATCTCCGGCTTCAGGTCCGCGACGTAGCCACGACCTGCCCAAGGATTCTTAACCACTGCAGCTACGCCTAGCATGCGAAGCGGCGGGGTTGCGGCGCGCTCGCCCTCGAGATGGATCTCTTCCTCGAAGTTCACGAGCTTTCTGATCTTCAGTTCCATGGAAGCCTCTGGTGTTCAGGTTGCGGGGTTGGCGCGTGCGAGCAAGGCGAGCAGGTTATTGTGTTCGCCGAGCCGCGGCGGAGTGAAGGGGGAAACCGCCGGCGTGGCGCTAAAGCGGATGGGGTTAGCGGCAATCCGCCAGCCCTTGCGGTCCGCATCGGCATGCGGAACCTCGGCAATCATGCCGCGCGCCGCCACATGCGGATCATGGAAAATGTCGCGCGCGTCGTTCACCGGGCCGAAGGGCAGGCGCCCGCCGAGCAGCGTGCCAAGCTCTGCCTTGCTGTGCTGGCGGGTCCAGGCGCTGACCGCGTCGTTGACCTCCGACGCATGGGCACGGCGGCCGGGCTTGGTAGCCAGCCGCTGGTCGGCGAGCAGGTCATGTCGCTCCATGATGCGGGTGAGCTCGCGCCAGAAGGCATCATCGACCACACCGATTGATACCCAGCCGTCGGACGCGGGGAAAAGTCCGAATGGCGCGAGCAGTGGATGGCCGTTGCCGGCGGGCTCGGCCACCTTGCCTTCCATGTCGTAGAGATAGACGAGGCGCTCGCAGAGGCTGAGCATCGCATCATACATGGCAATGTCGACGAACTGGCCGTGGCCCGTCTTCTCGGCATGGCGCACGGCGGCCACGATGGCGAAGGCCAGCATCATGCCGGCGAAGACGTCGCCGATGCCGGGGCCGGTCTTCATCGGATGCTCGCGGTCCGCGCCGGTCATGCTCATCAGCCCGCCCATGGCCTGGGCGACGACGTCATAGGACGGCCAGTTCACATAGGGACTTTCACCGCTGCGCGGATCGCCGAATCCGGTGATCGCGGCATAGACGAGGGCGGGGTTCTCTTTCGCCAGGTCCTCGTAGCCAAGTCCCAGCCGCCCCATCACGCCCGGCCGGAAATTCTCGACCAGCACATGGGAGGAGCGCACGAGATCGCGGATCGCGGACTTCGCCTCCTCGGTCTTGAGGTCGAGGACGATGCTTTTCTTGCTGCGGTTCAGGCTCACGAAATAGCCCGACCAGTCCCGGGCCTCGTCATCGGCGCGCCACGGGCCGTTGCTGCGGCTGGTGTCACCCTCGGGGCTCTCGATCTTGATGACCTCGGCGCCGTGATCGGCGAGCATCATCGTGCAATAGGGGCCGGACAGCATGCGGCTGAAGTCCAGCACGCGGATGCCGGAGAGAATGCCGCGCGGCGCCTCAGCCACGCTGCACGCGTGACAGGAAGGCCAGCAGCTGCGCGTTGAACAGCTCCGGCGCCTCGGCCAGCGCCATGTGGCGCAAGCCTGGCAGGATGACGAGTTCGGAGCCTGGGATTTCCGCCGCAATGGCGCGGCTCATGGCGGGGGAATTGCCGTAATCCTCCTCGCCGGTCATGACGAGGCTGGGCGCGGCGATGGGCGGGCTGGGCGCCACCAGTTCGGTGACGCCATCGACCAGCACCTGGTAGATCGGGGCATAGACGTCCTTGCGGTTGGCGAGGATCCAGCGCCGCACTTCGTCCATCATCTGCGGATGGCTCAGGCGGAAGCCGTCGGTGAACCAGCGTGACAGGGCCGCCTCGACGGTGGCGGCGGGGCCGTCCTGCGCGGCCTGCACGACGCGTGCCTGGATCGCATCATGCGCCGCCTTGTCGCGTGCATGGGCGGAGTGGAGGATGCCGAGCGTCTCCAGCCTGTCCGCATGGTCCATGGCGAAGCGCCGGGCAATCATGCCGCCGAGCGAGAAGCCGAAGACGGAGGCCCGGGCGATGCCGAGATGGTCGAACAGTTCGGCCAGCTGATCAGAGAAGACGGTGAGCGATGGCGTGGTCGGCGGCACGCTGCTGTCGCCGTGGCCGTGCAGGTCGAAGGTGATGACGCGATGCGTGCCGGAGAGTGCCGGAACCTGCCATTGCCATGAGTGGCGGTTGAGCCCGAGCCCATGGACAAGCGCAATCACGTGCGGGCCGCTGCCGAAGCTCTCGTAGGCCGTGCCGTGTGGGGTGAAAGAGGCCATGTCAGCCGGCCACCGGCTTGTAGGCGACAACCTCGACCTCGACGCGGACATCGACCAGAAGGTCGCTCACCACGGCGGAGCGGGTGGGCGGCTGCTCGGGGAAATATTCGCCATAGACGGCGTTGAAGCCGGGGAAGTCGGCGCGGTCGCGCAGCCAGACCATGGCCTTCACGACGTCGGACAGGGCGCAGCCGGCTTCGGCCAGCGTGGCCTTGATGTCGTCGAGCACCGCGTGGGTCTGCTCCTCGACCGAGCCGGTGGTCATCACCTGGCCATCCTTGAAGGGGACCTGGCCCGTGAGGAACACGAAGTCACCAGCGCGGATGGCGCGCGAGAGAGACAGCGTGCGCCCGCCGATCACCAGTGGTCCGCCGATCACTTGCTTGGTCCTTGCCAACGCCACTCCCCCAACCTGTTGAAAAGTCTATGCGGTCGTCCTCCGCGCATTGTAATAGATTTCCGACAGCGTCCGGCGAAAAT
>NZ_JBAXGR010000226.1:0-2869 GCF_037139295.1 Aestuariivirga sp.
CTTTGATCGGCGGACTACACCTTAACACCCTGTCCGAATTCCTAGGACCACCTCATTATGAGTGTCGAGCCACAAGGACATGTGTGTAGCACGACATGATGGCTCCCAGCTCGTTGGGTTGAAGTGTGCAGCGAAAGCCCAGCTCCTCGAGCCGTGCGCAGACGGCGTCGCGATAGTCATGCGCTCGGGATGGTGGAGCATAGTATTCGACCGGAACAAGGCGAATTTCATGGCGGGAGATGCGGGCAATTTTCTCGACTGCGCGGAGGTGGAAGCTCAGATCGAACTCCTCTCCATCATAGCAACCGCCATGATCGACATGGGCGTATGCGAACAGGAAGTTCCCGCTCAAGACGCGGTCGAATGAACGGTCGGCGAAGGGCAGATGTGGTAGTTCCCCGTAGACATATGCCCCTTCGCCCCGATGGGCAGCATAGTCAGCAACGAAACTGTCGAGGGCAGCGTATTTCTTTGCCTTGTATTCGCCGCTCATTGGAAAATTCGGGTTCTTCTCCCAATCCTCGATGCCACGCGCAATGCTCGCCCGGCCATATGCCAGGATTTCTTCCGGCGAGAGCTTGTACATCGGATCACAGGCGGTGATGTCGAGATGCAGCACAGACCCCTCTGCCCGGAAGCTGCTTGGCCCACTGGCGATATCAAGGGTCTTGCCGCTTCGAAGGTCTCTCTCCGTGAGCATAAACATCGCAAGGTACTCCTCTAGCGGACGGCCGAAGAAGGCGATGTAGGGGATGCTGAAATCTTTGCTCATCTATGCGACCTGTCGACGTCTGCCGTTCCGACGTTGCCGATACGCCACACTTGGAGGACTGAAGCGATAGCAGCAGAGCAATCACGCAATCGAGTGGCAACGACGCACGAAATCTCTAGCTTTGGTTTGGTCGCTAAAGGCTCATCAACCGAATTCAGTTTCTGTTTGCACAGTAACCGCTGGAGGTCGGATCCAGTTTCCCACCTCTGGCAGCTAAGTGTTCGAGCTTCAGTGAGCTCTAAAAGGCTGCGTAGCAAGTTGCTGCCAACTGGCCCGGCACTGTTGACTGGAGGTTGAGCCACAACTCTCTAGCACCGGTATAAATCGCGAGATTTTGCTGGTACCAGAGGTATTCAGCAACTCGTATTTGGTTTCCTGCTAAGTCGCGCACAAAAAGAAGAGCTTCGAACTCAATGATGCCATTCTGGATAATCTGCAGATCTGCGCTTGTAACGTTGGCAGACAGACCAACACAGGAAATCCCCCTCAGTCTGATCAACTTATTGGCTGGAAGTTGAATTCGGACCGAACAAGTCGTTCCCGATTGGCAAGAGAGTTCCGTCTTCGCAAACTTGGTAGCCGCACCTGCGGCATTACCGGCGGCATTCGCCGTGCCGAATGTCCCCAGGATGATTGCCGTGGCTACGAATAGCGATTTTTTCAACATGTTTGATCCTTGTATTAAAGAAGATCATTAAGTCGCTTCTCATCGTGGAGACAACCGCAGAACTACTTAGGCGTGGATCAGTTGCATTCGCGCGAATGGCAGGAAAAGTCTATTTCGGGCTGATTTCTATGAGGGCCTGAAATCTCCCGAGCCGGGTTTCATGATACATGCCAAATCTCGACTCTTTGGTCAGCATAGGGACTGAGTGCGTCAGGGTAAGTAAAACAGAGAATGTTATCATCCCATTGCTAATCTATGCTTCGGGTTGACTGCTGGACAACAAGCCGCCGACAGATAAGATGACGTCGATGGCCCTCCTCGCTCTTGATAAGATTCAGCGAAGAACTCGGCATCTAGCGTTAAATGAAGGATCGCGAGCATGAGCATCAATCGTAGAAACTTGATCGGAGCTACTGTTGTGCTCGGTGCGGCTGCTCCGGTCATGCAGGGATTGGCAGCCATCCGGGCGCAAGCCGCGACCACAGTCGGCACAAGTATCGAAGACTCAACAGCTCTGGCCGAGCGCTACTTCAAGTCCAAGGGTTATGCGGCCGAGGCGCCGAAGCCACTTATCACCGGAGCCGATTACAATGGTGGCCTCACCTATGACGAGGATGGCTTTGGTAATGGTTCGACGCGGTCGCTTTACGTCATCCAGCCCTGTGCGAGGGTTGAGGATGCCGAGGTACAGCGCAAGCCGGGAACATTACCGTTCTTCACAATGTTTGCTCTCTATCCGGCAGAGGTAGTCACTGCGCAGCGCCGGACCAGCGACTTGTTGGAGTTCCTCACTTCGGTGGCGGGCCTCGATCCGAAGCGGTTGAGGGTGACGACGACGGAACTAGCCAAGCCCTTGTTTGCGGACTTTGAACGCTATGGAATCAGTGGCGAGCAGATCAGGCTGAGGCCTGTTGCGGAGGCGCAGGCCGACGGCGCTGGATCAGGCTGGTTCGAGCCCGAGGGGCATCCCAACGCGCCTGCCTTTGCCAGCTATTCGGTGGAATTCGTCATGGAGGATGGCAACGAGATCGAGATTGCCGAATCTGCTGTGGAATTTGCACCACCACACAATGGGGTGGTCGCCGTTGGCCTCGAACGTCTGGCGATGGCAAGGAATGACAAACTTATGAGCTGGGATGACGCAGCGAAGTCATTCAGGCAGGCCGCAGAGGCAGAGGCGCAGCACAGCGGCAAACCGCTTCCAGGCGGCTACTTCAATATACTCGGGCTTCCGAATCCGGGATAGGCTCAGCACGAATGGCGTGATTTCAAGGCATTGAACTGCTAACGGATGCTTCTTTTCGAACTGCACCCAAGCCTTGCGTTCTTCATTCCGATAGATGTTGGCCTTAGCGTCAGGTAGCCCTTCTTGTGAGGCAGGCAAGATAGTCGCTAGGGGCAGCGCTAGGAGCGAATAATCTACATCATTA
>NZ_JBAXGR010000227.1:0-2856 GCF_037139295.1 Aestuariivirga sp.
CCTTCGTAGCCTGGAGTCACGTTGGGACCGGAAATCACGACTTCGCCCACGCTCTCGATCAGACGGTCTTCGATCTCGCTGGCAATGCGCAGCAATGGGCCCGCGGCGATGCCGACCGAGCCCGGCTTCTGGGCCCGCGGAGGTAACGGGTTGCTGGCCATCTGGTGTGCGGCCTCCGTCATGCCATATGCCTCGATAACGGGGCACCTGAACGTCTCCGCCAGCGCCACCATGACCTGAGCCGGAAGTGATGCAGAGGATGAGCGCAGGAAGCGCAGGGGCACTTCGTCTATTGCGTCTTGATTGCGCGGTGCGCGGCTCAGAATGGCCTGGTGCATGGTTGGAACGGCGGTGTACCAGCTGGGGCGGGCATCGCGCAGCCAGCCGAAGAACTTCAGCGCGTCGAAACCGGGCGCGCACCAGACGGATGCCCCGGCCGAAAGCGACGCCATGAGCGCGGCGATCAGGCCATGGATATGGAAGAGCGGCATCACGTTCAGGCAACGGTCCTGCGGGGAGAGCGCCAGTGTCGCGCTGATGTGGCAGGCCGAGGCCGCAATGTTCGACTGCAGAAGCGGCACGATCTTCGGGCGGGAGGTGGTCCCCGAGGTGTGCAGGATGATTGCAATATGGTTGGGCCCCGGAGTGCCGCTTTCGGCCACGGGCAGGGCACCTGATGGAGGCAGCAGGCGGAAATGACCGGCGGATTGAGCGGGGTCCATGTCCAGACGCAACACGGGAACGCCGCAGGCCACGGCAGCGGCGGCCGCGGGCCCGTCATAGCCCACGGGTAGCACCACAGCGCGGGCTTTCAGGTCCTCGAGATAGAAGGCGAATTCATCCTGCCGGTAAGCCGGGTTCAGTGGCGCGGTCACGGCGGACTGAGCGATGGTGATGAAAGCAGCCGCCATTTCTGGCCCGTTAGGCAGCACGATCGCCACGCGATCCTCCGCACCGATGCCTGCGCTCCGCAGTTGCTGTCTCACCTCGGCGGACAGGGCTGCGAGATCTCCATAGGTGAGCCAGGCGCGGCCGGGTGCCCCGATGGCCGGACGTTCCGGATCCTTGCCCGCCAGAAGCGCCTCGATGGTGGTGGTCATGTTTCAGTATCTCCGGGACGATTATTGACACTAAGCAGGCAACGGGGTCTTCCGCACAAGCTGCGTCCATGTTTCTGCGACCGCAAGCACCGCGGCTTGGATGGGGCCGCTTGGAAGTGTGGGAAAGACCGAGGCATCGACGACGTTCAACCCGGTAAGACCGTGGACGGCGAGGTCCGCGTCAACCACGGACTCGTCGTCTCCTCCCATCCGGCAGGTTCCGGCGGGGTGATGGTGCGTCGAGGCGGCCAGCGAGATAAAGAGGTCGAGACCGGCATCCGTGGTGACGGCCTCGCCAGGCAACACTTCGTGGCTGCGCCACTCGTCGAGCGCCGCCTGCCGGCCCACAAGGCGCGCCGTCCTGATCGCCGCGCGGAATGTCGACCTGTCATATTCCGTGGAAAGATAGCGTGGGTCGATAACGGGGTGATCGGCCCGGCCCGGCCCGCTGGGGCGTATTGTGCCGCGGCTCGTTGGGTGGGTAACCCCGCACAGGAAGGTGTAGGCGCTTCCATAGGGCGGAGCGGTGAACTCCCTTGTGACGGAGGGCGCCACCACGCAGGCTAGCACGATGTCGGGCGCTCCCTTCGCCTGAGTAATGTCATGGCTGTGGAGATACATCAGAGATTCTGAATGCTGGAGGCGCGATGGCGGCACGGGCTGCTTCGCGGCATAGACATTGCCGAGCGCCAGCATATGATCCTGCAAATTTTCGCCCACGCCAGGCAGTGAATGCCGGCAGTGAATTCCGGCGGCGGTGAGCGTCTCTCGCGGACCGATTCCCGAACGCATCAGGAGCAACGGGGTGCCGATGGCGCCGGCGCAGAGCACGATGCGCGAGGCGTACAGGGCTGAAACCTGGCCCCCTGCAACAGAGTTCACACCTACCGCATGCCTGCCGTCGAAGATGATCTGTTCCACCTCATGCCCGAGGAGCAGCGTGAGATTTGGACGTGCCATGACGGCCGGAGGAAGATAGGCGTCCGCGACAGTAACGCGCCGCCCGTTCCGGATGTTGAGCGAATTGGGAGCAATGCCTGCAAGCTCGCTGCCATTGTGATTGCCGAGGCGCGGAACGCCGAGTCGCGCGCCGGATTCCATATACGCCCGGACGACGGGGCTCACCTCTCCGCCAGGGAGATAGACGGGGAAGGGACCACCCCGCACGTTTCCGGCAGTGCCTGGACCCGAACAATCTTCCGCGCGATTGAAACCATCCAGCAGTCCGTCATGGGACCAGCGCGCACCGCCGGCTTCGCCCCATGCCTTGAAATCTTCCGGGTGGCCGCGCACATGAGCCATGGCGTTGAGACAGCTAGATCCGCCCAACAGGCGCCCGCGCGCCCAATCGTGAATGCGGTTGGCGGTGAAGGGCTGCGGAACGGTCTTGTAGTCCCAGTCATAGGAACGGCCCTGCAGGGCTGGCCATTTCAGCGGGTCCGCGATGTCGGGATCCGCTGGCAATTGGCCCGCTTCAATGAGCCCTACCTCGCAAGCCTTGTCTTCGCTGAGGCGGCTGGCAATGACTGAGCCCGCAGAACCTCCACCGATGACCAGGACGTCGAACCGGGTCTTCAATACATCATGCCGCGGCGAGCCCCGCGTTGGAGCGTTCGCTGATCCGCCGCTGCACGAGCAGAAGGTGCTCCCGCATTGCCGCCTCGGCTGCTTCTGGGTCCCGCGCTGCGATGGCCTCAGCGATGTGGCGGTGTTCCTCGTCACGCCTTGCGATGCGGGTCGGGCAGGCGGAGGTGGT
>NZ_JBAXGR010000228.1:0-2851 GCF_037139295.1 Aestuariivirga sp.
CACCCGCGCGCAACCAGAATGGCTACCGCAGCTACGATAAAAGCAACATCCACGAGCTCAAATTCATCCGCCGCGCACGCGATCTGGGCTTCACGGTGGAGCAGATCTCAGGGCTCATGCATCTGTGGCGTGACCGCAGCCGCGCCAGTTCCGACGTCAAGCGCATCGCGCTGGAGCATGTTGCGGCACTCGAGGCCAAGCGCCGCGAGATCGAGGAAATGGCCAGCACCTTGAAGCACTTGGCTGCCAATTGTCATGGCGATGGCAGGCCCGACTGTCCGATCATCGAAAGCCTGGCGGATGGCTGCTCGCATGACAGCCCGACCCATCTCGGCAAGGGCTTCGAGAAGCTGCGCTGAGGGTGTTTTTCAAAGCTGTGTGGGAATAGGTTCAATATCGCTTCTTGAGGATGAACCAATAGTTTCCCTGCAGTGGGAGAGAGTCAGTGACACGGCCCCCGTTGCGGATCACAGATTCGAGGACGAAGTGGGGACTTTGAAATAGATAAAAATCAAGAAATTCCTCTGTAATGAGTAGCTGTCTCTGAATCTCCGCGTACTCTCCATCTCGCCCCGTCTGTCGCAGACGTACAACATCGTGGCAAACCTGCCTGCGTAAATCGTAATCGAGTAACTCAAATGCGATTTCGAAAGACTTCCCCTCATGCAAAAAGTCCCAGCTCTGGCAGTAGAAAATCGGGCGCGCCTCACTGACCGTCAATTGTAGGGCAAGGCGTCCATTCTCCCGAAGGCTTCTGGCAGAACTCGACAGAAACTTTATAAACTGAGTAACATCGTTGCAATATCTCGCGCTGTTCATAGCGGCGAATATCAAGTCATAGGTATCGGGAGAACAGAGTTCTCCGAATTCCGCAACATGACAGCGACCTAGGGCAAGTTTCTGAGACTTGCAGAATTGAATGCAGTTGTGCGAGGCATCGTACCCGTCGACCACAAAACCCATATCTGTTAATGGCTTCATTAGGCGGCCCCATCCGCACCCAGCATCAAGTATCTGGGCTTCCTGCGGGACCAAAGAAGATAGAAGAGTAAGTTCTTCTTCCGGGTCCCACGCGAATGCGCTCCTACACAGCTCCACCTGATCAAAGAGTGTATCTGCCTCCTTGGGGAGGTATTGCATCTTTCTGAGTTCATCTAAGTGGTCGAAACTGTAAAGCCCATCGGGTGTCCGCTGAATGGCAGCGGGACCGTTTCGACCCAAGAAGACCGTGTCCGCGAACCTATTGTAGAGATCCACGTCTGAACGGCATCGATACATCTCGCCCGATGTGCCTGCGACCCACTTCATTGGACGGCCAAGGAGCAAATACGTTTGAACAACTCAAACACGAAACTATCCTCGACATCAGAGTGACTAGATGGGCGGGACCACTCAACCAAGTCGACACCACATATGGTAGGACGCGCGCTGTCAATCCACTCAAAGAAGATCTCGACGTCTTGGTCGTTGTCCTTAGGAATAGGAAAATTGACCGACGGAACACGATTGGGGGAATAGCAGTCCACATCAAAGCTGATGTACAACGGCAGGGTTAGATCAATCGCTTCGAGCTCGCGCTTCGTTGAGGGCTGTTGTTTTTCATCGCGGTTGCCGAAGTGGTGGACGGAGAGTCCGGGCACTTCAGCCAGATGATGAAAGAGCGTGTAGTTTGTCAGAAAAGGCACCTTGTGCCTATCGTGATGAGCGTCCACTTGAATAATCGTCATTTTGCCGAGCAGAGAGCTTGTTGCAAGGATCGACGAATAGCTGCAACTATGATCGCCTCCCACAACGACAAAGGGTTCGCCCTTGCCGACGCAGCGGCGCACAGAGTGGTAAATATGGAAATCGAGTAGCTCGCCGAAGCTTCGTGGAAAGTATTCATGCTTGCAGTCAGTGAGTTCCGAAGCCCGCATCATTCTGAGCAGCGTACTGCACCCGATATCAGTTCCGGATAAATCTGATCGTCCGTCCAATGGTGCAAAGATTATTTTTGGACGTGCAGCGAGACTCATTTGAACTGTGCATACTGCTGCCGGAAGTCCACAAACATAGGGCCTCCATTTTTATGAATGTTACAGGAGACGAAGTCGGGACTGTCTAGCTCTCCACTGTCAAAATAGGCATTGGAGCGGCATCCACCTCGGCAAGTGGAGCCTGCTTTGCAGAACGAGGTGTTGCGGCAATTCAAACCGCGACTTCCGGTGAACAATGGGTGATTGTACCAGGCGTCTCGTAGGTTTGTGTCTCTAACATTTGGTCCCGCAAACCGATACTCCTCACGAGAGGTCATGGTTGGGCATAGGCATAGCTCTCCGTATGCCGTCACATAGACCAGGGAGTGAGCCACGCCGCAGTGAGGTTCTATTCTTTCGTTGGGTTTGGCTGGTGTCTCGCACACACGTCTTACCATCGCTTCCGATGTCAAGTGTTGCGCGACGACCTGATAAAAGTCAGAAGGACTGAGCGCTAATTGCTCTTCTTTCTCTCGGCCCGACGGAGCAAGTCGGTCCAAAAACGGGGTGAATCCAAACTCGCTTTGGAACCAGTTTATTGACTCCGCAATGTGGCCTGTGTTGAGTCTGTGCACCATGAGGACGCAACTCACCCGAAAGCCCGCATCCATAGCTCGCCTGAGTCCTGATATGGTGCGGGCCCATGATCCGGGCTGACCACGGGCCTGATCGTGAACGTCCGAAAGGTGAGAATCGAGGGATACCTGAATGAGGCCAATAGGGAATCGGGTGAGATACTCCACGTTCTTCGCGGTCAGCGGCGTACCGTTTGTATGTATTGATACCTGGAGACCGAGTTCCTGTGTGACGCGAAGAAGTTCACGCCACTGGGGATG
>NZ_JBAXGR010000229.1:0-2830 GCF_037139295.1 Aestuariivirga sp.
CACACGACCATTGCCTAATCATGCCAGGTTGCCCAGCTTCGCGCAATCGCCCTGATAGGCACCCAATACCATTCCGATTGCAATGCTCCGTGACGCATTATCGCCGTGTGCGCCCACCACAGCCACCCTTGACTGCCGGTGTAGCCTCACGAGTTGACTTTGTTCAACCCGTTTTCGAGGAGGCTTTTCATGGCGAGACAGCTCAATCAGGCTAAAACGAGTGAGTGGCACGAGCGGCTACGACGTTTTGAGGGGTGCGACGTAACAGTCGCGCGGTTCTGCGCCCGAGAGCGGGTGACGGAGCCAGCGTTCTGGTACTGGCGACGGAAGTGTGCCGACATTCGCACTGCCCCTAAATCATCGCCGCGAGCCTTCGCGCCGGTCGACATCATCGGCGGCCGATCGGTATCGCTCCGCTTCCCCGCAGGCGCCGTGCTCGAGCTCCCGGATGATCGGCCCGATCTCATTCGGGTTGCCATCGAAGCACTTTCAGGAGTGCCGCAGTCATGCTGAGCATCGCGCCGGCCCCGACGATCTATCTCCACACCGGCTCGACCGACATGCGGAAGAGTTTTGATGGCTTGTCGGGCATCATCCGTGGCATCTTTGACGCTGATCCGTGCGACGGCAGTCTGTTTCTGTTCGTCAACAAGCGACGTGACCGCATCAAAGCACTCTGGTGGGACGGCGATGGCTACGTCCTCTGGTACAAGCGACTCGAAGGAGGAACGTTTGAGACACTCGCATCGCGGAATGGTGAAGAGCGAGTGCGCATCGACTCGACCCAGCTCGCGATGATCCTCGGTGGTGTGCGTCTTGAGAGTGTGCGCCGACGCAAGCGCATGCATCGCGCAATCTGATTGAAGTTATCACTCGTTTGGCACGCGATTATTTTTTGCACGCGATCAAATCTGCTCTTGCAAAGAGTGATTTACTTTGCATGATGCAAGCATGTCATCAACGGCCGCATATCCAGACGACGTCGGGGCCTGCCAAAGGCTGCTCCGCGAGCGCGACGAAGTCATCGTGGAATGCCGTATAGCGATCGCAGCGCACGTCGCCCTCGTCGACCAACAGAGTCGGCAGCTCGAAGAGCAGAAGGCCGCGCTCGCGAAGGTCACGGCTGAACGAGACCTCGCTCTGCAGCGTGCCTTCCGCAAGAAGATCGAGCGGTATCTCAACGACCCAAAGCAGTTCGTCATCGACTTCGGCGATTCCCCTGACATCGTCGACGCGGCTGAAGGGATTGCCGATGCAGCCGAAGAACAGATCGGGAGCTACACGCGACGAAAGAAGAAAGATCGCAAGCCCCGCAATGAACAGCTACCGGCGCACCTGCCTCGCTACGAAGTGACGCTCGAAGTTCCAGAGGCTCAAAAGTTCTGCCCCGATCACGGTGAGCGCGATCTCATCGGCTACGATCGTCTCGAAACGCTCGAGATCATCCCGATTTCACTTCGCGTACGGGTCACCCTCGTCCCGAAACTCGCATGCCCAAAGTCTCCCCACTGTGGCGTGGTCGAAGCACCTCGGCCGGCCGGGCTCGTCGAAGGCAACAAGTTCGACACGAGTGTGGCCGCCGAGATTGCGGTCGCGAAGTACGGCTATCACCAGCCGATCTACCGCCAGCAGGATCTCTTTGCGTCGTGCGGCTGGACACCCTCCCGAAGCACGCTCCTCAATATCCAGCAGGCTGCGGCGAATCTCATTCGTCCGTTTATCGAGCACCTCCGGGAGGTGGTGCGGGCCGGACCGATTATCGCCACCGATGACACGACGGTCACCCTCGTCGTGCAAGAATCACCGCTCTTATCCGCCCCCGATAATCCAAAGAACGTCCGCGCCCGCGAGGTGATCGCGGAAGCGCAGGCGGAGCATCGTGGCAGTATTACAGCGCGGATGTGGGCGTACCGGAGCATCACTCAGCCGATCAACGTCTTCGACTTCACCGTGAGCCGGCACAGAGACGGTCCAGAGCTGTTCCTCGGCGGCTTCACCGGCAGCCTCATGGCGGATTGCTACTCGGGTTACGAGGCGGTCCGCACGCGAAGCGACGGAAAGATTACTCGTGCTGCGTGTGTCGCGCACGCTAGAAGGAAGGTCTTCGAAGCCAGGAGCAACTATCCGGTGCACGCGGCTGTGTTGTTGGCGATGTTCCAGGAGCTCTACGACATTGAAGACCGTGCGAAGGCCATGACAGCAGATGAGCGTCGTGCACTTCGGCAGGCCGAGGCACGGCCGATCTGGGAACGCATCGGAGGGTATCTGGTGAGCGATGCGGTCTCGGGAGTAATGCCGAAGGAGTCATTCGGCAAGGCAGTCACCTACCTACGGAATCAGTTTGAGCACCTGCGCGTGTATCTCGCTGATGGCCTCATGCCGATTGACAACAACGAGACTGAGCAACTCATGAAGCAGGTTGCCTTGGGCAGAAAGAACTGGCTTTTTATCGGAAGTGTGGATGCGGGCTATCGCGCTGCCGATCTCATGACGCTCGTGAGCAGTGCGATTCGAAACGACCTCGATGTGTTCGCCTACGTGAAGGACGTGCTCGATAAGCTCTTGGCTGGCGAGACGGCCTATGAGGCCCTTCGACCCGATGGCTGGAAGCAATCGCACCCCGAGTCCATACGGACTTACAGGGTTGAGGAGCGGCTGGCACGCGCCGATGCAAAAATCGTCAAGCGAGCCAAGCGGCGGGCTGCCGCGAGCCACTGATCTGGCACGCTAAAGCAAAAAAAGCTCCGCGAGCCATATGGGCGTGGTGGGCGCACACCCTCGTAGACGATAGACGGGCCGGGGACGGGACTGCTTTGTGTTCCCGCGGTGT
>NZ_JBAXGR010000230.1:0-2818 GCF_037139295.1 Aestuariivirga sp.
GATCCATGAGCATGGTTTGCACAACGAAATAAAGCTGCCTGACAGGAGTCGTGGCCTCCTCGGCTTGCATTACGTGGTTTTCCAGCAAGAACGTCACATCATTTAGAAACTCAAGTGAGGTGCGACGATCGACGCGAAGCACGGCACCGTTGACGTACAGCTTCTCACCACGCTTCAGATGAATGAACATTCGCGTTCCTTCCCAAGCCGTTCCTGATAGTTTCCGACACCTCGATCAGAGCAGAAAAGTCCTCGACATGACCTTGGCGGATATCCTCAGAGCGCCGCAGCACCCAGATTCCGATAGATATCAGGCTGGCGCGAAGTGCTTCAGGCAAACCATTTCCAGGATCAGCCAGATCTTCAAGAAGCAGCGTCCAGAGACGATTGACAAACAGTAGGGCTTCGACAGAATCACGCGTGCCTCGACCTGACGTCTGGGCCCGTTTGAGCAGCGCTATGGCATTGTCGAATGCACGCCGTTCGTTATCACGGATCTGCTCCGTCGTATCCTCCAGCATCGCCATGTAGCTCACTTCATACATGCTCGTTTCTTCTCCGAGGTCCCATGGTCTTTGCATTAGAGGTAAGACAGCAGGCTCATCCTGCTGATACGACTTGTCAGGGCATATGAGCCCTCCAATTGCGTCATAAGAAGATTTACTCGAACCGCCGCCTCGTATGGATCCACACTCTCTAAAGCCGTCACTGCTTTCGTGAGGTTCAATTTTCTCTGATCCAAGACGACCTGAGTGTCCTTCAAGCGAACTTGTTCAATGCCGATCCGCGCCTGCTCGCTGACAATCTGAATTTGTGCCTGTGAAGCCAAAGACATGGCCTTGTCAGATGCGGCCATGAGTGCCTCGGCACCGATTTTGCTGTTCCCCAGTAGCTCCATGATCGTCAGGGACTTGGTAAGTGTCTGTGCAAAGGCACTGTTAGCTGTCGCGGAAAGATCAACACTTTCCCCAGACGGTAGTCGGAACTTTTGTGTCTCGTCCGAGGCCGCTGACCAGGTCGTAGACCAACCCGTACCCGTGAAAAGCGAACTGAAAGCTCCATCAATAAAGTCACTGATTTGACTGCTGTTCAAGCCCGCAGCAGCCGTGTCATCAGGGGCAAAGCCGAAGGTGGATTGGAATGCGTCGATCAATGCCTGGCGCGGACCGGCTGAATACTCGGTTAGAGGTGGCGCCTCGCTGGCCAAGCCTGAAAAGAGATACTGACCATCTTGGGTGACAGACACCACGCTATGAAGGGAGTCGAGAGTTGACGCGGCAAATTCTGCACTAAGCGTACGTCCGTTGCTGGCATTGCGCGCGCCCCCGACTGTCGATCTGAATCGATCTGCCAGAGTACTCATGGCAAAGAGGGCGGTTTGTGCAGTTTCTGCCTTGAGAGAAGCCTGCTGCATGGATGATGTTGCCTGCTCAATTTCTGCCGATTGCAGCCTAAAACTGAGATCGGTGCCCGTCCGACCGCCTAGTCTCAATCCTACATCGTTGTGACGTCCCGTTGCAGCCTCCACCTGGGCTTCCGCCAGGCGCTTCTGGCTTTCCGCCATGGCGATGCGTGAGGGCTGCAGAAGAAGTCGAGATGGAATGCTGCTTGCTGGGAACATCAGTTGATCGCCTCAAGCAGAGTTGATAACATGGCGTTCACGACCGAGAGGACCTTGGAGGATGCTTGATAGCTTTTCTCAAGGTCGAGTAATGTGGCCATTTCCTGATCTATGTTGACGCCTGTCACCTGTGAAAGTGAGCTTGCAGCGCGTGATTTTACTGCCGCGGCGGTGTCAAATGCGGAATGCGCATCTTGTCGTTGGCCTTCCACCCATGATGCTGATCGCGCGCTGTACTCCTTCAGGGACGCTGACCCTGCGAGTCCGCCCGAGTTTCCGAAGTTTCGATTTTCATCGAGGGAGTCTGCGAGTTCTGCAATGCGCGCCTGGAAACCTGATTGACCCGAGGCATTTCGAAGGTAGCTCGCTCCTCCGAAGCCACCATCGCGGATCATAAGTGCCGACCCGCCCAGATCGGGGTCGGCCAACTCGCTTATCCAAATCTGGCCCGCAAGACCTGCGTTCGAATCCGATAGCAGGGGCAATGCTCCCCATCCCTTGAAGAGGCCTTCAACAGATGGAAGCGCAGCCGGAATTTGAGGATCTGACTCCGAAAATGCTGCGATCAATCCTGCTGCTATCTGATCGAGTTGGAGGGACAACTGTGGCGCGAGATTATCGCGAATGTTGGCATAGGCTGAAATCGCACCTCCGGACGCCGGCATAGAGGCATTGGCACCCGTAACTGGAACGCCGTCAATGAACAATGGAGATCCCTGGACGCCATGTGGCAAGTTGCCCGCTGCAGAGAAAGTTACGCTACGTGGACTGCTCTCGAAGAGCACTGCTCCGCCTTCGGCGTAGATCACGAGGTCGTTGTTCGGGCGCACAGTTGTACGGATGCCGATCTCATCCGCAAGAAGCTTGAGAATTGAATCCCGCTGGTCAAGTGCTTCTGAGAGATCACCTGCAGTCCCCTGACCCCTGACCACACTGTCGTTCACCACCTTGAACTGCGCCAGAAGGTTGTTGATACGCTCCACTGAGTCCGCAATTCCTTTGTCGGCATCAGATCTGATGGTCGATACTTCAAGTGATGCGGTGTTCAGCTTCTGCGCAACATTGCGCGCTGCTTCAAGTGCTGTCCTTGCCAGCGGCTCGCTTGCGGGGTTTTGCTCATAGCTCCTGAGCGCATTCTGCAGTTTTCCCAGGATCGCGTTGATTGACTGGTCATCCTGCGGATCTCCCGTAAGGCTG
>NZ_JBAXGR010000231.1:0-2815 GCF_037139295.1 Aestuariivirga sp.
GTGAGTGGGACGTGAACTTGAATGATGTCACAGCCACGGGCCCATCGTCCGTCGGGCCCGTCGACACGTTCGAGGGGGGCACTGTGTTGATTCTTGGATATGGTTCGATTGGGCGAGCAGTCGCTTCTCGGCTTGCGCCTTTCGGCATTCGCGTCGTTGGAATTGCCCGTCACCAGCGGCCGGACGCCGAGACGATGGAAGCCCTGCCCAAACACTTGGCCGAGGCGGACGCCGTGGTCCTGCTGCTTCCACTTACTGCGGAGACCGAGCATATCGTCGATGCCGATTTTCTCGCGAGAATGAAACCCGGTTCGATCCTCGTGAACGCGTCGCGCGGCCGGTTGGTTGATACCGCGGCACTGCTGGCGGCGCTCCACCAGCGACGAATCCGGGCGGCTCTGGACGTGACCGACCCCGAACCGCTTCCACTCGGTCATCCTCTTTGGCAGGCGCCCAACCTGATGATCACACCCCACGTGGCTGGGGCGGTAATGAGTTGGCGGCTGCGCGCTTATCGTTTGGCCAGCGAGCAGTTGCGATGTTATGTCGCGGGCACGCCGCTGCGGAACTTGGTTTCGAGGCAGGCAAAAAATGCATTACACGGGAACGACATCGAATGAGTCCTCAAGAACAAACCTTTGTGAAACATCCACTGGCGGCTTTCTCTGACGCGCTGGATGCGGGCAGCATACGCATCGTTGATCTCACGCACGCGCTGTCGCCCGCTTTTCCAACCTTGGCGTTGCCTCCTCAGTTTGGTCAGGTCTGGCCTTTCAAGCTGGAGAACATTTCCAGATATGACCAAGCTGGACCGGGTTGGTATTGGAATAACTTTTCGTGCGGCGAGCACACAGGCACCCACTTCGACGCGCCTGCTCACTGGATCACAGGCAAGGACCACCCCAGCAACACCGTTGACACAATCGCGTGCAAGAACTTTGTTGCCCCGGCGGCCGTGGTGGATGCCAGTGGCGAGGTGGCATCCGATCCGGATTGGCTACTGACCGTCGAATTCCTCGAAGAATGGGAAGCCAGTAATGGGCGAATTCAAGCCGGAGCATGGCTTGTATTCCGTACCGACTGGTCCAAACGCATCAGCGACCCTCTTTCCTTCCTCAACTTCCAGGAAGATGGAGCCCATACTCCGGGGCCGACGCAGGCTGCAGTAGAATGGCTGATCCACAATCGCAACATTCATGGCTTTGCAGTTGAGACGATCAATACTGACGCGGGGCAGTCTTATAAGTGGCCGGTTCCATACCCCTGTCATACCCTGATGCATGGTGCCAACCGGTATGGTCTACAATGCCTGAGAAATCTTGACCAATTGCCCCCGACTGGCGCCCTGATTTTTTCGGTTCAACAATAAACGAAGTGCGCGTCGTAACGTGATGACGACGATGATTTTACAAGGAGTGGTCAAATCGGTCTGATGAGCAGTAGTGAATCTGTTTTATCAGGAGTGCCGAAATGACCACGCGAGAATTGTACCGAGCGATCGGTGTTGGTGGGTATGAGCCATCTGGGTGTTGGCGCAAAGAGGGAGTATTTTTTCTCCGCATGGAAGCGCCCGAGTCGTGCTATCGGTGTCGGAAATGCGGCAATCGAGATGTCATATGCCGGGGGACGTTTGACCGCACGGTCCATGCGCCGCCGATTGGCATGGACAGAACGCAGCTCTTCATCAAGGCCCCTCGGCTGGAGTGCAAGCAATGCGAGCAGGTGTTGAATGCGGTGCTGCCGAACGTCGTCCCTTTTTGCCAGTACACGAAGAGCTTTGCCCGGTTGTCGATCGACCTGCGAAAGATGATGACGACTCTTGACGTGGCGCGGTATCTCGGGGTGAGCGAAACGATGATTCGCAGCATCGACAAAAAGTATCTCCAGAAAAATTTCGGCAAACCTCGGCTGCGGGAACTGAAGATCATTGCCGTCGACGAAATCTACGTTGGCCACAAGAAGAAGTTCCTTACGATCGTGATCAACTGGGAGACCGGTGCGATCGTTTTCGTGGGCGAAGGAAAGGGCGAAAATGCCCTGAAACGCTTTTGGAAACGACTTCGCGGCTCGCGGGCCAAGATCCAAGCCGTGGCCACCGACATGTCGAGTGCGTACTACGCGGCGGTGATGAAAAACCTTCCGCAGGCGAAACACGTCTTTGATCGGTTTCACATCGTCAAGCTGATGAACGAGAAGCTCACCGAACTTCGCCGTGCTCTGTATCGCGAGGCCGAGGGAATGGGCAAGGCCGTTTTGAAGGGCATCCGCTGGCTGCTGCTGAAGCATCGTGACAATCTCGATGATTCAAAGGATGAACGCACTCGACTGATGAATGCCTTGGCTTTGAATCAACCACTGCTGACGGCGTACTACCTCAAAGCGGATCTCAGTCAGCTCTGGCAGCAGCCTGACAAAGCTGCGGCGGGGCGGTTCCTCACGAGTTGGTGCAATCACGCTCGCGAGTCCGGGATCAAAGTGCTGATGACCATGGCGAAGACATTGCAGGGGCATCGCACGGGAATTCTGAACTGGTACGACTTTCCAATCTCCACCGGCCCACTCGAAGGGATCAACAACAAAATCGGTGCTCTCCAGAGAATGGCTTATGGCTATCGAGACATCCAGTACTTCACCCACAAGCTCTATGCACTACATCTCGCTAAGTTTGCACTCATTGGTTAGTTATGCCATTTCATCCCGCGCACTTCGTTTATCGTTGAGCCCAAATTGCGACAGAATTGCTCGCAGCGGCGGGCGCTGTGTACTACATGGATGTGCCGTTAAATACCGATCGCATGCTGGCTTACTTCGATAC
>NZ_JBAXGR010000232.1:0-2761 GCF_037139295.1 Aestuariivirga sp.
GCCTTGACGCACAGACGGCGCAGATGCAGTCCCAGCGGGTCCAAATGGAGGCCATAGCGGCCGAAAACGTGGCCCTGAGGGGCATCGGGCCCTTCACGGCGCGTAGACGGGCGATAGCCATGACGACGACAATCACCTTCTTTTTGGCCAGTTGAAGCCGATATCGACCAATAGTCGACCTGGCTTATTCGTTACTCAGTCGTGCTCGCCGTCTGGGCGGCGGCCTAAAGCCCGCACAAACGCGTCGGGTTTTTTCGCAGCGGTAGCGAAGGTTGCGACCGTAATCGCCGCCGCTGCTACCAAAATCACATGCCCCACCACGCTCGCTGCAAGAAAAGTGTAACTCCCGATCGCCAGCGAAAAGCTAACCGCCCACATCAATCCCAAGACCTGCAAAACATAGTGCCGAATGGCGACGTCCGGAATATTGCGAAGCGGGCTAACCTCATGATTGAATATAAAGTTCCACGCATATACGACATAGTTCTTGATGGTCGTGATCATGAGCTTGAGGCTTTCTCGGGCATAGAAGTTTGGATGTGACATCCTGCGCGCATCTACAGACATACGCTTGGTGATACGGCCTTCGAGTTCGGTTGGATCTACGACAAGCGGGATAAAGTTGTCCCGAATTAGGACCCTTAGCGGATCTCGTATGCCGGGCATCAGCGGTACTGAGACACACTGGGCGACCTGACGAAGAAGGTTACTCATCGGCGCTTCTTCTAAGAGCTACGATGAACCAGAAATCCTCCCTTCCTCAAATCACCCGACTTGTCTCATGGGTGCTGCCGTCGGACACTCTGCGGTCGCCATTCGCAACCAGGTCACGCCGAAACAGGGACAGCAGTTCCGCGGCTGTGCGGTGGGAAGATATATAGACCTGCTTCGCCCATCTGGCTCTCCTCTAGATATCCCGCCTCTCGACGAACAAGCCGAACAGAACGGTAACCGAAGCGGTGGCGAGGATGGTTGTCAGCCCGCAGGCTAGTGTGGCAGCGGCGCTCGCCAGGAGGGCGAAGGCGCCCACGGGTCCGAACTGCAGGGAGGCCATGAAACTGGCTGCCCACACCACCGTCACCAGACCGGTGACGGCAAAGGTGTAGGCAACGAGCGGGAGCGACTGGCTGCCGCTGTCGCGCCAGGCGTCGCCCAGCCCATAGTCCTCTCGGCCCACCGCGATGGCGACAAGCTTGATTGACAGGCGTTGCACTATGGGAAGGCCACCCAGTATGCCGAGCAGCAGCGACCCGGCAATGATCAGCGTCCACGTATCGTGCAACCATTCGGACAATGGCGGCATGGCACGCGGAAATTCGGGCAGCGCGTAGCCAGATAACTGGACCAGCAATGGCAGCACCACGAAGCTGATAAGGCTTCCCAACAAGAACACGCCCGAGCAAGCGAACCATATGAGCAGGTAATTGCAGGCGAAGCGCCATACCGGGCGGTCAATGCGCAGCCGGTCCCACCCCGTGGCGATCTCGCCGAGCAGCAGGAAGCGGCTCCAGTTCACGGCAAGCGAAGAGACGGCCAGCAGTTTCACCGCCAACAGCAGGCTGACCAATACCGCTCTGTCCTCGTAGCCGGAAGGCGTGGTCTGCAGCAGCAGGGACAGTGGAAAACCTGGCCCCATGCCGGCCGCGATCTCGAGGCCTGTGAGAATGACCAGCCACGGCCAGCACATCTTCAGGGCGAGGCTGGCATTGTTCCACGTCGCACTGACGCCGAAACGAAGCGCCGGCGCGAGGCGGAACTTTACCACAACAAAGGGTCCGGCGTAATTCATGGCAATGTCTGCATTGGCGGCGCTGATGCGCGGTGGTCATTAACCGGACCAATGGAACACAGAACTCGCATAACATCCCTTTCCGAAGTTTATCGCGTGTAGATCACGGTAGCCACGGCGTTGGCCGTATCGTGGAACCCGTTGACGAACTCGAGGCCGAGCGCGATCAGCAAGGCCAGCAGCAGCAGAAGCCAGGGGGTGGCTTCTTGGGCATTGGCCAATTCGCCAGCCAGCTGATTGGCACAATAAGCGAGGCCCCCAGCGAGAACCGCCAAAAACAGAAGTTTCGTCCACCACTTCGGCGGGCTGGTATCGAGCATGGATTGCGCGGCCACGGGGCTGTTGGACATCAGATTACCATCTCACTGAAGATACGAAGAATTACTTATCTCGTCGACTATGTTCGCAGCCCTGTATGACAAGTTCTTGCCGGGGGCAAGGAGAAGCTCCCGCAGTTCAGTCACTGGGGTACCGGCACCATCCCATGCCCCGAACGGGACGACCCTCACCAGCCGCTTGCTCTGATCGCGGTCCATGCGGCCGAGAATGGCACCAAGACAAGCGACGATGTGCGGCCCCATATTCAGCATCACGCATTCGGCCCGCTGGCCCATGACGGCATCCGCCGCTTCCGCGAGGCGGGTTTGAAACTCCGTCCTGTCCGAAGGACGCCGCGGCCCCCTCGAGAGCACTCATTGACCTCAGTCAAATCGCGCAATCGCAACCCAACCGTCACAATAACGTAACGCGAGCATTCTTGTGTTGCGATGCAACAACGGGATGTTAACAGGATGTTTTCGCTCGCAGGTCGCAAAATTCTGGTGGTCGGCATTGCAAATGAACACTCGATCGCATGGGGATGCGCCAAAGCGTTCAAGGCCCAAGGGGCAGACTTGGCCGTCACCTATCTCAATGACAAGGCGGCGCCATCCTCGCCGAAGAGCAGGCCTTTTAGCAGGGCGGGTGTCTCGG
>NZ_JBAXGR010000233.1:0-2758 GCF_037139295.1 Aestuariivirga sp.
GAACGCGACCGGCGAAAACGAATTTCAGGCGGTTGCGGTCAACAAGATCGGACCCGTGAAGGCGAAGTTTAAAGGCAAGGTCCGGTTGAGTGATTTCGACGCGCCCAACAGCTACAAAATCTCCGGCGAGGGCGATGGCGGGATCGCAGGCTTCGCCAAGGGCGGCGCGACCGTGTCGCTTGCCTACAAGGATGGCGGCACCTGTAAGCGCCGGAGCAATAATCCCTCACTGAAGCGGCCGGGTTCCCGGTCGCGCCGGAGTAAAACTCCGGCAACGGATAGCCTCTTTGCCTTTAGTCGGCAGAGGGCGGGGGATGAAGGACGTGGACGACTATTTGAAGGTGCGGCATGCGGTTCGGATTGAGGGTCTGAGCGAGCGGGCGGCGGCGCGGCGGTTCGGGATCGACCCGCGGACCGTGAACAAGATGATGAAGTTCTCGGTACCGCCGGGTTACAAGCGCAAGAAGCCGCCGACGAAGCCAAAGCTTGATCCATTTATTCCCGTGATCGACCGCATTCTCCGGGACGACAAGTTACAACCGAAGAAGCAGCAGCACACGGCGAAGCGGATCTTCGAGCGGCTGCGCGATGAGTATGGGTTCACGGGCGGCATAACGATCGTGAAGGACCATGTCTCTGGCTGGCGGCAGCGGACGCAAGAGATGTTCGTGCCGTTGGTGCATCCGCCAGGGCATGCTCAGGCAGACTTTGGTGAAGCCATCGGCATCATCGGTGGCGTCAAGCGCAAGATCCACTTCTTCGCTTTTGACTTGCCGCATTCGGACGCCTGCTTCGTGGTCGGCTATCCGGCAGAGACAACGGAAGCGTTCTGCGACGGCCACGTTCGAGCGTTCGCATTCTTCGGCGGCGTGCCGAAGTCGATCCTGTATGACAACACCAAGATCGCCGTGGCCCGCATCCTCGGGGACGGCAAACGACAACGGACGCGCGTGTTCACCGAGCTGCAATCGCATTACCTGTTCGAGGATCGGTTTGGCCGACCTGGCAAAGGCAACGACAAGGGCAAGGTCGAAGGGCTTGTCGGTTATGCGCGCCGGAACTTCCTCGTACCAATCCCAGTGTTCGAGAGCTTCGAGACGTTGAACGCCTATCTGCTTGAATGCTGCCGCCGTCGAATGGCTGACCGTTTGCGTGGTCATGACGAGACGATCGGCGATCGGCTGAAGCGCGACCTTGCCGCGTTACAAACGCCACTGCCTGCGCCTTATGACGCCTGCGAGAAGGTGGCCACGAGTGTCTCCTCGCTGTCGCTGGTGCGCTACCGGCTCAACGACTACTCGGTGCCGACGACCTACGGTTACCGCGGTGTGCTTGTGCGCGGTTACGTCCATGAGGTGGTGATCTCATGCGGCGCGGAGGTGATCGCACGTCATCCGCGCTCCTACGAACGGGAAGACTTCGTATTCGATCCGCTGCACTACCTGGCGCTGATCGAGCAGAAGGTCAATGCGCTGGATCAGGCTGCACCATTGGCCGGCTGGCGGCTGCCGGAGGAGTTCGCCACACTGCGGCGTCTTCTGGAAGCCCGGATGGGCAAGCAAGGTAAGCGCGAGTTCGTGCAGGTTCTGCGGCTGATGGAGGTATTCCGCGCCGATGAGGTCGCTGCCGCGGTGCGCGACGCCATCGCGCGTGGAGCAATCGGATTCGATGCCGTGAAGCATCTGGTGCTGTGCCGCATCGAACGGCGACCGCCGCGCCTCGACATGACGATCTATCCGTATCTACCGAAGGCCCATGTGGCGATGACGGCGGCCAAGACATACCTGAGCCTGCTGATGAGGGCGGCATCATGACCGATACGCCGCAGCTTCTGCTCGCTCATCACCTCAAGGCGCTCAAGCTGCCGACGTTCCTGCGCGAGTACGACAAGCTCGCCCGGCAGTGCGCTGCCGAGGGCCTCGATCACATCCGCTTTCTGCTGCGCCTGGCCGAACTGGAGCTGATCGAGCGCGAACGGCGCATGGTGGAGCGTCGGATCAAGGAGGCGCGGTTCCCGTCAGTGAAGAGCCTGGACAGCTTCGATTTCGCCGCCATTGCGTCGCTCAACAAGACCCTCGTACTGGAGCTCGCCCGCTCGGAATATGTGACCCGCCGGGAAAACATCATCGCGGTCGGCAACAGCGGCACCGGCAAGACCCACATCGGTCTTGGGCTCGGTCTCGCGGCCTGTCAGAAGGGGCTGTCAGTTGGCTTCTATACCGCCGCGGCCCTCGTCCATGAACTGCTGGAGGCGCGCGACGAGAAGCGGTTGCTGCGCCTGCAGCGGCAGCTCGCCGGATACAAACTCCTGATTATCGACGAGCTTGGCTATGTGCCGCTCTCACAGACCGGTGCCGAGCTGTTGTTCGAGGTGTTCAGCCAGCGATATGAGCGCGGTTCAACCGTCGTCACCTCGAACCTGCCGTTCGACGAATGGACCAGCGTGTTTGGTTCCGAGCGGCTCACCGGTGCACTGCTCGACCGGCTCACCCATCATGTCCATATCCTGCAAATGAATGGCGACAGCTACAGACTCAATCAGAGCAAACGCCGCTCACGCCGTTCCAGTTCAGACACGCCGGCGGATCATCCCACCCAAGACTGATGCCGACGAAAAGGCCCCCAGTTCGGGGGCCTTCATGCCAGCGTCATTGATGTATTTTTGCTCCGGCGAGCCGAAGCATTTTTGCTCCGGCGTTGACACCTGGCGGATGCACCAACGGCACGAACATCTCTTGCGTCCGCTGCCGCCAGCCAG
>NZ_JBAXGR010000234.1:0-2753 GCF_037139295.1 Aestuariivirga sp.
AGGAAAGCGTCACGCGGGCCACGGAGTTCGCGGTGGCCAACCTGCTCGAGACCCTGAGCCTCACGGAGCCCGCGCACTGAAAACGCCCCTCCTCCCTGCCACCTGGCGCGCCCGGCCATTCACCGCGTCTTTGGCGGAGGAGATCTTGCATAGCCATGCTGCCGCTCTCTCGCTCTATTGGCTTGGACAGGCAGGCTTCCTGCTCGAGGCCTCTGGCCTGCGAATCCTCATCGACCCATATCTTTCGGATTCCCTGGCGAAAAAATATCACAACACGGCAACACCGCACGACCGCCTGGTACCAGCCCCCATCTCGCCTCAGGCGCTGGGCCAGGTGGACCTGACAATCTGCACGCATCACCACACGGACCACATGGATGGCGAGACGCTGATGGCACTCGCCGACCGCCTGCCCGGCCTGCGCTTCATGGTGCCGGCAGCCGCAAGGGATATGGCCCTGGAGCGCACGGGCGTCTCGCCGGAGCGGCTCATTCCGGCGGATGCGGGCGAGCGGCATGACCTGTTCGAGGGCAGGCTCAGCGTGCATGTGATGCGCGCCGCCCACGAGACGCTGGAACGGGACCACGCCGGCCACCACCGTTTCCTGGGATATGGGCTCGAGATCGGCGGCCACCGCGTCTTTCATTCGGGCGATACCATTCCGTTTGCCGGCCAGGTGGATGAAATCCGCGCCTTCGCCCCGGACCTGATGCTTCTTCCCGTGAACGGGCGGAGCGAAGCCCTGCATCGCCGCGGCATTGCCGGAAACCTGACAATTGGCGAAGCCGTGGATCTGACAAAGGCCTGCGGCGCCCCGGCCATGGTGCCCCATCACTTCGGGATGTTCGCCGTTAACACTGCGGACCCGCGTGATATAGTCTCCGCAGTGGCCGTTGCACCTTTCCAGATGATTACGGCTACCCATCACACAGCGATCGAGCCGGTACCATGACCTCCCCCACGGAGCCCAGCCTGCGGCCCACGCAGAACATCATCGAAGTTGTGCGGCAATCGCTGGACGAGTTGCGGAAGTCCGAACGCAAGGTGGCCGACAAGGTGTTGGAGGACCCTCAACGCATCCTCAATGCCACCCTCGCCGAAACGGCAGACCTCGCGCTGGTGAGCGAACCGACCGTGATCCGCTTCTGCGCGGCAATCGGCTGCGAGGGTTTCCAGGACTTTAGGCTGAGACTGGCGCGAAGCCTCGCCCTCGGTACGCTGCCCACCGGTTCCGTGCTGGAGAGCGAGGACACGACGGCCGAGCTGATCGGCAAGATCTTCGGCTACACCATCAGCTCACTCGACTGGGCCCGGAACCACCTCGACAGCCGGCAGGTGTCGCAGGCGCTCCAGATCCTCAGCAGGGCCCAGAGCATCGAGTTCTTTGGCCTGGGCGCGTCCGGTATCGTGGCGCTGGACGCGCAGCAGAAGTTCCCGCTGTTTGGCGTGCCCTGCGGCGCGCCCACCGACACACATCAGCAGCTGATGACAGCCGCAATGATGAAGCCAGGTGATGTCGCGGTGGTCATCTCGAACACCGGCCGCACCGTGGCGATGATCGAGGTCGCCCAGACGGCTCGCCAGGCGGGAGCGGAGGTGATCGCCATCACCGGCTCGCAGTCGCCCTTGCTGGCAGACTGCGATGTGGGCATCATCGTCGAGACGTTGGAAAACACCAATATTTACACCCCTGCCCTGTCCCGGATCGCGGCACTCGTCGTGATCGACATCCTCTCGGCTGCCGTTGGGCTGAGGCGCGATGCAGAGCATGGCGAAAAGTTCGCCAACATGAAGCGCCTTCTCAGTGGCCAGCGCCGGCGCATGGCAGCCGAGAATTAATCACCGCATAAGTTAGTAAACTGGGATTCTTGTTAACGAAGAAGTACGGCTGACAACCAGGGTAAGGGCGATATTTGCGTTTAACGTCAACAATACCTCGAAAGACATGGTGCATGAGGTCGTGATCCTGCCCTACAAGGATGGCCAGCCTCTGCCTTACAGCGACAAGGACATGCGCATCGATGAGGAGGCCGCGGGCCATCGCGGAGAGGTCTCTGAACTCCAGCCCGGAAAGTCCGGCTCGGTGACGCTCGATCTCATGCCCGGCAAATACCTGCTCGTCTGCAACATCGCCGGCCACTACATGAATGGCATGTGGGAAATCGTGACACTGAAATAGGGCGCAGCCAGCGGGTCACCGCAGCACTATCGCCTTGCCCGGCGCCAGCCAGAAGGGTGGCAGCCTGGCAGGCATGCTGGAGAGCGGCAGGACCTCAGGTCTGAGCGCGATGCCGAGCACCTCGCGCATGAAGCGCTGGCGCCCGGTGATGTTTGACCATGCTTCCGGGTGGCGCGATGCTAGGTCATCGCGCAGGGCCTCGTCGGCTAGCGCAATGCCGTCCTCAATGTCGGAGGTGAAGTAACCCGTACCGGTGCCGGGGATGATGTCGCGCTGCAGCGCCATGCCGTAACGTAGCTTGGGGTGCGAACCCTTGCGCATCGGCGAATGTACACATTCGTCGAGATGCATCAGGTGGCCCGGATTGAGCCCGATGCCAAAGAACGGATAGGCTAGCCCCGACATGACGGCCTCATAGGCTGTTCCACCCTCGATGCCGATGCCCACCGTCTCGCAGCACGCCACCGCCGCAACGAGGTAGGGAGCGACGAGCCGCGCGGCATATTCACGAATGGCAGGCGGCAGGTCCGACCGACATACCCCGTCTCCTCGGCATGCTTCCTCTTGCTATCGC
>NZ_JBAXGR010000235.1:0-2749 GCF_037139295.1 Aestuariivirga sp.
GCCGTTGTCCGACGCCGGCAGGGCCGATTGGGTGGCGCGCATGACGCTGGCCAATGGCATTGCCGGCAGCCGTTACGGGCGCGTCGACGTTGAAAGCGGGCAGGTCCGCGCCTTCATCCCTGCGGGAGAATCCAGCCAGCCCATCAATGCCGGCATCTACCTCATGCGAAAGTCGATACTCCGCTGGATTGACACGAGCCCCTGCTCGCTCGAGCGCGACGTCCTTCCCAGGCTGGCCGCCGAAGGCCTGCTCGATGGTCGCGTGTTCGATGGACCCTTCATCGATATCGGAATTCCGGAGGACTTCGAACGCGCCGGACACCTTGTCCCGGCGATCGCGCGGCGACCAGCGGCCTTCCTCGATCGGGATGGCGTACTGAACCACGATCTCGGCTATGTCCATCGGGTCGATGATTTCCGCTGGATCGACGGCGCGCAGGAAGCGGTGCGCTGGTTGAACGACGCCGGCTACTTCGTCTTCGTCGTGACCAACCAGGCCGGGGTAGCGCGCGGCTACTACAACGAAGACGCCGTCCGGCAGCTGCACGGCTGGATGCAAGGCGAACTGCAGCGCTGTGGCGCGCATGTCGACGGCTTCGAATACAGCCCCTATCACCCGGAAGCGGGCATAGCGGCCTACCGCCGCGACTCACCACTGCGCAAGCCAGCACCAGGAATGATCCTGAAGTGCCTCGAAGACTGGCCAACCAACCGAAGCGGAAGCTTCCTGATCGGCGACCGGCCGACGGACCTCGCGGCCGCAACAGCGGCCGGCATTCCCGGTCATCATTTCCACGGCGGGAATCTTTTCGACTTCGTCAGAGGGATCGTGCCAAGTCGCCGCGTTTTGCCTCTTTGGACCGGGAGCACCGATCACCCAGCCACGAGTAATGTTGCCAATGCCAAGCCAATCTGACGCCCGCACTTCACACACCCCTTATCTCAGCGTCGTCACCTATGTCCGCAACGACGGATATACGGCCGACTACGAGAAACGGGTGCATCGAGCCGCGCGATGTCTCGTTCATCAGCTCACTATGGCAGCCCTCGAAAGCGAACTGATCCTGGTGGAATGGAATCCGCAAAGCGATCGTCCCCTCGTCCTGGACCAAATGAAGGAATTCGCCAGCGATTATGTAACCGTGCGCGGCTACGTTGTCCCCGCCAAGTATCACGACCGTTATCGCGGCAGCAGCGAAGGCGGCCTGCACATCGACGCGCCGAATGTCGGTCTGCGTCGGGCCAGAGGCCAATTCTTACTGCCGAAAGCCAGTGACACATTCCTGTCAAAGGCCCTGGTGGAGACACTTGCCGCGCAAACACTGAATGAGAACGGCATATATCGCAGTGACCGTTTCGACGTCGAGCTGGACATGAACGACTACGACCCACTCGATGATGAGGCGTTCCTGACGCACCTGGAAGGCCTTGAAGGCCATCGTTGTGGCAGGCTTCAGCAGCCCGAGCATTGGCAAATCCGCGACCTCCACACCAATGCATGTGGGGACTTTACCCTGATGAGCCGGCAGCTATGGCACAGGGTCCGCGGCTATCCCGCCGACAGGACGACGCTGTCTCTGGACCTCGACTCCCTGCTGCTCCATCTGGCCGCCGCTTGCGGAGGCGAGGAAATATGTCTTCCTGAAGCGTGTCGCGTCATCAAGCCGGTCCATTCCAGGCTTCACTCCCTCAGAACATCCCAAGTCTGGAAGCCATGGCAACGGAAACTGGATCACTACCTTGAGCGCAAGTACGGCCATCTTTGGGCCCATCGGGCCCGCATGTTGCTGAACTACCCGAGAAGGCAGGTTCGCCACATTCCATCCGTGCTGGGGCCGTCGGCCGAACGCAACCTGGCTTGGCCGGCTTCCAGGTGGGCACGCGGCGCCAAGCCTCGCCTGACCCAGGACGAGATGTGGGGGTTGGCCAAGGAACCGCTGAACGAGCGCATATTGTGTCGAGCGCGCTGGGATACGGAAGCGAAAGCCGCTGCATAGGCTCCGGCGAGACAAGGGAGCTTCCGCGCTCACCCTTGCCGCATGACGTCATTCAAAGAGCCAATCAAAGACTCGATCTGTGGACGGTCTCGGTGAGGTTCCAGAGCCAGCACAATCCGGTCGCCGCCTGCTCGGTCTATACCCACGAAACAATACCGCCCGCCGGACAATTCGACGTCGCGGGTGCACACGCCGGTGGGGGCAAAGGCGTTTTCATCGGGCCGGATGGCAGCAAGATACCGCAAGTCGTTGAAGCGTCGGATCTCTACTGATGTGAAGTCTCGAAAGCGATTCCTGCCAACCCTTTCACTATCGATGAAATGGGCTGTCAGGGACTTGCGCGAGAACCGCTCGTCCTGAACCGGCAATGCGCCGTGGATAGTGCGCCCGTGCCATATCAAGGCATCACCCTTGCGCAGTTCCGGCGCAACGAGGCTGTTGCGATTGCGGTTTGCGTATTCCTCTATGAGCTTCAGGTGCTCGGCGTTTTCGAGCTCCATGGGGTGCCGTGCGGTCCGGGCTGAATCCTTGTGCGATCCCTCGACGAAGTAGAACCGCCCTGCCCGCTCGTCGATATCCTCCAGGGCCAGCCAGAAACCTAGGCAGGCGCCGGTCGGATTTGAATCTATGTAATAAATGTCCTCATGCGGCTCGGTCGCCTGGTTCCGATCGAAGAACATCGTGGCATGCAGCACCCAATCCGGGGCCGGATGCACATTGGACAGGGCGTTGCGTACGCTGCGGGCGCTTAG
>NZ_JBAXGR010000236.1:0-2737 GCF_037139295.1 Aestuariivirga sp.
TGCGGCGGTGGATGTTGCCGGATCAGCCATCGCAACATGACATCATTGGACCCGCGACGGACCAGTTCTTATATGTTTTCTAGCTGCACATCTCACTTGGGAGGCACTTTGGGCATGGCGAGTACGAACGCACGCGCGCAGCACGAGGTCGATGCAATAGAGGTCGCCGGCATTAAGCCGCTTTCGGAGGGCGACACATCATCAATCGCGCGCCATACTTCTGAGCAACCCCGCCAGAATACGCCGGATGCCGGTCAGCGGAGGGAACTCGCCCATATTCGGAGCCCAGGAGGTTCATGGATCGAAAGATTACGCGCCTGCAAGGTGCAGCCACCCCTAACGGTGGCGCCAGACATGGCGCGCCGCCTAACCCGCGCAGGTGTGCCGGAGTCCATTGTCGCGCAGCTGCCGCCAGACTTCCAATCTGATCCGTGGCTTCCAAAGCTGGTGGCGCTGCCGGGCGTGCCCTACGACCGCCATGAGTACCTCTCCACAAAGATGGTCTTCATCGCGCTAGGGGAGCACGGCAGCGCTAACAAGGCGGCTAGGTTAGCCAAGGTGATGCGAGCACTAGGCTGGGAACGTTGCAAACTATATCCCCACCTCGGCTTCGGTCGTACCGTAGTGAGAGGCTTTCGACGTTCAGTTTCCCCTTCGAAAGCCGGTCACCCTCAAGACGTTACTTCGTGAAGTAAAGAAATGCGGTTCGTCACGAATATCAAAGGATCTATCACAGCACGTCTGCCGATTGGGTAGCCCCATTGCTCGTTGATCAAAGGGCTACGTTGATAATTGATGGCCCGTTTGCCCAGCCGACCTTACGGACCCTGCAGCCCCGGCCGACGCGATAGAGACAGCTTTCAACATCATCGTGCGTAGCAGCCAGTCAGCTCATGCAGAGCCCGCCATGCAACCATAACACCGCCTGAGGATCCCTGAATCGAAAAGCTGCGCGCATGTCATGATGTTATGTACATGGACGGCCTGAAACAGATCTTATGGGCGGATATTGTCAACCGCCTACCGTCTACCAGATGTCCCGTTTAACCAGACGTTTGGCCAAACTCCAGCAGGAGCTTGCCTGGCACCGCGTCAGATGCGAGCACCCAATGTCTAAGGGTGCTCCCCCAAGCTTATATGCAAGCCAATGTACAGTCTCAACATAACACTATAACAAGACGCTCAACGGAAGCAGACATGTCATTTGTAAAGGCCGAAAGGCAGGTAGGACACATCACCTCTTGCTAAAGCGAAGACCAAGAGCGCCCTGCTAAAGGTATTGGCGCGGGGCTTCCGCTGGCGGAAACTGCTGGAGACCGGCCACTTCGCCACCATCCAGGAAATTGCAGAGGCTGAGAACATCAACCCGTCTTATGTCAGCTGGCTGCTCCGTATGACACTGTTGGCGCCGGAGATCGTGGAAGCGATACTGGCTGGCACTCAGCCCGCTGGATTGACCAGGGCAACGGTGATGAAGCCGTTTCCGTTGGAATGGCAGCGCCAAGTATTCTCATGATGTCGCGAACCGTTCCGAATTTCCCGAGCGCGCGTTACAGATTTGGGATGCGCTTTAACCGCATGTCCGTCCTAACGTTATGGATTGCCCTGGCAGTATCTATCGGCACCAACGCCAGGGATTCCACGAACGCTACCGGGCAGTGGGTAGAGTCATATCTCCTATCTATTGCCTCCCAATAGGCGCAAGGTCTGAAACAAGGCGAGTCAACCGGCAGATTTCAGGACAATCGTCCCGTTTCAGCTTCAATGGCGATGTGCCTGGTGGGCGAGGAATTCTCCTCCCCTGAGAGACAGGAGACCAATCACATGGCTATGCCTCAGTATCTTCAAGGAGAGTCACTGACGCGGCTGCTTCAGGGTGCGGCAGTTGGTTTTGTTGCAACACTTGTTGTCGGCTTCAGTTGGGGTGGCTGGATGCTTGGGAGCTCCGCCAGTAAGATGGCCGACGTCACCGCCAAGAGTGCTGTTGTCGCCGCAATTGCACCGATATGTGTCCAGCAGTTCCAGAGCAGCGCGGAAGCCGCCACGAACATGGTAGAGCTGAAGAAGGCCGGCACGTACCAACAGGCAACCTTCATTGAAAAGGGCGGCTGGGCCATGATGCCGGGCAGTACAGACGTCAGTCCGGGCGTATCACAAGCATGTGCGAAATTATTGAATGACCTAAAGTAATCGGATCCTAGACGCAATCTGGACCGGCAACACGGCTGCTTCCTCGTACACGTGTGGTGCTAGCGCTCTTTTGCGTTATGCAGCATTCGAAGAGTGTCGGTGGTCAAAGTGCTGTTCCACGGCTCAAGGCGGTCGTTCTAACCATCTCCGCCCAAGCCCTGCTGCGCGTTGCTCACAGCGCCCGGAAATCAGGCGAGACTGAAGTGTTACCGTTTGAATACCTCTCGCAAAAAAAGCAGAACCGCTTCGCTCCGTATTGACCTGCCCTCTAGCGGCTCCTCTATCGAGGACGGGCTCGTCGACGTCGTGGTGGTCTACAAGATCGACCGTCTGTCGCGTTCGTTGATGGACTTTTCCAAGTTGGTCGAGGTGTTCGACCGCAACAACGTCACTTTCGTATCAGTCACCCAGTCCTTCAACACCACCACGTCCATGGGGCGGCTAACCCTCAATATTCTTCTGTCCTTCGCCCAGTTCGAGCGCGAAGTGACGGCGGAGCGCATCCGGGACAAGGTCAAGGCAAGCCGGATGAAGGGCATCTTCATGG
>NZ_JBAXGR010000237.1:0-2732 GCF_037139295.1 Aestuariivirga sp.
TGCCCATGGAAATCGATGCGGAAAACCCCAAGTCCAAGCATGCGCCAAAGCCGGGGACGCGCAGGGCCCCGCTTGATCCCTTCGCGGCTGCTGCCATTCGGCTCCTGATTCTGACCGGCGCGCGTCTTCGCGAGGTCCTTCACCTCAGATGGTCCGATGTGGATCTGGGACGGAGCCTACTTTTTCTCCCCGACAGCAAGACCGGGAAGAAGGTCGTATATTTGAGCGATCAGGCTGCCGCCGTCATCAAGTCCCTGCCGCCCATAGAAGGCACCGTCTACGTCATCGCCGGTGGCAAGGCAGGTCGCCCCCGATCAGACCTGAAGCGCCCGTGGGCAGCCATTCGAAAGGCCGCCAAGCTGCAGGACGTTCGCATCCATGACTGGCGGCATAGCTTCGCTAGCATCGCGGTCGGCGAGAACATGGGTCTTCCCGTAGTTGGAAAGCTTCTTGGCCATGCCAATCAGGCGACGACCCAGCGGTACGCGCATCTCGACAGCAATCCGCTCAAGAAGGCTGCGGATGTCATCGGAAACCGGATCGAGTCGGCCATGTCTGGCGGAAAAGATGATTTAAAAGTAGATTAAATTATCTGATAACTAAGAATGCGCACACTGACGGAAAAAATTATTGCCGTTCTATTTCAAGGGATAATGCGGAGATAGCAGGTCTACTAAAAACAAGGTACTTCCAAACCGAATATTCCTGAGTATGTGGAAGGTCGCTCACATGTTCTGGAGTGACCTGATGAAAAGCGACCTCTACACGTCAACTGCCGTCCCGGAAAAATACTATCGCACCCCCGCGGCGTCCAAATTTCTCGATGAAGCGCTCGGGGTCCCAGCTGCTCCCAGAACGTTGACCAAGCTCCGTGTCACGGGTGGCGGGCCGCGGTTTCACCGCTTCGGTCGAAACATCGTGTATTCTGGCGCGGACCTGCTTGAATGGGCGAAAAGCAGGCTGTCACGCAAGCTCAGCAGCACCTCGGACGACGACAATTCAAACTGAAACCGGTCCGCCGTGGTGCAGCGGACCGGATGCTTTGATGTACCTTTAACAGCAATCTTCTTAGCATTTTTGTCGCGTCTGCACAACGGCTCCAACTCAAAGGAGCTCGAAATGAGTTACAATCCGAAGGATCCTACTGGCTCTCAAACTGACGATGATTATGATCCGTCAGCTACAGAGGGCGCGGCAAATGATACTGGCCACGAGGAGGCGGTCAGCATGCTCGACCATGCTCTTCGACTTGGCCAAGACGGAATTCCCATCTTCCCATGCAAGCTAAACAAACAACCATATGTCGCAGGTGGCTTCAAAGCAGCGACGACGGATCCGAATCAAGTCCGTGCATGGTGGTCGAAGTGGCCCGATGCTCTTATTGGCATGCCAACAGGGGCGGCGTCCGGCACTGCTGTGCTTGATCTCGATCTCCGTCGTGATGAGGCTGGAAACGTCATCACAGATGGTCTGGCATTGATCCAGAGGGTCATGGAAGATAATGGCTGGGAAATGCCCGACACGGTCGTCGTCGAGACGCCCAGCGGCGGTTATCACGTCTATTTCCAGCATCAGGCTGGCTTCACGAATTCGGCCGGGAAAATTGGCGACGGCATCGACACCCGTGGCGATGGCGGTTACGTCATCGTCCCGCCGTCGCGTCTCCCGGATGGGCGATGCTACACGACCGTTTCGGGGCCAGATGTGACGCGCGCGGATGCCCCGGAATGGCTGGCCATAGCCTTTCGTGAGCATCGGTTTCCGGAGGCTGAGCAACCCAACGAGGGGGCTTCGGATGGTGACCAATCCCCCATGGAAGGTCACCACTCCCAAGAAGGCCAGAACAGTCCTTATGGCATGGCGGCCTTGGAGGGCGAATGCGCGGCAGTCGCAGCTGCACCTCAAGGTACCCGCAACGACCTTTTGAACAAGGCTGCATTTCGTATGGGGCAACTCGTCCTGCGGAAGTATCTCCTGCGCGCGGTTGTTGAGGGACGGTTGATGGGGGCCGCACTACATGCTGGTCTGGGTGAGGAAGAAGCCCGGCGGTCAATACGCTCGGGCCTTGATGCCGGCATGAAGAAGCCGCGGCCGGGCACGGACGGCACTCATAGCGATGCCAAGAAGTCTGAGACGCCGTCCAGAATCAGCGCGGCTCCCTATAGCTGGCGTCAGGGGGCCGAGATTGAGCGCCGTGCGTGGCTTTACCGACCTCACCTGTTACGGAAGTATGTGTCGGTGACGGTCGCGCCCGGCGGCGTTGGTAAATCCTCGCTCGTGATTGCAGACTCGATTTCCATGATATCCGGCAGGACATTGCTCCGGTCGGAACCCACATCTGTTCTGAACGTCTGGTTGTTCAATGGCGAAGATCCAAAGGACGAGCTCGAAAGGCGGCTTGCCGCCACGCTTCAACATTATGAACTCCAACGCGATGACTGTCGGGGCCAGCTTTATGTCAACAGCGGTCGTGATACTCCATTGATCATCGCGAAACAGGATCGTAATGGCACGACAATCTATGAACCGGTCGTCGAGGCCCTCGTCGCGGAGCTGATCGAAAAAAAGATAGACGTGTTGATCGTTGATCCATTCGTTTCGTGCCACGGGGTGCAGGAGAATGACAACAACGCGATTGATCAGGTCGCCAAGCTCTTTGCGCAGGTTGCCGAAGGGGCAAATTGTGCCATCGAGCTTGTTCACCACAGCCGAAAGGCCAACGGCAATGAAGT
>NZ_JBAXGR010000238.1:0-2710 GCF_037139295.1 Aestuariivirga sp.
ACGTAGCGCCATGCCAGTGGTAGCAGCGCCTTGCCCAGTCTTGACCCGAACTCGATCCAGAAGGAAGGCCGCCGAGCCACGAGGAACGCTCCGGCTCCGAGGCCGAGGAGCACCACTGTGATCGCAACGACCTCCTGCCAGTTCATGCTCAAGCCACCTTCTTGTTGGGGATGGCCCAGACCAACACCGGCGTGACGAGGCCGATGATGGTGGCGATGGTGTCTGGGGTCGCCCAGGCCATGCTGAACCCGGTGACCCCAGGCCCCCGCCCCCGATCCGGCGGCAGTCGCGTCCTTAAGTGTTTCCCCGGATTGCCGAACCCTTCCCGCCACTTAGAAGTTGTTCCCCAGATGGGATCTGGACCGTGATAACAAGGGCGATTCCGTGGGGGAACGATGAAACTCTTGAAGCTTATCCTTGTCCTGCGACACCAGCGATGCCCTCACACTTACAGGCACCGCCGGCCTCGCCTCGGCGTTCTGACCCGGTCAGCAACGGCAAAGTTGTTACCGATCAAGATTACGTAAGCGAGGATTGTACATGTTGTCAGTTCCCGAGGAGTTCCTGCTCCTTACTCTGAAAGACGAGGGTGGCGCGTTCGTGGACCTTCCTGCGGAGTCGCGGCGGGCAGGGTTCGTTGGTGCAACACTCATGGAACTCGCGTTGCAGGACCGCCTTGATTACGACAACACTCAGGTCTGGTTGGTAGACGAGACACCGACCGGGAGCCGTTCTCTTGATCCAGTTCTGACCCGGCTCTCCAATCCCCTCTTCAGCAAACAGTCAGAACACCTCATAAGTCGATTGGTTGATCTCGGAGATTCGGTCCGTGAGGCTTGCCTGAATAGGCTTAGCGAAAAGGGTATTCTCGTTGAGACCGAAGGACGCTTCCGCTGGTTGCTCAAGGCCCGCCGCTATCCGATGACCGATGGAAGGGAGATTCGCGAAGTGAAACTCCGCCTGCTTGAAGTGCTACTGCACGATGGACTTCCAGACCCGCGCGATGTCTGCCTCATGTCACTGGTCGAGACTTGCGGGTTGACCGGTCAGATTGTGGAGCGATCTGATCTGGCGCTCGCTGAAAGCCGAATAGCAAAGTTCTCGAAGATGGAACTCGTCGGCCAGGACTCTCGGCGGTATCTCGAGATCCTGAGCCGTTCGATGGTACTTGCGATCCACTCCGACGTCTGATCACGCGAAGACATAGGACGCTCCCGGAGGAACGTCTTCAAGCTACTGCCCCGAATGATCAGCGAGTGCCGGTTTCACTACAACATGGGAAGGCCACATTCCGCCCTCGGATACCGCCCGCCTGCGCCCGTCACCATAGCACCGCCACCCGCACTCGACGGAACCGCAAACATGCCATAGTCTCTCATTCGACTTGGTACAAAATGTCGGTCAGGTCAGAGCGTTGGGGAGGAACTGTGAATGCATATCGGCGGCAAGCGCGTGGGAAGCCACTTGGCAATCTTGGTGCTGCTGGTGGTTTCCCTTGGGGTGGGTAGCCGACCATCGATGGCTGATTATGTCACGGACTGGTCCCGGATCAGCCTGTCTGCCATCGACGACTCTGGCGTGCCTCCCGAGGAGGCCTATAGGATCAACGCAATCGCGCAGACGGCCGTGTTCGAGTCTATGAATGCTGCCGACCCTAATTATTCCTCCGACATCGAGGCAGCGGATGCCTCCCGCCGCCCCTCACTGGATGAGAAGATAGCTGGAGCTGGAGCACTTCTTGCAGTATTCCGGGATCTGGTTCCCGAGCAAGAACCGAAGTTGCGGGCTAACCTGGAGTCTGGGACAAATCTCCCCTGGCAAAGAGACAGTGTTGAACTTGGTGAGCAGATTGCAAGTGAAATCCTGAAGCTGCCTTCGGCAGCAGCTATTCCGGACGCCGAAACCTATCGCCCCTTCACTCGGGCCGGACAGTATGTCCCGACAGTACTACCCGAATATCTGACCCTGCCCAGTCGAAAGCCATGGATCTTAGCGCGTGCCAATCAGTTGCGTCCGCCGCAACCACCCTCTCTCGGAAGCAAGGCATGGGTGTCGGCCTACCAAGAGGTCAAGGTGTGGGGAGCAAAGAAGAGCGCAAAGCGGTCTCAGGAAGATTCCGATATTGCCGTGTTCTGGTCGGCACGCGTACCGGGAAAATATTTTGGCGTTCTCTACTCCGTTGCTGACCTCCCGGAGCGAACGCCCATCGAAAATGCCCGCTTTATCGCAATTGCCTCGCAGGCAATGGATGATTCCCTCATGGCTGTCGCCGAGGCGAAGTACCACTATAATTTCTGGCGGCCGATCACAGCGATAAGGAATGGAGATAAGGACGGGAATAGGCTGACCGCAAGGGAAGGGGGCTGGCTGCCATTCATCAAGACTCCCTTGCATCCGGAGTATCCATGTTCGCACTGCTCTCACGCAGGGATTGTTGCGCAACTGATCGATGTCGAGATGGACGGAATGAGCCTGCCAGAGCTTAAGACAGTGAGCCCGGCACTGCCTGGCGTCGAGAGGTCGTGGCAGACTACACGTTCATTCTGCGATGAGGTGAACAGAGCTCGCATCCTTGGCGGCGTGCACTATCGATTTTCTACCCTCTCTGGAGAGGAACTCGGCAGGGCGATCGGCCGTCTCGCATCGTGGAAGTATATGCCAATCAAGAAGTGAGCCACGTAGTCAAAGCAATGGATTTACTAGGCGTATG
>NZ_JBAXGR010000239.1:0-2698 GCF_037139295.1 Aestuariivirga sp.
GGTAGAACGGCAGCTTCCCAGGATGCTGTGGCCGTGATCGAACCCAGTTATCCCTGGAAGCCCTAAATCTGGCTCCGGCGTAGCCATGCCATCGTCTCCAGGTTCGGTGACAGATGATAGCCAGATCAGTCGTCCGGCTGGCTACTGCTGAGCAGACGCTGCGATCGTATCGGCAAGCCGCAGCGCCAGTGCTGCGATGGTCAGGGTTGGATTGGCTGTCGCTGAGGTCGGGAAGACAGCCGAGCCCGAGACAAAGAGGTTGGGATGATCGTGGCTGCGCAAGTCTCCGTCGACCACGGAGCTTCTTGCCTCTGAGCCCATGCGGAGCGTTCCGATAATGTGACCGGCACCCTGCGCGTCCGGGCTGTGGTGCATCTCGCTGACACCCAGTCGGCCGAATATCTCCTGATGCGCTGTCCGCGCGGCCGCAAGGCCGTCCTGAACGTAGCTGTCGATCCGGTAGGAGAGGCGAGGCAGGGGAACGCCGTAGACATCTCGCTTGTCAGAATCGAGTGTCACCCGGTTTGCGGCATCTGGAAGTTGTTCGACAAGTGAAGCAAGGCGCACATGCCGGGATGTCTGATAGCGGAGAGCCTGGTCCAGATCCTTGCCGCGTAGCCCCTGATTGGCGAGGTCCGCTCCGGTCGAGATCGGCGCCCCGGTCGGCCATGACCATCCATCATTCCCGATCTCAATTCGAAAGGCACCCCGCGTGCGACGGAAGTCGCCATCGCGCAGGTTCTCAATGCCGGACGTCGAGAGAGGGCCACGGTAAGGATAGACCGGCTTCGCGGAGAGCGCCCATGAGAGCTGCGTCGGATGGTCCATCAGATTGCGGCCAACCTGGTCCGAGCTGTTCGCTACGCCCTTTGGCAGACGCTCGCTTGAGGAGTTCAGGAGCAGCCTGGGACTTTCAATGGCATGCGCCGCCAGCACGAATTGGCGGGCCTGCAGCGATCCTGTACTGCCATCCCAACGCATGAATCTGGCAGCCGTGATCCTGTTGTCGTCACCAGTCTCGAGCGCCACAACGGTGGTCTTGCTGAGGAGCACGGCACCGGCCTTTGTTGCTCTGGCGACATGAACCGTGGCGTCGTACTTGGCCTGTACAGGACATACCGGGATGCAACTTGCATTGCCACAGCAGGCGGGGCGATCTGGCTGATCTTTCGAGTTCCGCGCCTGCGGCGTGGACCGCACATCGAAAGCGGTGCCGTGAAGGGCCGATGCAAAAGCCTTGTCCAGATAGGTCTGCGGAATGGCAGGCATCGGGTAGTCGGTCGCCCGTGGCGAGCCAAGATCTGCCTTGCCGTCACCGGAAACGCCGAGCTCCGTCTCGGCCTTGTCATAAAATGCCGAGAGCGTTGAATAACTGATTGGCCAGTCCTCGCCTTGACCGAAGCGTTTGCGCAACTCGAAATCCGCAGGCACCAATCTCAGTGCGGTGCCCAGCCAGTGCCAGGTTGTACCGCCGACTGTCTTGATATAGGTGCTCGCAAACTTGTTCGGTCCCGTTTGCTGGTACCAGAAATCGAGATCGTCCGAGACTGGATGCATCGCCTGGGGCACCGAGGGATAGGGGCACTCCGGTACCTTGATTGCTGCCGACCAGTATCGGTCGACTGCGGCCGACCGGTCGACCTCCTCTCCTGCCTCCAGGATGGTCACCTTGAGCCCGCGTTCTGCGAGATGCGCCGCGATCAATGCGCCGGCGACACCCGAGCCGATGATGGCGACGTCAGTCGTCAGTGTATCAGTCATGAAACTCAGGGCTCCTGGTCGGACGGCGGTTCGCCCCAGTATCCGGTCTCTCCCCCACAGGATCCCCACGGCTTGGTATAGGAAAGCGCATTCCATACCAGGGCATCGTTGAATCCGGTTACCTCACTCGCGCCGGGTAGAGGCGATAAACCGCTGTACCAGGCGGTGACAATTGCGTTGGCTATTTTCATCTGGCTGCGCTCAGGCGCCGGATCTCCAATGAGCGTGGCGATGTCCCCGCCTTGTCCGGCGGCCACAAATGCATCCAGGATGTTCTTACCCATGCCGCTGTCGAGAGACGACTGTCCGGTCACTTTCTTGGATACTGCGATGAACTGATCAAGCGAGGGTGATGCGGCCGCCATTCCGGGCGTAATGAACTGCACACCGATTATCAGCATCGTGGCTGCCGACGTGCCGTTCTTCAGCAGTTCGCGACGCGAGACATTTTCGATCATGACAACCCTGCTGACTGTTTAGAACGATGAGGCTATCATGGTTGGCGGTTGAAGCCAATAACGTATCCGGACGCAACAGCTCCGGGCGCGGCCTTGTGTCCGTCGTCAGATAATTTTGAGACAATTGAGCGCGTGATCGAAGAGAGGATCTGGCGCATCTGGGTTTGATGTTATGCGGCCTTGCCGCGGTGTTGCAAGCGTCGGGTTTTGATGGTGTCGCGTTTGATCCTTTCTCGTTCCAGCAGGATAGTCTGGCCGCGTCCGAAGTAGACGTCGGCTGGAGTGAGGTTACCTATGCTCCCGTGGTACCGGAGATGATTGTAGTAGGCGACGAAGTTGCCGACCTTCTGCTCGAGATCACCGGGTAGGTAGTAGTTCTCGAGCAGGATCCGGTTCTTGAGCGTCTGGTGCCAGCGCTCGATCTTTCCGTGCCTATCCGGTTGACGCATACACCTACTATATGTAGTAGGAAGCCATGG
>NZ_JBAXGR010000240.1:0-2676 GCF_037139295.1 Aestuariivirga sp.
AAAGCCTGAGTAACTCAGGATTGGTCATTCCGAATCGGAAAGCAGGCCGCCCCCGTAAACATGCTACCGATGCAGCCCGGGTGGAGGCGCACCGCGTGCGGAAGAGGTATATACGTAAGATAGGTCGCTTCTGTGGAACGATGTTGGACGGGACGGCGAGCTTTGGAACGGCCTACGCGTCGATCCGTGACACAGAGCCGTTGCTGTATCTCAACGCCGGGAATGTCGAAGAGTTTATTGCACTGCTCAGGGGATCCCACGCTCGGGTCGTTCCATCCAAAGAGGACAACTTCCTGCTGAGCCCCGCACATTTTATTGCGGATATTCCCGGCTGTAGCACTCGACGGGGTCTCGCCAACGTCCAACATGTAAACGGCATATGGTTGGACAATGACGGCGGAGATCTCACGCCCGATGGATTTGCCGCCCTATTTCCCCAGCTGCGCATGGTTGTTTGGAACACCTACTCCTCGACCGGAGATCATCCTCGTTGGCGATGCTTCATTCCCACTTCTACTGTGATGTCGGTGGATGATCACGCTCGGATCATCGCGCAGATCCTGATGGTGTTGCGACACGATGGCTTTGCAGCGCACGCCGAGATCGCGGGAAATCCTGAGATTGCTCCCAAGCTGCACGGTTTCGACACCGGAAAGCTCAATGCTGCTTCATTGTTTTATGCCCCTTGCCAGGCTCGCCAGTCTCAAGACAGCTTCTTCCTCGATTTTCGAGACGGCTGTCGGTCTCCGCTCGATGTTCAGCAGTGGCTGGATAATGATGTCGCTGCGCATGCAGTGGGGAGCGAAAGCACTCAAGCCGACGGCATGAACAGCGGAGGAAATTTGCGGATTTGCCCTCCGGGAGACGAGGCCCAACTGGTCAATTCCGCCCTCTCTCGGTGGCGTACCGCTCCCCGTGGCCAGGGTAACCGTGCCTTCTTCCGTCTGGCTTGCGACCTACGGCGTACCGGTATGCCCGTGGAAAGGGCTCGTCATCACCTCCTTGCCGAGGCCGGAGGGGCGCGATCCCCACGGGAACGGACAGCCGATGTAGGACAGATCCTGCCTCGGCTCTGGGGAAAATCCTGAGTTACTCAGGATCGACTTTCTGAGTGGTGGATCCTGAGTTACTCAGAGTTCGCGCCCTAAAACTGTAAACCCTATGCATGCACGAGCAGGACACATACCGCATATGGTATGTCAGGCCAGTTTTTGCTTGGTCGGGATCTTCCTCTTGGTCCTGCCGGGCACATCCTTGGGCACCGTGTCTTTTGGAAATTCGCCTCGGACAGCGTTGTACATGACTTTCAGGGCCTGGTCATAGAGATCACTCGCGAGTTTTGCGAGATGACGTCGAGAGTCATCAGCAGTGCGGTGATCGAAGTCATTTTCAGGGTCAACTCCTTCAGCAAGGCGGGCATCCCGACCAATTTGCCACCAAGGCATTTTTTCGCTCTCGGGCTTTCCCTCCCAATTCTCGGCTACGATTTTCCAGACTTCCAACATTCGCTTGAAATCTGTCTTCCGATACATTGATCTTGGGTGGAGTTTGTATTTCGCATCGCTGTGGCGATGGCGGTAGAGCAGGCTTCCCATATGGCACTGCTTCAGGATCTCCCTGATTTGAGTGTCTATGTTGTCCCTGGGGACAGTGAGAGGAATTCGTAGAGTGATGTATTTCGGGTAATCCTTCTCGCCTGACCAGTTCTCATCAATATCGACGACGGTCACGAGTGGGACTTGACCGTCCTCCCGGAAGAGTTCTCGACCGCCTTCGCGCCACCATTCCTCAAAGTCTTTATCCACATCCCCGAAATCTGCGAAGGTCGTCCGAATGGCTTCCTCCGTGTGTTCGGATGGACGGCCATACTTTCCTCTGTATGCAGCCAGGAAACCCCTCCATTCTGGATAGATGCTCTTCTCATCAGCCAGCTTAGCCTCAGCGCCAGGATCGAGCTTGCTTCGATAGGAAGCCTCTATCTCTTTGATAAGGTTTAGATTGTACTGGCTGGCGTTCTTGATCTTTTCGCGCACCCCCTTCGGAGTTGTCGCGATACGGCGAGTGGGTCGTGCCATTACGTCCTCCAGCTTTTTTTGCATTCTAGGTGGAAAGCACTTTTCTGGAAATCGGGCTCAATCGCCAGATCAATAGCTCCGTGACATTCCGAGCACGTCTGCGGAATTCCTCCGCGACATCGTAAAAACACTCGGAGAATGAAGATGAATTACTATGTGTCTGCCGCCTCTGTGGCGGTTTCGTCGGAGAACACCGCCCAGGTTGTTTCCGATCACATGGCGAAGGCCCAGGAGGCCTATCGCAATTCCAAGGACAGCGCTGCGAAGGCGGCCGCTCACGCCTACATGGTCTGGCTGAAGACCATGTCGCCGCTCGCTGAGAGCGAGGCGCGCAGCTGGATGACCGATCAGATCGTGAAGCGCAACGAGGAGATCGCAGCGCACAACGACGCCGAGGAGTTCCTCCAGAAGCGTGTCGCCGCCCACAAGAAGAAGCGCCTCGCGACCTTTAATAATGACGACATCCTCCTCAAGACGGAGTTCGCGACCATTGATGAGCAGAAGCTCTTCGACGACGAACTCGCGAAGGTCACGGGCCTTTACGACCTCAAGGTGAAGGACTGGAACGACCGCCGCAAGGTTCGCATCGAGTCGCGGTCGG
>NZ_JBAXGR010000241.1:0-2664 GCF_037139295.1 Aestuariivirga sp.
GGCAAGTTCATCGACGTGGTGGGCGCCTTCAACCCGATGCTGAAGAAGGACGACGCCAACCGCGTGAAGCTCGACGGCGAGAAGGCCGCCGCCTGGCTCAAGAAGGGCGCACAGCCCACCGACCGCGTGCTGCGCTTCCTCGACAAGGCCGGCCTCGCCAAGCGCGAAGCCCGCAACAACCCGAACAAGGCACTCCCGGGCAAGAAGCGCCTGGAGCGCGAGAAGGCCGCCGCGACCGCAGCCGCCGCCGCTGCCGCCGCCAACGGCTAAGGTCTGAGCGATGGCGCCGCGCGACATGGTTCTCGTCGGCGCCATCACCGGTGCGCATGGCATCAGGGGCGAGGTGAAGCTCAGGAGCTTCACCGTCGATCCAGCCGCCATCGCGTCCTACTCGCCGCTCGAGACGGCGGCGGGTGGCAAGATCGTGATCGCAAAGGTCAGGCCGAGCAAGGAAGGCTTCATCGCCATCCTGAAAGGCGTGACCGACCGCAACGCCGCGGAGGGCTTGAGGGGCACGGAGCTTTTCGTGCCGCGCGAGCGCCTTCCCGAACCGGAAGATGACGAGGTCTATATCCATGATCTCATCGGGCTCACGGTTCATCTCGCTGACGGCTCGCTTCTGGGCGAGATCGTCGACGTGGCGGATTATGGCGCGGGCGACCTGATCGACGTGAAGGTTGAAGGCCGGAAGGACACGGTGCTGATCCCTTTTGCCCCCCAGTATGTGCTGGAGACGGCGGAAGACAGGATCGTGGTCGACCTGCCGGAGGGCTTCCTCGATGCGGACGCGAAGCGGGAGGACGAAGCGCCATGAGCTTCAAGGCCACCGTGCTCACGCTCTTCCCGGAGATGTTTCCGGGGCCGCTGGGCATCTCGCTCGCCGGCCGGGCGCTCGAACAGGGCATCTGGTCGCTCGAGGCACGCGATATCCGGGCCTCCGCCAACGACCGCCACCGCACGGTGGACGATCACCCGGCGGGCGGCGGGGCCGGAATGGTGCTGAAGCCCGACGTGCTGGCCGCGGCAATCGACGCCGCACCGCATGACGGCCCAAGGCTCCTGATGAGCCCGCGGGGTGAGCCGTTGACCCAGGCACTGGTGCGCGAGCTCAGTGCGGGTCCGGGTTGCCTGATCGTCTGCGGCCGCTTCGAGGGCGTGGACGAGCGGGTGATCGAGAAACGCAACCTGCGCGAGGTCTCGATCGGGGACTATGTGCTGTCGGGCGGCGAGCCCGCGGCCATCGTGCTGCTCGATGCCGTCGTCAGGCTGCTGCCTGGCGTCATGGGCAGCAAGGCCTCGGGCGAGGAAGAAAGTTTCGAAGGGGGGCTTCTCGAGCACCCGCACTACACCAAGCCCAACGCTTGGGAAGGTGTTGAAATTCCGGGGATTCTCCTCTCCGGCGACCACAAGGCGATCGCCCGGTGGAAGCAGGAACGCAGAGAGGCCCTGACAAAGGCCAGACGGCCCGATTTGTGGAAGGCTCACGAGTCGGGAAAGATTTGATTTTGAACCGGGTTGGGGCTATAGGCCCCCGACCCTTTAAGGAAGACAGTAAGTCATGGATATTATCGCTCAGCTCGAAAAAGAGCAGGTCGCAGTCGTGGCCGCCCAGCGCGCCGTGCCGGAATTCGGCCCGGGCGACACCGTCATCGTCAATGTGAAGGTCAAGGAAGGCGAGCGCTCGCGCGTTCAGGCCTATGAAGGCGTCTGCATCGCCCGTTCCGGCGGCGGCCTCAACGAGAACTTCACCGTCCGCAAGATGTCTTACGGCGAAGGCGTGGAGCGGGTGTTCCCGATCTTCTCTCCGATGATCGACTCGATCAAGGTCGTGCGCCGTGGTGCGGTTCGTCGCGCCAAGCTCTATTACCTGCGCGGCCGCACCGGCAAGTCGGCGCGTATCGCCGAGAAGCAGAAGGCCATGGGCCTCGTCGCTGCAGCTGCCGAAAAGGCCGCTGAGTAAGACAAGGGGCCCGAGGGTCCGCTGCAACGTTCTTGAAGGGCCGGGTTTTCCCGGCCCTTTTATTTTGAGCCGGGAGCCACCGCCATGACCGATGCCTATTTCGCGCAGAACCGCCTGAACTGGGATGACCGCGCCGACATCCACATCCGCGATGAGGCCGGCGGCTATCGTATCGACGCCTTCCTCCAGGGCGAAGACAATCTCCATGACATCGAGCATGACGAGATCGGCGACGTCTCGGGCCTCCGCATCGCGCATCTGCAGTGCCATATCGGCATCGACACGCTCTGCCTGGCACGGCGCGGTGCCTCTTGCGTGGGCCTCGACTTCTCGCCCCGCGCCATCGTGGCGGCGCGCATGCTGCAGGAGAAGACCGGGCTCGATGCCAGCTTCGTCGAGGGCAATGTCTATGACGCGCGGCAGCTGATCGATGGCTTGTTCGACATGGTCTATGTCACCTGGGGTGCCATCGGCTGGCTTCCGGATGTGCGGCGCTGGGCGGAGGTTGCCTCCTCGCTGCTGAAGCCCGGCGGGAGGCTTTACCTTCTCGAAGGCCATCCTTCGCTGATGCAGATCGACGAGAAGGCCGAGGGCCTGCGCATCGGCTTCGACTGGCGCAATGAGCCCGACAGGCCGCTCACCATGAGCGAAGAGACGACCTACACCGGCGACACCGCGAAGATCGCGCACCCGGTGACGCATGA
>NZ_JBAXGR010000242.1:0-2630 GCF_037139295.1 Aestuariivirga sp.
AATGGCGCGCCCGACAGGATTCGAACCCATGACCCCCAGATTCGTAGTCTGTAGGTGGTAATTTTTTGGCCTCTAAGCCGCCTCGGGCCTAAGCCACTGGCTGCAAGGCCCCGATCCATGAGAGATCCAGTAAAAGATGCATAAAGTTGCCAAGAGTGACAACAAGCAGTTGTGCAGAGCCCGCCGGGCGCATACATTACTCTTCAGATCGGTTCCAGTCAGTGTCACCAAGCCGTGACATTCGGCGTGACACTGAAGATGGAGAGCTCCCGCCGTGGATTTCAGCAAGGCCGACAAGACCACCCGCAACCTGAAGCCCAAGGCGGCCGCCTACACGACTGCCCTCGGTGACGGCATCCTTTGCCGGGTGGCGCCTAACGGCACGAAGACGCTGGAGCTCCGCGCGCGGCTGAATGGCACAGTGCAGAGGTTCCGGCTTGGTCACTACCCGGCCACCACAATCACCGAGGCGGCTGGCAAGGCGGCAGAGTATCGAGCCATGCTCAAGAACGGCATGAGCCCGAAGGTGGCCGAGCAGCGTGCCGCCGGCGCTGACTTGCCCCGGAACCTGCGCGAGGCGGCCGACCGCTTCATCGAGGGCCACCTCGCCATCAAGGCGGGTGCGGGCTGGGGCCACGAGGCCAAGCGCATCATCAAGAGTGACGTTCTGCCCACCCTCGGGCACTTCCCGCTCCAGCAACTGCAGCGCACCGACCTCACCACGTTGATCGAGAGCAAGGCCCGAGCCCTGCGCGCCAAGGGGCGAAAGGGCATCGCGGCAAACCGCCTCGCCGCCGTCGTCAGCAAGTTCATGCGTTGGTGCGCCATGCAGGGCTGGGTGGGTCATGATCTGGGCACCAATCTGCCGAAGCCCGCCGCCGAGAAGGCCAAGGACCGCGTTCTGAGCGGTGAAGAGACAGGTGTCTTCTGGAACGCCTTGACCGAGGCGGCCACCACATCCGGCCCCATCCTCCAGCCGCACGCCAGGATCATGCAACTTCTCGCCATCACCGGCGCGCGCTGCAGCGAGATCACGACCCTCACCGTCGCCGACATCGATCTGAAGGCGGGTAACATCTCGATCACCGACGCCAAGAACGACGCCAGCAACCGCACGCTCCCCATGGCGCCAGCGGCCCGCGCCATCATCGAGGCCCGGATCACGGAGGTGGGCGAGGGGCTGCTCTTCCCCGGCCCCCGTGCAGGCAAGGTGATCGCCAGCAACGAGATCAGCCGCACTTGCCGCAAGCTGCTGAAGCGCCTGAAGCTCGCACCCTTCACCCCGCATGACCTGCGCCGCACCGCAATCTCGATCATGGCTGAGGACGGCATTGATGGTGACATCCGCCGCCGCATCACCGGCCATCAGGCTCCGGACGTTCACGGCCGGGTGTACGACCGCGCGCTCCGACTCGACGACATGCGGCGGGCGCTGGCAATGATCGAGGGCACCTACGCCACCGCCGCGACGAAGGCCGCCGCCAATGCCCACGCCGACAACGTGGTGCCCATGGTCACCACCAAGCCGAAGCGCAAGGCTTAGCCAATGCCACGGGGCGGGAAGAGGGCTAACGCTGGCCGGAAGGGCCTGATCTTCGAAGAGAAGCTCCAGTGCAGCGCGCTGGTGTATGAGATCATCGAGCGCGACAAGGAACGGCGTTATGACCGGGCTTTCGCCCTGAAGGCCCGCAGCAGCCACCGCGAGGGCCACCCCACGCCCGAGCTCGATGAGCTCAAGGACCACCTCGCCGAGATCAAGCGCCCGTCTCCCGAAGTGTGGAAGCGAATGACGCCGGAGGAAAGGGCCGAAGCCATCGCCGACAGGCGCGACTATGTGGCCCAGCACCGAGCGGCACCTGACGGCACGCCCATTGGCGCTCTCTTCGCCGCCACAGGCATGTCGCGCCATACCAGCGTAGGGCCGCCGACCGACCGTGAGCTCGGCGCCATCGACCGGCACGCCGCCGAAGTGATGACAGCCCGACTCGAACGGCCCATCACGCCCCGGCAGGTAGCCGAGGCCCGCCGCTACATCAGGAAGATCGGCCTCGGCGACTGACCGCGATAACGGCCCGGCCCGCTTGCATCGTATGAAAAACGTGAACCTCTGACGGGCGCCACTGTCAATTCTGCCAACCTTCGCTCCAGTCCCGCCACTCAAGGCGGGCTCCTACTGGAGTGTACCATGGAAACCAAGCCTGCATTGCAGCCCCGAACCGTGAGCGTCACCGACGCCGCGAAGGCGCTGGGCATCGGCACGACCACCTGCTGGCGGATGATCAGCGAGGGCCTGATCACGCCTGTCACCATCGGCGGTCGCACCCTCGTTGAGGTGGCTGAAATCGACCGCGTCATTGAACGCCACCGCCGCCCTCGCACCGCCGCCTGAAACGCAACACGGCGGTCGCCCGTGTTTTCCACGCCCGGGGCCGCACCGCCGCATCACTGAAGGACTGAACCCATGAACGATACCCCTGCGCCCGATAACGGCGCAACGGTGCGCGCCCGGTGGACCCCGCCGAGCACCGCCACCATCGCCAAGTGCCTCGCGCGCCTGCAGACTACGCTGAGCTCCGAGCTCAAGAGCGTGTACGGCGCCACACTGCGCGGCGTCGTCCCGCGCATCTTCG
>NZ_JBAXGR010000243.1:0-2597 GCF_037139295.1 Aestuariivirga sp.
GCAATCGTCCAGTCGAGCGAACTGTTCTTTATCAGACGCTCCTGAATACTTTTGTGTAAGCGCCGGAGCAATACTCCCTCACTGAAGCGGCCGGATAATCTGGTTGCGCCGGAGTAAAACTCCGTCAGCAGATAGCCTTTTGCCTGTGTGGCGGAAGGCGGAGGGATGAAGGGCGTGGAGTTATATGGACGGGTTCGCCATGCGGTGCAGATTGAGGGTTTGAGCCGTCGTGAGGCGGCGCGACGATTTGGGATTGATCCTCGGACGGTCGCCAAGATGATGACGTTTTCGGTGCCGCCGGGGTACCGGCGTGGCGGGGCGCCGAAGCGACCGAAGCTCGATCTTTTTACCGCGATCATCGATCAGATTCTGGAAGCTGACCGAACGGCCCATTCGAAGCAGCATCATACGTCGAAGCGGATCTTCGAGCGGCTGCGCGATGAGTATGGTTATGGCGGCGGGATGACGATCGTGAAGGACTATGTTCACGATCGCCGTCAGCGTCAGCGCGAGGTGTTCGTGCCGCTGCGCCACGAGCCGGGCCATGCGCAGGCGGATTTTGGCGAGGCATGGGCGGTGCTCGGCGGGGTGGAGCAGAAGGTCCACTTCTTCGCGATGGACCTGCCGCACAGCGATGCCGGCTTCGTGCAGGCCTTTCCGGCGGAGACGACGGAGGCCTTTTGCGACGGGCACGTTCGGGCGTTTGCATTCTTCGGCGGGGTTCCGAAGTCGATCCTGTACGACAACACCAAGATCGCGGTCGCGCGTATCCTGGGGGATGGCCAGCGACTGCGGACGCGGGTATTCAGCGAACTGCAGTCCCACTACCTGTTCCTCGACCGGTTCGGCCGGCCGGGCAAGGGCAACGACAAAGGCAAGGTCGAAGGTCTGGTCGGCTGGATCCGGCGGAACCATTTGGTGCCGATGCCCCAGGCGGCGAACGTCGATGCGCTGAACGCGAAGCTGCTCGACGGCTGCCGCGCCCGTCTCGGCGCCCGGCTGCGCGGTCACACCGAGACGATCGGCGAACGCCTGGTGCGCGACCTGGCGGCGTTCCAAGCCTTGCCGACGACACCCTATGATGCGTGCGAGAAGAAGGGCGGCCGGGTCAGCTCGCTGTCCCTGGTGCGCTACCGAGGGACCGATTACTCGGTGCCGACCGCCTATGGTCACCGCGAGGTTCTGATCCGCGGCTACGTCCACGAAGTCGTAATCTCCTGTGGTGCGGACATCATCGCCCGCCACGCCAGGTCTTATGAGCAGGAAGACTTCGTCTTCAACCCGCTTCACTATCTGGCGCTGCTTGAGCGCAAGATCGGTGCGCTCGACCAGGCGGCGCCGCTGGCCGGTTGGGAACTGCCTGAGGAGTTTGCTACGCTCCGTCGCCTGCTTGAGGCGCGCATGGGCAATCGCGGCAAGCGAGAGTTCGTCCAGGTGCTGCGGCTGCTGGAATCGTTCCAGCCAGAGGATGTTCTCGCCGGCATTCAAGCCGCGATTGCCCGGGGCGTGATCGGGTTCGACGCGGTGAAGCACCTGATGCTGTGCCGGATCGAGCGGCGGCCGCCACGCCTCGACCTGACGGTTTATCCCTACCTCCCACGCGCCACCGTGGCGACCACCTCGGCCAGAACCTACATGGGCCTGCTCACCGGGGTGGCATCATGACCGACCCGCCCGAACTGCTGCTCGCCCACCACCTCAAGGCGCTCAAGCTGCCAACCTTCCTGCGCGAGTATGACAAGCTTGCGCGGCAGTGTGCCGCCGAGGGCGTCGACCACACCCGTTACCTGCTGCGCCTTGCCGAACTGGAACTGATCGAGCGGGAGCGGCGGATGGTCGAGCGGCGGATCAAGGATGCCAAGTTCCCGGCCGTCAAAAGCCTCGACAGCTTCGACTTCCTGGCGCTCCCGTCACTGAACAAGGCCCTGGTGCTGGAGCTTGCCAGATCCGAGTACGTCAGCCGCCGTGAGAACATCATTGCGGTCGGCAACTCCGGCACCGGCAAGACGCACATCGTTCTGGGACTGGGGCTAGCCGCCTGCCAGAAGGGTCTGTCGGTCGGATTTACCACCGCCGCGGCCCTGGTTCACGAGTTGATCGAGGCCCGCGACGAGAAGCGACTGTTGCGTTTGCAGCGCCAGCTTGCCACCTACAAGCTGCTGATCATCGACGAACTCGGCTACGTGCCGTTCTCCCAGATCGGCGCCGAACTGCTGTTCGAGGTGTTCTCCCGGCGCTACGAGCGCGGTTCCACCATCGTTACCAGCAATCTGCCGTTCGACGAGTGGACCGGTGTGTTCGCCTCTGAGCGTCTGACTGGTGCCTTGCTCGATCGGCTGACCCACCACGTCCATATCCTTGAGATGAACGGCGACAGCTACAGGCTCAAACAGAGCAAGCGGCGCTCCCGTAACGCCCCCGACGAAGCCAGCCAAGCCTGATCGCGAAACGCAGGAAGGCCCCCCGCGGGGGGCCTTCCTGCTCGCCTCACTGATGCATTTTTACTCCGGCGCACCGATGCATTTTGTCTCCGGCGTTGACACCTGATCAAATAATCGCCTTCCTCAACCAACTTCTATCCCCAAAACTACCCGTCA
>NZ_JBAXGR010000244.1:0-2593 GCF_037139295.1 Aestuariivirga sp.
TTGGCCTTATCGCACGGCTGACAGGTGGGTCAGGTTTGGGGAATTCGCGACCAGTATCGCGCACGCGCGCGAGGGACTTAAATTTAATCAATTAAAACAAAACCTTAATAGTAGGCGTGCTATTCGGGGAAGTTGGGCGACGGCCAGTCCCTGTCATCTGGAAGTTCCCCTGAAACAGTCACATCGCAGCGGCGGCTTTCCCCTGAAACCTGGCATCCCACCTGGACGACAGGCGCGCCTGGCGCCGCCTTGCCCAACATGAGAAATCTTTGTTGGGCAAGGCGATCATGAAGTGAACCGATGCCGTTCGAGGCATCGCCCAGACTGATGTTGCTGACGGCGCACGGCGGAGGTCCTGGCCAGCTGAAACATCAAGAAAAATACCGTCACCACCTCATGGAGGGCCCTGCCGGGTGCCACTTGCCGGAGATCCTCGCAGGAAATGTGACGCCCCTCGATTGATTGGTTTATGCCAAAAACTTGACTTATGATCAGATTCTGTACATGCTCGGGTTCGGAGGACAACGACAATGCCCAATGCGACAAACGCCAAGGTCTTGGACCGCAGGGACCTGACGGGACCCGCCCTGCGAACCTTCTTCCGGATCGCCGATGCGTGGGGCCTCCAGGAGCAAGAGCAGATGCGACTGCTGGGGCTTGAGAGCCGCTCAACATTCCAGTCATGGAAGCGGGGCGCCGTCTCCACCATCTCCAGGGACGCACTGGAGCGCATCTCCTACGTCATGGGCATCTACAAGGGACTTCATATCCTCCTTCCGAAGACAGCCGACCAGTGGGTGCGGAAGCCCAACGCCGCGAAGACATTCGGCGGACGATCGGCACTCGATAGAATGACGTCAGGCAATGTTGCCGACCTCTATGTCGTTCGCCAGTACGTGGACGCGCAGCGCGGCTGATGACAGGCATCCCGATTGCAAGGATCGAGTGGCGCCCGTGTTTTCGTATTGTCCCGAGCCGGTTCCCGCCGATCAACCTCTTCGAGGCCGTCGCAGATCCCGCTGACCTCGATGCCGTCTACCAGATTGAGGCGATGACCAATGACAGGCTGCGTGAGGAGGTGGGAGACATTTCCCTGGTTCCACCTGATGACCGAGTGTCCGGCCCCGGCAGCTCGCCCACCATGGCTGCATTCACTCACCTCAACCCCGAGGGGGATCGCTTCACTAATGGAACGTATGGAGTCTTCTATGCCGGCCGAGCGATCGAGACGGCCATTGCCGAAACGCGCTACCATCGCATCGGCTTCCTGCAGGCGACCCGTGAGCCAGCCCAGGAAATCGATATGCGGGTCTACGCTGTCGATCTCGAAGCCGAGCTGCACGATATCCGCGCCATGCGCGAAAGCCATCCAGCCTACTATCATCCCACCCGCTACGGGGTCTCACAGGAGCTTGCCCTGCACATCCGCGAGGGTGGCTCCGATGGGATCGTCTATGGGAGTGTTCGAGACGAGGGGGGTGAATGTGCAGCCGTGTTTCGTCCACGACTGCTGTCCAACTGCCGTCAGGAGCGACACCTCTGCTATGTCTGGGATGGACGGACCATCTCCACCATTTACGAGAAGAGAGACTTCTGATGAGACCCGATCCCCGCAGTCTCTGCATGGGTATGACTGCGTCTTCTCATCGATGAACTTGAGACCTTACGGCTCGGCCTTGTTGCACGGATGAAGGGTTAGGAACGCAGGGCGGCTGCTCTTGTCGCTCCGGGCCTTGTTGCACCGGCGACGATAGGGTCTGGAGGTCAGTAGAGCCATTGGCGCGCCAATCTCCCCGAAACTTTACGAACCCCGTGAAAATGGGCCTCCGATCTCACCGCGGGCCGAATGACCAGTATTCCATTTAAAGTGGATTACCAGTCTTTTTTATGCACTTGAAATCGGCGGCTCGGCGCGCATTCTCGCTGGATCTTCATCCCAAGACGATGTCCGCCATGTGGTCGCTACACGAAGCCAGAAACAAGCTCAGCGCCGTCGTAGAGGCGGCCCTCGCGGGGCGGCCACAGGTCATTTCGCGGCGCGGACAGCCGGCCGTCGTCGTCGTGTCGGCCGCGTGCTACGGGCAGCTCCTCGCCGAGGCGCGACAGGCGCGTGGCTCCTTCGTTGAACATCTCCTTGCCATTCCTGGGGAGGGCGCTGGGGCGCTGGATATCGGGTTCCCGCCGGTGGCAACCCGCGACGTCAGCTTCGGAAGCTGATCCTTGACACCAGTGTCACCTGGGCACGGCGCCGGCCGCAGCGCCGACGGTCTCCTCCTGGCTCCGGCTTCGGCGGGCGTTTTCACGCCGGGGGCCTGCGGTCCACCTCCGGGAGCTCCACAGCCTCGGCGACGAGCGCGTCTTCGCTGCAGGCAGCCGCGCGACGTAGCCGTATTTCGCCCTCAGGTTTTTAGGATTGCGGGGAGTTTATTCGCCGCCCATTGTGTGGAGATTGGACACAGCATTCTCCGTAAGCCTTGGCGGAGGGTGCCGCCGAGAGCCGAGGTTTCAGGTTCTTGAAGTTCCCAATTTGGGAACTACTTGTTGACTCGGTCGTTCAAGCCAGGCATAAGCTGGACAATGCAGATCATAGCGA
>NZ_JBAXGR010000245.1:0-2584 GCF_037139295.1 Aestuariivirga sp.
GTCTCAGGCTTGACAATCGACAGGGCATTCAGGGTGCCGGGCGCCAAGCGATACAACTACACAAAGATCAGCTGGTCAGTATTGCCGAAGACCAGCCGTTCAGGTCTTTTCCGACGCAACACGCTGCGCTGGTAGCGCAAGGCGATGATCTCCGTTTGCAGATCAGGTCGTGATCGGAAGAAGTCTGCAATCGCGTCCCAGATCAGTTTGAGAACATTTGCCATCGCCAGAAAGCATCGCCCAATATTGACCCTTTAGCGAATCAGGTTCTATTTGCGGTAGGCACGAGGGTTCCTTTGGCTCCTGGCCAGTTCTTGCATCAGTGCAGCCGTAATGATTCAGCCTGATCTCGCAGGGCAGCCTTGTCGATTTTTCCCGAAGCAGTTACCGGCCACTCTGCAACGAGGATGATGCGTTTCGGAAGCTTATAGCCGGCGAGCTGCTGGCGCAGGAAGCTTGCCATGGCAACCGTATCAAGCCCACCAGCAGACTTCGGCCTGACAAATGCCCATCCGATCTCTTGCCACTGCGGGTCGGGCAGAGCAAGCAAGCAGGCTGACTCAACGTCAGGATGAGACTCAATGACCTGTTCAATCTCGCGAGGATAGACGTTGTAGCCACCCGACTTGAACATTTCCTTCAGTCGCCCGACTACTTCCCAATTTCCGTCCTCACGGATACGCCCGATATCTCCTGTCTTAAACCAACCGTCGCCAGTGAAGGCGGTCTTCGTTTCAGGCTCCCGGTTCCAATATCCTAGGAACACGTTCTTCCCTCTTGCCTGAATTTCACCTGATGCGCCCAGCATTGCCGGCTCTCCCGCATCATTGGCGAGACGAAGCTCGAACTCAGGCCGGGGGTGCCCAATAGTGCGGGCTTTCACTTCCAGTGGTTGATCATTATCAACGTAGGATACTGATCCGGTGAGTTCGGTCATGCCATAATAAGTAACAGTCTTCTGCACGCGCTTGCCGAGTTCTTCGACCAGCGAAAGCGGCGCCTCTGATCCGGCCCACCACAGAAGCTGCAGGGACGACAGATCTGCCGATTGCCAGGCTTCGCAGTCCACGATCTTCTGGTACATCGCCGTCACTTGGCCGAGAACCGAGATCCTTTCCTTGTTGACCGTGTCCAGCAAGCGCACAGGATCGAAGCGCTCCATGAAGACCATGGTGCCGCCACTGATTGTTGCATAGGCGGTTATGTCGCCGATTCCTCCGATATGGCTGATCGGCATATTGTTGATGATCCGCAGCGGTTCGGCCTTCCAGAGAGCAGCCTGCACTCTGTAGGAATCCAGAAAGCCTGCCTGGCTCAACAGAGCGCCCTTAGGCTCGCCCGTCGTCCCCGAGGTGTAGACGATGACCGCCGGATCCCCTGGGCGGTTTGCGGCCGCACGAGCGTCCAGTTCACCGGGAGTGACGTTCTTTCCTCTTTGAAGAAACTCCTCCATGGTCAATTCCGCTGATCCACGTTCGCCTGTAAGGGCAACCAGCTGAAATGGCCCAGCCTCGGACCGGATTTCGTCCAGATCATCGAGATAGTTGCGGCCATCGCGGAGGCCGAGCGAAAACACCAGCATCGGTTTGCTATCACCGATGATGAAGCGGAGTTCCCGTGCGGTGTGGCGGGGATTCAATCCCAGCCAGATCGCGCCGACCTTCAAGGATGCCATCATCACGATGACATATTCGGGCCGCGGCGTTGAAAGCATTGCAATACGCGCGCCACGGACTACACCCGATGCCAGCATGGCCATTGCACAGCCATTGACGAGATCAGCGGTCTCCCGCCACGTCAGCCGAACGTCCTCCAGTACCAACGCCTCCCGATCAGGTGTCAGCGTGGCGTTCTGCCAGACATGGTCGATCAAAAACTCAAGGCGCGTATTCATAGAGGCATAGCCAATCGGCAACAACGCAGGGGCCCTCATGGGCATTACACTCGATGGCATTTTTGGAATGGACGAGCCAGCGTGTCGCGCCTTTCGGTTCCACCTTTTTGATCGTCGTTCTGCAACGCACGCTTGAACCTACCGGAACGGGATTGATCCATCTCACCCTGTCGAAACCATAGTTGATGGCCATCTCCGAGCCGCTGCTGGCAATGGGAAACCCCAATTCACGTGCAAACCGCGGCAGCAGCGAGAGAATATACATTCCATGCGCCACCGGAACGCCAAACGGGCCGGTGCGCGCCCACTCGACATCGCTATGCATCGGATCATCGTCGTCCGTCACCTGACCGAAAATGTCAACTTTCCGTTGTTCGATCATGAACCATCCGCTGACACCGTATTCACTACCAATGCTAGCGGTCAGCTGATCAATGTGGGAAGTCATGTAATCTCTTCCTTTGTCATTCCTTCAATCCTGAGATTGCTCAGTCATATGCACCAGAGCAACAGAATTATCATCAGGTGGAGATCACCGCCGCGTCGGTTGGCTACCTATCTCTACCGCAAATCAAATCCGAACGTATTGGTGAAGGAGTCCCTTGCATACCGCCAATCGAATCTGACTCGTCGAAGGGCCGATAATTGGCGAACGGCATGTCCGGACATGCCGTTCGCCAATTATCGGCC
>NZ_JBAXGR010000246.1:0-2523 GCF_037139295.1 Aestuariivirga sp.
AACACCGCGTGCCCCAGTATCCTGACAGGTGAAGGATTGATTCTTGTTGGCGGAGCAATCTGCCTCTGCTAAAGACTCGCTTGGCGCCGAGCAGGGAAAGGCGAGGATGCCCACGACGCGCATGCTCGCTTTTGCCCGCTCACTGGCGAAGAAAAAGTCGATGCCCCTGCCCCAGAGATGCGAGCAAAGCTTCGATCAATGCTCCGCCTTCCTCGAGCAGCACGCCGGTGGCATCGGGACCAGAGCCAGGAAGAGCGAGCCATGACATCGATAGGAGAGCGGCTTTGAACGGTAAGTAGAGGCAGCCGGATGGGTTGACGATGGCTAAGGGAATGCAGCCGTTTCTGGCAGAATGGAAGTGCCAATCTTTCGCTTCACTTCGCCATCGTCACCAACCTGTCGAGACCGCCTGAGAACATTGTCGCCTTCTACAATCAGCGCGGCGCCTGCGAGCAGTGGTTTAAGGAAGGCAAGGGCGCGATCAAGTGGACCCGCCTGTCGTGCCGCACGTTTGCCGCCAACGCTGCCCGCCTTCAGCTTCACGCCCTCGCCTACAATCTCGGCAACTTCCTGCGCACCCTGGCAACACCCGGGCCGATCAGGGACTGGTCGCTGACCAGCCTGAGGGAGAAGCTGATCAAGATCGGCGTAAAGGTTATCAGCCACGGCCGCTATGTTGCCTTCCAGATGGCGGAGGTCGCTATCGCGAGACAGCTCTTCGCCGGAATCCTGCGGCTGATCGCCGAACAGCGTCCAACGCCTGATCCAGAAGCGGCGTGACGGCCCGGTTGTCATGCGTTCCAGCTCAAACCAAGGGAGAGGTGCGTCTTGATCAACGCACAATCACGGCAAAATCGACATTCCCGGCAAGCAATGAGCAGAAATTGCGGTCATGGCAGACCGTCGACGCTGTCTGCCAAGGGCCGGTCTTGCACCCGGCCCAAAATTGCACAAATCGTCGACCTAACAGGCCGGTCATCCGGTGGATGTCGGTTGATCCTATGCTCCGTAAGCGACTGGCCCCGGAGGATAATCTGGGGCCTCTCGCCGACGCCTTTGTGGAAGAAAGCAAGCGGGTCTGGCTTTGCGACTGACAAAGTCTAATCCCCCATGCTGTGGCGGCTGTAATTCAAGGCCGCTCAAGACTAATCCTCCCTCGACATCCACAACGTGGCAGTGCAGGCTAGCTTAAGTTAGGTTAAGTTTTCCTACAACTCTAGAAGTGGACATTCCCTAAATGGTCGACGAGCTTCAGAAGTATCTTTCCCGCTGCGGCAAAACAGCGTGGCTTTGGGCAGCGCTGCTACTGCTGGTCCTGGCTCCAGACGCCGCGCTCAGTCAATCCTGCAAGTCATCGCCTGAGTGTAAACCGGAGTTCAAGTATTCCGGCCTGAACGGGCTCGTCAAAATCACTGACTGCAAGACCACAGACACAAAGAGCTCCTGCGCCTGGGCAGGTGTGAACCTGCAGACCTCGAACTTCCTCGCCTGCCGGCTCAAGAAGACGGGTCCAATCGCCTTGTGTTTCTACTCTGGGGTTCCGGGCGCGCCACTCAATACGCCCGCCTGCGTTCTCTCGGAGGACAAGAAAACCGCCGAGTGCGACTGCTATAAAATATCGGAGAATAAGCCGGAGGGGGCGACTTATTCCTACGTCCTTATCAACGCGATCCTAAACAAGAGAGTCTATAAGAAGACGATAGCAGTCTGTGGCAAGGATGGCTCCAAATGCCTGAACGGCGCCAACGTCGCGACGAACCCCACGATGCGGGAGGCGCCTGTCTGTGAGTCTCTTCGCGACAACACCCTATTTCCCGGAGCCTATGTGGTGTCAGACTACACGCCCATCCTAATCCCTCAAAAAGGTAATACCGTGTATCAGTGTCCGACGAGCGGAACTTCCAACATATATGCCATGTGCATGACCGCGCCATGCCGAGCAACAGACAGGACCGACCAAACCACTGGTTTGCCGATCGTGAGTTGTTCCTGTCCGACATATGATGGTCCCAATCAGGTCGGAAACCCGCAAATTTCGGATGGCACGAATACGGCACTAGTAAATGCCGCCGACCGCTGCAGCCCGGAGCCCTACGTCTGGTCGTCTGCCTACAATCCCCCGTCGATGCCGACGACGCCGTGATCCTCTCGACAGGCATGGCGGCAGCCGGTTTGAGGAACTCATTGCCCATCCGCCGGCGGCTTGATTGTCATCAGACTGCCTTTAGTCTGCCAAGTACGGTTCGGCGTGCAGCGTCACCTCGACATTGCCGAATTGAACGTCTGGGCCTAACTGCCCTTCGACGGTGAAGGGGGGATGTCCCGTTTATAGATGTTTTTAAACCTTACCCAAGGCCATTACCTTAACCACTCAGTGGACAATCATGCTGGCCGTCGCTGCCCTACTTGGCGCTCTCGGCGCCTCTACTAATCTCCCGCCGGTCGCGGGCGTAGTTCGGTGGTAGAATGGCAGCTTCCCAAGCTGCATGTCGTGCTGTTTGCGTCCTTGCGACGCCTCTTCCC
>NZ_JBAXGR010000247.1:0-2508 GCF_037139295.1 Aestuariivirga sp.
CTCAGGCCGAGGCAGGGCAAGTGTCGTCAATTGGGGACTGAACAACATTGACAGCTTCGGCACGAAGTACCGCTTCCTGGTCGGTGACTTCAATGGTGACGGACGCGCGGATGTCCTTATCCACAAGCTGAAAACCCAGAGCTACCAGGGCTTCCTGTCGACCGGCAACGGACTGCTTGCACAGCCAGCCTTCAGCCTGCCGGCGAACACCGCGCGTCACACACTGGCCGACGTGAATGGCGATGCGAATGGGCATTGCTTCGATCTGTGTGCTAGCGAAGTCGCACTTGGGTATGCCGCAATACAGGCGGCAGCCTACGTAGGCTCGGCTGCTTTGGCTGCTTATGCAGCGAAGGAAGCCGTAAAGGCACTCAACAACGACAAGCTGCCGGAGGACAAGGCGCCTCCGGCCACACATGAAGACGTTGAAACAATCATGGGTGCCGGAAAAGATACCGCTGATCCTGGCGCCAAAGAGAAAAACATCAGCAGAGGAAGACCCTACAAAGAGACGGTAGACAAACTCAAGGATCTGCCTGGCGCTGAGATTAAAAAGCAGTTCGAAACCAAGTGGGGTAAAGGTGAAGTGATCACCCTACCTGACAAGACCAAGATATCAGCACGACCAGGATCAGAGAAGACAGGGGAGCCGACCATTGAAGTCACTGATCCAAACGGAAATACTACGAAGAACCGCTTTCCAGAGGATAGGGATGATCGAAAGGACGATAGGAACAGAACACAGGAAGGGAATTCGACAAGCAATGAAAGCAACAGTGATAGTAACAAGAGGCTGAGCGACAGTGATCGATAAACTCTCATCCAGTAGCGATAGCTTTTTGGCTCCCCCCTTGCGCCTTGACGAGAGCGAGGTTCCAGTTGGAGCGACACAGTGTGACGATTTCAAAGCAATTGAATGCGCAAGGATTGCGCTGTCATATCTGCAGCATGCAGACTCCGGTTTTCCAGGCCAGTTTTTCCCTAAGCCACAACTCCATCGGGGCGCTCTGTTGGGGACTCACACAGTTCATTACCGAAACTTTGAGTACCATTCGGACTCTTCACTGCAGCTGCTGATGGAGAATAAGATAAACTCGGCTACTTCCCGAAAACTTCTTATAGCCGTTCTTGCTCACGATAAGTACTATTGCTTCAAAGTAGAGAAGTTTACGTATTCTCTATTGGATGAACTCAAAGAGAAGACTTTCGCAATTGACTTTTTGCTCATGCTCCCAGACGTTTATGGGGGCTTTGTGTTCTTTGAGGATGGTCCAGCTTGTTTTATGTTTTTTCAAGAACGTGCTGAGTTCGAGAAAGGTTTCATGAGTCCCGAAATCGTAATGAAAATCTACACTGATCACATGATGGAGTGGCGACATTACCGTAGTGACCACGTCACTGCTTGGATGCAGCTGGTTAAGAGCGCTATGGAATCGTGCGTAGAAACTCCAGAAGATTAGGACTCGAATGGCACCGTAGAGAACTACTGTATTCAATTACCTAGCCGGTCAGTGACCTCACCCAGCAGGACGGGCAGACGCTGCTCGACCTGGGCTACACGCGCGATGCCAGGGGCCTCGTCACGGCGGTGTCCTCGCCCGATGCCACCCGCGCCTGGGCCTATGGCTATGACGCGCTGGATCGTCTCGTCTCGGCGGACAATCAGGGCGGCACCGCGGAGGACCGGAGCTTCGCCTATGACGATGCCGACAACATGCTCGCCAACTCCGCGCTGTGTGGCGGCGCGGCGCTGAGCTATGGCGCGGGCGGGCGCCCGCATGCGCCGGCCGCGATCTGCGGCACGCCCGTCACCTATGATGCCAATGGCAACACGCTGAGCTATGACCCGGACGGGCCGGGGCCGATAGCCCCCCGCTCGATCACCTATGACGGCGAGAACCGGCCTGTCTCCGTCACCGCCTTTGGTTACGCCGTCAGCTTCGACTATGGGCCGGATGGCGAGCGGGTGGGAAAGAGCTTCGTCGGCGCAAAGCACTTCTACCTCGGGGCCGATGCCGAGGTCCTGTTCGGCCAGGCCAGCATGCGGGGCGTGGTCACCTCCTATCTCCACGCGGACGTGCGGCGCGAGGGCCAGGGCACCGACGTCATGGTGAAGGACCACCTCGCCTCCAACCGCCTCGTCCTGCGCGTGGGAGGGGCCACCATGCGGGCCGACTACGGCCCCTTCGGCCAGCCGCTCACCACCAACGGATCGGTGCCGCTGCAGGGCAAGGGCTATATCAACGAGCGGTTTGATCCCGAGACGGGCCTGCAATACCTCCACGCAAGGTACTACGACCCGCTGCTGTCGCGGTTCCTGACGCCGGATACCTGGGACCCGGATATCCCCGGGGTTGACACCAACCGCTATGCCTATGCGGGGAATGACCCCATCAATGGCAGCGATGCCAATGGGCACAGCTACGGATCGGATACGTCGGGCGGCAGGCCGGACAACATCAATGGAAAGGAAAGCGACCGCGAGGATCGGCGGCAACGCGAGGCTGA
>NZ_JBAXGR010000248.1:0-2452 GCF_037139295.1 Aestuariivirga sp.
CGCCGCCGGAGGGACCCGCGCCGCACGACGGTTGGCTGGCGGTGGCCGTGGTCCCCGAGTCCGCACCCGGTGGCGTGACGATCCGTGTGGGTGGGGCTGCTATCGAAGTTCACCCCGGTTTTGACGTGGCGCTGCTGCGTGCGGTGGTGCAGGCATTGGGGAGTGCGCCATGCTGAGCCAGGTGAATCCAGAACAGGTTTATCTGGCCTGCGGCAGCACCGACTTGCGCAAATCCATCGACGGGCTGGCGGCGGTGGTAATTCATAGCTTCGCCCTGGACCCGTTCAGTCACTGCCTGTTCGTCTTCTGCAATCGCGAGCGGAACAAGCTCAAGATTCTGCACTGGGACCATAACGGCTTCTGGTTGTACTACCGGCGTCTGGAGCGTGGCCGCTTTCGCTGGCCGGCGCGTGGCGAAGAGCAGGCGCGCGCCATCAGCCGCCGGCAACTGCAGTGGCTGCTCGATGGCTTGGAGCTCGAACAGCGCCGGGCGCACGCCAGCGTTTCGGCGCGGATCGTGGTGTGATTTGGTCCCCCGGCATGTCATTTTTGGCCAGCATTATTTTGCTATTTGGGTCTTGTTAGGTAGCGCGAAACGGGTTGTTTTATGGTATAATACCCATCAGTTCATGACACCCGATGCTGCTGCTACAAGCCCTGCCGAACTGCTGGAATCGATTAACCAGCAGGCTGTCAGAATTCAGCAACTCGAGGCCGAGAACGACTGGCTGCGCGCGCAGTTCCGCTTGGCCCAGCACAAGCAATTCGGCGCCTCCAGCGAGCACACCGTTGCCGTCACTGCGAACCAAAGCGAATTGGTCTTCAACGAAGCCGAGGCGCAGGCTGATCCCCAAATTGCCGAGCCGACAACCGAGACCATCACTTACCGCCGTAAGAAGTCCAAGGGCAAGCGCGAAGCTGATCTGGCCGCTCTCCCCATTGAGGAAGTGCGTTACGAGTTACCAACGGAAGGGCAGATTTGTCCGCAATGCACCGGCGCTCTGCATGAGATGGGAAAAGAGGAGCGCCAGGAACTCAAGATCGTGCCGGCGCAGGCGAGCGTGGTCAAGCACATCCAGGTGAAGTACGCCTGCCGTCACTGTGCACTGCACGATACCACGACGCCCGTGGTGCTGGCGCCGATGCCAACGCCCGCTTTCCCGAACAGTCTGGCTTCACCATCTGCCGTGGCCTATGTGATGAACCAGAAGTTCGACCTGGCGCTGCCGTTGTACCGGCAGGAACAGCACTTCCAGGACCTGGGCCTCAATCTCTCCCGCCAGACTCTGGCCAACTGGATGATCCGGGGCGCCGGGAACCTTGCCCCCCTCTACAACAGGCTGCACGCGATAATGCTGGCCAAAGACATCCTGCATGCCGATGAAACGACGGTGCAGGTGTTGCATGAACCGGACCGCGCCGCCACCACCGAATCCCGCATGTGGGTCTATTGCAGCGGACGCGAAGCGCCGGCCATCGTTCTTTATGACTATCAAACCACGCGCGGCTCCCAACATCCGCGCGGCTTTCTCGAAGGCTTTGGTGGCTTCCTCCATGTGGACGGCTATGTCGCTTATGAAGGAATGGCCGGCATTACGCTCGTCGGTTGTTGGGCGCACGCGCGGCGCAAGTTCGACGAGGCGATCAAGACTTTGCCGCCGGTGTCGCGCGCCGGCGTCACCTGCGCTTCGCACACGGGTCTTAACTTCTGCAACAAACTCTTCAAGATCGAACGCGACCTACGCGATGCCACGCCCGAGGCGCGTCTTGCCGGGCGACAGGTGGAAAGCGCGCCCATTCTCGCCGAGTTTAGCGCCTGGCTCGACCAGCAGGCGCTCCACGCCTTGCCCAAGAGCGCACTGGGTAAGGCCGTGGCCTACTGCCGCAACCAGTGGCCCAAGCTGAACACCTTCATCCAGGACGGCCGCTTGGAACTGGATAATAACCGCTGCGAACGAGCGGTCAAGCCGTTTGTCATCGGGCGCAAAAACTGGCTCTTCGCCAACACGCCCAGAGGCGCGGACGCCAGCGCCATCATCTACAGCATCGTCGAGACAGCTCGGGAAAACCAACTGCGGCCACTGGACTACCTCACGCTTTTGTTCGAGCGGTTGCCCAACCTCAAGCGTGGCGATAATCTTGATGAACTGCTGCCGTGGGCCGACGGCGTAAAAGACCTGTGCGGTTCAAAATCCAACACGACTCGCTGAAATCCACTCAGATAACGCCTTCGCTCGTGGGGGCCAATGTGGGGAGTATTTGACGCTTACCGCGGTAATGACATATAGTATTGCATAGTGCGTTTACAACTTAACTGCCGCAAGGGCTTGAGTTCATACCTGCGGCGGAACAGTGTTGGTTGTGATATAGTTTGCATAAGACCCCTATAAACGAGGGTAGGTTGCGCCACGGGCGCGAAAGGCAAGGAACGTATGTCTAAGTCTAAGAAGTC
>NZ_JBAXGR010000249.1:0-2426 GCF_037139295.1 Aestuariivirga sp.
ACCGCCTTACGATACCGCACAGACATTTAGTGATTTGGTGCACCATGCGGAACTAGCAACTGTATCTGTTAGGTCGTTGGGACTGCCCATTTCTGACGGTTCTTGCATAGTGCATTCGCGATGGTGACCAGCTTTCTGGCGACGGCGGTGATGATGACCTTGTGCGGTTTCCCAGCCTTGCGGAGACGGTCTGCGAATGATCTCAGGCTTGGGTTGTGATGTGCCGCGACCAGCGCTGCCTGGAACATTACGTGCCTCAGGGCACGGCGCCCGCCTGCAATGGTCCGTTTTCCGCGAAGGGTTCCGCTGTCGTGCGCGACCGGGGCCAAACCGGTGAGTGCGGCAGCCTGTTCGCCGGTGATGGTGCCGATCTCGGGCATTTCCGCGATCAGCATCGTGCTCGCAACCGGGCCGATCCCAGGGATGGAACGGAGAACACCGGCGGTTTCCGACAAGCGTTCATCGCTCGCGATGGCCTGGCTGATGCGGTCTTCCAATTCCTTGATCAGACTGTCGATCCGTTGCTTCAACTCGGTGTCGACGTCCTCGAACATCGCGGCGGTGCCCAGTTTCTGATGCGCGCGGATTTGGGCCAGAAGCCGTTTGCGCATCTCGACCAACTGGGCTCGTTACGATGTCAAAGCTCTGAGAAGGCGCAGCTTCTCAGCGGGAAGACTGCGGCCTGCTTCGGGCCGGAATGCGAAGAAGCGGGCGATGAGTTCTGCATCGATCCGGTCTGTCTTGGCGCGCGTGCCACAGCTTTGAGCAAATGCCTTCACCTGAGCGGGTGGCACTTGGCGGGCTGTAACACCTTCTACCTCCAAAGCCGCCCAGAGCTGCCACTCCTGACCGCCCGTCGATTCAAAACAGACGATGGCGTCCCGATCCCGCGCGAGAGCCACAACGACAGCATGACCTGCTGGAGTGTTGGGCGCTCTGCCGCGATGCCCATCGGGGAGGCAATAAAGGTCCAGCCAGTCGCGGCTGACATCTATGCCGATAACGCGGCCATGTGATAGGTTGTCCATGCTCTCTTCCTTCTGGTGCGCGGTCCTGCAAGGCCGCAATCAACTGTTCGAGACGATGAAGAGAGGCGGTACCGACAGGCTAGAAAGCGTGATCATGCCACAAGGGTCAGACGTCGCGCACCACCCCGTCACCGACCCTGGCCGGGGCCGGTGACGGAGCAAGTTTAGCAGAGAGCAAATACAGAAGGGTCAGGACCTATTAAACCTATTGCGGATCAGTTGCCAGTTTGATTCAAGGCTTCCGAAAGAGGAGGCCCTGATGAGTGAACTGTTTCTGCTGAGCAAGGCCCAGATGGCAAGGATTTCGCCGCATTTTCCGCTGGCTCACGGCGTGCTGTTGATTTGTAATGAGAGTTGATACGGGAGGGGCACAAGTTTCCACCGAAAAGTGACCAATGTTCTGACCTTCCTCCCGGCATTTGGACCGGGGGATCATGGAGTGATAGACATGGCACTTTTGAGAGTTGTCCGACGTTGGCACTTCCCCAAGGGGATGCCGATCCGGGAGATCGAGCGGCGAACAGGACTGTCTCGCAATGCGATCCGAAAGTATCTTAGATCGGGTGCCGTGGAGCCGAAGTTCAAGGTTACCTCCGAGGATCGTTCGGATACCAGCGCGGGATTTGAACTGCATCAAATTACGACTCAAACAAAATCAATAGCTTGGCGGTAGAGAGTGTTGGTTCCCAGCACCTTTCCCTCCGCCATTTAGCCTTGGGGCAAATCTCTCTCCAAGAAATTCCAGTCGCGAAAATCCCCAGTATTTGCGGGCTTCGACGCGCGAAGCTCCTGACTGCTGGAATGGCAGGACGGCCGACTTTCGTCTCTCTCTGCCCCCTATTCTCCAAAGCTCCTGACCGCCCGCATTTAGTACGGAGCTTTTAAGCTACTGAAATACTGTGAAATTCTGTCGGCCATATTGCCGTACTTTGGAGGGGACACGCGGTCACCGGAAGGCTCTACAAGCGAACTGTGTGACTTGATGTCGGTTGTGCTCTTCTATTACCCTAAAGGGGCAACATCCATATCGTTCCGCAAGTCACCGCTGACAAACAACGCGGCCGCGGAGGCGGAGGAGGCAGAGCTTCCCGAGGTTCCGGTCGTGCCAACGTCCCGGCCAGGCGATCTCTGGATCCTTGGCAATCACCGACTGCTCTGTGGTGATGCGACCGTGTTCACGGATGTCGAGCGCCTGATGGACGGGCAGCTGGCCGACATGGCGGCCCTCGATCCACCGTACAACGTGGACTACGCCAATGCCGCCAAAAACAAGACCATCGCGAAGGACCGCCGCATCCTGAACGATGCCTTGGGAGAGGGCTTCTATCAATTCCTCTACGACACCTGCGTGAACCTGCTGATGGTCACCAAGGGCGCCTGCTACGTCTGCATGAGCTC
>NZ_JBAXGR010000250.1:0-2426 GCF_037139295.1 Aestuariivirga sp.
GCGAAGCAGCCGCCATACCACGATCAGAAACGCGGGGAGGCACAGGAACAGGCCAATGTTGAGCGTCCAGAACTCTTGGCCGATCCTGCCGATTACGTCGTACCAATCTAGACTGCCAATCGGATGCTTGGCAATAAACCAGCACACGTGGGAGAGCGATCCCATCGTGAGCTTGAACGCGACAAAGAAGGGCAGGCCGCGCAGAAACAAGCAAACGATTTCATGGGTCGATTCTCCGGATTCACGGCGAGGGAAAGGGTCTGTCGGCTTGGACCGAAATCGTCTTCAGCAGATTCCCCCGCGACTTCAAACCTCTTGCGAATCCAGAGTGGATCCCGCCGGGCATCAATCACCGCCACCACGAGCAGCACGCCGCTGCTCAAGGAGCAGTAGATGCAAAAAGGGAACCTCTTCGACAGAGCACGTTGATACCCGTACTCGACCTGGTGGATGCCGCCTTAGTAGGCGAGCGACTCAATGTCCGCGATCAGGCAACTACGGAAATAGTCGCCAAGCCCGGGCGACTGCCGCTCATAAAACCAATAGCCTTCGGCGATATCAGCTTCGGCATCAGATGCGATGCTGACGATCATCGGCCGAGCTGCATCAAGCGGGCCTTCGCATCAGGCCATGCAGAAATCGTCGCGCGTCCATCCTCAAGGCGACGCCTGCGCTCATCCAGCACTTCGCGGTGCCACTCTGGCGACCTCACATCGCAAGGGCGAGCGCACAGGCTTTGCCATACGGTTTCGAGGAGTTGGACCTTCTCGGCAACCGAGAAAGTCTCGATCCGGATATCGACGGACATGTCAACCTCCTGCAACGATGTCCAGTGTACCGGATCAACTGGGCATGCCCAGCTACCGGCCCTGCATGGCTAACAGCCCGGCTGGTATCAAGGCAGGGGCAACGTCAGGCACGAGGATTCTCTCACAAGACTTGGGGCAGGGTTTGGGGAGGGGGGCAAGCCTTATGCCAACTTGCGGCTCGCTCATGCAAAACAAAAAAGGGCCCTGAATCTCAGGGCCCTTTCTCTTTTTTCTTCGAGCATTCAGAGCGGAGGGCATGGGGCTAACTTCTGACACGCCTCGACAAGTTTCGGGCCCGCTGCTCGAAATATCGCCCCACAGACACCACCGCCAGCCAGCAAGCCCTCGTTGGCCGCATTCACGATGACGTCTACTTCGAGCGTCGTGATGTCTGCGATGTAGGCTCGGGCTTTGGCGTGGGCAGTATCTATTGCGGCCGCTATCGCTTCTTTCTTTTTGGCGGCTTCTTTCCGGAGGGCTTCTTGGGCGACGTCTTTTTTTTGACACTACTGGCCTTTTTCGCCGGCTTTGACTTCTTTGCCTTGGAGACCGGGGCTTTCTTTTTTCCGGGCTCTTGCATGCCTTTGTTGGCTACCTTTTTCATCGTGGCCGCAGGGTCATTTTTTCTCTTGAGCCGTGCTTCCCGGCGTGCTTCGATGTAACTCCGAAGATCAGTGGCTGAAGCCGCATTCTTTCTCTTGAGTCCTGCTTCCCGGCGTGCTTCGAGTCGAGCCTTTAGTTCATCGGGCGTCATCTTAGCTTTGGCGTCAGCCCGAGCTTTTCTCTTTGCGTCAAACTTTTCTTTTATTTTCCTGAATCTTCTCGAGGCCGACTTGGAAACGGGGATATAGGGTTCACCGAAACACCATTCTTCATGATCGATACAGGGCCAAATAAGCCTTGCGTACGCCTGATAGCAGTCTGCCCACTCCTCAGCCAATTCAATGTCCATCTTCGAGGCAACTGCGTCACACGTTGAGCAAGTGGCCGCCATAGTGACGATCAGCTCGTCAGGCATTTTGAGTTTGTTCACCGCCGAGTGATGCGAAATCGTCTTGCTCCCACGAAACGACGTCACTGTCACTGGGCCATCAGCGTATCGCAACGCCATACCTGCACCGCGGATTTCATTCGCCAAATCTTCACGTTTCATGGAAGGCTTCTCCGTAAATGCCTGCTGCAGCTGACCGCCATCGCCAAGCCGAAAAGTGGCTGCGAGGGGAGCCAGACTTCGCGAGGGTTATAGCAAATCGCCGATGGCCAGCATGACTGGTGCGGATCGGAAAGAGGTTTTCTGCGGGGGGCGGCGAACGAGGTCTTGATATCTAAAAAAAGCCGATTTCGCGGGCATATTCCCTGAAGGACGTTCTGCCGTCAGGGCTTTGGGGCGGCGTTCGTCTTCAAGATATCAAAGCCCACCTCGCCCATCTGGAGTCCCCGCGTGCAAATCCACATTCAACTCATTCCCATTTCCGGCCCCGACCAAGTCCCAGCCGGCCCCGATCCTCCCGAGAACATCTACCACTACACCACGGGCACTCGACTCAAACAGATCATCAACTCAGGTGCCATCAACCCAACGACCGCCAAGATCGAGCCGCACGAGAAGCCTGTCGC
>NZ_JBAXGR010000251.1:0-2412 GCF_037139295.1 Aestuariivirga sp.
GCAGCGCCTGGTCGTGCTTGTGGAAGGCGGCGTAGCCCTCGGGAACGATGTGATCGGCAATCAGGGCATGGCCAGCCCAGTACGCGACGAGGTGACGCCCCAGGGGGGTGGCAAGGTCAAAGCCCACCGCACCCGCGGCGTATTCCCGGACGTGGCGCACCTCGAGAGGCACCTCCAGACTCTCCAGGACGCGCGGGTCGCACTTCTGGGCCAGCGGCATCTGGCTGCGCAGGCCCCAGAACCCCTGTCTCTCCACAGCCTGCAGCGCCTCGTCGATCGGAGCCTTGAGGATGGTGCCGCTGTCCAACCAGAATACCAGCCCCACGTGGTCCTTCGCGGCCTCGCGGATGATGAGGGGTTTCCAGGCGTAACTGCCGCTTTCGACTGCTACATGGGCGGGATAATCCGCGAAGGGGAAGGGCCTCAGCGTCACCCAGGGGAAGCGGGCCTCGATCCGGCGCCGGTCTGCGTCGGAAAGTCCCAGGTCGTAAACCACCCAGCGGGCACGCCTGTCCTCTCCCTGGCGCTCGGCCGAGAGCAGCAACTGCATGAGGGTGCGGGCAAATCGATGATCGGCGGCTGACAGGATCAGCGGCTGCCTCGCTCGGTCTGTCGTCATGCCGGGACTTCAGTGGCAGGCGGGGTGATCACTCAAATAAACTGCCTATTGTGGGCGTGCGCGAGTGTGTCTATCAAGTGCCGCGAAATTCGGCAAGGTTGCGTTGCCGGTAAACAAGTCCCGAAACAGGTAGATCTGGCGTCATTTCCGTGAATCTGTCCTTCAATCAATTAGCCCTTATGCTGAAGTTCCTGTGGTCGAATGCGCCTCAGCGGCTGAAGTATCTTGTGATGTTCCTAGCCTTGGTCGCCGGCCTATCGCGCGACTGGGTGATGATGGTCGTCAACAAGGCGGCCGCGTCTCCGGTCAATGTCACAATTTCCTACTGGCTGCCCCTCTTCATTCTGACTTTCGTAATCGTCGTTGCTGCCTCCTTCTTGTATCAGATCCTCGTCACCGTCGTGACGACGCAGGTCGTCAACAACGTACGCCTGAAACTGATCGGGGGCTTGCTCAAGACGCAGCCGAGCTTCGTCGATCGCCGCGAGCATGGCGCGATCTATCACATCCTCACCACCGACGTCAGTGCCGTCGCGGGTTTTACAAGCACCGTTCTCAACCTGCTTCCCGCGGTCATCTTCCTGTGCATCGCCATTCCGCAGGTGTTCTACTACTCTTGGATCGCGGGCTTGTTCGCTGTTCTTGTTATGATAGGGGGATCGCTATCCTATCACCTGCAGCAGAAGAAGATGGCGCAACTCAACGACGACGCGCGCGCTTTGGAAGTTGCCTATTTCGAGCGCGTGTCGGAGATGCTGCGCGGCTTCCGCGAGTTGCGGCTCCACCAGTGGCGCAGACAGAGTTTCCGGGGCGACCTCGGACGCGTGCTGGAGCGACTGCGGCAACTGCTGATCAGGGTGAACGTCATCTATGAGACGGGCGAGTCGGCGGTGAACGGCCTCAAGTTTCTGCTTCTCGCCGGCATCGTCTTCCTCGTACCTTATCTGGTGAAGACCGAGTCGGTCGTGACGTTCCAGCTCCTGACCCTCGTGCTATTCTCGCTCACGCCCTTCGAGCAGATCGTGTCGAGCTACCCTTCGGTAATCGGAACGCTCGTCTCCTATTTCCGCATCGATGACCTGGCGCGCGAACTCGATGCCATCGAACGGACAGTGGACAAGCCGTCAACCTACAATGTGGTCGACAGGGCGCCGCCATTCCGCACGATCACGCTCAGCGACATCGAGACGCGCTATGCTTCGCGCGAGACCAGCAGCTTCGCGCTGGGGCCGCTCGACTTCGGACTCAAGGCCGGGGAGGTGCTGTTCCTCGTCGGCAGCAACGGCTCCGGCAAGACCACCTTCATGAACGTGCTGTGCGGCCTGCTGGAACCCACGGCGGGCGAGATTGCGATCGACGGCCGTGTGCTGGCGCCCGAGGACATGGACGGCTACCGCGCCCAGTTCTCGGCGATCTTCACGCAGTTCCACGTGTTCCGGCAGCTCTACGGCCTCGAGCACGTGACGCCCGAGGCGGCGGACGAGATGATCGAGAGGGTGGGCCTCACCGGCATCACGCAGATCCGGAGCGAGGGCATCAGCCGGCTCGACCTGTCGGCCGGCCAGCGCCGCCGCCTGGCGCTGGCGATTGCGCTACTCGAGGATCGCAACGTGCTGGTGCTCGACGAGTTCGTGGCCGACCAGGACCCGGAGAAGCGCGAGTACTTCTTCCGTACGCTGGTTCCGTGGCTCAAAGCGCAGGGCAAGACCGTGGTGGTTTCCACGCACGACCTCGCCTGGCTCGAGTGCTGCGACCGGGTCATCACCTTCGAGAACGGCAAGATGAGCGAGCAG
>NZ_JBAXGR010000252.1:0-2399 GCF_037139295.1 Aestuariivirga sp.
TTCGAGCGCATGCTGGTGCGCTCAGACATCAAGCTGGTGAAGTACTGGTTCTCGATCACCGACGATGAGCAGCACAAGCGCTTCCTGATGCGCATCCGCGACCCGCTGAAGCAGTGGAAGCTGAGCCCGATGGACCTGCAGTCCCGTGTGCGCTGGGAGGCCTACACCAAGGCCAAGGAGGCGATGCTGGAACACACCAATATCAAGGAAGCGCCGTGGTCGGTTGTCGAAGCCGTCGACAAGAAGCGGGCGCGGCTGAACTGCATCGCGCATCTCCTGAGCCAGTTTCCCTATGAGGAGATCGTCCGACCGGAGATCGTCCTGCCGGAGCGAGTGCATAATCCCGACTACATCCGCGGGCCGATCCCCAGGGACATGTATATTCCTGACCGCTACTAGGATTGCGCGCGAACAAAAAAACTCTCGCTTTGACCTGATTGCAGAAACAGATTTATGTGTTCTCGGCGTCCTCTTCTATGCCAGAAACGCGATCCTTGCGGCCATCTTCGAGGTGGAAATTGTACCACAGACTTTCAACACTGACACTTCAGGCACAATCGTATTCTCCCGCAAATATCTCGCACAGATCTGCAAACATTTTGGGCACAACGAACCTGTTATGCTAGATGGCGAAGATCATGGCGTCATCGAATTCCCAGCCGGCACCTACGCCGCCGCGCCCCGCTTAGACGAGTAGAAATCCAAGCGGCGGCTTGTGATTTGGTATTGTAAAGAATCAACCGCACGACAATAGGGGTTTTTGACGAAGCAATTGCGAGCAGGTTGAACTAGCCGCGGAACGGCGGCACGGCGATGGCCATTCGCCCGGCGGTGATCTGAACATGCATGAGAGGGTGGGCGCCACCGCGCGACGCGAGCCAATCTGCCGCAACAGCATTCGATTCCTCGGCCATGGCAGCGGTCGAGAAAACGGTGACAGTGGCCATCGAACCAGCACCACTGTCAACGGCATAGTAGGCCATGAAGCCTGGCATTTTGTGCAGCAGCGGGGCAAATTCGAGTTCGATGTCGCGCAGCAGTCCTGTCAGATCGGGTACATTCTCGTAGCGTCTGATGCTCACATACATGGTGCTACGGATACATAAAGAAACCGCGGCCCGACTTGCGGCCGAGGTAGCTCGCATCAACCATCTGTTTGAGCAGCGGGCTGGGACGATATTTCGGATCATCGAATCCGCTGTAGAGTGTATCCATAATGTCGAGCACCACATCGAGGCCAATCATGTCGGCCAGCGAAAGCGGGCCAATCGGGTGATTGGCGCCGAGGATCAGCATCTGGTCAACGTCTTCGGGAGTGGCCAGGCCCTCATAAACGCAGTTGATGGCCTCGTTGATCATTGGCACCAGCACGCGGTTGACGACGAAGCCATAGCTGTCCTTGGAAACATGCGGGGTCTTGCCGATGCGCTTCGTGATATCGATAATGCGTTCACACACTGCATCGCTCGTCTGCAGGGCGCGGATAATCTCCACCAGCTTCATCATCGGCACCGGATTAAAGAAATGCATCCCGATGACCCGCTCGGGCCGCGATGACGCCGATGCAAGACTTGTCAGCGATATGGAGGAAGTGTTGGAGGCAAAAATCGCCTCGGCGCTGCACAACTCATCGAGCTGCTTCAGTACCTTGGATTTGATATCAATGTTTTCGATGATGGCTTCAACCACAAGATCGCTGGACTTCAAGCCCTTGATGTCCGTCGTGGTCGTGATCAAGCCGAATGCCTGGCGCGCCTGCTCCTCGGTGATCTTCTCCTTTTTGGTCAAGCGGCTGAGGCTGCCTTCGATGGCAGAGGTCGCGCGGCCCAGGGCGGCGTCGCTCAAGTCCTGCATCACGACCTGGAAGCCCGCCATCGCAAATGTCTGCGCGATACCGTTGCCCATCGTCCCCGCTCCGATCACGCCGATATGAACCATGCTTTGCGAAATCTCCATTTAACGATGGAATTGTGGAACACCGGTGTGACTGGCAAATGACGACCCTGCCTGCCTGGATGCGCATCGTCCGGTACGGACTGCTATCAGCCTGAATACGCGGCCTCATCCCGGTCGGGATCGCACCGGAACACTGTCCGATTTCGCAATTTCACCGCCCAGGCGCAGACGGCTCTCAAGCGGAAGTCAGTGCATCACGTCCGGCAGGCTGACAAACTCGCGTCGATGATATCAAATGCCATATGGAGCTCGCTGTCTGACACCGTCACCGGCGAAGCAGGTGGCTGGGCGGGGCGGGCTGGATGCATTTCCCCCTACCGTGACCCAAGAATTAGGGACACATTGGGCAATGGTAGGACAGATGGTAGGACAGAAGTTTTGTCCACCTAACAATGCCTAAATATATCAACTGGTTAAACGGCAGGAATGGCGGAGACGGAGTC
>NZ_JBAXGR010000253.1:0-2395 GCF_037139295.1 Aestuariivirga sp.
GCGCTACCGGCGAGCCGAGATCCACGCCGACATCGAATGTCTCCGATGCCGTGAAGGCTCCGGGAACGGTGCGCTCGACCGTGACCTTGGCGACCTCCTTGCCATCCACGGAGATGGTCACGCCGGCTGGTGAAAGCCGCTTCGGCGACCGGAACTTCGTCACCACTTCGATCTTGTGCTTGCCGCCCGGAATGGGGGCTGCCGAGCGGGCCTCATAGTTCTCGATGATCATCATGTTGTAGTCGTAGACGAGCGTTCCCTTGTCCATGTAGAGCGTCAGGCCGCCGGACGCTCCACCGAGCGCATAGAGAACGCCCGAGGCGCCGTCGCCGAACTCGGCATAGATGGTCACATGGGTGTTTTCACGGCCCAGTCCCGGTGCCGTGAACTCTGGCATGCGCGTAGTGGTCTCGTCGAAGGTCCAGCTGGTGTAAGGGGTCTTGATGCGATCCTCTGGGTGCTGTCGCAACCAGTTTCCGGCCCCGATGGGGAACACCTTGTTATCCTTGGCGACCTCGAGGAAGCGCGCCTTCATCGCTGCAAGTCTGTCCGGATCAGAAGCGGAAACGTCTGTCGACTGCGAAAAGTCCTTCGACAGGTCGTAAAGGTTCCAGGCGTCCGTGTCCGGATCCCACTTCGCATTGAACGGCAGTGACGCCTGCCACGGGATGAAGGGACCGAAGGCCGAGGCCATCCAACCGTCCTTGTAGAGGGCGCGGCTGCCGCTGTTTTCGAAGTATTGCTCGGTCTTGCGATCCTTCGCACCGGCATCGTTGAAACTGTACTCCATGCTGACGCCATCGATCGGGTCCTGAGCTTGGCCATTCACCTCCTGCGGCGGTGTGATGCCGAGCACCTCGTAGATCGTGGGGGTGATGTCGTTCACATGGTGGAACTGCGCGCGTGGCCGTTTGTCGGGCGTGATCTTGGCGGGCCATGACACGACGAGCGGGTTGCGGGTGCCGCCGAAATACGCGGCAACCAGCTTGGTGGCCTGGAAGGGTGTGGAACCTGCCCAAGCCCAGCCGGCATGGTACATGTTGTCCATCTTGGGACCGCCCAGCTCCTTAATGCCGCCAAGCTTGTTCATGGCGGCCATGTGCTGCTCGACGGTGTTGGGAATGCCGTTCTGGGCCAGCAACTCGCTGATCGAGCCGGCCTGACCCTCGGCACTCGCGCCGTTGTCGCCGAACACATAGAAGACGAGGGTGTTGTCGCGGAGGCCCATCTTGTCCAGCTCGGCGATCACCCGTCCGGCCTCGAAGTCGGCATGCTCGGTGAAGCCGGCGAACACCTCCATGAGCCTCTCCTGGAAGGGTCGTTCGCTGTCGGGGATGCTGTCCCAGCTCGCCAACGTGTCAGGGCGAGGCGTCAACTTGGTGTCTTCTGGAATCCAGCCCAGCGCCTTCTGGCGGGCGAAGATCTGCTCGCGCAGCACGTCCCAGCCCTGGTCGAACTTGGCTTTGTACTTGTCGGCCCATTCGGGGAAGATGTGGTGCGGCCCATGGGATGCGCCCGGTGCCCAGTACATCAGGAAGGGCTTGTCTGGCGCGTAGGCCTGGTGTTTGTGCAGCCAGGTAATTGCGTGGTTGGCCAAGTCGGTGGTCAGGTGATACTGGGGATCGTGAGGCGGCTCGACCGTGTTGGTGTTCTCAATTAGCCGAGGCTCCCACTGCGAAGTTTCGCCGGCGAGGAAGCCATAGAAATACTCGAAGCCGTATCCCGTGGGCCAACGGTCGAACGGACCCATGGCAGTTGTCTCAGTGGCGGGCGTGTTGTGCCACTTGCCGAAGGCTGCGGTGCTGTAGCCGTAGTCCTTGAGAACTTCCGCCACAGTGGCAGAGGTCTTGGGTATGACACCCACATAGCCATCCCAATCCACCGCACGTTCGGCGATGGTGCCCGAGCCGACGCGGTGCTGGTTGCGCCCCGTCAGCAGGGCCGCGCGGGTTGGCGAACAGATCGCCGCGGTGGTGAAGGTGTTGTAGGAAATCCCCTCTCCTGCAAGCTTGCTGAGAGTGGGTGTGTGAACGAAGCCGCCGAAGGTGTCCGGCACGCCATAGCCCACATCATCCATCAGCACGATGAGGATGTTAGGGGCATTGGGAGCTAGGTGCTTCACATCGACCCGGCGCTTGTGCGTCGACTCTTTCAGCGTCGGCCCAGCAATACTGGCCGACGGCACTGGCTGAAATGGTAACACGGAGCCATCGTTTGCGGCGTACGCGAAACGTTCGGGTAGTATTTGCGCAATCCAGATTAGGCAGAAAATCTGGAAGAACTTCGCAGGGGTCGCAGTGCTCCGACTAATTCTCATGATGTCATCCTCCGATGGCGGCGCAGACCAGATCGACTCCGCCGCATCAATGCTGATTATTTACCCGCCACATAGAGA
>NZ_JBAXGR010000254.1:0-2341 GCF_037139295.1 Aestuariivirga sp.
CCATAGCCACCCTCATCAGCCACCTCGGCAGGATCCACTCCACACCCTTGCCGCACCGTCCCCACCTCCACTCATCTCTGCACCATCGCGGGCGTCGTTCAGAGGTAACACGGCAGCTTTCCAGGCTGATGCGCTATCGGTCATCAAGGTCGTCATCTATCGCAATGTGGATAAGAAGATTTGGGAGCAGATCGCAAGGGAGCATCAGGGGCTAGGGTGATCGTTATCCTTTAACCACGCAGGTGCATCTCCCTCACCGGCCAAGACGACGGAGGGCGGCATCGTTGTGGCAACTGCAGTCGCAGAGGGACGTCGAGCCCTCTCCGGGACTTTCTTGCCAGAATTGAAAGGGCCTCGCTCACCGCGACGCGGCATAGGCGGTCATCTGTTCCAGCACCAGCTTGCCATAGGCGGCATTGGCATGGTGATTGTCGAGCGGATTCTCGTTGTCGTAGCGCAGGTCGGTCGTTCCGGCCTCGGTGACCGTACTGGGCGGTTGATCGAGGATCGCAATGCCTGATGCGGACAACTGGCCCCTCACCCTCTTGCGGTAGGCGGAGTCCACGTACTGGCAGATTTCGAAGCGATGCTTGCCAAGGTAGGTCGCATTGGCGAAGAAACGCGGTGCCTCGACCACCACCATGTCCGGCCAGATCTTCGAGAAGTCCTGGGCCAAGTTCACTTTGTGGTAAGAATCCCCGGACATCTTCTCTATGGGAATCAACAATCCTAGGCTTAAAGTCATTCCAACACTGGCGGCGTCAAAGCCTTCCTTGATCTTCAAGTTCATTCCCTGATAGGTTCAGTGTCTGTGGATGCGTGAACTATAATTCTGCGCATTTTACAGCATTGAAACTTACCTTTTGGGGGAGAGCAAGTTGCGTTTCTTGTCATACATGGCTGCAGCACTAGCAGCCCTCTTTCTGACCGTCGCGTCAGCGCATGCAGTGGACGACAAAAGGGGCAGCTACGTGCCTACGGATACACCACCTGCCTCAGCTCAGCAGGTGACTGTCGGCTTCTACCCGATTTCAGTCTACCAACTCGACATGGCGAGCAATACTTACTATGTCGACACCTATGTCTGGCTGCGCTGGAAGGGTGACATTGATCCGACGGGTACCATCGAATTCACCAACATGGTGGAGGAGTGGGGCAAGCAGCAGGAGAATCTCTTATCAGAGCCGAAGGTGCTTCCCGACGGCTCCAAGTATCAGATCATGCGGGTCGAGGGCCGTTTCGTGCAGCCGTTTTCGCTTGCTGACTACCCGCTGGATAAGCAGAAACTCAGCATAATGGTCGAGGATACCACGAACGGGGCTGACGCATTGTCTTACGTCATCGATAAGGACAGCAGTGGCATCGGCGACAGCCTGCAGATCCCCGGTTGGAAGCTCGCCGGATGGACATCGCAGATCTTCAACCACGAGTACGGAACGAAGTTTGGTGAGGATGCTACACCTTCAGCCTATTCAGCGGCTCAGTTCAGCATTAACATCTCTCGACCGCTCAGTTTCTTCTTCTGGAAACTCTTGCTGCCCCTGTTCATCGTGCTGGGCGCTGCTCTTTCGGCGTTGCTCATAAGGCCGCAGGACCTAGACGTCCGCAGTGCACTTCCGGCTGGTGCCTTGTTGACCGCGATCTTCCTGCAGAAAAGCTACTCGGACGGGCTTCCCGATCTCGGCTATTTGATCTTGATGGATAAGATCTATCTCGTCGTCTACGCCTTGATTGTCCTCACCCTCATCCGCGCCATCTTCGCCTACAAGGCTACGACGGACGTTGATGCTGCCGTCGTCAAGCAGGTCCATGCTACTGACAAGAAGCTGCTTGTCGCCGGTCTGTTGACATTCGTGGTGGCGACTTCAGCGATCGTTATGTTGCGCTGAGTGACACTCGCCGAATGAAATGGAGGGCGTGTGGTTAATCCAGAAGCCGCACGTCCTCCCATTCTCGATCCACCAGGACATTAATGACCCGCACCTCACGGCGAAGATCCTTGATATCGTCGCTGGTCGATACCTGAGCAGTATTTTCCGTCAGGTGCATCTTCCCTGCCTCCGGGAACTCCTTCGACGAGCTGCAACATAGACTCCAGGCTATTCCCTCCCGCCGGTACAGCTCGGCACGGCTGTCTAAGCTTCCCGCAGGCCGCGAGCGGCCGGGGCGGCATCGCGCACGCCTATGGCCCCCTTACATGGCGAAGCCCCCCGGCTTATGCAACGGCTCGGCCCCCTGTCTCTCCCTGAGCTGGGTGCTTCTTCTTGAAGCCCTTGGTTGCTCCCATCCGATGTCTTCGTTTCACGACTGGGGGACATTTGGGCCATTGTAAGGAGACCCC
>NZ_JBAXGR010000255.1:0-2311 GCF_037139295.1 Aestuariivirga sp.
AGACCGGAGGCATTCATCGCGGAACTTGCCGTTGAAGGACCCGCAGTCGCCGTTCTCCTGGAGTGAACCAGGCTTGATATACAAGCTCTTGTCACGATTGTGATGAGACCTTGCAGCAGGCGCTGAATTACGGAAATGTCGGGTTCCAGAAGAAGGTTATCCGTTGGATATATGCTGATATCGTTCAGTCATTCGCGAGAAGCACTGAGAGAGATTTCAACGAATGATCACGTTATTGTCGTTTTCCCGCGTCTCTCGCCATGGTGAGTTGCTTCATCAGCGCTGCAAACACCTTCTCGCGGTATATGCTTGATGCTTCATCGAATAACTGGCTGGAAGTTTGAAATGTGTTCACACCCTGAGAGCGAATTTATGAAGACCACGACGATCACAGCGCATCTGGTGCAGCGGCTCAGAGAACTCGGAATAGACCAGGGCTTCGGGATCGTTGGTGATTTCGCACTGCGTTTGTTCGGGCGGTTGGATGATCTGGGTTTCCCGATAAGAATAACAGCAGATGAGCAGGGGGCAGCATTCGCCGCTGATGCATATGCGCGGCTTCGTGGCATCGGATTGGTGGCTGTCACCTACGGCGTTGGTGGATTGAAGGTTGCCAATGCCACCGCGGGGGCTTGGGCGGAGCAAGTGCCGCTGTTGGTGGTGAGTGGCGCTCCTGGTATGTCAGAGCGCCAGAATGATCCAATGCTTCATCACAAGGTGAAGACTTTTGACACCCAGCTCGATGTGTTCCGTGATTTGACCGTGGCGCAGGCGGTGCTTTCTGAACCGCTCACCGCATCCCGCGAGATCGACCGGGTTATTAGTGCCATGATGAGGGAACAGCGACCCGGCTATATTGAGGTGCCACGCGATATGGTGGATGTGCCCATTATCGCATCTGATGGACCGCTTGAGTTGCCAGCTCCCTTCGTCAACGAAGAGGCATTGGCAGAAGCCGTGAGGTTGGTCATGGCCCGGCTTGAGGGTTCCAGTAACGCGGTCCTCTTGGCTGGCGTAATGGCATGGCGTAGGGGCCTGCAGTCACACTTATTGGAACTTGCTGAGATACTCGAACTGCCTGTGGCCACCACCTCGCTTGCGAAGGGCCTCTTTCCCGAACGCCATCCGCTTTCGCTGGGCGTCTACATGGGTGCCGTGAGCCCGCATTCGGTCGTTAAAGCGGTAGAGGGGGCTGATCCGCTTTTGGCATTCGGGGCGCTTTACACCGATCTCACCATGGGTGGCTTTACAGCGCACTTCGATCTCGCGCGCGTTATAAATTGCACCGACACACGCGTGCATGTTGGACTGACTGTCTTCGAAGATGTTCCGCTTTCAGCGTTCCTGCCTGCGTTGCTATCTGCTGGAAGATCGCGAAAGAATTCGGCTTCCAGGGACTACTCATTCATAGGTTGTGACTTTCTGCCACAGGCTATTCCGCTTACCGTTGAGTCTGTCTTCAGCTGCCTAGAAGCCAAACTCGATGAGCGTCATGGCGTCATCGTGGAACCGGGTGACAGCTTGTTCGCATCCGTCGATTTCGCGGGGCCGGGCTGGTGCCTGACAAGTGGCTACTACGCCACAATGGGGTATTCTGTACCTGCTGCCATCGGGATGGGTAAGGCTGACCCAACTCTGCGCCCTGTGATTGTCACTGGGGACGGCGCATTCCTTATGATGGGCCTTGAACTGGCAGCGGCACATTTCCATGGCGTGAATCCGGTTGTCGTCATTCTCGACAATGATGGCTACGGAACGCAACGCTTGTTGCTCGACGGGCCCTTCAATGACATTCCCACTCTCAACACAGAGCGACTGCCGGATGTCATTGGGGCGGGTAAAGGCTATCTGTGTACGAGCCAGACGGAGTTCTGGGAGGCACTTCATGCGGCGGTTGCTGACGGGGACTTTGCGATCATCCGCGTCAAGGTGCCCAAGAACCAATCAAGTGAAGCGCTCCGACGGTTGACGGAAGCGCTAGCCAAGAAAGTCTAGGGGACCAGAAGCGCCATAGTTGAGGTCTGGTGGCCATGCATTCACGGCATCAGCATCCCAACAACGTGTAATGAATATGATAGTATGGAGCAAGCTTATGCCGCGCATCAACTCTGGCAACTCAGCGAGCGGCAGAAGGACATCAACGCAACGCGTATAGCCGCTTGACAAACAGAAGGGCGTCCAAGGCAGCCAGTTCACCAGCTGGGAGTTCACGAAGGTGCTGTCCGATGCGGGTGTGCAGATCAGCATGTACGGCAATCTTCCTGCCCTCAAGCTCTGAAGTCGCGGGAGCAGACATAGCCGTGGCCCACCA
>NZ_JBAXGR010000256.1:0-2264 GCF_037139295.1 Aestuariivirga sp.
TAAATTACTCAAGCCGCCATCCAAGCTACCGCAGCCGGTACCTGGGCAGTTACCATTGCAGAAACTAATCACGTTCAGGCCACGCTCATTTCTGGGCGCAAACGCAAATCGCGGGTTTGTCGGGAATCCTGAGATGAAATGCCCAAGACGGTCAACCTTTGAGGGGAACAGGCTGCTTATGGCCCCCGTCAACTAACACCAATTGAGACACTCAGCAGAAGGCGCGTGCTTGCCAAACCCGCTACTATTATCCTGGGCAGCGGAGACTGATATCTTCGCCGGTAGTTGAGAGTGCGAGAAGACGACGCGATGCTGCGCTCATGCCCGACGCATGGTGGAGGGCGTGAATGCGGTGCTGGTAACTGACCGAATGTTACATTGTGGAGCACGGCGACAGGAGTTTTCACGATGCGCGAGAACATGCCCCCCAAGCTCCGGCCGAGATGGTAAGGGCGCTGGCAACCCGGCCAGACCGGGCAATTCCAGCGACAGACTGGCGCTCCTGGCCGTGGTGTGCAAGCTGCTGGAGACGGCATCGCCCTAGGCCGTGCTGCGGCAACGCTGGCGGCGAAGGGATCGGCACAGCACGCGTCACACCGGCAATGAACGAGGCGGACATCCTGTCGATGCTCACCGGAGCGACAGGGGTCGACGCCAAGAAGGTTGCGAGTGTTCTGGAACGTCTGCTGAGCGACGTGCGCAAACTCGGCGGTGTCGGGCGGTCGAACTCGCTGTGGCTCGACCCGGATGGTGTGATGGGACTTGAAACCAACAAGAGGATGCCGCTGCGGAGCGCCACCTCGGCCATCGTGATCGATGCCGACGGGACCTTTGCCTTCGCGCCGGGTGTTCGGCAGTGACATGAAGGAGATCGTGCTGCGTGGCGAACGGCTCGGCACCGTGGTGCAGAACTTCGAGGGCGAACAGTCGAAGCGCTACATGACGCGGCTCCTGTGTGAAAAGGTCTGCCAAGAGCACGCCCACAGCCACGGCGGCACGGTCTTGGACGCGTTGAAGGCAGCAGAGGTGCAGGGCAACCATCGCGCGTCGGATGAAGGCCAGCGGCTTCGCCGACGCCTTCTACGACCAGTTTCGCGACACGGTCCGCAGGCAAGTAATCCAAGGCATGCGGGTGCTGATCGCTGGGCCGCTGCAAGTGCGCAAGGCGGTGGCGACATACGCCAGTGTTCCACGGCGGTGACGGGGAGCGCAGCGCGCGGGCTCTCCCGATTCATTTTGCGCTATCAATCTACGATCATAACTGGTGCTATGACGGTTGAAACCGGGGCTGGCGGAAGGGGCGCGGCTGACCTACTGTCTGCCCGCTAAATGAAAGGGACGTGTATGAAAATATTTCTATCCGCGCTACTCGCTACCGCGATTATCGGTATATCAGCGCCATCATTCGCCGAGAGTGGGGAAGGCTACAGCGTCTCATCTCCGGTGCCAGCTTCCTTTACTTGGATGAATGTGGAAGTCGCCTTCAAAGCTCGCTTTGTAAAGCGCGTCGTTACGGACCTCGGCGCAGCAGGGCCGTCAACTGGTTCGGCAGACGATGACCGCATTGACGGCTATGGAGATCTGCGGGACATGAAGGGAAATGTGATCGGTCGTTTTGACGTTAGCTCCAGAGTGACCGAGACAAGGAGCGATAGCGAAACACGTTACGTCAACGCCGACTACGCTTTTGGGGACGGCACTGACTCATTCGTCATCTCAGGAGCCAGACGATACCTCCCAGACTTCGGGTTGGTAAAACAGGGTCTGACAAACGTTTTCCCCGTGGCTGGCGGCACAGGAGCATACGCTAGTGCTTCAGGCCAATGCAGTGTGCTGCGCACGGATCTGACGGAGTACAATGTAACCTGCGCTCTGCTGGTTCCCAAGCGGTAAAGTCTCCCCCGGATATGACGGCGTGCATGACCGGGGGCAACCACGACCAAACTCATTGGCATTGTCGAGCCGTCACCCACATCTTTCCCTTGGGCCGTAGCAGAAGGCGCGTTTCGTGGTGGGAGCGGAGGTCAGGGTGATCGACGGCGCAGATCACCGCAGGCGCGGAAGCGATGAGCGCCAATGTAAGAAGCAGCAAAGCCGACCTGCTGAAGCTTCGACAGTGCGGCGGGTTGACGCATCGGTCACGTGCGGTGGGTTCATGCTGCGACCCGTGCGTTAAAAGTCATCCTGATTACGCATGAACTTCAGCCAGCTTTAGCAGGCGATACGGCATTGGAGGGGTTCGTACCGCGGCCCACGAGAGGCGC
>NZ_JBAXGR010000257.1:0-2262 GCF_037139295.1 Aestuariivirga sp.
CGTTCTGGCGTGGGGCGTCCACCACGCGGTTGCCCTTGGGGCCCGTCAGGGCTCTTCCATGTTGTTGCGTTTGGCCCAATCGATTGGATAAAGCGCATAAAAGTATTCACATCTCCTCCCGGTCATGTCGTAGTCGAGCGTCACACCTTCCGGAAGCCAGACGATATCGCCGGGATGGCACTCACACTCACCGGCGTCAGTCCTGACGATCATCGAACCGGCATGTATGAACAGCACTTCGTCGTAAAGCGTGGTCCAATGGATGCAAACATCCTCGCCGATTTCCATGCCGGCACCGATGTGGTTACTGAAGCCGACCGTGATGGTGCGGGCTGTCTGCGTCACGCCAGACGGTGTCTTGCAGTCCTTGAACGGCAATTCCCCGCGTTTGAACACTCGGGCTTCGGGCATGGTTACCTCCTCGGACTGATGACGGTTGATGTTGTGATGCCGCCCGGGGCCATGGCAGCAAGCGCACGGACCACGAGACCAGGCTTCCGGCTTTCCTGCTCGAGCCTGTCCTTCCGGCGAATGGCCTGGCGCACCATATGGGCGCCAATGTAGCGGATGGGCTCCTTCGGCAGCCAGCGTTCCGGCGGCCGCACCAGCCCGCACGACGACCATTCGTCTTTCGTGCCGAGCGCCAGGCTGGCCAAGATCCGCGCCGTCACCGGCGTCGTCGCCACTCCGTTTCCGGAAAAGCCGTAGCCGTAAAAAATGTTCGGCGTGCCCGGTAGCGGCCCAAACAATGGCAAGCCGCTGCGCGTCCGGTCGATGGGTCCACACCAGCTGTCGACGTAGGGTAGGTTGGCGAAGGCCGGAAACCCCCTGGCAACACTGGACCTTATGTCGGCTTCGCGGATGGACCGACCCTCGAAGCGGTTTGCGCCCAAGCCTCCAAAGCCGATGATTCCGCCGCTGATGCCGGGCTGGAAGCGATCGTCGGCGGTGGTCCGGAAACCCGTGACAAAGGTTTGGCTGTCGCCCAGCAGGGGACGGCGCCGGTAACCCATCTTGTCGAGAAGTTCGGGTACCGGTTCGGTGACCGCGTCGTCGCTGGCAATCACCAGGATCGACGAACGAAGTTCGGGAAGCGACGCGGACCATGCGTTGAGCGTCAGGACGCAGATCGGGGCCTCCATCCTGCCCCTGGCCGTTTCCACGACTGCCGGGCGCCGCCGGTCGAGCTTCAGCATGCGCGAATTTTCAAAGATGCGGACGCCTCTCGCCAGGGCCACGCGGCGCAGGCCACGCACCAACTTTCCGGGATGAATGGTCGTTGCCGAAGGATCATGAATTCCGGCCAGAAAGCGGTCCGTGCCGCAGAGCGCCTCAATCTCCTCTCGGCTGAGACGGTTGAAAGGATGGAGGCCGCTGCTCTCCAGGTTCGCCAGTATGCCGTTCCACGACCCGATATGTGTCTCGCAGGTTGCGCCCCAGATCCATCCATCGGGACGGAATTCCGCATCGATCCCGTTGGCCTTGCAAAAGGCGTCGATGTTCTTCGCCGATTCGGCAAAGGCATGACCAAGGAAAACTGCTTCCTGATCGCCGCAGAATGCTTTCAGAGCTGCAAGCTTTGCCCACTGCGACAGCACCATGCCGGAATTCCGCCCGGACGCGCCGCCGCCGCAGATATCGGCCTCGACGATGGCCACGTCGCAGGCGGGATCCCGGGCCTTGATTTCAAGCGCCGTCCAGAGGCCCGCCATACCGCCTCCAACGATGCAGATGTCGGCTTTGTGCGTTCCCTGGAGAACGGGAGCGTCGACTTCACCGGGCCCAATGGCCTGCCGCAGCCAGATGCAGCGGCCGTCACGGCGGGTGGGAGTGACCATCGAGATACTCCTTCGTCTTAGACAACATGTCTGCGGTGAGTGGCAGGGAAACACGGTTTGCAAGATCGAAATGGACTGTCACGTGGTCGCTGGTGGCGCGAAGCTCCCCATCTTCCAAATCGGTCAATTCGTGCCGGAACCCGATGGAAGAGCGGCCGACACGGGTCATGGCAGTGGAGACCACCAGCAAGTCGCCCGACAGAATCTCGCGGCGATACTCAATGGTCTGCTTGGCGTCGGCCCAGCCTCTCTTCGTCTCCTTCAGCAGCCGCGGGCCGCCCAAGAGCGCCAGAAAGTGAAACGTTGCACCGTCGAACAGAGCGCAATAGTGCTGGGTGTTCATGTGCCCCATGGAGTCGCAATGCCAGGGATAGGCCACGCCGCGGAAGGTCTCGACTTTCTTCGCTTCGGACACGGGGCTTTC
>NZ_JBAXGR010000258.1:0-2190 GCF_037139295.1 Aestuariivirga sp.
AGCTCCTGACTGCCCGAAAATGGTACGGCGGCGATAAATCATTGAAAGAAATTATCATTTTTTGATAGTTGACGCCGTACTTTGGTGCGGCCAAGCGCCATGCGAGAGGGTCCGGGATTGAAGCTGAACGGTCGATGGGCTTGCCCAAGAGGGGATCAAGGCTACCGTATCCAAGGTGCTGTGCGCCAGCTGGCAGCGTCGCCGGGTGCACTTCATGAGGAACGTCCTTGCCCACGCCGGAAAGTCGGGCCGCCGCGTTGTCTCGGCCTTCATCGCCACCGCCTTCGCGCAGGAGACGCCCGAAGCCGCCAGCGCTCAATGGTGCAGCGTAGCCGACCAGATACGGCCCAAGGTGCCTAAACTCGCCGCCATCATGGATCAGACCGAGCCCGACGTGCTGGCCTACATGACCTTCCCGAAAGAGCACCGCACCAAGCTGCACAGCACCAACCCTATCGGGCGCCTCAATGGTGAGATCAAGCGGCGGACAGAGGTCGTCGGCATCTTCCCCAACGACGATGCCATCATCCGCCTCGTCGGCGCCATCCTCCTCGAGCAGAACGATGAGTGGGCTGTTCAGCGGGCCCGCTAAATGACGCTGGAAACCATCGGCAACATGCGCGATGATCCTTCCGTCAGCCTGCCAGACGCGGCCAGCTGATCACCCCGGACCAAGCCGGAAAAGCTCGCCGACCAGTTCCGTTACCTACACCACGGAATGGGACACGATCAAGGTCTGATGGAATATTGAGATAGTTGATGGCTGAAAACAGAGTCGAAGGCGCTATGACATTCGGAAACGGCGAGGATCAAATCTCGGCTCCCTCATTGCAGATCAACCGCCGCAGCTTGATCACTGGCGCAACGGGCGTCGCACTTGCGTCAATGGGCTGGGCATCACTGGTGACGCCGGCAGGCGCCGCGATTCTCGACAACAAGACGACACTGACGCGTGCGCGGCTCGATGAACTTGCCGCCCGCTCCTTCGGGATTTTCAACGAGAACAAGGTGCTGCCAGATTTCGATGCCGGCAAGCACGCCGCGACAAGCGACGTAGACCTACACCGAATTACAACTTTCACCCAGGTGCCCGAGACCGGCGAGACGTTGAAGATCAGCGGGCTCCTCGCATTGCCAGCCGGCGCCAAGGGGCCGCTGCCGGTGGTGTCGTGGCAGCACGGGACGATCTTCTCATTCGTGCAGGTACCCTCAAACCTCTACCTTGTCGCCGAGCCGGGTTACGTGATGAAGGATAATGTCGACTCGCAGGAAACACTCTTCAACATTCATCGCTTTGCGGCAAATGGCTATGCGGTTATCGCTGCTGACTATATCGGCAAGGGCCCGTATCACGGCAGTCAATCGGAGGCCTATGCCGTTAAGGATGCCTCTACCCGCGCATCGATCGACATTCTGAACGCAGGCCTAGAGGGCATGCGCCAGCTTGGTGTCGAACCGGCCGAGCTCTTCCTCAATGGCTGGTCACAGGGCGGTCTCAATACCCAATGGCTTCACCAGGCGCTGCAGACGTCCGCCATTCCGGTGCGTGCTGCAGGTGCTTCGAGCCCCTTCAACGATGTGGTTGAGTCCTTCGATTACTGGACTGGCAGCATCACTTTTTCTGATCCGCCAGGCATGTCCTATCCGCCTCGCCCGAAGTGGCTGACCCTTTGCGTAATCCTCGTGCTGGGCAGCTATGAAAGCTACTACCGGCTCAACGATCTTATTGATACCGTGGTAAGGCCCGAATACGTGCCCATGGTCCGCAAGTTCCTCGCCGACTACGACATGAATCTCGACTTCAGCAAGATGCCGATGCCAAAAGACCTTCTGATCGATAGCGTCTCACGTCAATTCGTAAATGACACCTACAGCCGCTTCCGGCGTCAGCTTGCAGCAAACACGGCCAGCTATTTCGAGTACTCTAATCCGATCCGCTTGTTCTACGGCCTGGCCGATGAACCGCTGCATCCCACGATGTGCAGGCGGGCCGTGAATGCGGGCGGTCCCATGATGGATGGGGTGGCCGTCAACGGCGCCAGCCATCGCGGTACCTTCCTTGCAAGCCTGTATGGCGAGCCGGATCATCTCCAGGGCAGGCCAAATCTGGTGAGTTGGTTCAACAGCTTGCGCGTGGGCTGAGGCGCATTTACCGATGAGGCAGGCCTCAATGCCTGCTTCGCTGTTGTT
>NZ_JBAXGR010000259.1:0-2148 GCF_037139295.1 Aestuariivirga sp.
GATGCCAGAGATGTCGAGGGATGAAACCGCATAGTTCACATTCCCGTTGGCAGTTGTGTCCTGCTCGTCGAGAATTCCAGACTGATCATTACCATCGTAAAGCTTTACGCTGTTGATATCGATGGAAATGGTACCGACTGAGACACTTCCGCCGCTGCGAGAGAATGAGGCGATCATCGTCTTGGTTCCGTTATATGACGCGCCACTGGAATCGACCGACAACCAGTTTTCTCCCGAGAACACGGAAGAATCACCTATGCTCTGCAACTGATTTTGCAGTTCCTTGATTTCCGACTGAACCTTTTCTCGATCGATGCCTGGTTGACGTGCTGCCACCAGTTTGTTCTTGATCTCCTTGGTGACGTCGATCGCGCTGTTCATGCCAGTATAAGCCACATCGATGGTTGCCGCACCGAGACCCAAAGCGTCCTTCACCGTTGAAAGTGCGCCGCGGTCGGATTTCATGGTCGTCGCGATCGACCAATATGCTGCGTTGTCTTCGGCGCTGCTGACGCGATAGCCGGTCGAAATGCGGGTCTGAGTCTGGCTCAAGTTCTTGTTTGTGTTTGTCAGACTCTGCAACGCAGTCATGGCGGACTGGTTGGTCATGATGCTGGTCATAGGTGAAATGTCCCCTTACCCGTGTTCACATGAGAGAACATTCCGGGTCGGAGCCGGAGGAACGGGACGGCGTCATGCCAGAGGGAGTAGCCCTCCCCGTCACTGTCGAGCTTACGGGAAACTTGCTACTTGGCTGCTAAGAGAAGCAGTTAAGAAGATATGAAGGAGCTTACGAGGCTGCCTGCTAATAAGTTCCAGCCATCAATCAGGACAAAGAACAGCACCTTGAAGGGTAGCGAGATGACGGTAGGTGGCAGCATCATCATGCCCATGGACATGGTGAGCATGGAAACTATGAGGTCAATTACCAGGAACGGCAAGGCAATCAGAAAGCCGATTTCAAAACCGCGACGGAGTTCAGAAATCATGAAAGCCGGAACAAGAATACGCAGGTCAACATCGCCTTGCTCTGAAATCTTGATACTGCGGTCCTTTGCGAGCGATTCAAAAAGGGCAAGGTCCTTCTCCCTCACATTCTTGGTCATGAAATCACGGAATGGCCGAGTTATCCGATCATAGGCCTCCGCTTCTGTGATACTTCCGGCCATATAAGGGGTTAGACCCTCAGTTTGGGCCCTCTCAAAGACAGGGGCCATAATGAAAAAGGTCAGGAATAGCGCCAGTGAAACCATCACGAGATTTGCTGGCGTACTCTGCAGGCCGAGACCTGAGCGCAGAAATGAGAGGGCAATCACGAGGCGGGTAAAGCTCGTCACCATGATCAGCAATCCGGGTGCGAGCGACAGTACTGTCAATAAAGCGGCATACTGAATGATTCGGCCGGACACGGTGGGATCGCCGCCAGGTATGAGCTTACTTATCTCCGCTACCTGAGCTGATGCGGGAGCAGAGAGCAGAAATGCAATTGCTATTGGAGCAAGAAGCAGTCTCATTCGACGAGTAGCCCGTGTATGAGCACCCCGCGAACGTCACCATTCGAAAGACTTCTGACAGTTTCGTTGAGGTCGTCGCGCAAGGCAATCAGTCCAGAAGGACCTTGCAGTTGTTCAAGCCGGACGGTGCGCAAGTAAGCAAGTATCTGTTCGCCGGACCGCTCGGCGAGCAATTCAGGAGACTTCTCTGCGCTTGGCTTTGCAAGAATGGATCCCTCGAGCCTAATCCATTTCCCCTCGGGTGACGCCAGCGTGGTCAGAATTGGTGGAATCGTGATGATCTTGAGATCTGCTTCAAGCTCTTCGGCATCGTCTTCTATATCGGGCAGGGACTCTGCCGTGCTGCTGGTTTCATTCGGGTGCTCAATGACATCTGAGTTCGGAGGCATCGCTTTTGTGGATGCAGATGAAGCTGCGGGTTTACTCTCTGCTCCTGTCGTAGGCTGGAGAAAGATGCCCACCGAAAAGCCCACTCCGGCACCCACGAGGCTCAACAGTAGAATGCTCACAATTGTTGTGATCATTCCGCCTTTGTCTGTTGATCCGGAACTTGCCATGTCAAACGCCATCCATCAGAACGGTGAAACCCGATCCCATATCTGCTGACCCCAGCCCGGCTGTTGCACTTCGGTAA
>NZ_JBAXGR010000260.1:0-2128 GCF_037139295.1 Aestuariivirga sp.
CATGCTGCGGCACGCGGCAGGCAGGCTTTCCCCTGACGAAGCGGATTTCATCCCCAAGATGGAGCGCCCCAAGGTCCACCGTACGGCACGCATCTGGCTTGCCATACACCTCGCCGTCATTGCCTTCGCGATCTACATCGGCTCGATCCTGCCGATGCTGCTGGTCGGCCCCCTGCCCGCCATGTATGGCGCATGGGTGCATGTGATGACTGGTCTCACGCAGCACACCGGCCTTCCCGAGAACGTGCTGGATCATCGCCTCAACTGTCGCACCGTCTACATGAATCCCGTGCTGCGCTTCATCTACTGGAACATGAACTATCACGTGGAGCACCACATGTTCCCGATGGTACCCTATCATCGCCTGCCGGAACTGCATGAGGAGATGAAGACATACTGCCCGCCCGCCTACCCAAGCGTCGTCGCCGCCTATCGTGAAATCATCCCGGCAATCCTGCGCCAGGTGCGTGAGCCAGGATGGTCAATCCAGCGGCAGATGCCGCAGGACTACCCCGCCCAGATGTTTGCCGCCGAGTAGCAGGAGAAACACGCGAAGATGACCCAGTGGATTGAGACCTGTGCTGTCGGCGACATTGCAGAAGAGGACGTGATGCGGTTCGACCACGGTGGACGCACGTTCGCGATCTACCGCTCCCCCGAAGATGAGTACTATGCCACTGACGGCCTTTGCACCCATGAGAAGATCCACCTGGCGGACGGGCTGGTGATGGACAACATCATTGAGTGCCCAAAGCACAATGGCCGCTTTGACTACCGCACGGGTGAGGCAAAGGGCGCTCCGGTCTGCGTGAACCTCAAGACTTATGCTGTGAAGCTGGAAGGTGGCAAGGTGATGATCGACATTGGTTGACCTCAGCCCGCTCAACCAGATCAGCAGACAAGAGGATGGTCCCGTGACAGACAAGCTTTCATTTGCACTCAATCAGATCACCACTCCTCGCCTGACATGCAAGGAGTTCATCCAGCTGGCGAAGCGCCTAGGCTGCTCAGGCGTGGAACTTCGCAATGACCTGCGTGACAAGAGGCTGTGCGAGCGGGCGTTCTTCGACGGCGAAAGTCCCAAGGACGTAGGTGCCTATGTGCGAGAAAACGGCATGCGGCTTCTGGGCCTGTCCGAGGTCTATGCGTTCAACCGCTGGTCAGACGAGATACGGGAGAAGGTCGCCCGCCTCATCGGCGAGGCCGTGGCCAGCGGCGCGGAGACCATTTCCCTGATACCGTCCAATGACGGGCGAACCGAATCCGATGACGCGCGCCTCGACGCGCTTCGCAACGCACTCTCGCGCATTCTCCCGATGCTCGCGGGCACGGACCTGATTGCCCTGGTAGAGCCTCTTGGTTTCCCTACATCCTCGCTGCGACACAAGAGCGAGGCAATCGCAGCAATCAAGGCCGTAGAAGGTGATGCGCGGTACAAACTCGTGCACGATACCTTCCACCACCATCTCGCCAACGAACAGGAGTTTTTCCCGAAATGGACTGGCATCGTTCACATCTCGGGTGTTGTCAATCCTTCGGTGGACGTCCGCGAGATGCAGGATGAGCACCGGATCCTGGTCACGGGAGACGAGCGCCTGGGCAATCTAGCCCAGATCGCAGCCCTCAGTGCGGCAGGCTATACGGGCGCCTACTCTTATGAATGCTTTGCACCGTCGGTACATCGCAGCACAGCGTTAGAATCAGAAATTGCAGAGAGCGTCGCCTTCATCCGGGCCGGAGCTTCGTGAACGCACAAACCAAGTGCCATGCCCGAGTTTGGCGCAGCGCTCGGCATCATGCGTGCTGCTGGAACTGGGGATCGTGCTGAAACTCGATCCAGAAGGAGGGCCGCTTCGCCACGAGACACGCCCCGGCGCCAAGGCCGATGAGCACCACCGCAACCGCGACGCCCTCCTACCAGCTCGTGCTCAGGCCAACTTCTTGTTGGGAAGGCCACACCAGGACGGGCATCCGAACTAAGAAGGGTGGCCACGTTCCAAGGCCAGTCCAGCACTTTAACTTTTATATCTCTATTTCAATAATTTAGAGGTGTGCGTCTTTGTTCCGCGTGGTGCGCCATGCTGTCAATAACTTAGCTGTTTTCCACCACGCGCCGTGGATGCCGTTG
>NZ_JBAXGR010000261.1:0-2111 GCF_037139295.1 Aestuariivirga sp.
CCATCCGGCCGCGCACATGGCAGGAATGCCGCGACTTCGCCGCCTTCATCGGCGGGCCGAACCCGGCTTTGCGTGACGACCAGCCCTACAGCCAGGCGCATTACGACGCGGTTTGCCAGAAGTTCGGCGATCCCTCAGTGCTCGAGCGCTACGAGACGGTGTTCATCGACTCGATCACCGTCGCGGGCCGCCTCTGCTTCCAGTGGTGCGGCGGACAGCCCGAGGCCGTCTCCGACAAGACCGGCAAGCCCGATCTCAGGGGAACCTATGGCCTGCACGGCCGCGAGATGATCGCGTGGCTCGTCCATCTCCAGCACACCCGCGCCAAGAACATCGTCTTCGTCGGCGTGCTCGACGAGAAGTTCGATGACTTCAACCGCAAGATCTACGTGCCCCAGATCGAGGGCACGAAGACCGGGCTCGAACTGCCCGGCATCGTCGATGAGGTTCTGACCCTCACCGAGATCAAGGACGAGGAAGGCAAGTCCTACCGCGCCTTCGTCTGCCACACGTTCAATCCCCATGGCTATCCCGCCAAGGACAGATCAGGTCGCCTCGACATGATCGAGGAGCCTCATCTCGGCCGCCTGTTCGCCAAGATCGGCGGCCCCGCAAAACCGGCAACCGAGAGGATGGAGTTTGATCGCACCGCCTCTCTGGTTGCCGTCCCCCTGAACAATCAAGTGACGCCCAAGGAGGCATGAACCATGACAAACACGTGGACTGATTTCAATGACGCCAGGCAGAATTCGAACCTGATCCCGAAGGGCACCATCGCCAGGGTGCGCCTCACCATCCGCCCCGGCGGCTTCAGCGACCCGGCACAAGGCTGGACCGGCGGCTATGCCAAACGCGGCGCCAGCGGTGCGGTCTATCTCGACGTCGAGTACACGGTGCTCGAGGGCCAGTACGCCAAGCGCAAGATATGGTCGATGATCGGGCTCTACAGCCCGAAGGGTCCCGACTGGGGCAACATGGGCCGGGGCTTCATGCGCGGCATGCTCAACTCATCGCGCGGGCTGTCCGACAAGGACAACTCGCCCGAGGCACAGAATGCCCGGCGCATCTCCAGCTTCGCCGACATCGATGGAATCGAGTTCGTCGCGCGCATCGATGTCGGCACCGACAGCAATGGCCAGGACAAGAATGACATCCGCCAGGCCGTGACGCACGACCACAAGGAATATGCCGCCATCATGGGCGGCATAATGGCGCCCGTGGGCTATTCGCCTGCACAGCCTGTCTATGCCGCCCCGACCCAGCAGCATGCTTATGCACCCGCAGCACCCCAGCCGCAGGAAGGTTACGCCGCGCCTGCGCAGCAGGTCTATGCGCCCGCCGCGCCGCATGCGCAGCAGCCTGCCTATCACCAGCCCCAGTCTGCACCGGCTCCGGTGCAGTCCGGCGGCGTGCGCCCCACCTGGGCGAAGTGAGGCCGTCATCATGATGCTTCGCCCCCGCCAGAAACTCTTCGTCGAGCGCAGCCTTGCTGCGCTTGACACCCACAACAACACGCTTGGCATCGGCCCAACCGGATGTGGCAAGTCGATTTTGCTCTCCGCCGTTGCAGGCGACATCATCCGGAAGACCGCGGCAAGGGTCTGTATCATCGCTCACCGCGACGAGCTGACCGAGCAGAACCGCGCCAAGTTCGGGCGCGTCAACCCGGCCATCACCACCTCCGTGGTCGATGCCCATGAGAAATCGTGGGAGGGCCAGGCAACCTTCGCCATGGTCCCGACCTTGTCGCGGCCGGCCAACCTCGACGGCATGCCGACGCTCGACCTCCTCGTGATCGATGAGGCGCATCATGCGGTGGCTGACAGCTACCGCCGCATTATCGACCGCACCCTGCAGCTCAATCCGTCTGCCAAGGTATTCGGCGTCACCGCGACACCCAACCGTGGCGACCGCCAAGGCTTGCGGGATGTGTTCGACAATGTCGCTGATCAGATACGCATCGCGGAACTCATCGCCTCCGGCCACCTGGTGAAGCCCCGCACCTTCGTCGTCAACGTTGGCGTCCAGGAGGCGCTGAAGAAGGTCCGCCGCGTCGCCTCCGACTTCGACATGAATGCCGTGGCCGAGATCATGGACAAGTCGCCGGTGAC
>NZ_JBAXGR010000262.1:0-2094 GCF_037139295.1 Aestuariivirga sp.
GTACCCCTGCACCGGCGACTCGCGGACGTGCCAGACCAGAGGCGCCCCGCAACCGCGCAGGCCGTTGGTCAACAACGCTAGCGTGACGCTGTTGAGGTGCACGATATCGGGCTTCCAGGCATCGATTAAGTGTCGCACCCGGGCCACGCCCGCGGGTCGTTTGGCAAACGCCCGGGCTTGATAGACGCAGGCCCGGGGATCACCCAGCCGGGCCCAGCCCGCCGTCGTGTGACGAAAGAGAGGGATTTCCGGGGTGTCGAACACTGTCGCTCCACGGCCCTCGTAGATCTTCCGCACCTCGCCGTTGGGTTCCACCATGGCTACGGCGACGTCGTGCCCTGCCCCGATCATGCCCTCGACAAGGTAGCGCAGGCTCACAACCGAGCCGCCTGGGGTACCCGCGTGCTGGACGTAAAAAAGTCGCACGTCAGCAGGGACCCTTACCAGTGAACGGCGTAGGTCTCACGTTACAGCGGCTGTAACCCGTTGCCATGGCGACTTGTCGATACCCATCCGTATGAGCCATGAAGTGAAGTCGTCAGCTGCACGCCGTGGCGTCATTTGATCCACGGCAGCGGCTATGCGTTGCATCCATCGATCCCGTTCATGATCATCCATATGCAGGACATCGTCGATAGCTTTGGCGATATCGGACGGTTCATCTGTTGCCGTAAAGTGTACTAGGTCGTCGTAGCCTGGACCAATTCCATCTGTGCGAGTGCTGACGACGGGGCGGATGTACGAGAGATAATCCAGCAGCTTTGAGGGAAAGTTTGTTCGGTTTGCTTCAAAGTTCAGTGGCCTCGGATTCACCAGTACGTGCGCTTCGGAAGCCAACTCGGCAAGATGGTCGTCTGTTACCATGCCGAGATCCTCGACGCCGGGGGCGGTCTCACAAGCGCGAGTGATTTCCCGATCGAGGCCCTTGCCTTGGCCCGTGATCAACAGCCGCACTCCAGCGGTCTTTAACAGCGGTAGCGCCCGAATGAGGCGGTCGATACCGCCTGCACGGGAGTGAGCGCCCGCATAGAGAAGGAGCGGCGCGCGCGCCTTAATGAGAAACGCTGGAGCGACAGCCCGCGGCATGATCGCGCCGGCCAAAAGATATTTCCGATCGCCGGGCGCATGGGTGTACGCCCAATGCGAGATGAATGCCACGCCGTGCGCCCGAGTCGTGGCACGCTTAAACGCATGCCATCCGTCAGATAACGGGTCATGCGAACACTCCAAAACAACGGGCACCCACGGCACCATTTCCGCTACGGCGGCATCGGCGACACCTTGCATCCACGGATCGGCGTTGTAGGTGACCACGACGTCGGGGCGTGCGGCACGGATTGCCGCCAGCGTGGCCCGGCGGTAGCCCCAACGCAGGGACCGATTGCGAAACCGGCTCACGTTCGTGTAGCAAACTTGGGTGCCTTCCGGGTCGATTTCGTGCATATCCGCCTGGCTGGCAGCTGACACACGCAGCGGCCCCCAGGGCCACGTCCGGTGAGGCTCGTGCCCGATCCAGCGCACGTGATGCCCTGCTTCGCGTAGCCCGCCAATAAACATGCGCTGCCATCGCATGGTCGCGGGATGAGGCGCCGTGCCGCGGATCATTGCCTCGCTCGACTGGAGCGGGCCAGACCAGAGAATGTTCAACGGCATGGCCCCATGTTTCGCCATGGCACGGATGGTGCTTCGGTCTGTCGGCATACGGAACCGACAATGTCGACGAAGTATTTCGCAATGCTCGCAGGGGCGAATTGGCGGGCATGCTCGCGAATGATTGCCCGTGTCGTACTGTTCGTCCGCCCTAAATGAATGCGATCCCGGATCGCTTCGGTAAGATGTGTGATGCTTCGGGCGGAAACGACCTGGCCCAAGACGGGCTTCGCGACGAGATCTGCCGCGCCGCAAGCATCTGAGCAGACAACGGGCGTGCCCACGGCAAGCGCCTCGTTCACGACGACGCCCCATCCGTCGAATCGACTGGGAAGCGCAAGCAGATCGCACGCGCGAAGCATTGCCGATATCTGCTGGTTCGGAAGCGAGCCTCTCCATACAACGCGATCCGAAAATCCCTCGGCTTCAGCCTTTTTCCGGAGT
>NZ_JBAXGR010000263.1:0-2091 GCF_037139295.1 Aestuariivirga sp.
GGCCAAAGACCGTGGGGAATGCTTTGATGTCTTGTGGATTGACAGTCATTTTGAAATAGATGGTACCTTCCGAGTGTGAAGCGAAGTTTTGCGCGAATTGGCTCTGTTGGCAAGACCGGGCGTTGGTAAGCAGCTTCACTGACCTGCCAAGGCATTGACGTGTGCGTGTCGCAGTCGGATTGAGGACACTGCACAAATCAAGTCGTAGATCTCCTCTGTTCTCGGTGGGACAGAATGACAATAAGTTCCGGAGCCACGCCCCGGGGCACGACCCTATTGGGCGCCGATCAGGGGGCAGAGTTCAACGCCGATTGACATCAAGTCAGTGTCCATCGCACACTACATGCTTATCTGAAAAATTGAGCTGAGTGATGCCTTTAACCAGTCAAGCACCTTCTTCCGCGCTCGGACCATCTCTGATCTGGCGCAACTGGGTTAGCAACCAAGTTTCGCGCGTCGGACATTTCGCGATGCCGAGTAGTGACGAGGAGGCATGTGCAGTTGTTGACATCGCGGCACGCGACGGTCTCACCGTGCGGGTCGTGGGGTCGGGTCATTCCTATACACCCATTGTCGCCACAGACGGCGTTCTGGTCTCTGCCGAACGGTTGACCGGTATCGAAGCGATCGACGCGGAGCGCGGACACGTGTCACTGCGTGGCGGCACAAGAATCTGCGACGTCGGTCCGGCACTACGCGCTGCCGGCTGGGCGCTTCCCAATCAAGGCGACATAGATCTGCAGACCATATCTGGCGCAATCTCTACCGGAACCCATGGTAGCGGCGACAATATTCAATGCCTTGCAGGGCCAATCGCGGCCATGCGGCTTGCTGGATCGGACGGGAAGATCCTCAATCTTTCGGAGGAAAATGATCCCGACACGCTACGCGCCGCAAAGGTTTCGCTTGGTATGTTTGGCATCATTCTGTCGATCACAATGAAGCTGGTCCCAGCCTTCGATCTCCACGACAGGATTTGGCGTGCTGATTTCGATGAGTGCCTCGATGATTTGGATGGCTTGTGCCGGGAGAATCGCAGCGTCCGCATCTTCTGGTGTCCGAATGCACACTCGGCATCCCTCTTTAGCCTTCCTGATACTCTGGGGCTCGGCCGAACACGCAAATCGGCGGACGTATGCGAGATGCGTACCCTGAATGTCACGGCAGCTTCCCCCGAAACTGTTGCTGGCAAACGCGGTGAACTGATCGGTCCGAGCTATCGCATCTTCCCGGGTTCAATACCCATGCCGAACCACAATGAGTGCGAATATTCAGTACCATATGAGAGTGGACCGGACGTCTTCCGTGCCATCCGAAAACTTGTTCAGACCAAGCATCCCGATCAGATCTTTCCGGTCGAGTATCGGACTGTCGCCGCGGACGATATTTGGATGAGCCCTTACTATGCGCGCAAGACTGCCATGGTCTCAGTTGCCGGCGGGGCGGGCGAGGACTATTGGAACTTCATTCGTGACTGTGAGGCGATCTTTGCCGAGGTTGGCGGCCGGCCTCACTGGGGCAAGCTCCATAGTCTTGGCAGAGAACGTATTGAGGAAATCTATCCCCGCTACCAGGATTTCGTCTCTCGCCGCCGTCAGCTTGACCCGGAGGGGCGATTCTTGAATGGCTACCTCAGAGAGCGGTTTTTATGAGCTATCAATGACACAGAAGATGAGAGACGTTAGCTTTTTGTTTTGATACGCCGACCGCTCTCTTTATCGAAAAACATAAGTTGTATCGGATCGATGGAAAAATGCGCGGTTTTGCCCACTGTCAGCCGAACGATACCGTTCAGCCGGGCCATGATCGCGCCCCCCTTCCAACCTAGATTCACAAGTGTCGATGGTCCGATCGGCTGCACATCCCTGATGATTGCGGATGTTCCTTGACCACCAATCGTCACATATTCGGGGCGTATTGTTACTAGGATCTTTTCAGTCCTCGCGCCAAGAGCGACTGCCTGGCGGGCGGTTATTGGAAGACTTGCTGATCCGCAGCGCAAAATGGTGTTGCTTTCGTTGCTCCGATCGATGACGCATTCGAGAATCTCAACTTGTGGCGTTCCGATAAACCGCGCCACCTCGACTGTTT
>NZ_JBAXGR010000264.1:0-2078 GCF_037139295.1 Aestuariivirga sp.
TGCGCACGATCCGAGCGGCCCATGCGTTTGCCATGCAGACGCAAGCCGATCAGCCCAAGCCAAGACAGAGGTGAGTGTCGCTGCAGGAATCGGCGGGTAGCGCAACTCCCTCTGAAAGTGGTGCCGTTGAAGGGGGGCAGGTCAAGGCTAGCCTTTCTCGAGCCGCTGCCCTTCATGCGGTGATGCCGCAAGCGGATCGTCGAGAAGGTGCTCTCGATGGGGTTGTTCGTACGCACGTGGCCCCAGTGCTCCGCCGGGACGTCGCAGGGCTTCCCGGACCTTCGAGAGGCAGTTACACGCAGTCTGAGTCAAACGACGACGTTGGGCTGAACCCCTGAGCAAGGCCTGTAGGGCCTCCGGGAACTCGCCCGCCGAGAGTCTCCTGAGGTAGAGCCACGGAATCAAATCCTCGAACGGGCGGCTCCTCCGCAAGTGAACGGACATATGCGTCGAAGGCGCTGCGGCCATCCTCGGCGATTGCCGACGCGACCGCCTCACTCCTGACTGCCTCGCTCTCCTCTTGGCGATCCCGTCTTTTCGACCGCTTGCGATCTGATGGACGACTCGATCCGCGAACCGTAAAGCTTCGCATGAGTGGCGCATCCTGTCGGCCCCGTCGCTGGCTGCTGTTGGTGAACATGCCACAGCCGGATACGCCGCCTTTTTCTTTCCCCCTACGAGCATGACTGTCGGTTATTGCTCCGGGCCCCACTGGCTCTTTGTCTGACTCCCCCAAAACATGATTAGATTTCATAACTTTTAAGTGTCTCAAGCCAATTCCCAATCGCTCGGCCAATAGCAGCAGCTGCCTGCTTGCCCATAAGACTGACGTGGGAAAACCGAACGTCTTTGACGTCTACGCGGTCACAGTAGTTGTCCCATCCGAGAGTCTGACCAGAGAGCATATCCTGGGTTTCAAGGGCACGGATCAAGAACGCCGGGCCAGGGAAGTACCCATTGGGAATACCGGATCTTTCGCTCATCAGGAGCATGTTGCGATGAAACATGCGGAGAAGTGGTTCGAGTTGCGATTCACTCACTTGGTCCACGGCACGCCGCTGATTAGTCCACCCAGGCAGCAACAAGGCAGCATGCTTCAACCGGTCGGACCCACCTGCATCAACACCCAGTTGCCCGTCGGCCAGATTGATGATGAACTCTTCGAAATCACGGCACACGAGAAAAAGCTCTCGAGCCCTCTCGATAGCAGCAGAATCGTCCAGCGCCATCAGCCGATGTAAAAGCTGTTCCATCTCAGTTGACTCAGAAGGTGCATCGAGGATGACTAGTCCATCAAGCTTGCGGCCCTCTCTGCTGAGACAACATGCAAGATCATGCGCGATGACCCCTCCCATGGACCAACCGAGCAGCACCAGCGGCTGTCCGTCCTCAACCTCAACCTTAATCGCATGCGAATAGGCTTCGATCATATCGCCATACGTGTCGAATGACGATTGGCCGTCCATCGGACTAGGGCTCTGAATGCCTATCACACTCGCAAGATCATCAAGCGGAGAGATCAGATTGGAATACCCAAACGCCTGCCCGGTGATGTCGTGAAGGCAACACAGCGTATATGGCTTCTTGAGGCTTGATGATCCGTAGTTGATGACTGGTCGGTAACCGACGGAGGAAACGGCGTTCGGTACGCCAGTCTTTAGGTTCTCACTGAGATACCGGGCGAGCTCATCGACCGATGGATACTCGAAGATAACTGTGTTGCGAAGTGTCGTCGATGAGCCAGCATCGCTCGCGAGACGATTGAAGAATTGAACAGCCAGGAGGCTGTCCATACCGAGATCAAGAAAACTTGTTTTTGGGTCAGGCAGGGATGCAAGGCTAAGCAAGTCTTGCAGTTCGCCCAGCAAGAAGCCCGCGATCAAGCCATGCCGCTCTTCGGGTGCCGTCGCCATCAGGCGGCACATGAAGTGGCCCGCCTCGGCGCCGCCAGAAACTGAAATGGGGGTCGGCGTTTTGCCAGCTCGTGGAGTTACCTCCGATCCGAAAGCCGCATCGTGCGCCCCGTCCGCAGCGTCACGCTGGGCCTGGTCATCGTCGCGCAGAGCCCGCGGCTTCTT
>NZ_JBAXGR010000265.1:0-2068 GCF_037139295.1 Aestuariivirga sp.
TTGATGTCTGCTGTCGTCACCTTGGCGCCATTGACCGTGACGCCGGACGTGCCATCAACGTGGAGTGCTGCGCCGTTCACGGTGGTGGGCTCGAGCTTCTTACCGGAAACGTCCGCCGCCATTACCTTGCCTGCCATCACATGATAGGTGAGGATGGCGGTGAGTTTGGCCTTGTTCTCGGGCTTGACGAGTTCTTCGACGGTACCGGCGGGCAGCTTGGCAAAGGCATCATCCGACGGTGCAAACACCGTGAACGGTCCTGCGCCCCTGAGCGTTTCGCCTAGTCCCGCTGCTGTTACCGCTGCGACGAGCGTCTTGAAGGAGCCAGCTGCGACTGCCGTGTCGACGATGTCGTGAAGGGTCGTTGTCATTGTGAGCTATTCCAATCTGATCAAGAGAAGAGCACAGGTTCGCCATCGCACATGCCGCTATGAAGCGGACTGGCCGGGAGGCAAACTTCTGGCTGTAGAGACAAGGTCGACAACATCACGTGTGCCGACCGAGCTAGTCCCCATACTCACTGTATGGATTTCGAGAATTGGGCAAACTTCCGCTCAGCACCTGCTATACCGGTGGATGATCGTGCAGGCAGCGGTAATCCATCGTCTCGATACGAGGCGGGGATGCACGTCGGCTCGTCAGATGCCCAGAAGCTTCATGGCCTCATCAAGATCTTTCTCCGACGCCGCATGGTCACCGGCTTCGTGTTCGGCCTTGCCCTTGGTGTAAAGCTCCATCACCTTGGCTTTGGTGGCCTCGTCTACGGTGGTCGTTTTCATCGCATCGTCAATCTTAACCATCAGCGTGGGGCATTGGTTGGCGAGGGCAGGGGCGGCAAGGGCCACTACCATTGCTGCGGCAAGAAACAACTTCTTCATCATCGCCCTCATTTATTTTAAGCTACTATCGATACGATAGGCTGATCGTTTTGGATTGCAGAGAACTTGTGACCGTATGATGACGACGAAGTCAGACTTCCATCAAGTCGTTAACGCCGAGATCATATCGTTCGTCGTGTCGGGCTAGGTTCCGAAGTTGGCTTACACGCAGGCCGGGGAGGTCGCGAGCCCTTGCCTGTTCATGGCGTGCACCGCGGGCAGCATCTGCTCATTGCTTATCAGGCAGTGATGTCCCGCGAGGTCAGCAAGGCGGCCCTGCGCTTCGTCCAACTTGTTAGACGTGTAGATCGTTCTCCAACACCGCCTTGATTGTTGAGGCGTGATACTCGCCGCCCCTCTTGCCCACGATGCCGCGCCCGTTGAGGGCGGCGGCGATCTGAACCATCCCGTCATTCAACCCGCGCAACGTTCCACAGCCTGCATGCGCCGTGGTTCGAGGAAGCCCGGGAAGTAGGAGCCCTTCCTGAGCTTCGGGATGCACAGTTCCACCGTCCCGGCACGGGTCTCCCGGTCCCGGTCGCGGTAGCCGTTGCGTTGGGCAAGCCGCAGCGGGCTCTTCTCGCCGGGGGCAGCCCCGGTGAGAGCGCCTACCTCAAGCTCCATGAGCCTCTCAGCGGCAAAGCCGATCATCTCGCGTAGCACATCGGCATCAGGCGTCTTTTCCAGAAGGCTGCGCAGGTTCATTATGTCGTCGGTCATCGGTGGTTCTCCGGTCTTGGGGTTGAGGTCGCAACCAGACCCTACCGGAAACCCCGGTGACCACCGAAAGCCGTTCGCTCGCTACAGCGCTCCCTGTGGGCGCGCTTCGCGAACGGCTTCACCGTCAGAAGCTACACCACGCCTGGGGACACGACCTAAGGCCTGTAAACAGAAGCCAGAATTTACACAATTAACACTCAGAATACGAGAGAGGTCTCACCAGAAAGTCCAGGGATTACCTGTCAGTCGACCCAAATCCTTTAACAGATAAAAACGATCCACCGCTTTCGCAATTCATGCCCATGGTTGAACAAATAGACTGGAAAAACTGGCGGCGATTGTTGGTGCGTGGCGAAGGAGCCCGCTATTTGGCTCGCCATACGCCTCCCAAAACATCACATGGTGCGGGTATTCAGTTCAAATACCTTTATCGTTCGCTTTGAATGATGGATGCTCTGAACTCCTGTCCA
>NZ_JBAXGR010000266.1:0-2059 GCF_037139295.1 Aestuariivirga sp.
CAAAAGAGTTGAATTCCTCTTCAAGACCTCCGAGAGTCGTTGCAACATGGGGTGAAGTTCAACTGCCGTAGATGCAAACGCCTCCCTCCGCTGAGCGGCCATCAACTCCCGCAACGCCTGGTTCTTGCGATCCGTGAACCCAACATGGGAGATGAGATGAAGATGCTGAAGCGCCCCGTTCTCCTCCTCGACAGCCTCGATGAGTTTTACGAGCGCGGGAACGACGGAAGACATTCCACTGGCAGGCGCCAAACTCATCTCTTAACCCCTCACCGTACCGATCTCAGCCATACTGAAATACGGCCACTGAATTTCGCGGCGAGGTCCTTTCTCCCCACCACCGGAAGTCAACATCGCGGCCAATCCGATACCGCCATTCTCCGCGTAGATTCCAGCGAACTGATCTGCGGCCATCGACCGCCAAATGCCTGCCGACGGTCCCTCCCCAAAAGCACCGGATTGCTCATCCGGAAGTAGGGTCTCGAAGAGGTTGCGCAGCACCATGCGTTCGAATCCCTGATAGGCCGTGGAATTGTCAACAGCGTCGTGAATGGCGTTGGGATGGGGCGCCAGCAAACCCACACCGGTGCCCAAATCACCCGAAACTCCCAGTAGTCCTGACCGCTCCTCGGCATTCTTCACTGCGCTGGCGAATGCAGCACCCGAATCATGCCCGGCGGACCGCAGCTTGGCTAAGGCCACGCTGTGCCGCACTGGATCGGCATTCCTCATCACATCGAAAACAAGGTCTGAGGGTAAACTAACCGCCATTTTTTGGCTCCTGAAGTCCAGTTACTTCATCACAATATGCTTGCCTGAAGCTTTAAGGAGCAATGCACTCTCTCTCGTTTCATCCTCCAGAAGTTTGCGCTCTTCGACTAATCTCACGGCGCCCACGCGTCGCTCCAGCACATCTTGGCTGATTTTTGCTTTCACCAGTTTACGGGTCAAGTCGTCGAGAGCCTTTTTACGCAACTCCCTGGTACGATTTAGATCAGCCAGCCTCCGCATGGCAGCGGCGTAAAACATCAGTCCAGCTCCACCCGCGCGATCAAGCGCTGCGACTGTGCCACCTATTGTCTGTTCGAGTTCATCCATCTGCTGTCGGGCTGAAATGACACGAGCCTCAAGAAGGCGTGCTCGTTCCATCTGTGTCGAGCAAAGCCTCACGAGGCGTGCAGTTTCGTCCTTCAAAATCCACCCCTCAGAAGCCATGTGCGATAATCACTTGTGAAAACCGCCATCCAATCAACCCACACCAAGTAGAAGAGCAGAAACCCACCAAGCATGACCGCACCGCTCGTGGCGTGATACACTGAGATTTGTTGGGCGAAGCGATTTCCAAGTCCAAGTGCGAAATTCACAATCACACCATAGACCAGAAACGGACCAGATAGGCGAAGCGCCAGAAGCCAAGTCTCGCCAAGTGCATGCAGTAGATTGGAGAGAAACCATTCCGGAGAGATGGTCACACCCAAGGGCACCACGCCATAAGAATCAATCAGCGCGCGCAATAGTTCCATATGCAATCCCATCACAAAAATGATCGTGATCGCAGCTGATGACACTAACGTCGCCAGGGGTGATCCGGTGTCGCCTTCTTCAAGAGGTATGCCGGGAATTCCGGACAAGCCGATAAAGTTTGAGATGGCTGTTGCTGCGAACTGTAGCGCCAGAAAAAAGCAGCGGGACAATAGTCCGATCACGAGTCCGACTGATGTTTCCTTGACGATGAGAAAGACCTGTTCATCCTTCTGCACGACTGAAAGACGCTGCAACATCTCAGTCATCAGGAGAAGTGAGAGACCTGCCGTAATGGCAACAGCCACAAACAGGCGCACATGTACCGGAACGCGGGGGCTGGACAGGCCGGGGGCCAACAATAGACAGCCGCCGATACGGCAGAAAAGCAGAAAAAGAGCCAGAATCTGTGCTTCCAGTGCACCGGTCATGACATTGACGCGATAACTTCCACCGACACACCCCGGGAAATTTCGATATGAGAAAGAACAGGAAGTGCCGGAAAAAGCCTGTCAACGATCATGCGGACGTAAGGCCG
>NZ_JBAXGR010000267.1:0-2043 GCF_037139295.1 Aestuariivirga sp.
ATGTCCAACCAGGACATCTGATCTTATGAGAAAGACTGCTGAAATCAGCGCGCTTTGGGCACTCGCCCATTCGCGCCAGCTACAGCGCGCTTGGGCCTTGCCCATTCGCGCCAGCAAAACAGCGCGCTTGGGGCTTGCCCCATTCGCGCCAGCAAAAACCCTATGTGCTCATCCCTCTGTTCTTCGCCGGCCTGGTGGCTCTGGCGGGGCGTCCATACCCGATCCCATCTCGAACTCGGCCGTAAATCGCCCCAGCGCCAATGGTACTTCGTCTTAAGACGCGGAAGAGTAGGTCGCTGCCAGGCCTGCAAAGAACAGAGAAAAACCTTCATTCACATTCTCAATAACCAAAACCCCGCCAAGCAGAAATGCTCAGCGGGGTTTTGGCGTTTGTGGGGCGCACCCAATGGACCCATCGGAACTTGTCTCCCTCTTCGTCTGTTTGGGAATGGATGAGAGCAGAGGATTTTCCGCCTTTCAGATCTTGCCCCGAGCCTGTTATCGCCTTCAGATACCGTGACCCTTCCTCTTGAAGGTGAGGATCAGGCCAAGAGAAGCAAGGAGCCCGACGGCGACAAGGCCGAAGGAGAAGGCAATGCCCAGCCGCGCAGCCACCATCCCGAAGGCCAACGGAGCCATGATCCGAGGTACGGCGGTGAGCAGCGACACGAAGCTCAAGGCACCTGCCCGGTTCTCAGGCACGAGCCTTGCTGACATGGCGAAGATCGTCGGGATCAATAACGCCAGTCCAAAACCGACAGACGCGAAGGCGGTAACGCTCACCACGAAGGAGCTTGACAGCCCCAGAGCAACAAAGCCGCAGATCGAAACGACGAGCGAGCCAAACATTAAAGGCATCTCACCAAGGAGGGACCGCATGCGGTCTCCGGGAAAGCGGACTGCAGCGTTGCAGACCCCGAAGAAAGCCGCCCCAAGGCCGGCAATTGCGGCAAGTGAGGGGGCAATTTCGTCAAGCAGCTTGGCTGACCACAACAGCGCCGCCGTCTCAGCTGCAATGATGAGGCCAGCCGCTATCCCGAGCAACATGAGGGGGGTCTTGTTCGGCAGGGTGCCGATACGAGCCGCCCTACCTACAGCGAGCGGGCGAGGCGCAATCGCCTGGTACACGAATACCCATGAGACAGTGAACATGACCGCAGCGACCATTGCTACTGCCCAAGTGCCCCATTGCGTTGAAAGCCAGCTCGCCACAACAGCCATGACACCGACGCCTGCCGAGACGCCGCCGTGAAAGGTCATGAAGATCGGACGCTTCAAGTCGTGTTCAAGGGCCACCGCTTCCGCATTCATGAACAGGTCGGTCAGACCGAAGCACAATCCCATGATGGGGATGGTGATGAAGAACCAGACGGGTGATGCCGCCGTCAAATAAGCGCCAAGCGACAGTGCGAAGGATGGCAGCACGGCGAGTAGCACAGCACGGTTCGAGGCGACCCGCGCAATCTGCCCGCCAACCGACATCGCGGCCACTGTCAGCACGGTCGAGAGCGTGAGGCCCAGTCCGAAGGTCTCTGCATCGATCCCCGAATTCCGCATGACAGAGGGCATCGAACCCGCCAGTGCGCCGATGGCGATGCCGAAGGTTACAAAGACGATTGTTATGGCGGTGCGGGGCGAGGAGAAGACGGGAGCAGTCATTCCCCGGCTTGTAGCGCACTCGGGCTGTGAGGAGAATGTGCCTCCGCCGCATGGCCGAGCCGCTTTCCGAAGGACTTCGACTTCAGCCGGAAAAGACGGGAGGCCGCCCGTTCCACACGACTGAGCAGGCGTTCCCGCGCCTTTCGTATGCGCCGGGCGTCCTTGCTCGTGACTTCCGTGCCGGCAGCGAGCTGCTCCAGTTCATCCAGGTCGTTGAGATCACCCAATGCCTCCCGGAGCTGTTCCAGCTTGGCAAGGCGCCGCTCGTTTCCGGTTTGCAGAAGTCGCAGCTGATGAAGGTGATGAACAACGAACTTCCGTGCCTCGTGCAGTGCCTGAGGCTCTTCGCTCTTCAACCCCTTCCGCAAAAGCTTGCGGGCCTTG
>NZ_JBAXGR010000268.1:0-2034 GCF_037139295.1 Aestuariivirga sp.
GCGATGCTCAATGGCCAGGGATGTTTGCGCACCATGCGGAATAAAGATGCGAACCTCTATAAAACTGAAATATATATATAACATACGAAAGAGTAGGCAGGCAAATCCCATCGCCAACCGCATTAACTCGTTAGGTCCGCGTTGTTGTGGTCCATCCCCACAGGTGCCCATGACACGCAGGCGCACATGTTGCGGTGGAGCAGGGCCAAAGGTGTCGCGACAGAAATAGAACCCTCGATATGCAGCTTGGGAAGCTGCCGTTCTAGCACTGAACTACGCCCGCGACTGCGTAAGGAGGAGATAGGCAATCTGCGGGTCGCTCTGGATCCGCCGCTAATGGTATTTCGTACGTGACGGGTAGGTGCGGTAGCGTCGTTTGCCACAGAGCTACCCGCACACTGCTAATGCAACAGAACAAGGACTACAGAAGTTGCAGCTGGGACAACCGTTGGAAAATCCGCGCTGGATGAAAACTGTGACCTGGACTGATCTGTTCAGGGCGGTGGCGCTGTAGGCGCAGCGTCGAGGCAATCCTTCATGAACTCTGGTACCGACACGCCGACGCCGGGAAGAGAGTACCAGGATGCAGTATTGGGCTTTGTCTGAACCATGTAAGCCCAATGGCCAATATGAAGGCTGGGCGAGCCGGTCGACATTTGGTTTTGCATCATCCATTTTCCAGCTTTTCGCACCATCGTGCCAACGCCGATGGTCCGCTCGTCTCCGGGGCTAAATGGAAACGGCGTGAAGGTCAGGTAGATTTTCCCTTCAGGTGTCACGGAACCGACCAAAGACATGCAGGAAATATCATTTGTATCTATTTGTCCGGCTGTTCGACCCCAGAAATATCCATTTCTGTACCCAGTGATCGTGTAGACAGTCTGATCTTGTACCGGGGTTAGAGTGTTGTTCAGAGGGGTGTACGTGTAGGCCGGTAGCCCGGAGGTCGGGACGTACCATGTCGTGCCATTCAGCCATCGCCAGTCAACAACAGTGTTTGCATTGGCTGGAGCGCTCAGCGCATTCAAAGAAACTATGGCCGCGAGAAATACTGATCTCATGAACAACGCCCCTATGGCTTTAAACTTGACTGCACTCACCAAGCCACTGCGGCTCGCAGGCCTGATAAGGCGGTGATTCTACCAATAAATTACAGCGACGACGGATCAGACGCTAGAGTAGCAACCACTCGACAGCAAGGGGGCGGCTGCGTGCCGGGCGTACTGCCCCGAAGTCCTCGTGGTGTGTTGCCTTCGGGACATCAGGTGTTGGGGATGCGTATCATCCGTGGCTTTGTCATTAGAATGGAACCCTCAACATGCAGCCTGGGAAGCTGCTGCTCTAGCCTTGAACGACGCCCGCGATGAGTAGCACGTGGGTGGAGCGGCGCCGAGGCGGCAATGGAAATCGTTCCTGGCCCGACAACAGCTCTTGCACCCTGCGGACAATGCAAGAGTGTACATTGTGGGCCTATCCTATTCGCGGTCTCCGCGTATCGACACGTCCGTTGGTAGATGTTATCCAACATCTCTGACTCTAAATAGGAGTACGTTTGGTGATCAGGCTTGCGCAATCGCTGTGCTTATCCATCTTCCTTGCAATTAACACGCTTGCTGTGTCCGCTACGCAAGGTTGGTCAGCGGCGCAGGCCGTCTACAACACGTCTCCCTCAGCACTGGCGGGCCTATCACTGGATGAACTCAATTCATTCGGCTTGAGACTGGTAACTGAAGCCTATGAAATGCGGTTGAGAGTCGAGAGGCCGATAGCTGATGAGGCCAAGGTGAATACTACCTCCGATGCTGTGAAGGCGGTGATCCACCTTTATGATGATGATGCAGTCATCCAGAGAGCTCGGCTTAACTATGGCTTGACCAAGAATACCTACGTTCCCAATTACACGGGAGCGTTCACGATCAGTAATATTGCAGTCTCTCAAACGAGCAATACGGTTCTCGTCATATCCTTCGATGTGCAGTTGCCTAACCGAACGAGCTTGGAATCAGGCATCGTCTACAGCGGAGACAGCATGCC
>NZ_JBAXGR010000269.1:0-2015 GCF_037139295.1 Aestuariivirga sp.
GCGCTATTATCATCGAGAGGCGGCGTGATAGCGCGTCGGCCGGATCAATTCTTTGACCGAACGGGTATGACTGCGGCGTCAGAGACGCTACGCTTGCTGGGGTTTTAGGAGTTTTGCGCAGGCAGAGGCGGGCGAAGGTCATGGTCGCCGTATGCATACGGGGAAGATGGTGGAGAGGGATTCGAGGGGCGTCTTAGCGAGGCCGAGATCGAGGAAGGGCAGTAGTTACCCGGCTATTTCGCCGACACGAATGCCGCCACCTCTGTGAGTTAGCCCGTAACAAAATCCCGTACCGCGTGGACCCACCGCGAGGTGAGCGCCATCTTCTCGGCGTCGAGGCCGATGGACTGTGAGGAAAACTTGGCGATCACCAGTTCGCGCCGCCGATCGACAAACAGATTCTGTCCGTGAATGCCGAGACAGAACAGCAGCGGTCCACGCGGTCCGTGATCCGCATACCACTTTGCGCGATACGTCATCGGTGCGCCCGGAAAGTAAGGAGCGAGAGTGCCCTTGTCCCAAGCATCGCGGTCGCCGCCCTGCTCGAGATCTGCGATCCAGGATTCCGGCACGATCTGCCGCGTGCTTCGTGCGCCGCCCTCCACCAACAGCTGCCCGACGCGCGCGAGGTCTCGCGTTGCCATACACATTCCGCCGGCCGCACGCGGCGCACCCAATCGGTCGACGGTGATGTCGGCACTGCGCTCGGCCCCGAGCGGTTGCCATAAGAGTTCCGAGAACACATCTACATAGCGCTGTCCCGTCGCGCGCTCTATCGCCCAGCCCAGCAGGTCGGTTCCAGGCGACACGTAATTGGTGGGACCGCCGTGCGGTCGAGACGGCTCATTGAGTGTGGCGAGGAATGATCGAACATCTGCCGGTCGATCGTTCGGCTCGACCGGATTCCAACCCATCGCTTTGCGGTATTCGACGATGGGACCGCCCGTCTCCGCGTAGTTCTCGTCGTAGACGATGCCCGCGCGCATATCCAAAAGATGGCGGATGGAAATGCCCGCGTAGGAGCCCTTCCCCACTTCCGGAACCAGATCGGTCACCGGTCGCTCCGGGCGCAACTCTTTCTGAACCTCCCGGACGCCAGCCAGCAGGCCGACCATCGATTTCGAAACGGACATCAAAATGTGCGGCGAGCAGCCCGTCATACCATTGGCGTACTGCTCAGCAATGATCCGGCCGCGATGCAAAATGACGAGACCATCCGCATCCGATGCCAACACAAACTCGGTATGCGTCATTGTGCGTCCAGACGCATCTGCAAGCTTGACCGCAGCCAGGCTACGTGGGGCGCTGGCCAAGGCGCGCATGCTGGTCGGATCGTGGGCGATCTCAGCTGTTGGAATGAACTCGCGGACATGGTGGAAGGCCCAGCGGCTGTACGGAGACGTCCGCCAGTTCGCCAGCGTCACCTGCTGAGCTTCAGGTGCTGGGAATGTGTCCATCATGCCAGACATCTCTATCTCCACCCTTGCCGCGAGTCCGCTTTAAACCTACTCGTCGATTCTTGCGGTAGCGACGATAGCAACAGTGGCCAGTTGGCGGAAGCCGATCGGCCCTGCGCGGTAGCTCGGCCTGCGCCCCTGAAACGAGATCAGACCGAGAGTTAGATATCTAGGCATTTTGAGTTCAAGACCCAGCACAAAATGGCACGTAGGGAGCACACGCCGGTCGCCTGGTTCTCGCAGCTCGTGCCCGTGGAGCCGATGGCATTCTCGTCCGGCGAGAGAAGGGCGGTGCCATCAAGAAGCCGTAAGCCGCTCTTGGTGTCGTCGCTGACGGCGACTTTGGGCCGGCCACCGAGCGGGCCCTCATTGCCTTCCAGAAGGCAAGGGGACTGGCCGCAGATGGCGTAGCTGGCCCGAAGACCCTCGCCGCGATCGGCATCACTCTGGAGGCTGCATGATGCCTCTTGTTCCCTTGCTGCTCGGCATCGCAACCACGGTCGCCAGCTGGATCCTGGGGGACAAGACCGGCGGCGCAGTTGAGAAGGTGGCTAGGGC
>NZ_JBAXGR010000270.1:0-1975 GCF_037139295.1 Aestuariivirga sp.
TCGGCCGGGCGGTGCGTCTGCCGGACGCGAAGGTTCCGGCCACAGATGGCTCGGGGCTTTCGAAATCAGCGGTTTCCCGGCGGTTTGTCGCCCTGACCCAGCAGAAACTCACCGACTGGATGTCTTCCGACCTCGCGAAGCTCGATCTGGTGGTCATCCAGATCGATGGAATGCATCTCGATGAGAACCTCCTGATGATCGGCGCGGTGGGCATCGACATCAACGGCGAGAAGCATCCACTGGGTGTGATGGAGGGCGCGACCGAAAACGCCAAGGTGGTCCAGGCGCTTCTCGACAATGATGGCTACGGAACGCAACGCTTGTTGCTCGACGGGCCCTTCAATGACATTCCCACTCTCAACACAGAGCAACTGCCGGATGTTATTGGGGCGGGTAAAGGCTATTTGTGTACGAGCCAGACGTAGTTCTGGCAGGCACTTCAGGCGGCGGTTGCTGACGAGGACTTTGCGATCATCCGCGCTAAGGTGCCCAAGAACCAATCAAGTGCAGCACTCCGACGGTTGACGGAAGCGCTTGCCAAGAAGGTCTAGGGGACCAGAAGCGCCATAGTGGAGGTCTGGTGGCCATGCATTCACGGCATCAGCATCCCAATAACGCTTAATGAATATGGTAGCATGGAGCGCGCTTATGCGGCGCATCAACTCTGGCAACACAGCGAGCCCGGTGATCATGATCGCCGAGAAGGCTGCCGACATCGTCCGGACCGGGGCATAGTCCTCGGGATTGGCGGCAGGGCGAAGTTCGCGTATTGATCACGCACCCAAACGTCTCAAATTATCTGACGACGGACACTTTACCTTCAGGTCGGCAACCTCAAGCATTGGGCCTCTTTCGCGAGTTGACGGGCATCAGGGCTTCGGCACGTCGGCCGGGTCCGGCGTGGCGGTCAGGATCGGTGCCCGCTTGCCGTCCTGGATTTCGACGATGGTGATGCCGCGGATCGGCATGCGGTTAGTGCCAGCATAGGTCACCTTGCCAGTGAGCACTTCGACATCCTTGAGGTTCGCCAGCGCGTCGCGCAGTGCTGGGCCGTCGACCGAACCCGCTGCCCTGACAGCAGCATCGAGGATGTAGGGGATCTCGTAGCCTGTGGCGACATAGACAGTCTCGGGTGCCGCACCAGTCTTCTCCTTGAACTTCTCATAGAAGGCGGCGAGCTTCGAGCCGGCGACAGGCGAACCCGCTGTGGTGTGCACGATGCCATTGGCGATGGCACCCAGCCCAGTGATGGTCGGGCTGTCAAGACCGTCGGAGCCGATGATCGGCGCCGTCACGCCAGCACCGCGCAGCTGCTGCAGGAAAGCCGGGAAGTCCGGTTCATAGGCAGCGGTCATGATGGCGTCAGGCTGCGGGTTCAGCGCCTTGATCTTGGTAACCTCGGCGCCGAAGTCCTGCTGGCCCATGGTGTAGGTGCCTTCGCCCTCGATGGTGCCTCCCTTCTTTTTGAATACCTCTTCAAAATACTCCGGCAGGCGCAGCGTATAGGCGCTGTCAGGCGACTTCAGGATGTAGATGTTCTTGTAACCCTTCTTGGCGGCGTAGTCGGCGAGCAGCGCTGCCTGGCCGTTGTCAGCGGGATAGGTGCCGAACATGTAGTCGCCCACGGCTTCGGTGATGGTCGGCGTGGTGCCGCAGAAGGTGAGCGTGGGGATTTGTGCCGGTTGGCTGATTTGGCCTGCGGCGATCGATGGGTCCGCGTCGCAGGGGGTGATCATCACCTTCACGCCCTCAGCGACGAGTTCCTGTGCGGCCTGCACGGTGGCGGCCGTGTCGGTGCGTGTGTCCTTGATGTCGAGGACGATCTTGTACTTGCCGCCAAGACCGCCCGCGGAGTTGATTTCGTCCACTGCCATCTTGAAGCCGGCGAGCGAGGGCTGGTCAAAAGCGGCGAGGCCACCGGTCTGGGCCGTGGCAAGGCCGATGGTCACATCCTCGGCAAGGGCTCCGGTGGTGA
>NZ_JBAXGR010000271.1:0-1924 GCF_037139295.1 Aestuariivirga sp.
GATATAATAGCTGGTTAAGACGGCCAGACCTGCACCAGGGGGGCAGTCGGACCAAGCACTCCTTGGTCCTGCATAGGCGAGTGAGTAAGAGTAAATACGAGCTAGTACACTTTCCAGCTTCGGATTAGCTTGGCTGTGGGATTGCAGTCCCGACGCAAAGCCCCTTCGCGTGTGCCCAGCACCACGGAGGGGTTTTTCTTTTGAGGGAACGTCCAACTGCACATGGTCAGTAACAGCCGCAAGTAGGACTCAGAGTGCACCAGATACAAGCTGCCATTGCCGCCCAGCGACTGAAGGAGGTTGCTGGACTCCTACTAAGGCTAATGGCTCCTCTGCGTATTATACGTAAGAACAATTATGTATGCCCGCATCTGAACCGTGGTGGCCGTGTGCCGCGCCGCTGAAAATGCTTGTCTGTGGCTTTGCCGAAGGGTTCAAGTTGGAAGTGTAGCCGGCGCAGCGCATTGCCTCAATGCCAGGCCTCGCTACAATTGGAATTGGGGGCTTGCCAGATGAATGAACAACCATTGGTCATTGCCTTGGTCACATGGTTTCTGGTGTTTGTCGCGGCGTTGGTCGGAATATGGATCGGCTCACGACTACCGGAGGAGCATCGCACGAACGACAGTCGCAACGTGGTGTCGAACTCGATGGCGATGGTCAGCGCACTGACGGCCCTGGTTCTTGGCCTTCTGCTCTCCGTCGCCAGCACATCGTTTGGGGAAAATCAGGAGCAGCTGATGTCAACCTCCAGCGATCTCATCCGCATGGAACACTTGCTGCGCCTCTATGGACATGAGGCGGATGGCTCCCGTGACTTGCTGCTGCAGTACGCGCATTCCATGTTGCAGGACGTATTCCCTCCGGACGGAAGCCAGCGCAACATCGAAAACGAAGATACGCTGGAGCTCCTGGCGAAAGTGGAAAATTGGGCAGCGTTGCTGGTTCCGGCGGACGAGACGCAACGTTGGTTGCAGCCGCACATTCTCGATGTGTCCAACAAAATTGTTCAGGAGCATTACGCGCTGGTGAAGCAGCGGCTGGATGGAATTCCGGCCGCGCTCATAGTGCTGATGCTCTTGTGGCTGGTCCTGCTGTTCGCAAGCTTCGGCCTGTTCGCTCCGTGGCATCTGACGAGCTTCATGGTGCTCCTACTGTCGTCAGGTGCCGCATCGGGTGCGGTTCTCCTGATCCTCGAGCTGGAGACGCCAAATCGCGGCTTAGTCAATCTGTCGCCCGGCCCGTTGCAACACGCAATCGAGGTGATGGACAAGCACGCCACGTCAGGCTGAAGGGCAGCAGCGACCGGCATTGTATCGGAGAAGGAGCCCCATGGCTGCTGCGCCGCGGCAGTGTCGCGCCACATCCGAGCTGGTCTCTTCTCCACGCGCACTCAGACTTCTAGAGTGACAATCCAAACATCAAAGCCACGAAGCAGCAGCTGGAGATGGACGCCATGAGTACCGTGATCGATGCCCGGCGCCGGCATTTTGGTGTCACCGCGGAGCAGGCGAAAGACGAGAGGCTTGGTACAGCGCTGGGGCGTCTGGCCTTCCGCGAGCTGATCAGCGAGACGCAATACCAGGCCGGAGTGGCGTTCGCCCAGCTCTATCGCGACCACCAGGCGACGGTGGGGCTGCCGTCACCCAGCCCACGGTCCGTGGCAGGCTTGCTGATCAACGAAGGCATCTTCGGTGCCAGTCCCAGCGAGCCGGTGCTCGAGGTTATCGAGAAGGTGAAGCGGCGGTTTGCTGATGCCACCAGCGTGCTTGATGCTTGCGACCGCGAGCACCGCATGTCGCGTGCTCGCCGGCCGACGCTGCTTGTGTACCGTGTGATCTGCACCGATCAGGATGCGATGCATTGGGTAGAAGAGGACATTGGGAACCTGCGCGTGGCATTGAATGCGCTGGTGCGGTTGTTC
>NZ_JBAXGR010000272.1:0-1915 GCF_037139295.1 Aestuariivirga sp.
CCAAAATTGCGCAAGTCTTCCACCTAACAGGCCGGTCATCCGGTGGATGTCGGTTAAATTGGATGATCACATCGGTCTTCAGTCGACACTGGAGTGCGGGTGATCCGGCATAGGGTTGGACAGGGGAGGATCTGTGAGATGCTCACGAAGTTCGAGAATGCGACGATCATTGACGGTTCCGGCGCAGTGGGTTTCCAGGGAAGCGTACTGGTCGAAGATGAACGGATTATCGCGGTTGTGCCCGCCGTCGCAGAAATGAATGCTCCGAACCCTGACACGGTGATCAACTGCGAGGGGCTTACCATGATGCCCGGGATGACAGAATCGCACTGCCACATCTCGTTTAATGATCTTTCTTCAATGTACCAGGCGGTTGAGATCCAACCGGAGGATCATTCGCTCATAGCCTTGGCCAATGCGCAGATGCTGCTGAAACGTGGGTTCACCAGTCTGTTCTCTGCTGCATCCGCCAAGCCTCGCGTCGATGTGGCCGTCCGGGATGCCATCAACAAAGGACTATTCGCGGGACCGCGGATGCGGGCGGCAGGACAGGAAATATCGCCGTCAGGCAATCTTGGCGACCTTGATACCAATTACCTAACCTTCCCGCGCAACGTCCGCTTCACGGTCACCTGTGATGGTTCGGATGAGTTTACCAAGGCGGCACGGCTCGCTGCGCGTGACGGGGTGGATACGATCAAGGTGAATGTGTCGGGCGACCGTGATTGGGGGCATATGCATGCTGACGATACCGTCACCGTGATTGCTGAGCGAGAGCTCGCAGCCGTCATGGAAGTTGCGAATGCCCGACGGCTCATGGTCGCCACCCACTGTACCAGTTCCTCGGGCGTCAAGATGTGCGTTCGGCAGGGTGTCCACGTGATCTATCATGCACCGCATGCCGACGAGGAGGCACGCGACATGCTGGAACAGGCAAAGGACCGTGTATTCGTCGCTCCTGCTGCTGGGCTGCCAATCAGCATGCTGCGCCGACACAGGGAGTTCGGCCTGAACTGGAGTTCGGAGAAGATCGCTTCAATGGAAAACGAGGTTGAGACCGTAACCGCCTGCATGCGCGATCTTCATCGCCGTGGCGTGCGCGTGCTTCCGGGAGGGGACTACGGCGCCTTCGTTACCAACCCGATCGGCGAGAATGCAAAGGACCTCGAGCTCTTCGTTGAGCTCTTCGGCTTTACTCCCATGGAAGCCATCGTCGCGGCCACGCGTCAGGGCGCAGAACTAATGCGCATGGAGAACAGCACCGGTCAGATCAAGCCCGGATACTACGCAGACCTTATTCTTCTGAACGGCAACCCGATTGCCAATATCAGGCTGCTCCAGGACCAGGACCAAATCGTTGCCGTGCTCAAGGGTGGGCGCTTTGCGAAGCGCGCCCAGAACTTGGGCGGCGCCATGCCGCACCGCAAGGCCGCGTGAGAACGCCGCCGAGAACACCGGACGCCTTAGGCTGATCGACTTGCTTCCAACAGAGCATGGCATTCTCGTCTAATAATTGGTCGAGCCAGCCATGCGTTGGAGGAGTGATTTTCAAGTTCAGATATCTTCGAACCGAACCGTCACTTCACCTTCCGCGGGACTCAGGAGGCATATTGTGAGGCTTAAGATTGAAGATGGAAGGGGCCCTCTCATAGCTCCGCTTCCCTTTTCCCCTGAGGAGTACGCGTTAAGATAGAAGATGAGGGCGGCCGCTATGCAGATGGCTGAAAAGAAGGTGTGGGCACATCGATTGCAACGGTTTGAGATGCGCCTCCAGCACTTGAGCCTGCCTAACATGCTCTCGATCCTATGCCGGGTCTTTTAGCGTTACTTATCGAAGAAATGCTGGATAAAGCTATTTCCACGCTGTACACAGGACGCTGCAAGCGTCATCCGTATGAACTGCTCAATATTCGCA
>NZ_JBAXGR010000273.1:0-1905 GCF_037139295.1 Aestuariivirga sp.
GCGGGGCGGTGGCCACGTTCTCGGCGAGTTCCGCGAACATGGCACCCCATTCGCTTTCGGGGCGGCCGATGATCTCGTAATTGGCGCTCTTGCGGCGGATGTCCTCGTTGGCGGGGATGGCGGAGAGGACGGGGATGCCCACCTTCCCGGCAAAGGCCGCGGCCTCGCCCGTGCCGTCATCCTTGTTGATGACGATGCCCGCGACACCCACGTTGCCGCCCAGCTTGCGGAAGTATTCCACCGCCGAGCACACGTTGTTGGCCACGTAGAGCGACTGCAGGTCGTTGGAGCCGACGATGATCACCTTCTGGCACATGTCGCGCGCGATCGGCAGGCCGAAGCCGCCGCAGACGACGTCCCCTAAGAAGTCGAGCAGCACATAGTCGAAGCCCCATTCATGGAAGCCCAGCTTCTCGAGAAGTTCGAAGCCGTGGATGATGCCGCGGCCGCCGCAGCCGCGGCCCACTTCCGGGCCGCCCAGCTCCATGGCGAAGGCGCCGTCGCGCTTGAAGCACACGTCGCCGATCTTCACCTCTTCGCCGGCGAGCTTCTTCTTGGCCGAGGTCTCGATGATGGTGGGGCAGGCCTTGCCGCCGAAGAGAAGGGATGTGGTGTCGCTCTTCGGGTCGCAGCCGATGAGCAGCACGCGCTTGCCCTGTTGTGCCATCATGTAGCTGAGGTTGGCGAGCGTGAAGCTCTTGCCGATGCCGCCCTTGCCGTAGATGGCGATGATCTGCGTCTCCTTCTTCGGAGCAGCGTCTACGTCCATGTTGAGGTCGATGCTGTTCATGCGAGCGCGCTCCAGTCGAGGGCCATTTTGATGCAGTTGGGATCGGTGAATGCCTGTTCGTAAGCTTCAGCCGCCGTCGAGGCGGCGGCGTGGTGGCTGATGAGGCCAGAGAGGCTTAAGGACCCATTGGCCACCAGTGCCTTCACGGCTTCCATGTCAGCCTTGGTGAATTCGGCTGCGATGCGGATCTTCGCCTCGCGCATGAAGGCGGGCGGGAAGGTGAAGGACAGTGCGTCCTCATAGAAGCCCGCGAGCGTGATCTCGCCGCGCTTCGCAAGCTTGGGGATCAGCGTGTCGAGCAGGCCCGGTGCGCCGCTGGCATCGCAGATCGTTGCGTAGTCGCGGCGCGTATCCTGCTCGGGTGAGACGACGGCATAGCCTGCAGCGCCATCATGGCGCGCGGCTTGGGTCTCGATGACGGTTGGGGCGGCACCACCGAGTGCCAGGGTGATACGTGCGATGAGTCGGCCGAGAAGGCCGTGGCCGACGATCAGCTGGGGCAGCGAGGCGCCTTCGCTGGCAACTGCATGGTGCGCCGTCGCGGCCAGCGCGATGAGAATGCCTTCCTCGCCAGCGATGCCGTCGAGCTTTACCGCGCGGGCGGCTGGCAGCACGATGCGCTTGGCGGCGCCACCGAACAGGCCCTTCACGTCCTTGTAGCAATTGGCGCCGGGTACGAAGACGAGGTCGCCCTCGGCAAATCCGTCAGCAGCTTGTGAAACGCGGGCCACAGTCTCGTAGCCGGGCACCAGCGGATAGCCCATTCCGGGGAAGCTTGGCATGCGGCCCGCCCACAGCAGCCGCTCGGTGCCGGAGGAAATGCCGCTCCATACAGCGTCAACGACCAAGTCGTTCGCCGCCGGCTCCTGCAATGTCACCGCCCTGAGTGCCAGTTGGCCTGGCTTTTCCAGAACGACAGCGACCGTTTCCATCCTCGGTCTCCCCGGGAACCCGTCCAGACCCGCAGGCCTGGCTCATAGACTCCTTAACTGTCAGCTTACTCTTACACTTCAATGTGTCAATAGAGAGATACAGATTTCGATACAAACTGAGTTGACACTTCTGAGGCGGAGGCTTTGAGGGGGCAGGGCCAGGGGATGGGGCATGCTCTCTCC
>NZ_JBAXGR010000274.1:0-1901 GCF_037139295.1 Aestuariivirga sp.
GCATGCAGCACATTGGCCGCGATCACCAGGTCATAGCCATGCGCGGCAAAGCCCTGAGCCTGCGGATCGGCGGCGATGTCCAGCTTTCGGCAGATCAACCCATGTTCGCCAAACCGCTCACGCGCATTGGCAAAAAAGACCGCCGAGAGATCGGTATACGTATAGCTGAACCGCTCCTTTGGAAGAACCGGTAGGATCGAGGCCGTGGTGCCGCCAGTGCCCGCTCCCACTTCCAGAACACGCAAGCGGCGGCCCTGCGGCAGCCGCGCGATGGCTTGTGCAACCACAGCCGCGACGAGCCCATTCGCCACGCGCGCAGCCGGCGCATCACGATAGAGATCCGCCGCACTGGGACCCTCGCTCACAAACAGCAGACCCAGGGGATCAATCTGCCCCAGCAGCACCCCGCTCAGCGCCTGGCCGCAGCGGCGCAGCAGGCTCACCTCGATGAACGCCTTGGGACAGGCCTCAGCCAGCTCATCGGCGAGGCGTTCGGGATCGGCCAGCCCCGCATCAGGCAAGGCATCGCCTCGGCCGGCAAGCACTTGCCAGGCGGGAGCAGAACCAAGCGCGGCATTCACCGGCGCAAGGATCCTCGCTTCGGCAAGCAACACCAGAAGGCGCTGCAGCAAACGATCATGCCTCGCCACCACTTTAAGCTCACGGCGCAGGGCATCGGCCTGCACAAGCGCGCCCCGGCGCCGGTCCCAGCCGAGCCCGTCAAGAGCTGACAGTGCATAGGCCTGCGACAACCGCTCGAGCCCGGCCAGCGATGTCACGAGTTGCTCTGGCGCCACGCCTTCGGCGGCTAGATGTTCCGCAGACCCCACACTTGCTGCAATATCGGAAGGCGGCGCCAGGAACTCCGCCGAGCGCATTCCGCCTTCAAAGGCCGCTCCTTGCCACACCGTCTCGTACAGCAGATCCTCGATCCGCCGCGAACCGGCCAGCAAGGCCTGCCGGCTGGCCTTCTTGACCGTGAAGCCCTCAATCGACCCGCACCAGTGGCCGTCCTCGCTGAACAAGCTGATGTCGAATGTGAGGGTCTCAGGCGTGCTGCCGGCCGCCGGGAGGGCATCACCGCCGCCGGAACGGAGGCGAACATGGACCTGAAGCCGACCCGGCACGGCCTGTGCCAGCCTCAGCCGCTGCCAACCGATGGGCATGTAGATACCCTCTCCCGCAACCTCCGGCAGGCTCGCACCACACAACTGGAACACGGCGTCGAGCAGAGCCGGATGCAACAGAAGGCCAGCCTCCTTCGCAAGGCCCCCAAGGAACACCTCCCCAAAGGCCTCGCCAGGCGCAACGCCAAGTGACACAAGACCGCGGAAAGTCGCGCCGTAATCAATGCCACGCGCCGAGAAGCCAGCATAAAGCTCAGCAGGATCAACGTCTGTCAGATCAGCCAATGCATCGCGGTCAAGCACTGCACGGACGGGCTCGCCGCCGCCGGTGACCCGGCCGCGCGCATGCAGCACGAAGCTCTCGCCAAGCCCGCCGCGTGAGAACACCTCGACCGAACGCTCTCCGCCATCGGCCACGCCCAGAACAACCTGCAAAGCCTGCTCTGCCGAATCATCAAGAATGAGCGGCGCACGAATCTCGAACCCCTCAAGCGAGACCCCAGACCTCATCACCCGGTCATCCGCCGCCTGCGCAGCCGACAAGGCCAGGATGCCGTAAAGCGCTCCCGGGACCACGACCTGCCCGAACACCCGGTGGTCCGAAAGCCAGGCAGGCTCCGCAGCCGAGATCGCCGTCTCGAACGTCACCTCGCCACGCGCGCTGTCATGGCGCGTGCCCAGAAGGCCATGTGCCGCCGCAGCCCGGGTCTTCTTTGTCTCGATCCAGTAGCGCTGGCGCTGGAACGGGTAGCCGGGCAGCGCGATCCTGGCGCG
>NZ_JBAXGR010000275.1:0-1899 GCF_037139295.1 Aestuariivirga sp.
GCCCGGCACCTACCCCTGCGGCACCGACCCCCTAGTCCTGGGGGCTCAATGCGCGTCGGCCCACTAGCCCTTGCGCTGCCCAGCCACCCCACCCTGTCGGACCCGCGAAATGCGACGCCGGGGTGCGGGGCCGTCGCGCATCACATCCCGATCATTGCTGCAGCGTTCTCGGTAAACAGCGAACCGCGACGGATGTAGCCGCGCAGCACGGGCAGGCTCTTGTGGCCGGTCTGCAGCATGATGATGCGCTCCGGCACACCAGCCCGTCCGGCCGTGGTCGCGAAGCCTGAGCGCAGGCTGTGGCCGCCGAAGTTGGCGCCGTCATAGCCGGCCGCGGTGATTGCGCCCTGAATGGCGCGGGCGATGTCGCGGTCCGTCATGCGCAGCGCCTTCATGGCGCCACCACGCGTCACTGACCGGAACAGCGGCCCGTTCGTGATCCCGCCCCGCTCGATCAGCGCCTGCGCAGTGCGCACCGGGCAATACTGGGCGTCCTGGCCGAACGGGATGCCGATCTCGGTGCCCTGCCCCTCCTGGTCCGTCTTGCGGCGCGGGAGCGTCAGTACCAAGCCCTCTGGCGCGAAGCGCAGGTGCTCGATGTCAATGGCGGCGATCTCCGACCGGCGCAGGGCCGCCGCGAAGCCGATGAGCATGATGGTGCGGTCGCGCAGCGCCTTGAGGCTGTCGTCCTTGCCCAGGGCGCGCACGGCGTCACGGACGACGTCCAGCGTGGCGGCCTGCTTCTTGGCGGGCGCGGTGCCGTGGATGCGGCCGATGCCGCGCAGCACGTTGGCGATCTGCGGCGCCTTGGTATCCAGGCGGTAGCTCTTGGCCTTGTGCGCCACGCTGATGGCTGCCAGGCGCAGGCCCAGGGTGCTGCGCTTCAGGGCGCCGGCACGATCGGCCAGGTACAGGCCGACGGTCACCTCCGTCGCCGGGAGCGGGCAGAGCTGGCGCTCGGCGCACCATCCGATGAAGTCGGCCCAGGCGGCGCGATAGGCGCGGCGGGTGTTATCGGCCGTGGCCGCCTCGGCGTAGGCAGTCGCCTGCTCGGCGATGGTGGCGATGGCGGTGCTGGGCGTGGTGACCGGGAGGGGCAAAATAGTGTCCGACAAGTGAAGCTTATCGGACATATAGAGGTTGGGCGAATTCGTCGCAAGCCCTCTTCACACCCGCCCCGCGACCCGGCGCGCGCGCTCATCGGTGCACGGCTCGTCGTGGAGCAGCGCGTCGAGCTCTCGCGAAAGCAGGCTGCTGCCCGGATAGTCGCGGGGCGTCAGGCCCCCGACCAAGTGCACGCAGAGGAACATCGCGCTCGTGCGGTGCATCTGGACGTCCTCGATCGCCGGCAAGGGCGCCAGGAGCAGCGTAACCGCCAGCGCTCGGCACTCGTCCCGGCGCTCATGCACGGAAGATTGACGCCTGCCTTGCACGCCGCGCGCTCTTTCGTGAGGCACCCGCCGCCCGGGATCGCATCGGCACTGGCGATGCAGCGATCACGCTGAGCGCGTCGGCAAAACGCTTCGATCAAGTGCATCCACCCTCCTGCGCTCGCCTGTCCACAGCGCCACACACTCTCGGATGCCGCGGGAAGAGGCCAAAAGAGCGCTATGCCCGTCCGCGAACGACAAAAAAAACCCGTAAATTTAAAGATGTTATGGAATAATCAGTTTCGCAAATTTAAGGTTCCGCTATGTTTTCATTTTTTTTGTTTACGCGTGCAACCTAAGTGCCCTTTAGGATACCCAGATTAGTACGAAGACTTTCAGCCTACATTAGGACAGAAGCCTTTGTACTAATGTGAGTAGCGATCAGCAGCCGTTTACAGCCACGAACACGGCCGGAATTTGCAGAATACTGTGCCATTGCAGAGGGCTGGATCGCCGAGCCGTTCTCCAG
>NZ_JBAXGR010000276.1:0-1895 GCF_037139295.1 Aestuariivirga sp.
GGTCGTGGCGGGTCTGATGAACAAACAGATCGCCGTGAAACTCGGCTCCTCCGAGAAGACCGTCAAAATTCACCGCGGCCGCATGATGCAGAAGATGCGTGTACAGTCGGTTGCCGATCTGGTACGAGCTGCCGAGAAGCTCGCCCTGGGAGCAAGTCTTTCGGGCGGACCCTCTTGATCAAGTTGCACGGATCGAAGCGGCCTGAATGGAATGAGCGAGCCGATTTGTCAGTCGTTGAATAACGGCGCTAGAGCGTTTCCACGGAGACCCTAGCGCCCTCTGCGTGATTTAGTTAAGCTAGGCATTATCTCAAGGAGGTGATGTATGGCAGCTTACACGAAGGAGTTTCGCAGCCAGGTATTGGCCGCGTGCGATGCGAACGAGGGGACGCAAGCGGTGGCCTTGCGATTTGGTGTCTCCGAATCGTGGGTGCGGCGGATCAATCAACAGCGTCGCGAGACCGGGCAGATCGCGGCCAAGACCACGCGCAACCGCACACCAAGATGGCAGGCATGGTCCGGGTGGTTGCTGGCCAAGATCGAAGCGCGGCCCGACATTTATTTGCGTGAGCTGCAAGCTGAACTGGAAGCCGAACGCGGCGAGACGGTCTGCCTGCAAACCATTTGCAACGCCTGCGCAGCGCTTGATCAGACGCGAAAAAAAAGACGTTGATTGCCTCGGAGCAAGATCGCCCTGACGTGGCCGAGCGGAGATTAGAGTGGCACGCGGCGCAAGCGCACATCGATCCGCAACGCGTGGTCTTTATCGACGAGACGTGGGCGAAAACCAACATGACACGAACCTACGGGCGGTCCGTGTTGGGTTCGCGTCTGATCGCCAAGACGCCTTGCGGGCGCTGGCAAACGACCACGTTCCTCGGTGCCTTGCGTGCCGAAGGTTTCGTGGCACCGTTGACCGTCGAGGGAGCGATTAACGGTCCGCTCTTTCTGGCCTGGGTCGAACAACACTTGGCACCGACGCTTCGGCCCGGTGACATCGTGGTCATGGACAATCTCTCCAGCCACAAAGTGAAAGGCGTGCGTCAAGCGATCGAGGCGGCCGGCGCCGAGCTGCGTTATCTGCCACCCTACTCGCCGGATCTCAACCCCATCGAACTCGCCTTCTCGAAGCTCAAGAAACTACTTCGCGACGGCGCCGAACGAACGGTCGACAAACTCTGGGCCCTGTGCGGCCGCATCCTTCACCAGTTCACCGAGGCCGAGTGCCGCCGCTACTTCAAACACTGCGGATACCGCTACGATTAACGTGGATCCGCTCTAGACCGCTGGCCAGCACTTCGTCGACTGCCTCTGCGGAGACTTCCGAGTCGCTCACTTCGAAATCCAGTGCGGCCGGTTCCAAGAGACTCGACGATATGCGATCAGACAGCTCAGAAGGTAGCCTAGCCGATGAGACGACGGCGGGCGTCAACGCACTTGGCACAGTTCCTTGGTTGTTCGGAGTGATCGACGCTGCCAGCGTGATGCCCAACGCCAACGTCGATCGCTCCTCTTCCGGCGTATGTCCCCCTGCCTGCGCGGCCAGTGAGGCATCCGAAATACTCTCTTCCGCCAGCAGCGGATCGGCGGAGCTTACGACGTAATTGTTCGGCAAGCCCGATGGATAGGGCCAGGCCGCAAGCGGCACGTTCGACTTCACTCGGATTTCCGTGGTGAAGATATGGGGATAGGCGGAGCCCGGAACCAAAAAGGTCAGCTCGATGAAATAGGCCGTCGCCCCCGTCGCAGGGAGCGGCACGTCGCCCAGGTAGTTCCCGTTCACCTGGCTGTTGAGATCTACGCTGGTCCAATTGATTTCGGGATGAATGTCGCGGCGAAAATCGCGGTCGGTCGGATTGGTGGCTTTCCACAGCCGCACCAGTGAAGGAGTGGTG
>NZ_JBAXGR010000277.1:0-1887 GCF_037139295.1 Aestuariivirga sp.
TGGCATCTTTGAACAGTGAGGCGATCGCAGGGTTCTCGATTGCGGGGAAAGATGGAAAATTCCAGCCTGCTCAGGCGGAATACCTGGTCACCGGTAAAGACAATAATGGTAAGCCGCAACATAACTGGAAGGCTCTTGTTTTGAGCCATCCTCTCGTGCCCAATCCCATTCACTACCGTTTTGCGTGGGGGCGCAATCCCGTTGGGAATCTCCGCATGGTGTACATCAAAGATATTCCGTTAGAGGCGCAGCGGAGTGACACCTGGAAAGTCGCTGATATGTACGAAAACTACACTGGCAAAAAGTCAGCTGTCCCTGGGCTGGTGAATGGCGGAGAAGCCGAAGAACTTAAAAAGGCGCTGAAGGCAGCCGACCTTGAACGGCGGATCTTCGAAGCCCAGGCTTTTCTTGATTCTCAGAAAAAATAGTTTGGTGATTACAAAAACAACAACACCTATGAATGGAACGAAAATAATGAGACTACGGCAGGTTATGAATTGCGGAATCGTTGGAACGATTTTGTCTGTTACCTTGGGGCTCTCGCTGTGGGGAGCCGAACCGGGCACATCAAGCCAACTCGCTGAAAATTTACGCAAAGGTAAATCACAACATCTGGTGATCTACGGCACGAGCTTGTGCACACCGCAATACAGCGCCTGGGTGAGTCAGTTACAGGCTCTCATCGAAGCAGGTTTTCCTAAACTCTGCACCGTGTCAAACAGTGCTGTGGCCGGGGCTGCATCAAACTGGGGTCTTGAGAATATCGATGCACGTGTGATCGCCCTCAAGCCGGACACCGTGCTCATTGAATTCGCGATGAATGATGGCTATACGATTTACAAGATCTCTGTTGCCGATGCGCAGAAGAATCTCGAAACCATGATCGAAAAGGTGCATACGTCTTTGCCGAATTGCGAAATCATACTGATGACGATGAACCAGCCGATCGGCCGAGGATTGGAGCCGCGGCCAGCCTTTTCCGAGTATAGCGCGATCTATAGGAAGGTGGCGAAAGAGCGGAATCTCAAACTCATTGATGTGCAGCTGGTGTGGGAAAAGCTTTTCACCGACGACGAGAAAAAATGGCATCTCGTTGTTCCCGATAATGTCCATCCAACGAAGGAAGGGAATGAGCTGGTCACCACCCCAACCATTGTGAAGGCATTGTTCGGATCTGAGAAGGTGCGTTAAGCGCGAAGGTTTAAGTAACCAACCTATCCAAGAATTTCTAACAAATACCATGAAACGATCATCTATCCTCCTCAGCTTGTCCCTGTTCGCCGGCCATCTCCATGCCGCAGGCGGGGGCGGCAACGACCAAGGCAGCCGACCTTGAACGCCGGATTTTCGAAGCCCGGGCGATTCTCGAGGCCCAGAACAAATAGGCTGGCAATTTCAGAAAGAACAACGGCCATGAAAAGAGCGCTGCTGGTCTCCGCGCTGCTGGTCTCCACACTGCAAGCCGCCGATACCTTTTGGGACGAGATACCGCTGTCTCCGAGCACCACGCTGCCATCGGTTGTGCTGGACGATTACTGGAACAGCGAGTTTCAACGGGTCAACCGTGAGGTGGCTGCGGCACACAACACCCGGCTCGTCTTCTTTGGTGATTCGATCACCTGGTCATGGTCGCTCGGCCCCGCCACCGGGCGGGAGATTTGGGAAAATCAATTCAAAGACTATCACCCCATCAACATGGGAAACTCGGGGGACATCACTCCGGTGATGCTTCACCGCGTGACTCGCGGCAATCTTGATTTCCCCGATGGCCGGCATCCGAAAGTCGCGGTGATCCTGTGCGGCATCAACAACTTCGGCGTGTCGCAAAGCGCCGGAGGCAGGGAAAAGTGGGGCTTGGGCGCCGACTGCCCGCCCGAGGACATCGCC
>NZ_JBAXGR010000278.1:0-1886 GCF_037139295.1 Aestuariivirga sp.
CTCATAGAAACCGCGAACGCCCTAGTGCGAGCAGACCGCATCTGGACCCAAAAATCCTCTTGCACATGACGGATACTCAGGAAACCGTGCCCCGGCCCACGGCCTTCAAGTCCGCCCCTGATCAAGTACTTGTCGGATAGCGACATCCACTTCATCCCACTCGGTTGATGCGATCAGTGTGGGCTTGTGGACTGCGTCATCTGCGCATAGCCCTTGGCAATAGCATCAAGCTCTGATCTCGAAATCACATCGTCGATGTGGGCGAAGCCGTTCGGCGCGCGATGGGACACCACATCTATGACCCTCTCAGGCCCGCCGCTACGATTGATCTGCACTATCTCTGCTGTCCGCGGCAGACGTTCTGCCTCGTAACTCAGTAAAGCGTCGCGTGGAGACAGGCTAGCCAATTGGTCGGCCAGGAAGCGCGCGTCGAGGATCGCCTGGGAGGCGCCATTCGATCCAACCGGATACATGGCGTGCGCGGCATCTCCGAGAAGCGTGAACAGGCCATCGGTCCACCTTGGTAGGGGATCACGGTCGCACATCGGATATTCCCAGAACTCCGGGGTTGCGCTCACCAGCGCCTGCACATCGACAAAGGGTATGTTAAACAGTGCAGCGTGCGGCAACAGCTCGTTCAAGTCGCCCAGCCTCGACCAGTCCTCGCGCCGGGGCGGAGGGTCGTTCTGCGTGCCGATCCGCGCCGTGACCACCCAGTTGGTCAGGCGGTTTGCGTCAACGGGGCATTTGGCGATCGGGTAGAGAACCAGTTTCGCGTCCATACCCCCGGCGACAATCATCATGTCGCCGCCTTCGAACATCGGCCAGTCGACTGATCCGCGCCACATCTGCACGCCGTTCCAGCGGATGCCCTTGTCAATGGGGTGGATGGTTTGCCGGAGAGCCGAATGAATGCCGTCACACCCGATCAGGATGTCGCCCTCGAGGCCTGTGCCATTCTCGAACTCCACCCGAACGCCGTAGGCGTCCTGGGACGCACGGATCATCCGCATCCCTGGCAGCACACCTGACGGCCCAAGCCGTTCTACCGCCGCATTCCAGAGCAGATTATGAAGCCGGCCGCGATGGATCGAGATCTGCGGCACGGTGTTCCCTGCCCAGATACCCCGGGGCTCCACCCAGATCTGCTGACCGAAGCGGTTGAGATAGCGGAGCTCGCGTGTCTCTATTCCAATGTCGACAAGGCCTTGAAGCAGATCGAGTTCGGCCAGTTCGCTCACGGCATGGGGCAGAAGATTAATCCCGGTGCCGAGGGCGCGAATTGTCCGGGCCGCTTCGCAGATAATGGACGGAATGCCACGCGCATAAAGGCTTAGGGCGAGAGTAAGCCCACCAATGCCGCCGCCTGCGATGATTGCCCGCATGTCCGATCCCGATTATGCGGGAAACGCTAGCATAGGCGGAAATCGACAGTCTTTTAGTGTTTCTACCGAACAACCACGTTGCAGCCATTAGTGCATTCATGCGGATAGGTTTTTTTTGATTAGGCATGGCTTTTAGCGGTCACCAGCAAAATATTCTTAGGCTAACAGGGTAAGCGAGGCAAGGCCAGTGGGTCGGATGTCATCGGCGGAATCCAATCAATAGGCGAATGATTCTAAACTTGGCCGTGCCAGCGTTTGGATGTCAACACCGCTGAAAATGATGCTACGTCATAGACATATCACTTGTATAGCCAGCAGCATCCAAGACACTTTATAGCTCTTTATAACTTTTCCTTGGACACCGAACGATTTTGAAAATCGTTCTAACCTATTGATTTAATACAGTAGCTTGGTGGAGCCAGGCGGAGTCGAACCGCCAACCTCATGAATGCCATACAAGCACTCGTCTTTCCCTCGGTTGTCGTTATGTAATGACCATTC
>NZ_JBAXGR010000279.1:0-1880 GCF_037139295.1 Aestuariivirga sp.
CGATGATCTGAGAGTTGCACGAGAGCGCAAATCGAAGGACTCCGCGTGATGCAGTCGCGCTGGATGTCCCTCATCGAGGCCGCCACCAATATTGCGGTTGGCTATGGCCTCGCAGTACTGACGCAAATAGCCGCGTTCCCTCTCTTTGGACTTCAGGTCGCTTTAAGGGAGACGTTTCTTTTAGGTCTGATCTTCACCTTAGTCTCGCTCATCAGATCCTACACACTGCGACGGACATTCAACACTCTCAGGTCGTAGTGGAGACTGCCAAGTTGCGCCGATGCTCCAATTGAAGGCACATGAGTATTGATCAAACTCTATATTGATGGCTACTCGGTGCTCCCTGGAATTTACGGCAAAAAGCGCCAGCGAAAGGATGCAGCGATGGATTGCTCAGTTAGGTTTGCTTTCGTTTCGGCGATCGGGATCTCCAGTGTGCTGGAGCTTCTCTGGATGAATAAGGTACCTTCATCGGTCCTCACCTCTCCCAGATCGCTGTAGCGATACGAAATATCCAGGGTCAACCGGTCCGAGATATCATAGGCTGCTCCGCCGACAACTGACCATGCGAAGCTAGTATTTGTGCCGCCGGGCATCTGTGAATAGCGGGGTTGTCTGAGCGCCGGAAACTTGTATGTCATCTCACCGATCTCGTTCCACGAGGCGCCCGCACCGGCTCCGATGAAAGGCTTGATGGGGGTGACGTAGCCAAGTGCAGTCAAAGGCTCAAAGTAAGCAAAAGCCATCACGCCCATCTGTGTCACTTCACCGCCAACCGGTTGATCGGCACCTGCACGCAGAAAGTTGGCATTGCCGTCAAAGGCGAAACCCGGGCGGTAGTCGAGTACGGCTTCTACACGCAGGTAATCTGTCACCTCGATACCCAAACCAGCCTCCAACAAGGCTGTACGGCCAAAATCGCCATATGCACCAAGCGGCCTGCCATCCTGTCCCGGGCCACAACCGAAATAGGCAGCGGGACTGCTGCTGGAGCAATCGGTATCCTCGAAAACGGTATCGAATGAACCGCCGAGGCCCAACAGCCCGCGAATATAGACTGGGAAATCGCTTGCGGCTGCCGAGGAGGCTGTATTGCTCAGAAATACGAAACAGAACAGCAGACAGAGGGCGTTACAACGAAGCATGTCAGTGGTCCTAGAAAGAGCACTGACATGATCACTGTCTTTCAGACGGAAGACAAGTGACCAGAATGCACATACCCCTGTGCCGCATGACCCGTACAGATACCCCCGCGCGTGTTGGAAGTGAGAAGTCGGCGTCAGCTTTTGCGGGAGGTGAGCTATCTCACTCTGTATGTCCGGCCTCTGACATCGTCTTTATAGGACTCGATGACGAGGCCGAGCTTCTTTTTCAACGCTCCGGCTAAAAAGCCTCTGATTGTGTGGCTGGCCCAGAATGTGGCTTCGACGATCTCGGCGATAGTCGCTCCCTCGGGACGGCGCAGCATCTCGATCACCAGCGCCTGCTTCGTACCTTCGCGGATCTTGCGCTCGGTCGGGATGGTCTTCGGTCCTGATTTCTGTGCCTGGGTCTTCTGGTACTCTACCTCGATCCCGATGGCAGAAAGTCCGGCGTCGGTGATGACCAGCGTCACGGCGCGGCCGTCCTCGGTTTCGCGCCAGACCGGATCGTTGAGTTTGCGGTTGGCCTTCACCTCCTTGAGGAGGCCTTTCTCGACCAGAGCGTTGACCACCTTTTGGGCCGCGCCGCCCTCGAGGCTCTTGGGGAGCGGCAGGGCGAGGCGGTCGGTCCGCTGTGAGGCGGCGCTGAGGATGACGCGCTGGGCATCGGAAAGCTTGTTCCTTGCCTATCCGGTTGTTACCCACACCCACTAAATGTAGGGTGGTTCCATTCTCCCG
>NZ_JBAXGR010000280.1:0-1877 GCF_037139295.1 Aestuariivirga sp.
GGAGAGCAACGCCAACCTCACTGCGAATTTCTACATCGACCGGGACATCCCCGTTGTACAAAGCATCCCTGGTTTCAGACTTTCAAATCCTCCTCGGAAAATCAGGCAACCGGAGAATAGAATGATTTCGGACCCATTGTTGTTTGTGGCAACTTCTGATTTCGCAGGCAGGACCCGGGGAAAGGCATTCCCTGTGGCTGACTACGAGAAGCGGAGCAGCCGGGGGGTAGGTTGGACCCCCACCAATGTAATGATCACCTGTTTCGACGTCATCGGCAAAGGTCCCTATGGTTCATTGGGAGACTTGCTACTGGTTCCTGATCGAAACGCCACCGTCACGATTGACATGGAGGACGGTGGAGCAGTCGAGCGTTTCGCTCTTGGAGACATCACTGACCTAGAGGGAAATCCTTGGGAATGCTGTACTCGCTCGCTTCTCAAAAGTGCCCTTGAGAGACTTCGAACACTGGCTGGTGTCGAGCTGATGAGTGCTTTCGAACATGAGTTCCAGATTGTGAAGACTGGACAAACTGTACCTGACGCCTATTCACTCAGGGCCTTCACCAAACAGCGTCGCATGGGTGAAACGTTGATGGCTGCCCTCTCTGCTGCGGGACTGCAGGCTGACACGTTCATGGCTGAGTTCGGACCCAATCAATTCGAGGTAACCAATGGACCGGCACTAGCTCATCGATCAGCAGACCATGCTGTATTCCTCCGCGAAGTCACTCGCATGGTCGCTGGAAGATTTTCGGAGCGGGTGACCTTTGTGCCAATCTCGAACCCGACCAGCGTCGGAAACGGGGTTCACATTCATATGAGTTTTGTTGATCACACCGGCGCACCAAAGACTTACGACCCAGGTGGACCAGGCAATATGTCGAAGCTCACCGCCTCGTTTGTTGCGGGCATCCTGAAGTACCTCGACTCTATTATTGCGCTGACGGCACCCTCAGACGTTTCCTATCTTCGACTCACACCGCACCGATGGAGTGCAGCGTACAATAATCTTGGGTTCAGGGATCGCGAAGCTTCCGTACGCATTTGTCCTGTTACCGCGAGGGAACCAGACAAGATACAGAAACAGTATAACTTCGAATACCGTGCTGCCGACGCCGCAGCTTCTCCCTACCTAGCACTCGCAGCTATCGTTCACGCAGGTTGTCAAGGAATTGAGGAACAGCTCTCAGCACCCGAGATCACCCAGGAAGATCTCTCGGTCCTGTCAGACACCGAGCTCGGAAAGCGTGGATATGGGCGCCTGCCAACTTCCCTCGAGCAAGCGCTGCAGAAGTTCGAGGCAAATGCCGTTGTTAGGAGCTGGTTCCCACCTTGCTTTTCTTCGATTTACACAGCTCATAAGAGAGCAGAGATCGCATACTTGGGTGATCGCGACACGTCGTCTCGGTGCGCTGCCTACGCTGACGTCTACTGACACGACCATACAGGGGCAATTGCGGCGCTAACACGCGCCGCAATTGCCCTCCCGAACTTACCAGCTAAGTGCGAGGCTGGTGTTGTCTCAAAACAGCATGTCATCAGCGGATAGGAAGATATCGGCGGGCCTTCGCACGAGTTCCACAAACTCGAGAGGCTTGTGATAGCGACGTCCTTGCCAGATGAGTGACTCGTGCGCCTCACCCTCTGCTAGTCTCACGCCCTCAACAACTCCAATCAGAATGGAGTGTGAAAATCCGTCATAGGTATGGCTGAGTCTACAGTCCAACGACATCGGTGCGCCCGACAAGAGTGGAACGCCCCTTTCGCCTGTGACCCAGTCCCCGCACCTAAAGCGATCTGGTCCTTTATGTGATTGAAAGAGGCGTGCCTATCCGGTTGACGCATACACCTACTATATGTAGTAGGAAGCCATGGAC
>NZ_JBAXGR010000281.1:0-1868 GCF_037139295.1 Aestuariivirga sp.
TTGTTGACTCGGTCGTTCAAGCCAGGCATAAGCTGGACAATGCAGATCATAGCGAAGAGGGTGCTCCGGGAGTTCTGGACGCTCCACAACCAGGCGGAGGCGCCGCTCAAGGCATGGTATGCACTTGTTGACAAGTCGGATTGGTCGGGACCCCAGGACGTCAAGGACGGGTTTGGGGCGACTGTAGACTTTGTCAGCGACAACAGGATCATCTTCGATATCGGCGGGAACAAGTATCGCCTGATCATTCACGTCGCCTATCGGTTCAAACGGGTACTCATCAAGTTTGTCGGTACCCACGACGACTACAGCCGCATCAACCCGGAGACCGTCTGATGAAAAATATCCGCGCGATCCGCACCGAGGCGGACTACGACTGGGCGCTTGCCGAGATTGAGCAGTACTTCCTGAAAGAGCCGGAGCCCGGCACTGCCGCTGCGGAGCGCTTCGATGTGCTTGCAGCGCTAATCGAGGCCTATGAAGCGAAGCACTGCCCGATCGAGCCCGCCGATCCGATCGATGCCATCCGCTACAAGATGGAAGTTGCCGGCCTGAAGCAATCGGATCTCGCGGACCTTCTGGGATCTGCTTCGCGTGCCTCCGAAATCTTGAACCGGAAACGCCCCCTGACGACCGAAATGGTCTTCAAGATTAGCCGTCAATGGCGCATTCCCGCAGACAGCCTTGTCCGCCCCTATCATCTCGAAGCATCCTGAGTTCAGTTTGGAGGTCAGCGTCCGGTGATCTCCCGCAAAGAGAAGAGCGATGCGGCTGCATGCAAACTGCTCGGCCTCATCGTTAGGCTGACACACACGCGAATTCTTGAGCTGGCCCCACTGCACAGGTGACGGAGGTATGAACCAGAGAAGCCGGGCCTTATCGCACAGGTGACGATATGGTCAGGAGGTAACGAGAGCTACTGGCGCGCCAACCTCTCCGAAACCTCACGAACCTCATGAAAACAGGCCTCCGATCTCACCGCGGGCCTAATGACCATACTACAATTTAAAGTTGATTTACATTCTGTTTTTTGTGCACTTGAAATTGGCGGTTCTGCGCGCATTCTCTCTGGATCTTCATCCCAACACGATGTCCGCCATGTGGTCGTTACACGAAGCCAGGAACAAGTTCAGCGCCGTCGTCGAGGCGGCCCTCGCGGGGCGGCCACAGGTCATTTCGCGGCGCGGACAGCCGGCCGTCGTCGTCGTGTCGGCCGCGCGCTACGGGCAGCTCCTCGCCGAGGCGCGGCAGGCGCGTGGCTCCTTCGTTGAACATCTCCTTGCTATTCCTGGGGAGGGTGCATGGGCGCTGGATATCGGGTCCCCGCGGGTGGCAACGCGCGATGTCAGCTTCGGGGGCTGATCCCTGACACCAGTGTCACCTCGGCACGGCGCCGGCTGGAGCGCCGACGGTTACCTCCTGGCTCCGACTTCGGCGTGCGTTTTCACGCCGGGGGCCTGAGTGCCGTAGCCTGAGTGCCGTGAACGTTGCAAGGTGGGAATAGTGTCTGGCCCATGCGGGCTGTTTACCTCATGAGAGCCTCACCAGGGTCTCGCGTGGTGCTAATCCAATGGATTACTGGAACCTTGCGTTTTCTGGTGCATTGGATTAGGTGTTGGGAATGTCTCGGTCGGCCCCCGTTACTGTCATTGAGACGCCGGAGTTTCAGGCGTCTGTTCGGAAATTGCTGTCCGACGAGGAATTGGCGCTGCTGATTGACTATCTCGCCTACAATCCTGCTGCGGGTGATCTCATCCCTGGCGCGGGTGGCGTGAGAAAGCTGCGTTGGGGCCTCGAAGGCCGTGGCAAGCGTGGCGGCGCAAGGGTGATCTATTTCTACCACGACGCAGATGTTCCGCTGTTCGCGT
>NZ_JBAXGR010000282.1:0-1845 GCF_037139295.1 Aestuariivirga sp.
CGATCCAGTAGCGCTGGCGCTGGAACGGGTAGCCGGGCAGCGCGATCCTGGCGCGTGCTTCGCCCGCAAACAGCCCCGCGAAGTCAAGCTGGCCGCCCGCCGCATAGACCGCTCCCACGGCCCGCGCGAAGCTCGCGGAACCCTCCTCCCCGCGCGTCAGGCTCGCAACCAGCCGCGGCCGCTCGCCCGTGGGCCAGCACAGCCCCGCCATCGCCGTCAGAACACCATGCGGGCCGACCTCAACAAGGCAATCCACACCAAGCCCTGCAAGCCCCGCAACGCCCTGCGCAAACGCCACGGGAGCGCGCGCATGCCGGCTCCAGTACGCCCCGTCCAGACGCTCTTGCGAACCAACAGCCTCACCCGTCACGTTCGAGATCAGCACCGTCTCGGCCGGATGCGCAGGAAGCCCGCCGGCAAACCGCTCAAGCTCTCCCAGCACCGGGTCCATCAGCTTCGAATGGAACGCGTGGCTGGTGCGCAGCCGCTCGCAGCGAACACCATGACCCTTCAGCTCTTCCGCCAGCGCCAGCAAGGGACCAACCGGACCCGACACCACACGGTGGCTGCCATTCTCCGCCGCAAGCGACACATCAGGATAATTCCGCAGCGCTCCAGCAACCCGCTCCGCAGGCGCAAACACCGCCACCATCGCTCCGGCCCCGGGCCCTTCCGTCGGCAGCGCCCCCATCAGCGAACCACGCGCCAGCGCCAGCCGCAAACCATCCTCCAGCGAATAGACGCCCGCCGCATGGGCCGCCGCCAGCTCGCCAACCGAATGCCCCATCACCGCAACAGGCTTCACCCCAAGGCTCGCCCACAGCGCCACAAGCCCCGCCTGCAGCGCGTAAAGCCCAGGCTGCGTCCACTGCGTCTCGTCCAGCGCCCCCGCAGCACCCTCACGCCCGAACATCACATCAAGCAGCGACACGCCGCGCTCCGCCCGAACAACCGCCTCGCAGCGCTCCAGGACAGAACGGAACACAGGCTCGCGCTCATACAGCAGATGCCCCATCCCAGCCCACTGGCTCCCCTGGCCCGTGAACAGGAAGCCGATCCGCGCCGCGCCCGCGGACGGGTGGCGGACCCCCGTCACAACACCCGCAACGTGGCCTTCAACGCACGCCGCCTCATCCGCGCACGAAAGCGCCGCAAGGCCCGCGCCAAGCTCTTCCGCATCCCGGAACACGATCGCACCACGGTGGTTGAAGTGGCTCCGCCCAACACCCGCCGTGAACACCGCATCCGCCAGGACAGCCACGTTCTCCGGCTCCTGACCGGCAAGCCAGTCCCGCCAGCGCACCGCCAGCGCCGCCAAGGCGCCCGACGTCCTGCCAGACAGCAGAAGAACACGCGCCAGGCGCGGTTCGCAGTCCGAAGGCGCCGCACCAGCTGCAGGGCGGGACCGCGCGTAGCTCTCCACAATCACATGCGCATTGGTCCCCGAAAAGCCGAACGACGACACCCCGATCCGCCACGGCCGGTCAAGCCCCGCAGGCAGAGCCGTCGCCTCCGACGTCACCTTCACCGGAAGGTTCGCCCAGTCGATCCGCGGGCTCGGCGTCAGAAAGTTCAGGTGCTTCGGGATCATCCCGTGCTGCAGCGACAGAACCGCCTTGATCAGCCCTGCAATCCCCGCCGCAGCCTCAAGATGCCCGATGTTGGTCTTCACCGAACCGATCAGCAGCGGATGCTCGGCACTCCGCCCAACCCCATAGGCCGCCGCCGCCGCACGCACCTCGATCGGGTCGCCCAGCGCCGTCCCCGTGCCATGCGCCTCCAGATAATCAACCTCGTGCGGCAGGACCCCCGCCCGCTCCAAAGCCTCCCCAATCACACGCTGCT
>NZ_JBAXGR010000283.1:0-1837 GCF_037139295.1 Aestuariivirga sp.
GCCTGGGCATGGGCGGCCGTGGCCGTGAAGCCGATGGCGAGGGCAACGCTGGTGCCGCGGAGAATGTTCATCATGTTCATCGTCATTCTCCGATCAATAGCCAAAGGCCCGGCGGGTCCAGGTGCCGTTCACCGAGCCGCCGTTGTTGTAGCAGAGGCGCTGCGCGGGGTAGCACACGACGCCGGCCACGGGGCTGTAGGCCTGGTTGAAATAGGGGTCATACTGGCCGGGCGCATAGGGCTGCTGATAGCCGTTGTAATAGTATTTCTTCTTGTTGCGGTTGGCGGAGTCGGCAATGGCCGCGCCCACCGCGAGGCCCGCCACGCCGCCTACGATGGCAGCACCCGTCGGGCCGATGCCCTTGGCTTCGGCGGCGGGCTGAGCCGCCACCAGCAGGGCTGCCGCGGCAAACCCCGCGAATATCAGTTTTCCGAGATGAGTCATGGTGACCTCCTTGCGATGGCTGCAGGTTAAGCCGACATCCACCGGATGACCGGCTTGTTAGGTCCAAGATTTGCGCAATCTTGGGCCGGATGCAAGACCGGCCCTTGGCAAACAGCGTCGACAGTCTGCCATGTGCTCTTGAGCAAGTAGAATATTCCGCCGTTGTGCTTGACCACCTTGCCTGTTTTGTAAGTTGTGGTCGAATTCCACGCCCCAAGATAGTCCATTGTGGCGGCAAATGCAGACGCGGAAATGCAGGCCGTAGTGATCAAGGCTACGAGAAAGAGACGGCGAAGCCAGACTGCGGCCATTGATTAAGTCCTCTGGAAGCACCTGCCCCTTGAAAACTTCTATCAAAAATTGTTTTGCAAGTCCACGCTGCCCGGGGGCGGTTCTCGGCCGGTGTCGCTTGGGTCGGTCATATCATGTTCGACGGCCCACAGCACCCGCTGCTGGGCCTGCTCCAGCGCCGCGGTGATACTGATCGAGGTCGCTTGGACGTTTAAATCGACCGATGCGCCGTATACCTTCGGACGCAGCTTCGAGGCCGTCCACTCGCGGGCGTGCACCCGCAGCTTGAGCTGGGCGACCCACGCATGCAGCCCAGGTCCGTCAAGGCCGGGCGGTGGGGGCGTGTCAGCCAGCGTTATGATGTCGTCTGCCAAAGCGTCCGCCCGATCTTCGATGGCGGCGCGATAAGCGGCCTGCAGGTCGGGGTTCGTGCGGAGCTGCGTCTTGGCCCATACATAACTCGGCGCGTCAGGCCCCAGCCGCTTGATGGCGGTCGAGAGGGCATCCCCGTTCGCTATGTGCTCCAGCACCTGCGGCCAGATCACAGATGGATTGTAGACCGGCGGGCGGCCTCGCGTGCGGGTAACGGCGGTGGTCATGGGGCGGGTCTCCGATCTGAATGTTATATTGTAACATAACAACCCAATTATCGCGCGCGCGGTATTTCAGCCGCGCCATCTGTCCAGACCTGTTGGGATGCCATCGCCCGAGGCGATATAGCGCCACACGGGGCGGCAAGAGCAGAAGTCGGCGAGGATGCGCTCGCCGTGGGCTACTGCCAGACGTTCGGCCTTGCGCTGGCGTCCCTTCCTATATGAAAGGAAGGCTTGTTCGCCATTGACGAAGAAGTATCCGCACGCCTGCCAGTTCACCCAGCGTCCGCTTCCGCATGGCAGCAGCGGCACGAGGATGGCGGACGCGCCATCCTCGGCGCGCCTCCACCGCGGCACATAGTTCCTGTCGAACAGCACCTGGGTGCCATCTGGGCAGATCCAAAGGCCGTATGGGATGTGGCTGTTCGGCCCGGAGGTAGGCAAGTGTGCCGAGGGCCGGTCGAGGATGCACGACGTGAGTGCGCCCGGAGGCGGTAGAACGTCACCGA
>NZ_JBAXGR010000284.1:0-1832 GCF_037139295.1 Aestuariivirga sp.
AGCCGCCAAAGTCGGGACACTTGAGCCAGAAGCTGCGGAGCACGACGACAACACGTTTGACGATCAGACGAGTCAGCCGACCGAAGAACCAGCAGACTCAGCAGCTGAACTCAAGTAGCCGGCCGGCTGAGGATAGGCCGGTCCATGGCACTTCCTAACGCACGTCTGCAGCCATTTCCAAGCTGATGGGCGACTCGTGAGCCACGCGCACCGTTTCCCCTCGGCATGTCGTCGTCACATGTCGCGCCCGCCGCCGCGATCAGCAGTTCAGCAACCGTCCAAGGCTTGCCGAACTGCCGTTGACCGGACTATAGTGTTGCGCAGAAATTCATACACGGAGAATAGGGAGTGCTATGTACAAGGCCGACATCAAAGAGCCTGATTCGAGCCTGCCGCCGCGGTGTCCACAATGCAATGCGGATGGCCTGCAGGTGGGATCTACTACCCTGCAAGCCCACCTAGCCTCGGACGCGGCCGAGTCGCTTGGCGAACCGGCCTACTGGTGCGCGACCAATGACTGCCCTGTCGCCTACTTCGACCTGTTCGAGCGGAGTGTGGACTGTAAGGCATCCCACGGGCTCTACTGGCCTAAGGATCCGGCCGGGCCGCTATGCTGCTGCTACGGCCTTACGGCAGACGAGGTCGACGCTGACATTGCCGAGCAGGTTCCCTCCCGGGTCCGGGCGGTGGTGCAGAAGGCGGGCCTGCCGGATGCCGCCTGCACGACCAAGAGCCCTGACGGCCGCTCGTGTGTCGCCCGCGTGCAGCGGTACTACGTTCGGGCAAAGCAAGGGGACAGTTCCATTTAATTATCCGAAGACATTTCGATGCTTTTGCCAGCGTGTGATATGAGTTACCGACAACCGCTGCATGAAGAGACCCAGATCCTCGTCTCCTTCGGGCCTCATGACGAAATGCCAATGATTGGGCATCAAGCAATAATGCAGATGTGCATAGGACATTTGTCCAAGGTCTCCGCGATGATACGTTCAAACACGTCATAATCGACGTTGGTCTCGAACAACTGCCGTCGTCCAATACCCCGATTGAGCATATGAAAAACTATTCAGCCTAGTGTCACTCTAGCTTTGCGTGGCGTGATGCGCGTCAATAAATCGACCTGTCCCCTTTTCTCCTCCAAGAAGGAATCGTAATAATGCAACTCAGCAAGTCTGTTCCTGGCAGTGATCTGGGACCCATCACCGATTTAGTCATTTCCAACAGCTTCGATTCGGTGATGGTAACCGCGGCCACCGCGAAAACTCCAATTTTGTACGTCAATGAGGCTTTTACGAAACTGACGGGTTACACGTTCGAGGAAGTGTTAGGCAAGTCTCCTTCAATGTTGCAGGGCGTAGGCACCGATCCCTCCGCACTCGAGCAACTTCATAAAGACTTGGGAGCTGGGCGTAACTTCGAAGGTACGGCCACAAATTACCGCAAAGATGGCACGCCTTTTATGATGCATTGGCGGGTAGCATCAGTTCGATCTGCAAATGATGAGGTTGTGTACTTTATCGCGGTGCAACGCCAAGCTTGAGCAGCGAAAGCCAATCTTTAAACCGCCCGGCTCGGCCACCGCTGATCCATAACGCCACCTCATCACCCCTGACGGACTCACCTGCGTGGGCCGCCACGGTTCCGAACGATAACGGGGCTCACCTCGCATCGAGTGCAGCACTTTCTGCAGCGCTTTGAGTGCCATGCCCATTCCACCCCGATGATTCCGTGCTATGTTCGAGCCCTGTATCGCCCAATGTTCTTTTGTATACTCCTCCTGCTTTGTCGGGGGCGTCGGCATGCGGGTGAAAGTCACACGGCGCACGAATGCA
>NZ_JBAXGR010000285.1:0-1827 GCF_037139295.1 Aestuariivirga sp.
ACCCACCCCCGCCGCTTCTCCGCCGGCATCGCCTCCGACTGAGCAGTCTCCGCCATCTCCTCCGTCTCCGAAGTCTCCGCCGTCTCCGCCGGAGTCACCTCCGCCTGCATCGCCGCCGCCGCGTCATGATCATGAGCATGGTAACAACGGGCACGGTAATGACCCGGATCGTTACGACAACTCCAACCCAGGTCGTAAGAGCGGTCGCGACGGCTCGGACAATGATGGAAGGCCCGGCAGCGGCCATAACAACCACTGAGCTGAGCTCGATTTACTTTCAACAACGGAAAGCGCCTCCAAAAGGGGGCGCTTTTCATTTGGGCGCAAAGAACAAGCGCATAGGGTTGGGGTGGCGCGGATCGTGGAACGAAATCACTCCCGCAGCATCGAGGGTGCTGCCATCACATGGCAAACCGCGATAGTACGGTGCCGGAGCCACGATGGTGGACGCCGCATCAGGAGACAAGCAGGGGAAATGATCAAGGCGCGGTCCCTCCCCTGCACTCGGACGGAAGACGCAGTCAGCTAGACCTTCTTCGGCATCTTCAAGCGGCGCTTGGCAAGATGAAAGTCCACCTTGCTGCCATCGAACTGCTTGCCATGTGCATAGGTCTTCTGCCACTTGGCTGCCACGGCCTCGGGATCCCTCTCGTTGAGCCGCTTGTTGAAGTTGTTGCGGCTCTCTGCCCAGTTCTCATATTCAGCCTTCAGGTCGGGATCATCGTCTAGGCGCAGGATTTCAGGTTGCACATCCTCTATCAGCGCATGCGGGAAAAGAGTAATGAAGCAGAAGGGTTCGCCGCGCTCGAAGTGTACCTTGCCCGGCTTGGAGAAGCGCCAGTTCATCGTGAAGGTGAAGGGAAGCCAGTCGGTTTCCACGAGCCCATCGAGTGGCGCACAGTTGCTTTTCGCGGTGTTGGGTGCTCCGCGCACCCATAGCGCCCAACCGGGGGATGTACGGAACAGATAGCCCGGATGGAAAGTCAGCACCCCACTGCCGAAGTGGCTCGCCACGAAATGGGAGAGGCTCCTTTCGCTGTGCGACTCGACGGTGATGTCGTTCAGGCTGTCGCCGCCATTCCACTCCGCCGTGAAACCGTCGGGGCAGAGTATCTCCCAACCCGACGAATTGGCAATTGCCAGTGGAATGCAGCGATAGGCGAAGCGCTCAGGCGTTTCGTCCATCCACTGCCGTTCAGGTCTTGCGGGAACAATTGATGGCGATCCATTATGCAATCCATAACAAAGGAGTTTTGGCTTCATATAGTCAGCCGAAACAGTCAATTTATTCGAACTCCTTTAGTTGCTGAACTGGCCTGAGCAACTCTGAAAATGCAACGAGAATTCATTGGATTCATGCAGCGCTCTTTCAGTTTCATGAGGGGTCAGTGCCAATAATTCCGTCAAGACTTTAATACTCGAAATCCCTGGTTCTGCTGAACGATTTCAACGAGCGTCGGTTTTTGCGCCACCTTTGCGGCATACCTCGTTCTTCACTCCGCTCTGAAAAACAGTCACGAGAGGCTTGAGACTCCCAGACGTCTTCAACTCAAGGCGTACAATCGATTGATCCCAAACCAGAGCAGCGCGTCCAGAACGACGTTTAAGCGTAATTCGAAGCACACCGCTTCTATTTCCAGGGTGTTTACCATAGCTGAGTTCTCCGCGATTTCTGCCCCGCGAAGCAAAGGGCAGGCTCTCGCTGTTTGCCATAACCCCTTCGAAGCTAAACCGTATACAGAAACTAATTCTAGTTAAGAGTGTGTATCGAGTTAGTTCACAGCATTCATGCTTGTCTTAACTTTTTTCTTGCTGGCTTTTTTATTA
>NZ_JBAXGR010000286.1:0-1810 GCF_037139295.1 Aestuariivirga sp.
TGATCGCCTCTCTCTGGCTCGGCGCAAGGCTGAGGCCGGTCTTCTGCTCGATCCATGGCAGCGCCTTTTCGGGATCGATCCACGCCCAGGGCAGCTTGCCGCCGGCGAGTGTCCGCAAGCGCTCGGCAATGGCTTGCTCAGATCTGTAGAGGCCCGCGAGGAATACACACCGGGTTTCGCCCACCGCATCAGCGATCACAGTGCCCTCGGCAAGTTCGAGGTCCAGCGCCGTCTGGATCAGTTCCTTCGGCACATCAAGCAGTTCCACCGCCAGCGGTGCGAGTTCTTCGACCGGCAGGCCGCAGTGACCCTGGTCCATGGCTTCCGTCAGCGCATAGGAAATCCCGGCGCGTATCCGGATCATGGCCGTCTTCTCGATCCCGAGTTTCATGGCAATGGCATCCGCCGTGCGGAAACCGATGCCGCGGATGTCGCGGGCAAGCCGATAGGGGTTGTCGGTCATCACCTGGATCGCGTCGGCGCCATAGGTCTTGTAGATGCGCACCGCGCGCGCCGTACCCACGCCATGGCTGTGCAGGAACACCATGATCTCGCGCACCGCCTTCTGCTCGGCCCACGCGGAAACGATCCGCTGCGCGCGCACCGCGCCGATACCGTCCACCTCGCGCAATCGCTCCGGATTGGCCTCTATGATGTCGAAGACCTGCTCCCCGAATGCCTTCACCATTTTCTTGGCATAGACCGGGCCGATGCCGCGGATCATGCCGGAGGACAAGTACTTCTCGATGCCCTCCGCCGTGGTGGGCGGGGTCGTCTTGAGAAACCGCGCCTTGAATTGCAGTCCATGGGTCCGGTCGTTGAACCACTCCCCTGTCGCCGTGATCCATTCGCCCGCCGCGATGGCTGCGGAATGCCCAACTACCGTCACGAGGTCCCGGTGCCCCCGCGCCTTGACGCGCAGCACACAGAAGCCGCTCTCATCATTGTGGAACGTCACACGCTCCACGATGCCCGCCAGTACATCCTGCGGCGCCTGCTGGGCCTGTGCGGCGGCGTTGCGGCTCATCGCTTTCGCGCCCTCCAGTCCCACGGCATGTCGAAGGAGCCCGCCCACATGCCGCTGCGGTTCAGCCGGGCGTCGTCTTCCTGCGGGATGTAATCGATTCCATACTTCCGAAACGCCACCGCCCAGCCTTGTGCGACCATCCAGGCGTTGAGATTGGTATCGCCCTTGAAGCAAACGGCGATAATGCGCTGGTAGCGGTCACGACCCTTGGGCTCGCAGGCGACGGACGAGCGCCCGATCATGTCGGCGAGAGCGAAGGCGGACTTCTGGCCGCAGCGATATCGTTTGCCGGCGGCGTCCAGGCAAAGCTGAGAACTCTCCGGTGCGTCGATGGCATCGAGCCGGATTCGCTGCCCATGGATTTCGATGGTGTCGCCGTCGATAACGGATGCAGTGCCCTGAACGAGCGGCGCGCCAAAGGCTATCGCCGATGCGAGAAGAAGGCCAGCCAGCAAGCCGACAGCGATCGGAATTCCCCGCATCACCTTTCGTGACACCCTTCATTCATCGGAGACATTGCCTCCAAGTGTCCTTCCGCCTTCAAGGCACATTCGCACGGCATCATCTGGCTTGTCCCTTCTCCTCGAAACATGTGGAAAAAATCTATCGATCACGAAGTTCAGTCGAATCATGCGGTTACCAGAAGCCCGGGAGATCCTGAGAAGAAGCACGGGCGGAATCGCAAAACCGGGGGATTGACTCTGTGTGTACGATAGAACAAAAGCAGAACGCAAGAGCCGCCGCGTGTGGCATGTTGAACGGCCACATCGGCGTTTTCAGGTG
>NZ_JBAXGR010000287.1:0-1806 GCF_037139295.1 Aestuariivirga sp.
TTCGCCGTGTCACACCATGGCTCATAGCAGGCCTTCTCATTCTTCCCACCGTCATAGTCGCCGGCCGATTCATTGCGGGACGGTCCGATGCGCCGCCGGCGGTCTCGTTCAACGAACTTATGGCGGTTGCCAAGACGAATCTCCTTCACAAGCACTTCGCCGAGGCGGAAAAGGGGTTCACCCAGGCACTCACCCTTGATCCACGGAATGCAGATGTCCTGAAGAGCCGTGGCTTCTGCCGGCTGAACCTTGAGATGCCCGAAGAAGCGATTGCCGATCTGACCCAAGCGAACCAGTTGGATCTGACTGACCCGATGACGCTGAAGTACCGGGCGTTGGCCTATGCCAACCTCCGAGATTTCCCAAAGGCGATCAATGACTACCAGACCGTTGCTCGGATGATGCCCGAGGCTGGAGAGATCAAACAAGAACTTGCCTCGGTCTACGCTGTCCGCTCCCACGAAAGGTTTGAGAATGGCCAATTTGCCGAATCGGCGGACGACATGACGGAGGCGATCCTCTTGGCACCGGAGTCACCCGTTCAATATCACCGTCGCGGAGCATGTTATTTCCACATGGGTGAGTACCAGAAGGCCTACGACGATCTCACGGTGGCGATCGGAAAGGAACCCAATAAGCCCGAACACTACGACAACCGCGGCCAGACCCTTCAACGGCTGGAGAGGAATGACGAGGCCGAGGCTGATTTCAAAAAGGCCAGGGAGTTGAAGAGACAATGAACCGCCGACTTCTGCTCATCGTGTTCTTTGCCAGCATGATGGCTTCACAGCCCGCATCGGCCCAAGAAGCGGGCTTCGTCCGTGATGTTTTTGACCGCATCAACGCCCAGCGAATCCAGAATGGACTCAAGCCTTGCAAATACAACAAGAAACTAGAGAAGGCCTCCCAATTCCACGCCGAATGGATGGCACGCAACAGGAAAATGGAGCATCTTCAGGAAGAGGCGAAAAGTCTTGAAGACCACAAGGCCTGCACTCACCATCCCATCAACCGAGCCATCAGGGCGGGCTATAGCGAATGGAGCGATGTGTTCTTCATTGAGAACCGTCCTGACGGGCAGATCGTTGTCACGAAGCCGGACGCCAACGACCATGTCGGTGAGATCATCTCTGCAGGATGGAAGGCAGGCCACCCCGCATCGCAGACCGAGATCGTTGTGAACGGATGGATGAAGTCACCGGGCCACCGAAAGGAAATCCTCACCGCCCACTACGAGGAAATGGGTATCGGTGTGGCCTGCACGCCTGATGATCAATACGACACGTTTTGGTGCGTCTTATTCGGGAATCCAAGAAAGTAGCAAAGCCTATCTCGGGGCGCCCAATTTTGTGACCAGAACGCTTTTGATGGAGTAGATCGGGATTCGCGTTTGATTTACCCCAGCCAGATCCTCAATCACGATGTAGTCACTGAACACCTCAATGACTTTGTGGCCGAGCATCTCGGGACCGTCCTTCAGGACGCTGATTACATAGCCGTTCCCGCTGTCCTGAAGGCTTACGGGTTGACCTGCATGAAGGACAGAAAGCACTCCGCGATCCTTGCTAGGTGCTTGCCCCGATGCCACAAAAAGAAGTCCACTGATCAGCAAAAACAAGACCGCGAAATGAGTGCGACGCATACGGCGATTCCTTGTAATAAAGAGAGCGCAATGCAATCAGTCTACTTTCTTGACGCTCAACACCGTGGCGTTTGGAAATTGCGACTGGACCAGTTTTTTTGCCTGCCCCGCGTCGCTCGCCTGAATCCGTGTCGTGCTGACTTTCCCGTTGAGGCGGATTCGGG
>NZ_JBAXGR010000288.1:0-1800 GCF_037139295.1 Aestuariivirga sp.
CATGCTGCGGCACGCGGCAGGCAGGCTTTCCCCTGACGAAGCGGATTTCATCCCCGAGATGGAGCGCCCCAAGGTCTACCGTACGGCACGCATCTGGCTTGCCATACACCTCGCCGTCACTGCCTTCGCGATCTACATCGGCTCGATCCTGCCGATGCTGCTGGTCGGGCCCCTGCCCGCCATGTATGGCGCATGGGTGCATGTGATGACTGGCCTCACGCAGCACACCGGCCTTCCCGAGAACGTGTTGGATCATCGCCTCAACTCCCGCACCGTCTACATGAACCCCGTGTTGCGCTTCATCTACTGGAACATGAACTATCACGTGGAGCACCACATGTTCCCGATGGTACCCTATCATCGCCTGCCGGAACTGCATGAGGAGATGAAGACATACTGCCCGCCCGCCTACCCAAGCGTCGTCGCCGCCTATCGTGAAATCATCCCCGCGATCCTGCGCCAAGTGCGTGAACCAGGTTGGTCAATCCAGCGACCAATGCCGCAGGACTATCCCACCCAGATGATTGCTGCAGAATAGCAGGAGAAAGACGAGAAGATGACCCAATGGATTGAAGCCTGTGCCGTCGGCGACATTGCAGAAGAAGACGTGATACGGTTCGACCACAGCGGGCGCACGTTTGCCATCTACCGCTCGCCCGAGGATGAGTACTATGCCACCGACGGCCTATGCACTCATGAGAAGATCCATTTGGCGGATGGGCTGGTGATGGACAACATCATCGAGTGCCCGAAGCACAATGGCCGCTTCGACTACCGCACGGGGGAGGCAAAGGGCGCTCCAGTCTGCGTGAACCTCAAGACCTATGCCGTGAAGCTCGAAAGCGGCAAGGTGATGATCAACATCGGTTGATATTCGACTTCACACTAACCCGATCCGCAGACAAGAGAATGGTCCCGTGACTGACAAGCTTTCATTTGCACTCAATCAGATCACCGCTCCCCGACTTACATGCAGGGAGTTCATCGAGCTAGCCAGGCGATTGGATTGCTCAGGCATCGAACTTCGCAACGACCTCCGCGATAAGCGCCTGTGTGATCGGGACTTCTTCGACGGCGACAGCCCAGAGAGCGTGGGTGCCCTTGTCCGGGAGAACGGCTTACGCCTCCTGGGCCTGTCCGAGGTCTATGCGTTCAACCGCTGGTCGGAAGAAATACGGGTCAAGGTAGATCGCCTCATCGGTGAGGCCGTGGCCAGTGGCGCCGAATCCATTTCTCTCATCCCTTCCAATGATGGGCGAACCGAAACCGACGATGCGCGCCTCGACGCGCTCCGCAATGCTCTCTCACGCATACTCCCGATGCTCGAGGGCACCGACCTGATCGCCCTCGTGGAGCCTCTTGGTTTTCCGACTTCGTCGCTGCGGCGCAAGAGCGATGCAATCGCGGCGATCAAGGCAGTGGACGGTGATGCGCGTTACAAACTCGTGCACGACACCTTCCACCATCATCTCGCTAGCGAACGAGAGTTCTTCCCGGAGTGGACCGGCATTGTTCATATCTCGGGTGTCGTCGATCCCTCGGTCGAAGTCCGCGATATGCAGGACGAGCACCGGATCCTGGTCACAGGACAAGACCGCCTGGGCAACCTCACCCAGATCGCAGCCCTCAGTTCGGCGGGCTACAGGGGCGTCTACTCCTATGAATGCTTTGCACCGTCGGTGCATCACAGCGCAACGATTGGGTCTGAAATAGCAGAGAGCCTTGCTTTTATAAGGGTCGGAATATCGTAAACACGTGCAATCTAACGGCGGCCTTTGTCCGACGGCAGCGCCCCTGAGA
>NZ_JBAXGR010000289.1:0-1793 GCF_037139295.1 Aestuariivirga sp.
CCAGAGGCGGGCTGCCACGCGGCATCCGTCTGAAAGCCCGATCCATACTGTTTCTTCGACATGCGGCGCGTTCATGACAAGGGCCTCAGCAATGGTTGAGGAGCAGGTCGAGCAGTGTCCGGCTCGATGCCTCTCCAGGCAGTTTGTCTACCGCGGCCACGATGTCTCCGGCCCGCGTCCCCAGGGCTTCGGACGCCACTGCCTTGAACTTCTCGAGGATTTCGAGATCGGAGAGCGGGCGTTCCGCATCTCCCCGCGCCGGAGTCGTCTCGCTTTGCAGCACGCGGCCGTCCTTCAGCCGAAAGGTGACGCGCGCGAAGCGCTCCGCCGGAAAACGGGCATTTAGGTCATCCGCCTCACGAAGTAGGATGCGGTCGCTCATCGCCAAGATCTCGGGATCGTGCAGGGCGGCGCCCGAAATATCGGTCGGCGCCAGACGCCCGCGTACCACCGCAGCTGCTACCGGGAATGGCAGACTGTACTGGGCTTCCTCCGTGGACGCCGGCCGGTGTTGGTCGAGCCGCACCGCTTCATGGAAGGTCTCAACCTCGATGGCCTCAATGTCGGGAGCGGTCACGCCATGGGTCTGGCGCAGGACCAGCGATGCCTCGACGGCGGGCTGGGCCCAGCGGCAGATCGGATAGGGCTTGAAGTATATTTCCAAGATGCGCCAGCGCGTGCCGAGATCGATCCAGAGGTCGCGCACGGAATCGCTCTCGACAACCAGCGCGGGGGCGCCCGTGAACCCCTCGGACGCTAGTTCGGCTGCGCTCACGCCGCACATTGCGCCCCAGCCGGATCCATCCTTCACCATGGTGGGGAAGTCGATGCAGCGCATCATCTGGCTGCGCGGTCCGTGGTACTCCGCAATGCCCAGCGCCTGACGGAACGCCTCTTGGTCCAGCCCCTGGAGTCTGGCCGCCATGGCAACGACGCCCAACGCATTCCATGCACCAGACGTGTGATAGTCGGGCGCCGTCGCATGCTGCGCGATGCCGGCGCGGATTGCCACTTCATAGCCGATGACCAGCGCGGCCATGAGGTCAGCGCCGCTGATCGTGTTCCTTGTGCTATCGGCAAGGGCCAGCAGGGCCGGGAAGATGGCGCAGCCGGCGTGCCCCTTGGTCAGGACATGGCCGTCATGCGCGTCAAAACTATCAATCGTCATGCCCCCCGCCATCGCCGCGCCCGCCGGGCTGGCGGTGCGTCCGTCGAAGATGATGCGGGCTCGAGGGGCGCCGTCACCGGCATTGAAGGACCGGACGGCAATATTACGGATGATGCGAGAGAGATCGCTGGAGAGGCCAGCGGCTGCCGTTCCGGTGAGATCGAGAATGCATCGGCGCGCCATGTTCCGCACCGGATCGGGGATGTCATCGAAGCGGGTGTCGCTGACAAAATGGAAAAGCTGGGTCGTCACGGTATCCCTCCTGGCGATGATGAAGTCCACCGCGACAGCATAGCGTCGCGCGCCGATATTTGAACCCGCCACGCGACCTCTAATGTTCGTAGTTCGAGGGTGGGGTGGAAAGTGAAGTTTAGATACCGTCACGCGGGATGCTCTGCTCATCCTCCCGGGAAAAGACGAGACTGCCGTTTAGGAACGCCTGAACGCCGACCCTTATGTGGAAGCTGTCCTTGTCAGCCCGCATGGTGGCACGGGTTTCGGTTCGGGTCTTCCAGTCGCCGCGCTCAACCCTCATCGTCCAGTCAGCCTCGCAGAGGGCGGATAGTGGATCGTCCGGGTGGATGACGTAGCGCTCAACGCATCGCCTCCCGACAGCGAGCCCGTG
>NZ_JBAXGR010000290.1:0-1788 GCF_037139295.1 Aestuariivirga sp.
GGAGTTTTCCGCCGCCATCCCGGCTGAGGGCACGGCCTCCTACACCAACTGGTTCATGAAGGTGCGCGGCACGAAGCACTCTGACCTCGCCGACCTGTTTCAGTCCTATCTCCTAGAGAAGGACACCCAGCAGCGGTTCCTTGACGTGTCGACCGACTTCATGTCGCGCTCGGACCTCACGGCGCCAGCGCATTGGGTGAACTATCCGAAGTCGAACGCGGACTTGGCGCGAATGTTCAATCTGTTCAGCCTGCAGGGCTGGGCCATCTTCGGCGCCAACTGGGATGCGCTCGATGCGCGCATGAAGAAGGTGATCGCGGTGACGACGGGGGGCTGAAGCGCTCCCACGCCATTCAGCCCCCGGCGAAGCCGGTAATAACGTTGGCCGTGTTCACGCCCAGCTCGGCGATGGCATAGCCCCCCTCCATGACGAAGAGCGTGGGTAGGTTTAGCGCTGCTATGTCCGCCCCGATCCTCACGAAGTCGGGCGTCTCGAGCGCGAAGCCCCCGACAGGGTCCTTGGCATAGGTATCAACGCCGAGCGACACGATGAGCACGTCCGGCTCATGCGCGCGCACCCGCTGAAGCGCGGCGGCGAGCGCCGGGCGGTAGCTCTCGAGCCTTGTGCCGAGTGGCAGCGGCTGGTTGAAGTTGAAGCCCTCGCCCCGACCGCGCCCGGTCTCGTGGCGATAGCCCAGCAGAAAGGGATATTCACGCTCCGGCGTTGCGTGGATTGAGGCATAGAGCACGTCGCTGCGCTCATAGAAGATGCTCTGCGTGCCATTGCCGTGATGATAGTCGACATCGAGGATGGCAATGCGTGAGGCCCCGCCGTCGAGCAGCCTCTGAGCCGCCACCGCGGCGTTGTTCACATAGCAGTAGCCACCCGCGAGGTCGGACGAGGCATGATGGCCGGGCGGCCGACACAGCGCAAAGGCCGCACCGTTCCCTGCCGCCACATGCGCGGCCGCAGACAGCGTAGCGTCCACTGCGGAGCGGATCGCCGTCCAGGTTCCGGCCACGAAGGGCACGCAGACATCGAAGGTGTAGCAGGAGAGCATCGAGTGGACGGAGGCATTGGGCGCCTGGTCCATGCCGCGCATGCCGAACATGTAGGCCGTGGCGAAGCCGCCGGGCCCGAACTCCGATTCCCACAGCGGCCAGCAGCGTTCGAGGAAGTCGACGAAGCCAGGCGTGTGCACACGCAGCACCGGCGCGATATCGAAACGCGCCGCCTCCACGATATCGCGGTGCCCCTGGTCCCCGAGGGCCGCGAGGATCGTGTCAATGCGATCCGGGCTCTCGCACATGGGAATTAGTTGATCATAGCGCATCTCCTTGGCGCCGGCGTGTCCGCGATGATCGTTTGAATGAAAGACGCGCATCAATCCTCATCGAGCCTGCAGGTCCAGTACGGAACACGCAAAATCAGTATAGCTGCCCCGCAACCCGATTGTCCACGCAGGCCTACTCGGCGGCAGCCGCCACATTCGTCTGACGCCCTCGTAGAGACCCGAATTGGTTTGAAGGAGATCGAATAAATGGCCACTTAGGAAGAGCATTCAAAGCAGTTTACCGGCAGAAATACCGACACTTGAGACCTGCTGGCGGAATTGGGTTACCAATCGGAACGCTCGATGGTCGTACTTGAGGCACGTAATAGTCAATCGCGTCACTTTGAACCGAGTCACGGGCGCGTCCCCTTGCATCCCAACGACCGATGAGGCAATTATCGCGATAGAGCGGCAATCCGTGCTGATCTCAGGACGTTAACGAGTTCGCCAATAC
>NZ_JBAXGR010000291.1:0-1779 GCF_037139295.1 Aestuariivirga sp.
GCGCGCCGCTGTTCGTCGCGCCGCGCCTCGACAGACGGCGCGAGTTCCTCCGCCTCGAACCGCAGATCTCCGCGGTCCGCAGTGATGAGACCGGCGACGACGCGCGCGGTCGTGGTCTTTCCCGAACCAGACTCACCCACGATGCCAAGCACGCTGCGGGCCGGGAGTGCCAAGGATACGTCCCGGATGGCGTCAACGCGGCGGCCTCCGGAGTGATAACTTTTGCCAAGGGACCGCGCGTCAAGAAGAATACGCGGCGGCGGCCTCTCCCGTCGCGGCCGCACCGCACCCAGGGGGATGCGCGAGGAGAGCAGACTGCGGGTGTATTCGTGGGTGGGTTGATTGAGAACGTCACCTGCCGGCCCCATCTCGATCAAACGTCCGCGATGCATCACGCCGACCCGGTCACAGATCTGGGAGATGATGGATATGTTATGGCTGATGAATAGTATTCCGGCCGATATGCGTTCGCGCAGATCTCTGAACAGTTCCAGAATCCCAGCCTCGACGCTGACATCGAGGCCTGTTGTCGGCTCGTCGAGGATGAGCAGGTCAGGCTCCATCGCCAGGGCCATGGCAATCACGATGCGCTGCTGCTGGCCACCGCTGAACTGATGCGGATAGCGGTCATAAGCCTCGCCCGGATCCGCGATCTGAACTGCCCCCAAAATATCCAGGGTACGCCTGCGCATCGCGTCACGGTCACGCTCTCCGCGAACTGCGAACACTTCCTCGATCTGCTTCCCGATCCGCATCGACGGATTTAACGCACCGGCTGGATCCTGGTAGACCATGGCGATGCGCTGCCCTCGGGCGTGGCGCAGCGCGCTGCCCTCCAGCTGCGCCAGATCCGTCCCGAAGAAGCGCAGCGCACCGCCGGCGATATGACCGCTATCGGGAAGGTGGCGCACGACGGCAAGGCCCAGGGAGCTCTTGCCCGAACCCGATTCGCCGACCAGCCCGAGCACCTCGCGCCGATCGAGCAGGAACGAAACGCCGTCCACGGCGCGGATCTGGCCATAGGGCGTGTCGTAGGCGACGGTCAACCCCTCCACCTCCAGGATGGGACGTTCTGCATTCATCCCTTGAGGCCTTCTGCCACGAGGTTGACCGCTATGACCAGCGAGGCGATCGCCAGCGCGGGGAACAATACGATCCAAGGGGCGATGCGATAGTACTGCCGGCCCTCCGCGATCATCAGGCCCCAGTCGGGAGTAGGAGGCTGGATGCCGAGCCCCAGGAAGGAGAGCGTCGCCACGGTGAATATCGCCAGCGCGAGCCGCACCGTGAACTCGACGACGATTGTCCCGGACATGTTCGGCAACATTTCGACAGCCATGATATACAAGGCACTCTCACCGCGGAGCCGTGCCGCCGCCACGTATTCCCTGCGGCGTAACCCCAGCGCGGCAGCGCGCACCACGCGCGCATTGTAGGGCGCGAAGGCGAAGGCTACCACGAGGATGACATTGAACTGAGACGGGCCGAGGACAGCGATGATCAGGAGCGCAACCACGATAAGCGGAAACGCCATCAGGACGTCCATCAGGCGCATCGCCACCTCTTCCGTCCATCCCCCGAAATAAGCGGCGACAAGGCCAATCACCGTGCCGCTGAACACGCCGAGTATGGCGGCACAGGACGAGACGAACAGCACGCTTTGGCTGCCTGCCAGGACGCGGCTCAAGACGTCACGGCCGAGATTGTCCGCCCCCAGCCAATGCGCGCCGGAGGGCGGCGAGAGCTTTGACAAGAGCTGCACTTCCGTAGGACCGTAGG
>NZ_JBAXGR010000292.1:0-1765 GCF_037139295.1 Aestuariivirga sp.
GGTCTGGCCGACCGGATGTCGCACCGGCCGAACGAGATGTCCGGCGGCCAGCAGCAGCGCACCTCGGTGGCCCGGGCGCTGATGAATGGCGGCCAGGTGATTCTGGCCGATGAGCCTACTGGCGCCCTCGATACGCGCAGCGGCGCCGAGATGATGAAGATCCTCAAGGAGCTGAACGCCGAGGGTCACACCATCATCCTGGTCACCCACGATCCCAAGGTTGCGCAGCATGCCCGCCGGATCATCGAGATCAGCGACGGCGAGATCGTAGCCGACGGTTCCAACCCCGAGGCGGGGCCGGCGCCCGAGCCCAAGAAGCTGATCGTTCAGCCGATCAAGGAAAGCTGGGCCGCGGTCATCGATCGGCTGGGCGACGCCTTCCGCATGGCGCTGATCGCCATGAATGCGCACAAGCTGCGCACGGTCCTGACCATGCTGGGGATCATCATCGGCATCGCCTCGGTGGTGACCATATTGGCGGTGATCGGCGGCGCCCAGAAATCGGTTCTTGCAGGCGTCGGATCCCTCGGCGCCGACACGATAAACATCTATCCTGGGCAGGAGGCCGGTGATACCCGAGCCGCAAGCGTACAAACTCTGAGACCTGAAGATGCAGAGGCGCTTGAACGACTTGCTTATGTCGACAGTGCTTCGCCCGTAATCACGACTTCACGCACACTGCGGGCTGGTAGTGCGTCTGGTGTGGGATCCATTCTAGGCGTCGGAACGCAGCACTTCCGGGTTCAGGCGATTACTATCGAGAAGGGCCGGGGATTTTCAGAAGATGCTGTGTTCCGCGCTTCGCAGGTCGTGGTCATTGACCCTAACACGGCCAAGAAGTTGTTCCCGAACGTCGATCCTATTGGACAGACCATTCTGCGCGGCAGTGTGCCTGCCACCGTGGTCGGAGTAACGGCTCCAGCCGAGGGATTGGCTTCGGCTTTCGGAGGAGACCGGCTTCAGGTTTGGGCGCCCTATACGACCGTCATGACCCGGCTCGCGAGGCAGGGATTTGTTCAGCAAATTACGGTCCGGATCAAGGATGGGATTTCTTCACCTGCTGCCGAAAAGGCGCTGGTTCCGGTGCTCACGGCGCGCCATGGAAAACAGGACTTCTTTGTGGTCTCCTCGGAAGCCATTCGCTCCCAGCTCAACCAGATTACCGTGGTTTTCTCCGGGCTGTTCGGAGCCATTGGCGGCATCGCGCTGCTGGTCGGAGGAATCGGAGTGATGAACATCATGCTGGTGTCGGTTTCCGAGCGCACGCGCGAGATCGGGGTGCGCACCGCGGTGGGCGCCCGGCGCAGCGACATCCTGTCCCAGTTCATGATTGAGTCCGTGCTGGTGTGCCTGCTCGGCGGGGCGCTGGGCGTCGGCCTTTCGATGTTCGCGGGCTTTATTTTCAGCCTGTTCGTGAAGAGTTTCAGCCTGGTCTTTTCCACCTGGACCATGGCCGCTGCGTTCGGGGTCTCGACCTTGATCGGTATGGTGTTCGGATTCCTGCCTGCGCGTAACGCGGCTATGCTGGATCCGGTGGACGCGCTCGCCCGCGAATAGAGGCGCGCAAGAGGGAGGCTGCCGAATGAACGACTTCTCCATCACGAAGACCGCGTTTTCGGGCTACGGCCTGGCAGGACGAAAGCCCATGCTGTGGCTGGTCCTTGCGGTGATGGGCATTGCTCTCAGCATCGGCATCGCCGCTCTGGCGGTGATCATGGCCGGCCCGCAGCTGGCTGAGCTCAAGGGCTTTGGCGAGGCTCAGAAG
>NZ_JBAXGR010000293.1:0-1763 GCF_037139295.1 Aestuariivirga sp.
CCCGAAGATCAATGGTCACGCCGCGTAACCCACTCGTTTTTCAAAAGAGCCAATAGATGAGACTTGCCTTCTAAGTCCCCACGGCTTCGGGCATCAATTTTTCCAGAAGATTGGCCAAGTGCAATGGCCTCAGGCACACACTCTCGACGGCCTTCATCGTTCGGTATCTGGCGTCGATCAAAGGCATCGTCATCTCGGCTTGCAGCAGTGCGTCGATGATCAGGGCCGCATCGGTTCTGTCGAGATCAATCGAAACAGTGGTACTCAGAGTACTGCCGGGATGCGGGAGGAGGTCATTCATCAACATCGACATGATTTAGGTACTCCATCATGGTCGGTCATCAGGCGTAGTAACTCAAAGTTGTTTCGACTCCGAAAACTACCATCGATACTCAACTGCGGATTGAAGGTCATCTTTCGATACTAAGTATATTTACTATTCTTTTAATGGAGACTCAAGGGAAATGTGTTGAATTTCCTTTTTGATCGAGGGTTTTTCGAAATCTTACAGGAGGGTCTCAGTTGACGCATAGTTAGACCGACCTCGGATCTGGAAGGCATCTCTTCGGCAAGTAGTGTTGCTTCCGCTATGCGATCAACATGATCGGGATTCGTTCTCGTCATGGCCTGTAGCGAATATTTTCTCCAGATCCTTTGAGCCGACATCCACCGGATGACCGGCTTGTTAGGTCCACGATTTGCGCAATTTTGGGCCGGATGCAAGACCGGCCCTTGGCAAACAGCGTCGACAGTCTGCCATGACCGCAATTTCTGCTCATTGCTTGCCGGGAATGTCGATTTTGCCGTGATTGTGCGTTGATCAAGACGCACCTCTCCCTTGGTTTGAGCTGGAACGCATGACAACCGGGCCTTTCACGCCGGTGATGGATCAGGCGGTGGCCGCAGTTCGGCGATCAGCCGCAGAATGTCGGCGAAGAGTTGTCTCGGGATAGCGACTTCGGCCATCTGGAAGGCAACATAGCGGCCGTGGCTGATGATCTTCGCGCCGATCTTGATCAACTTCTCCCTCAGGCTGGTCAGCGACCAGTCCTTGATCGGTTCGGGTGTTGCGAGGGTGCGCAGGAAGTTGCCGAGATTGTAGGCCAGCGCGTGAAGCTGGAGACGGACTGCATTGGCGGCGAACGTGCGGCATGACAGGCGGGTCCACTTGATCGCGCCCTTGCCTTCCTTGATCCACTGCTCGCAGGTGCCGCGCATGTTGTAGAAGGCGACGACCTTCACCGCCTGACGGCTCAGGTTGGTGACGATGAAGCCGACGCGGGGATAAAGCTCGCCGGGGTGCCACTCGACCTTGGCCACGACGCGGCGCTTTCTGTCCCATGACCCTGCCTGATAGCTGAAGCTGGCGTAGGTCCGGACCACATGATGGGGCGGCCGGCCGACGGGCCGCGTCAGCAGGCTGGCGATACGGTCCTGAAGGATGGCGTTCGCCTTGAGACGGATCGTATACTTGTAGCCCTCTGTCTCCAGAAACTCATAGATGTCGGGCGAGGCGAAGGCGGCATCGCCCCGGAAGTAGCGGCGCAGGTCCCGTTCCCGGTAACGCTCAACGACAGGCTCCAGCACATTCCTCCAGCCGTCGGCGCTGTGAACATTGCCCGGGCGCAGTGCACAGCGTTCGATGTCGCCGAACTGGTTGAACACGAACAGCGGGTGATAGCATGGTCGCCCTCGCCAAGTGCGGGGATACCCACCACGCCACCATCCTCGAGATGAATGTCGAGAGCTACCGGCGCCGCGAA
>NZ_JBAXGR010000294.1:0-1740 GCF_037139295.1 Aestuariivirga sp.
TGGAGAAAACGAGTTAGCCTCTTGGGACCGCGGGCCTCCTCAGGGCGGAGGTTATTCCGCCCGCGCCCGCCTCATGACCTTGAGCGGGCCTGGAGGCCCGCGGTCCGCTTGAGATGATCTAGAAACTCACCTCATCCTGAGGAGCGCGCGCAGCGCGCGTCTCGAATCGGGCGGAGTAGTCTCGGCCCTGTGATGGGCAACGGGGACCGAGTGTGCAGCCCATGCTTCGAGACGCCCGGCTATGCCGGGCTCCTCAGCATGAGGTTGTGTTGTTCGAACTGAAGAACAGACGCCGAATGAATTCGGCGCGTCAGTAAGTCTTCAGCAGCCGGTCGATGTAGTCGAGTTCGTCCTTCGGGCGAAGCTGGTCGCCGGCACGACGGCGCAGTTCGTCGAGGATTTCGCGGCTGCGCTGACGCTCGAGTTCGAGCGGAACCTTGTCGGTGCCGGTGTCGACGGCATCGCCGTAGTTGCCGTCGGAACGGCCGAGCGGGTCGCGGTCCTCGCTCTTGCGCTCGCGCTCCTCGATCTCGGCGAGATCCTGGCCATTGCCCGGCCCACGCTGGCGCATCTGCTCGGCGAGATCGCCCATGCCCTGCTGGAGGTTGTCCAGCGCGCGCCGCTGCGAGCGCGAGGCCTCGCGCGGATCGCCACGGCGCAGCGACTCCTCGGCTTCGCGCATGGAACGCTCGGCGCGGCCGAGCGACTCGGGCATCGGCATGCCGTTCTCGTCGAGACGGCGCATCATGTCGCCAAGCTGGCGGCGCAAGCCTTCCTGCTGACCGCGCTGCTGTTCGCCCCACTGGCCGTCGCCCGGCTGGCCCTGGCCCTGCCCAGGCTGTCCCTGGCCCGGCTGCTGGCCTTGTTGACCCTGTTGGCCTTGTTGCCCCTGCTGCCCACGCTGTCCCTGCTGGCCGCGTTGTCCCTGCTGGCCCTGCTGACGCCCTTCGCGCTCCGATTCGCCCAAAAGCTGGTTCTGGCGGCGCGACAGCCGGTCGAGCTGGTTCATCATCTCACGGCCCTGCTGATTGCCCTGACCCTGCTGACCTTGCTGCCGCTGCTGCCCTTTCTGGCCGGGCTGCGCCATCATCGGCGTGGCGTTTTCCATCATCTTGCGCAGCTCTTCGAGCATGCGCTTGGCGCCCTCGCGGTCGCCGTTCTTCGCCATCTCGCGAATCTTGTCGAGCATCTTCTGCAGGTCGTCGCCGGTGATGGTGTTGTTGGGATCCATCTTCTCCGCCTGCTCCTGCATGCGGCGAAGTTCCTCGGGATCCTTCATCTTCTCGGCGAGTTCGCGCTGCCAGCGGGCCATCGCATCGTAGAGCTGCTGGATCAGCTTCTCGATCTCCTCGTCGCCGGCCTGGCGCTGCATGGCGTCGCGCAGCTCCTGCCGCGCCTGCTCCACGGCCTTCTCGGCATCGGTCGCGGCCGAGCCTTCGATCCGCATCGCGAGGTCCCACAGCAGCTTCTGCGTGTCGACGATATTGGCCTTGTCGCCGTTCTGGGCGAGCCGCGACGCGCCCAGCCGCAGGCCGAGCTGGACCACCGGGTCGTGGCGGTAGCTCTCGGGCCTGTTCTGGACCATGCGCATGCCGTCGGCGACGTCGAGGCGCAGTGCCTTGGGATCGCGGGTGAGCGCCTTGCGCAGCACGATCAGGGCACGCGCCGTCGGATCGTTGAAGACGCGCTCGGGCAGCAGGAAGGTCTCGACGGCGCGTGCCCTGATCGTGCTGCGCAAGG
>NZ_JBAXGR010000295.1:0-1738 GCF_037139295.1 Aestuariivirga sp.
GGATGAATTTGTAGGCGTCCTCGTCGGCAGGTCGGCGCAACTCCCATGCGCATTCCTCGCCATACTCAAAGCAGGCGCCGTCTATGTTCCCATGGCCGCGGACCTTCCGGCGGAGCGGCTATGCGACATGGCCCGGCAATGCGGCATGCGCCGCCTCGTCGTGCTGGACGAAACACCCGTCCCTCCCATGCTCATGGAACTGCTTGAGAAGAATGCAAAGGAGGCCGGCGCGGGGGAGCGGATCCTTCTCAGGCCGGAGGCAGGTGATGCGCAGTCCGCCGCAACCCGCCCCGAGGCTCGCGGCACGCCGCAGGAGACCGCCGCCGTTCTGTTCACCTCCGGCTCCAGCGGCCGTCCGAAGGGCGTTCTTCTCAGCCATGCCTCCGCGCTCAACATGGTGCGCGGCCATATGGAGGCACAGAGGATCACGTCGCAGGACAGGTTCCTGCTTTCGTCATCGCCTGGTTTCATCCTTGGTTTCCGCGAACTTTGCCTGCCGATGGCGGCTGGCGCTGCTTATGTTCCCGCTTCGCGCGCCCTGCTTGACGATCCGCCGGGCCTGATTGCGTTGATGTCGCACCACAAGGTGACGGTCGCGCTGTTCACGCCTTCGTTCCTGCGTCTCCTCGACGGTGCGGTTCCCGATGGCCTGCGCCTCATCATGACGGCGGGCGAGCGGCCCAATGCGGATGACGCACGCCATTACGCAAGGCGGCTTGAATATTGGAACATGCATGGCGCGACCGAGATGTGCGGCACGATCTGCATGCATCGCGTCGATCCCGGCGACAGCGGCGCCATTCCGAGCGGCAAGCCCTTCCTCAACACGCAGGTGCATCTGCTCGACGGAGCAGGCAACGAGGTACCGCCCGGGGAGACGGGTGAAGTTTATGTGACAGGCCTGGGCCTTTCGCGCGGCTATCTCGGCCAGCCCGGGCTCTCCGCGCGCGCCTTCATCGAAACGCGCTACGGTCGGGCCTATCGAACCAACGACGTCGGCCGGTTCCGGCCTGGCGACATGCTCGAGACGCTTGGCCGTGCCGATGACGTTGTGAAAATTTCCGGCCAGGCAGTGTCGCTTTCCGAAATCGAGCAGGGCCTGCTGCGCAACCCGCTCGTCAGCCGCGCCGCAGCCGTGCTGCATGAAGGCAAGCTCATCGGCTTTGTCGAAGCCGATCCCGCCCGTGCGGCGGGTGAGGATTGGCGGCACTTCCTGTCCGGGTTCCTACCTGCATACATGCTGCCGGCCGCGGTGCTTGCGGTTCCTGAGATGCCCACCAATTCCGCCGGAAAGACGGATCGCAAGTCACTGGTTGCGATTGCAGAGGGCGCAAGCGCAGGGTCCCGCACGGCAGAGCGCGCGCAACTGCCCGTGGAAGGCGCGGAACGTGTGATCGCCAGCGCCTGGGAGGACGTCATCGGCGTCAAGCCCGTCCTGCGGCATGATAATTTCTATGCCATTGGCGGCACCAGCCTGCTCTCCATCGCCGTCAGCCAGAAATTGCTTGCGGCGGGGCTCGCCATAACACCGCAGATGATTTTGGCCTCCCTCACCGTTGCGGACCTCGCCGCACGGCTTGGGGACTGGCAACAGGCGCTGGATGAGCCGGGAGCAAACCAGCTTGCGGGAAAGGGCACACTCGGCCAGCAGGATTTCTGGGTAGCCGCGGAACTCGGCATGTCGCCAGGCGCCTCCCACATCACACGTATGCTGCGCGCCGAGGGTGCCGTTCCCGAG
>NZ_JBAXGR010000296.1:0-1728 GCF_037139295.1 Aestuariivirga sp.
GCTCTGCATCAGGCCGGAGGACATCCGGCTCGGACCTGCGGAGCGGGGCGCACTCACCGGGCGTGTCAGCCATGTCGCCTTCATGGGTGCGCTCTCGGACTATATCATCGCAGCGCCCGGCGGCCTCACGCTGCGGGTGCAGGTACCCGGCCCAGCACTCGCGCAGGCCGGGGAGAGTGTCACCATCGCACTTCCGGCCACTGCACCCGTCATCCGGCAAAGTGCGCCATGAGCGGCGCGAAGATTACGAGCGCGCGACCCACGGGCACTGAAAAAAAGACTCGGTTTCGCCTGCTTGACGCGCTGCTACTGGGTCCGGGCGTCGGCTTCCTGACGATTGCCATGCTCGTTCCCGCAGTACAATTGCTGCTGGCAAGCTTCGGGCTCTTCGGACTCGGCCAGTCGGGACAGCTGACGCTCAACAACTATACCAGTATCGCGAGCAATCCGCTGTTCACCAGTGCTTTCCGCTTCAGCCTGCTCATTGCACTCGTCACTACGGCGTTGACAATCGGCATCGCTACGGCTGTGTCAGCGCTGCTGCGGACGCAGGTTCCGGGCAAGCGGTTAATCACCTTCCTCTATAAGCTGCCGCTGGTGGTGCCGAGCCTCATCGCGGCCTTTCTCGTGCTCACCATGATCGGGCCTGGCGGCATGCTCGCCAGGCTGCTGATACCCTGGGGCATCGTCTGGCCGGACCTGCTGCACAACCGCTGGGGCACGGGCATCGTGATCGTGCTGTTATGGCACAGCTTGCCGGTCAGTATCCTAATCGTGTCCGCCGTCACCGCATCCATTCCGCAGGATGTCTATGAAGCGGCCAAGACACTGGGGGCCAGCCCGTGGTTCGTTTTCAGGCGGATCACGGTTCCGCTCTGCGCGCCGGGCATCGCTGCGGCCGCGCTCCTGGTCTTCATCGATTGCTTCGGAAGCTACGCTGTGCCTTCCCTCATCGGGCCCGCCTTCCCGCGCGCCATCGCCGTGATGATGACGGCGGAATTCTTGCTGCATGCCAACTGGGGCACGGCCTCGGCACTTGGCGTAGTGATGATCACCACTACGGCGCTGGTGCTCGTGCTCTATCATCGCCTTACCCGCAGTGCGCCGCAGGGAAACTTGCGCTGATGTTCCTGTGGTTCACCAAAAGCAGGGCGCTGCGGCGGCTGGTCGGCGGCCTTGCCGCGCTGGCCGCTTTGTTGGTATTCGGTCTGCCAATCCTCGTCGCGGTGCTGTGGTCGCTCGTCAATCCCAAGACCGGCTGGTTCCCACCGGACGTCGTGCCGCAGAGCCTATCGGGCGCCAATTGGCAGGCACTGTTCGCCGTGCCGGAGCTCTCACACGCTTTCGCAATGAGCTTCTCAATCGCAGCCCTCGTCACTCTACTTTCCCTGGTGCTGGGACTGCCCAGCGCCTACGCGATCGCCCGCCGGTCGCTCAGGCACCGCCGGCTGATCGAGCTCATCGTGCTGATGCCATTGATGATGCCGAGCATCGTTCTGGCCACCGGCCTCGGCGCTGTCTTCATGCGCATCCACCTTGCGCAGACAGTGCTGGGCGTGGTTCTGGCCCAGGCCATCGTCATCATGCCCTTCACGATCCGAGTCCTGACGGCGACCCTCGCCGGCATTCCTCAGGACGTGCTCGATGCCGCGCGCAACCTCGGCGCCTCGCCTACGAGGGTCGCATGGAAGGTGCTTCTGCCGTTGGCAACACCGGGCCTCTTCGCTG
>NZ_JBAXGR010000297.1:0-1723 GCF_037139295.1 Aestuariivirga sp.
GCGAAGCCGCCGACTACGCAGCCTCCAAGGGTATCAGGCTCGCTGTCGAACCGCTTAACCGTTTCGAGACCGACCTCGTCAACACGGTAGAGCAGGGGGTCGATCTGGTCAGCCGTATCGGGCGCGATAATGTGGGACTGCTGCTCGACACCTTCCACATGAATATCGAGGAACATTCGGTACCGGATGCCCTCCGGCGCGCCGGCAAACGCGTCTTCCATTTTCATGCCTGCGCCAATGACCGCGGCATACCCGGGCGAGATCATTTACCGTGGGCAGAGATCAAACTGGCGTTGGCCGACATCGGCTACGGTGGGCCTTGGGTAATCGAGGCGTTCAACCCTGAAATCAGAGAAATCGCCCGCGCGGTATCGCTTTGGAGGCCGTTGGCCGACAATCAGGATGACATCGGGCGCGTAGGTCTGGCATTTCTCAAGTCCGTCGCCGGCAAACAGGCAATCTGATAGTTGGGGAGATGCATTGAGACATAATTGACTTACATCAAAGCATCATCGCCACTTTATCAGGAGAACCCCCAAGTTATGGCCACATTGAAGGACGTTGCAGAACTTGCCGGCGTATCCACGGCCACAGTATCCTTGGCCCTCAACGATGGCCCGGTAAACGCTGAAACGCGCATCAGAGTAATTGAGGAAGCGCGCCACATCAACTATGTGCCCAATGCCATCGGCCGCCCCCTGATCACCGGCCGGACGCGCACCATTCAGCTTCTGACGCTGACTTCGGACCTGCACACCGATACAGTGCGCAAGACATCTTTGTTCTACTACATTCTCGAGGGTGTGCTTTCGGTAGCCAGCGAGCGTAATTATAGTGTGCGCTTCGACGTCAAGAGCCACGAGGATCCCGGGCTCACCGAATATATCGAGCGGCTGGTGGGCGGCGGGGCTGTCGACGGCATCGCCATCATCCCGCAGTTCCACCGCACCAACGACTTCATGCAGGTGATTATCCGCGATGGGTTTCCTTACATGCTGCTGCAGTCCGAATGTTTCGGGCCCGACAAACATTTCGTTGACATGGGAAACTATGCCGGGGCGTTTATGGTTGCCGAACTTTTTGCAACGGCGGGCGCCAAGGAGCTGGCGTTCATCAATGGCCCGAAAATGCACGTGGATTCAATCGAGCGCGAGCGCGGCTTCAGTGATCGTATCGCCATCGCCAACCCGGATTCGCTAAGAGTCTGGTACGGCGATTTCACGATCCAGGGCGGCTACACAGGCATGTCGGAACTGCTCCGGCAGGGGCGTCCGGATTCGGTATTCTGTGGCAATGACTATATGGCTGCGGGCGCCATCAGGCGGCTCCTCGAGGCCGGCATTCGCGTACCTGGCGATGTGTCGGTGGTCGGCTATGACGACAACGACATCTGCACCGGCGTTTTTCCGCCGTTGACCAGTGTCAACAACCGCTTCTTCGAGCTTGGCAATGCCCTTGCCGAGGGCCTTCTGGCGCAGATCGCTGACCAGACGGTGGTGTGGCGGAAAACATTCACGCCGTTCCTCGTTGAAAGGCAATCGCATCGCCAGGCTTTGCGGGCGGGTACTGGCCACGGAACCAGTCAATTCATCGATCTTTAGCGGACAGAGGGCAAACGTCAGTGTTCGGATAAAAAAGTCTGCCGATATTCATCAGCTCTGGCGGCGTCAGCGAATGCCATAAGACCTGATAGGTTTCGTTTACAATGGGCTCATTCTCAAGG
>NZ_JBAXGR010000298.1:0-1695 GCF_037139295.1 Aestuariivirga sp.
GTTCATAGGCAGTCTCCTGACGCAGATACACGCGGAATCGGGATGTTAATGGGACTGGGACTGGTCCAGCAAGCGCACAAGGTCATCGCCCAGCAGGCGGCAGATCGCTTCGAGTTCGGCATCCGTAACCTGACGGTCGGCGGAAAGGTCCGTCTCGACCGTGAAGCCCTCCGGCGAGCCGACCGACGGCGGACAACCGGGCGCCGGTACCGGCGGGATGTCCGCCTCCCCTTCCCGATTCGATTCTGACCGCCGCTTGAGCATGCCAGAATGATGATCGGGTTGTCGGCATTGGACGTCCCCACAACGTTACCGCCAATGACGTTTGTTTTGGGGATAGCACTCATCACTTGCCCTGGAGAGATTTCAGGGTCCGTTCAACAATCTTCTCCACTCCGTCGTCAGCCAAGCCGCATGCAATGAACACTGCGGCAACAAGCTTCGAGAACCTGCCGCCGGCAGTTCCAGAAGCGCGACGACCTAGAATGCCTCTTGAAGAGCGTGCAAGCTTTGTCGCCAGATGGTTCCTGACGAGATCCGGATTGCGGCCACCGGGATCTTTGACGGCTGCATCAAGAAGCGTGTCGATTCCCTTGCTGATCTCGAGGAGCTGATGGTGGAAGATTTCTGCACCGTGCGTAAGCTCTGCAGATTTCCTGATATGATCGGCTTCAACTTCCTCGACCCGGCGCCCCACAACTGTCCTGATCACTCCCGCACTGGCCATCTGTCCGATTGTTTCGCGGAGCTCGAATGGCAGGTTGACGTTGAAGTCAGCGATTTCCTCGGGTGTTGTACCCATGGTGGAAGCAAGCCTCATGAGCGCACCGCGGAATATCTTAAGTTGCTTCAAACGTCGGGCGCGTTCGGCGCGGGTCATCTTCATGCGGAAGATTCCCTCGAGATCCGCGTGGGCATGACGGATGACAAAGTCGAGTTCACGTGCCTGAGCATCGCTCAACTTCAGGTCACGACCGAGGTCTTTCAGTTTTTTCGGAGATGGAATTTTGAAGTTTTTAGCCACGGAACCTTGCCTTTCTTGTCGTGTTGCCTGGAGCCTCACCGGACGTGTTGTTGCAGCGACAGGCTGTGTTCAGCACCTTAAGATAGGAACGCTGTGCCTCGAGCCCAGTCGCCTGAATGTAGTGCTTCTCGGTTGTGGCCAGCGAACGATGCCCCAGGAGGGGCGCCGCAGAACGGACGCGTGCCGGGTCGGCAATCGTGAGCGTCGTGGCTGAGGCATCCCGGAATGCATGGGGATTGATCGCCTTGCCGAATGCTTCGCGCGTGCGGAGCTCGATACGTCCCGACATGCCTTCCTGGCCTAAGGGTGAGCCGTCACTGGAGACCCACACGCGGGCTCCCACGTCGCGAGCCCACCGACCCGTCCGTGCCATCAGGACGGGCCGCCAGATGTCCAGGTATTGGTTCATGGGCTGCACCAGGACGTCGGCGAGCGGGAGTTCGAGGGGCGCGCCATTCTTTGTCTCGGAGCCCTCGAAGCTCACCATGTACCCTGCCCCTTGGCGGAGAAGGTCTTTGCCCAGTTCGAAGTTCACGAGATTGCGACGACGCAAGGGGTGAAGGATCAGGAACGCGATGATGAGACCATCCCGATAGGCAAGGGCGTGATCGAGATTGGTTGGATCGGTTGCTGCTGCCATGAGACGCACGCCGAGATCGACCAGCTCGTTT
>NZ_JBAXGR010000299.1:0-1692 GCF_037139295.1 Aestuariivirga sp.
GGGAATTCCGCAGCGGCTGGACAAAGCCTATAGCTGGGACGCGCCGCTGGCCGCCCACGGCATGATGCACATGGTCATTACCAATGCCGCCAAGAAGGATCCCTACGGCATTGACGTCCTATTCATGTACATGGCCAACATGAGTTGGAACTCGGCAATGAACGTGCCTGACACCATCAGGTATCTCACGCAGAAGGAGCCGGACGGCAGCTACACTATCCCCAAGATCATCTATTCGGACGCTTACGCCTCCGAGATGGTGCATTACGCCGACCTCATACTACCCGATACCACCTACCTCGAGCGCTGGGATTGCATCTCGCTCCTCGATCGCCCGATATCGGAAGCTGATGGCCCGGCGGATTCCATTCGCCAGCCGGTGGTCGAGCCAGACCGTGACGTGCGCCCCTTCCAGACCGTGCTGCTTGACCTCGGCACGCGCATCGGCCTCACGGGCATGACGCGCACCGATGGCTCGCCACGCTATCCCGGCGGCTACCCGGATTACATCGTCAACCATGAGCGCGCACCCGGCATCGGCCCGCTCGCCGGGTTCCGCGGACCCAATGGCCGCGCGCAGGGGCGCGGCACACCCAATCCAGAGCAGTTGCAGCACTACATCGACAACGGCTGCCACTGGTTCTACGAACTCCCCGATCACATGAAGTATTATCGCCATGTAAACTGGGCCTATCTCGATTGGGCAACCTTCTTCGGCTTCATCGGCAAGCCGGAACCCGTCATCCACCAGCTTTATTGCGAGCCGCTGCAGAAGTTCCGCCTCTCTGCCAGGGGGCACGGCAAGGTCGTTGCGCCTGCCGAGCATCGCAGTCGCATCGCCAGCTACTTCGACCCCATCCCCTTCTGGTATCCACCCTTCGAGGGCGAGATGGTGTCGGATGCGGAGTTCCCCATGCATGCCGTCACCCAGAGGCCGATGGCCATGTATCACTCCTGGGGCTCGCAGAACGCCTGGCTCCGTCAGATCATGTCACGCAATTGGCTCTACATGGCGCGCGAGATGGCAGCGAAACTTAAGGTCGCGGATGGTGATTGGGTCACCGTCACCTCGCACCATGGAAAGATCAAGGCGCAAGCTAAACTCATGGATGGGGTGAACCCGGAAACCGTCTGGACCTGGAACGCCATCGGCAAGCGCTCCGGCACCTGGGGGTTGAAGCCCGGATCGGACGAATCAAAACAGGGTTTTCTCCTCAACCATCTGATCTCCGAATTGCTGCCCGAGCGAGAGGGCGGTTATCGTTATTCAAACAGCGATCCCATCACCGGGCAGGCCGCTTGGTACGATCTCCGCGTTCGCGTCGAGAAGGCCTCCGACCAGTCGGATGTCAGTGAGCCACAATTTGCCACTCTTAAGCCGATCGAGAGGGTCGAATGACGTCGCTTCCTCCGCCCTCAGCCAAGAAACTTGGCCTCGTCATTGACCTCGACACCTGTGTCGGCTGCCAGGCCTGTGTCACCTCCTGCAAGGAGTGGAACACGCAGGGCTATTCGGCCCCGCTCACCGATACAAACCCCTACGCATCCGATCCGTCCGGCGTCTGGCTCAATCGCGTCCATGGCTATGAAGTGAAGGAGCAGGGCCAGGACCAGTCCCGCATCGTTCACTTCCCACGCTCCTGCCTCCACTGCGAGGAACCCGCTTGCGTCACGGTCTGCCCGACGGGTGCG
>NZ_JBAXGR010000300.1:0-1683 GCF_037139295.1 Aestuariivirga sp.
CCTGGAATAGGTGACCGGCTTGCCTCGGAATCTGCTGAGTGATAGGTATCCCCCCGTTCAATGGATTTCTCTGGGGATTGACGGTTAAATCCCTGAAAGCACATCAAGGTAAGGCATTGACCAAAGACCATCAGAAAGGCCATAAAATTGCCAGCCAGCCGCGATTAAGTCGAATTTCCAATCGGGCAGACATGCTCCCGACTAATCGCTTGGGCGGCGAGCCGACGGACTGACATGAAGAGCGAAACGGGGTTGCGCAAGCATTCGCTTGGCGTGTTGCATATCGTCTTTTTCGTAATTGCAGCAGCAGCCCCGCTCACGGCTGTCGTCGGGGTTACGCCAGCAGCGTTCATTTTGGGCAATGGGCCCGGGGTCGCACTGACATTCGTGCTCGTGGGTGTCCTTTACCTGGTGTTCAGCGCCGGGTTTACGTCCATGAGCCGTTTCGGCGGCAATGCGGGCGGCTTCTATTCCTATATATGCGCCGGCCTGGGCCCGGTCTTCGGCGTGGGCGGTGCCACTATTGCGCTCGCCACCTACGCGACGCTCGAAATCGGCTTGTGCGGTCTGTTCGGCTTTCTCGTCAGCAACATGGTCGCATCCTACGGGGGGCCAGACTGGCCTTGGTGTATCTATCCGATCGCACTGCTGGCCGTGGTCTATGCCTGCGGTCGACGCAGCATCGAATTCAGTGGCATCGTTCTTGCCTTTTGTCTTGTTGCCGAGATGACCATTCTCCTGATCCTCGGCATCGCCATCCTGTTGATGGTGACCGACGGGCCGGCCGAGCCTGTCTTGCTAGCTCCCTTCGGCCCATCAGCGCTCACGCCCGGATTGGGCATGTCCCTAGTCTTCGTCGTCAGCGCTTTCATCGGCTTTGAAGCGACAGCGATCTTCGGCGAGGAAGCGCGCGACAAGAGCCGCACTATCCCGCTCGCTACCTATGCCGCCGTTGCACTGATCGCCCTCTTCTACGCCTTCGCGACCTGGACCATCGCACTTTACTACGGTCCGGATCGCATTCACGAGCAGGCTGAGCAGCACACGGCCACGCTGTATCTGATACCGGTGAAGGCGCTTCTCGGCAGATCCGCGGGGCACGTCATGGAGGCGTTGCTACTGGCCAGCCTGTTCGCCTGTCTCCTGTCGTTCCACAATACCCTCAATCGCTACCTGTTCGCCGCCGGCCGAGACAATCTGCTGTGGCGGGGCTTGGCACAGACGCATCCCGATCACCAATCTCCGAGCCACGCCGGCCTCGTGCAGACCGCGGTGATGATTGCTTCGATCGTGCTGCTCGCCCTCGGCGGCGCTGATGCGTACACGGTCGTCTTCGCTTGGATGAGCGCCTTCTCGAGTCTCGGTATCCTGTTGCTGCAGTTTCTGGTGTCGCTCGCCGTCATCGCTTTCTTCTGGCGTGAGCCGCGTGGTGTCAGTTTTTGGCGACGCATTGTGGCCCCGGTCGTAAGCGCTGCCGGACTGGCGGTGTGCTTCGCGCTCATGGCGGACAACCTCGCAATCGTCAGCGGGTCGACGTCTCGCGTCGTGCAGTACTTTCCAGAGATACTGGCCGCGGTCGGCCTCATGGGGGGCGCCTTGGCCCTTCGTGTGAAGCGGCGGCGCCCCACGGCATACGCCGCCCTGCGGCAGACGTTCTCCTGACCCCGTAAGGTAAAAAAACAG
>NZ_JBAXGR010000301.1:0-1678 GCF_037139295.1 Aestuariivirga sp.
ACATAGGCCCGCGACAGGTTGGCGGAAGGCGAGGGGAAGGGATGCAGGCCGGCATCGGTTGCGGCCTTGGCGAACAGGGTCGAGGAATAGGGCATATTGAGCGGCGGATTGGGATATTCGCGACTGCGCACGCTTTCAAACGGATTGCCGCCGGCCTGCATCTGGCCTTTCAGGTTACCCGCCTTACCGGAAATGCCGGCGAGATATTCGAACTGGTCGTGGTCTTCCCCCCTCGAAGTGGTCCGAACCGATGTTATGGTTTTAGACCGTTGGAGGACGGAAGATGCCGACGAAAAGACACAAACCAGAAGAGGTTGTTGCCAAGCTGCGCCAGGTCGATGTTCTGGTTTCGCAGGGTAAATCGGTTGCCGACGCGGTGCGCGCAATTGGCGTAACGCAGGTGACGTATTACCGTTGGAAACAAGAGTACGGCGGCCTGAAGCTCGACCAGGTGAAGCGGATGAAAGAGCTTGAGCAAGAGAACCAGCGGCTGCGCCGTGCAGTATCCGATCTGACGTTGGATAAGCTGATCTTGAAAGAGGCTGCCAAGGGAAACTTCTAAGCCCCGCACGCCGCCGTGCCGTGATCGAGCACGCGCGGCGTGAACTCCAGGTCTCCGAGCGTCGCGCATGTGCGGTGCTCGGCCAACACCGCTCCACCCAACGCAAGGCACCTCAAGGGCGTGACGACGAAGCAGCGCTGACAGCCGACATCGTCGATCTTGCCCGTCAATATGGCCGCTACGGCTACCGCAAAATAGCGGAGTTGCTGCGTGCAGGTGCCGGCTGGGTCGTCAACGACAAGCGGGTTGAACGGATCTGGAGACAAGAGGGGCTGAAAGTTCCAGCCAAACAACCCAAGCGCGGCCGGCTCTGGCTTGCCGATGGATCATGCGTTCGGCTTCGCGCCGAGCACCGCGACCACGTGTGGTCGTATGACTTTGTGGAGCACCGGACCCATGACGGCAGGAAGTATCGCATGCTCAACGTTGTTGACGAGTTCTCCCGCGAGTGCCTGTCGATCCGGGTGGCGCGCAGGCTGAACTCCACCTCGGTGATCGATGTCCTCTCCGACCTCTTCATCCTGCGCGGCGTTCCTGGGCACGTCCGATCCGACAATGGCCCAGAGTTCATTGCCAAGGCGGTTCAAGCCTGGATTGGGGCCGTTGGGGCCAAGACCGCCTACATCGCGCCGGGCTCACCGTGGGAGAATGGCTACATCGAGTCGTTCAACGCCCGGCTCAGAGACGAACTGCTCAACGGCGAAATCTTTTACTCGCTCCGGGAGGCTCAAGTGATCATCGAAAGTTGGCGACGGCATTACAATCTCGTTCGACCACACCAGTCGCTCGGCTATCGACCGCCCGCGCCCGAAGTGTTCGTGCCCAGCTTCGCCGCATGGCCGTCTGCGCGCGCTTCATCCGCTCCGCCGGCCATGCTCGGTCTGGCAAAAAGGCCGCCGATCAACTAACATTCAAAGTGGAGCACTCGATGGGGGCTGACCATTCGCGGACGATCCCAAGGCGTCACGTCTGGGCGGCCGGTACGTGCGCAAACCGTTGTTTTCGCGCGAAGGTGCCAACATCGAGATCGTCGATGGCGAACAGACGATCCGGGGCGATGCTGGTCCCTATGGGCGCGAAGGGCACGTCGTGCAGGCCATCGCCATGCTGCCGGCC
>NZ_JBAXGR010000302.1:0-1671 GCF_037139295.1 Aestuariivirga sp.
GATAGCTTGCGGACCCGGCGATTGAAACATCATGCTGGCTCGCAGGCACCTGCCGGGCCCGATCAAGGCGCGGCGCCATGAGCCGGGAACCGCGCAACGCAAGCTGCGCCTCGGGCCCCTCCTCACCAAGCACACGGGCAAGGACGTCCATCCCGGCGCCGGAAACGTCCACCAGCCGCAATCCAAGATCAGGCACCTCATTCTGCAGGCTGCGCACAAGACCCCAGATAGACGCCGCGACGGGATCACATGGTTCACCCGCATCCGCTGCCACCGCGCCCTGCGTGACAATCGACACGCCCAGAGGCAACCGCAAACGACTTGCCTCGACAGACTGAATGAGCAGGAGAGTGTTCACCAGAGCCGGCGGCAAGACCACATCAACAGAGCAAATCCCTTTGGACTGCGGCACGACCCACGTGATGCCAGACAGTTCCTCCAGAGCGCCAAGTCGCCCGTCTCTCTCGGCCTCTCCGATCCAATGTCCAGGGCTCCCCGTTGCACACGTCTCAACCGCGTGACCTGCCTTGCGCAAGGCATCCGCCAGATGGTCCGCCACCTGATCAGGCCCTGACGTCAGCACAATCATTCTACGCGGCTTCACAAGTCCCGCTAGGTCACTGTTCACTTCGACCTGCCTGACCACCGGCCAACAAAGCTCGAAGGAAACGCCGCGAATCCCATTCTCGGATCGCAACACCTTACGGCGGCTGGCGAGACGGGTATTGTTTCGGAAGGCTGTTTCGGTTTCGTTGTCGGGATCGAGGAGGATGTTGATGAGGCTCGGGGGGAGAGGCTCTGCGCCCTCGGCCGCGTTCTGCGCGTCGAGGTCGATAAGGCGGGGAGCCAGTTGCGGGACTTCCTGGGCGAGGCTGCGGGCGAAGCCCCACAGCGGCGCGCCCGGGAGGCCCGGCGCGGGCTCCTGGCCGGTCACGATTGCACGCCGCGTCAGGAAGCTCATGCCCTTGCGCGGGAACTGACCCGCTTCCTGCAGCGCCTGGCTCAGGGCCAGCGCGCTCGCCGTCAGCCGCTCCGTATCGGGCCAGAGTTCTGTACCAGCCCCGCCAAGCGCCTCGCCATGCACCACGCCATCCAGCGGCACATCATCGGACAGCGCCGCGAGTAGCGCCTGCCAGGCATCCCGGCGCGCCGGCTCGACAAAGGCCTGCCGCACACCCGGCAAAAGCGGCTTTTCCGCCACCCCGCCAGCCGGATCAACCCAGATCACCTGCTGGTTGCGCGCGGCAAGGCCCGTGGCCAGCACGTGGCCGCCGTCCCCGGGCGCCAATACCAGCCACAGGCCACGGGGCTCTTCCACCACCGAAGGCGCCTGCGCCACAATCACACCCTGAGATGCGTCCTCCGCCATCGCACCGTCCGCCGCGATCACCTCCACGCCATCGAAACCAGCGTCCGGCAGCACAGACCGCCAGCTGGATGCCCCCATCAACGCATGATCGGCACGCCACCTGTCTTCAAAGCGCCACCATCCCTCCAGCAACCCGAAGGTCAGATCCAGCCAGCCCTGGGGCTTCAACCCCTCAAGGGCAACCAGAATGCCCGAGGGCGCAAGCAGCCTGCGGCAATGCCCAAGGCTTGCCCCGATATCGCGCGTGGCATGCAGCACATTGGCCGCGATCACCAGGTCATAGCCATGCGCGGCAAAGCCCT
>NZ_JBAXGR010000303.1:0-1667 GCF_037139295.1 Aestuariivirga sp.
GTCTTGGGAGGGGTGTTAGGCAGGCTGAAGGAATATAGCCCCATCAGTAATGCGATGAGTGCGGCCAGCTTGAACATCCCCGAGTTATCCTCGAGCTGAAGTTTACTGATGAGCAAACCTGCACAAATCCAACCAATAGTGGCTGCGGTCATGACGATGGGGAACCATTTCGCAGGATTTGGCGTATGCGTGAGGGTAATCGTATTAATCAGTCCATGTCCGGCCATGTAGGTGAGCGTATAGATGATGAGCGATGGGTAGAAGACGTCGAAGCTCGTCTGCTTCGATATCCACCAAAGCAGACCCGCGCCAACTAAGTGAAGGACTCCGAGCAAGCGCTGTGCGGAGAAAAATCTGTCAGCGATAACCCCGATGATGAAGGGGGAGAATATGGCTCCAATGGCGGTGGTTCCGTAGGCTAGGCCTATCTGCCAGCCCTCAAAGCCGAGGCCACCTTTACTTGTATTGCCACCAATATAAAGATTCAGCGTATTGAACCAGCAACTCCACACGAAGTAGTGCAGAAAGGCCATCGCGGCTAAGCGGAGATATAGGGTAGGGGTCATGGGAAAGGTTTTTCGAGGGCGGCTTCGTAGATGGCGTCGACCATGCAAGCGGAGCCAAGCGCGGAGCGAAGCGGGTCGATGTCGGCGGCGCTATAACCGAGGTGCAGATGGCGGCACCAGCCTTGTGCTAGGGCGTATTTGCCGGAGAGTTCGCCCACGGCGGCGGACATCTTGTCGAGGGTATGCAGGTAGGAGTCCATGCCTTGGCTCTTATCCAGCCAGTCCTTCTGCGAGGCGTGGGCCGCGAGGGCTTGGCGGGCCTGATCTTGGACCGGGGCGACATCTACATAGAGGCCAGCGCGGACCTTCTGGCGCAGCGGCGTGCACAGGCCGTGGGGCATGGCGTGGTAAATCGTCACGTCGTGCGCGTAGGGTGTCGCCGGTGGGACGGTGTCGTAGTTGGGCATCCCGTGCGTGAAGGCGGCGGAGGTCGCGAGACGGGCGCAGGCCATATGGTCTTCCATGTAGTCGGACAGCGCGTGCGTGAGCACGATGTCGGCGCGGCTTTGGCGTATGACCGAGGCTACTTTACGCATGACCTCGATGTCGAAGGTCAGCGTCATGTCGTTGACGACTGGCGGGTAGAATTTCGCGCCGAGGATACGGGCGGCTTCTTGGGCTTCCGCGAGGCGCTTGGTCGCGGTCGTCGGGCCGTCCATCTGGACCGAGCCGCCGTTGCCGGCGCACAGATCGAAGTAGTGGAGTTCCCAGCCGCGCTGCGCGAGCTGCAGCATCGTCCCGGCGGCGAAGTATTCGACGTCGTCGGGGTGTGCGAAGATGGCGAGGCAGGATGGCATGGGTTCAGGCAACCTTGACCGGCTGGCCGCCGTTGGCTGCGCTCTGGTCGGCGGCGAAAATGACCTTAAAGGTGCGGAGGGCGTGGCGGAAACTCGTCAGCGGCATGTCCTGGCCCTTATCGAGCGCATCGAAGAATGCCTTGAACTGGGCCTGGTAGGGGTGGTCGCTGACGTCGCCGGAATCGAGCATCTTCATCGAGAGCCCGCTCCACTGCGCCTTGAAGGATAGCCCGGTCAATGGCACTTCCGCAAGCGTTGCCCTACTGCTGAGCGACTCGTGAGCCGGTTGCTCCCGCCGCCCGGG
>NZ_JBAXGR010000304.1:0-1666 GCF_037139295.1 Aestuariivirga sp.
TGCAGTTGCCGTGGTGCTCCTTGGCCTCGGGGCCGGAGCGTTCCTCGTGGCTCGGGGGCCTTCCTTCTGGATCGAGTTCGGCCGGCGGCTGGGCAAGGCGCTCCTGCCGCTGGCGTGGCGCTATGTCTCGAAGAGGATGTCGCCGGAGGAGGAGGCTGCGTGGCGTCAGGCGGAGAGGCGGGGGCAGGGGGATTGGCTTAGGGAGCGGTACTGGGTGAGGCGAAACACACAGACTTGAGGGCGGTGTAAAAAGTCTAAGGCCTCTGCTCGGCTCCCAACCTCTTATTCGGCATAGGCTTTCTCCTTTCCAGGCTATCTTCTTTCAAATCGCCAGGTTCAGAAAATGCCAGTCATGTCAGGCAAAGCGAGACTAAAGCGAGACTACAGAGTTGGACACATTCTCTTGATGATCTCATCAAGCGTGCGTCACCGCGTCCAGCCTTCGGTCAGCATTATCTTTTGTGCCTCTTCGCTGACAAGGAATATCAGGAACTCCCGGGCCTCCGGGTCCGCATCTGGGGACAGCACCACGTTAATGTCCCGCCAGATTGTCCGGTCCGGGGCGATGTCAACCTGATCCAGCACGTCATCGTGGGTGATTGGCCAGTCCGGCCAGGTGATCCACGCATCGGCGTCCATCTCTTGAAACGCCTTGAAGGCAGCGCCCGAACCCTTGGCATAAGTTATGATGTTGCGGCGGAAGGCGACAACATCCGACAGTCTTCCCAGTCGACCCGCCACATCTTCCCATGTGCCGGTGCCTGAGTTGTTGGACACACCAGCACCTTCGGTCACGATGATCTTCACGCCGTCCTTGAGCAAATCCTCAAATCCGGTGATCCCTTTTGGATTCCCCGCTTTCACCGCTATGATCGTGGGGCGGATATAGATTGGCTCGACATTTTCCGATGCAAAGGTCAGATAGGTCTCCAGAAACGCCGTCATGGACTGTTCTGACGTGCCCCATATGATATCGGCGTTGGCCTGCGCGTCCTTAGACCAGGTTGCCTCAGGCCCCGCCACGATCTTGACGGTCTTTCCGGTATTGGCCTGCCAGACATTGGCCACCTTCTGAAAGGCCGTATGAGGCCCGCCAGCCCCGTAGAGCGTGACGATGCCGTCTTTCGGCACGTGCTTAATGGTGGGGTCGTAAAGTGCGGTTTGCTGGGCAAAAGCAGGCGTGGCGATCAGAATGCCGAAGAGAAGGAATGGACTGATGTGCATGAGCTTTTCGTCGCCTGTTCGTATCTGTTCTAGATGCCCCGGAGGGATTTTCAGACCTGTGTTGGAAGGGGCACAGCCGCGATGATCCTGCCGTCTTTGGAGGGGGTCTGCTGTAGAACTCACCCGGAGAGGTTCACTTCCGTTTGCCGTCTCGGCTTCTGAGCTGACGTAATTTCTCCAAGCGCGATGTTGGGGCGCTCATGGTCGTAATGTCAACGCTGGAGTGATTTCTTCCTTTCGCGGCCTGCCTTGATCTTTATCGGTTTATCAGTAAAGAGTTACCCCTCTGCCCAACGCCATCAATGTCCAATGCACTGGTGTTGCTGAGGTTGTTTCGCCACGCATACGGCTCCGCCCCTGCGTACACTTGCAAGCTGAGGGATCTCTCGCATGACCACACGCCGGCAACTGCTCAACGGAGCAGCCACACTCGCTGCCTACG
>NZ_JBAXGR010000305.1:0-1646 GCF_037139295.1 Aestuariivirga sp.
GCCTCGGGCCCGGCGTGAGGCTCGCCCAGCCAACCGACTGACCGTTGATGCCACAGGCGTTTAGTTGCGCAGGGGCCTGTGAATGGTTCGTCGGGGATGAGGCTCTTGTCATGTGTGCAATTTTGATTATATTGAAGACAGTTGAATGGAAGGTGCTGTGCCATGCCCCGAACAACCACGATGACTGTCCGCATTGGTGGAGTGTTGAGCGACTTCGTGGCATCAAACGTCGGCGATGATGGCTCGTATGAGAACGTCAGCGAGTACGTCCGCGACTTAATCCGCCGCGACAAGGAGCGGGCGGAGGTCGAGGCATACAATCGACTGAGGGCAGAACTGACCCATGCATTTGCGGCTCCCGAGGTGACTTACAAGCCGCTGACCGCATCAGAAGTGATAGCGCGAAACCGAGGCTGAGCCCATGCCGGCCGTCCAAATTCAGGAAGGTGCGTCCCACCGCCTTGATGACATTTACCGCTACACCCGCGACAGGTGGGGTGAGGAGCAGGCTGAGCGATACATTTCGGGTCTCTTCGCGGCCTTCGACAGCGTCGCAGCCCACGGCGTTGTCTCGAAGCCAATCCCAGTGGAGTTAGGCGTCGATGGGTACTTCTTTCGCTATGAACGCCACTTCGTCTACTGGCGCCGTCTGTCGAATGGCGACATTGGCATCGTTACAATCCTGCACGAGCGGATGCATCAAATCGATCGTTTCCGGGATGACTTCGGATTGAGTTGAACCCTCGACTGCCGAATAGGCGCCGGGCCATTTCAGGTTCTCGCAATCACAAATGCGCCGCATGACGCCCCAGACCTCTAGCTAGCAGTCCACGTGACGGTTACGGAGGCGCAATCGAGCTCATCCAGCCACTCGTGGGGCGAAGGAGGGAGGTGCTCGACCTCATGGCGGACGCAGTAGGCGCCGCCATAGGGGGGGCGCCGCGGGCGTCGGGTTTTGGTGGCTTCGCCACCGCCTGCAGTGAGTGCGAGGCAGTGACGTCCACACCACCCAAAACTTCAATTGTCGCATTGACGATTAACCACGCGATGCAGCCCGCTAGCTGCCATGCGGTGCGCTCCCCTGCAACTGACTGAGCAGATCACGACCAAATCCAACATCGGCACTCGACCTTGCTGCGGCAATCTTGGAGATTTCACCCGCGCTGCGGAGCGAGCCGGGTGGATTGTATCATCTGACGGGCGACGGCAGCACCAGTTGGCATGGCTTTGCGGAGTTTATCTTTCGGGAGAATGCGAAGCGAGGCGGCCCCGCCCCGGCAGTCGAGGCAATTCCCAGTGCCGACTACAAGACGGCGGCGGCACGTCCCCTCGCTCGGCTGGTGGCGCCCTGGGATCAGGAGGGGCGTTCGACTTGGACGCCGGTGGGCTGGAAGTCCCAGATATTCGAGTTGCTGCAAAGTCAGGGCAAGCCCCGGATACCATATGTGCTCCAGGCACGCCCCAGACATCTCAAGCGATCTCCCGAGGGATCGGCATTCCCGATCGGGAATATTTTGAACCTTGGATTTGGTCCAGAAATCGAGTTTTCCCGATCGGGACATTTTCATTGACGCGCTATTGGCTTTCAGGGTACTTTCCCGTTCGGTAAATATCATGGCCAGACGTAACCTCAGCCCTGCCGAAAT
>NZ_JBAXGR010000306.1:0-1633 GCF_037139295.1 Aestuariivirga sp.
TGCTGAGCCAGGTCGCGACCACGCGCTCCGGGTTCTTGAACAGGGCTCGATTCGTCGCCGAATAGTAGTCGAGCGATGAATTGACCGACTTGATGGTTGAATTCCAGATGAAGAATCGACCCGGCTGCATGACGGCGGTCCCCGCGCCGATGGCGCGCGGATCGGAGCGGTGATCGTCGTAGGCGCGCAGCAGATCGAGGGGCAGGCAGGTAAACGGGCTTTCCAATTTAGGATCGCAGTAGCTGCGGCCCGCCGGAAAGGAGAAGTCGCCGAAACCGCCGTGGCGCATGATCATTGCCATCTCGTCGGTGACCTGACAGATCAGCGGATCGGAGGCGTTGAGGGCCCAGTTACCGTGGATGAACGCCCAGCGTTCGAACGGAGCGCCGATTTCCCGCGTGATCGCCTCCTTGGCCAGCCGGAAGTGCAGATCGAGCCGCTCGTGGTCCGCATGGGCCGTACTCGAAGTGTTGACCCAACGCGACACCGGATGTCAAAGTGTGAACTGTTGCGCGTCCAGTATTCATGATGGACATGCAGATGCATCTCGTGCCCGTCGGCTGCGACCAGCGGGCGAATCGCCTCGCGCGCCAGCTCTTCCTGGCGCATGGAACGTGCGCTGAACACGACGCCATCGCCGGGAACTTGCGAGTCGTCCCGGCTGGCGGGGCCGTCGGCGGCAGGTCGGTGGGAGAGGAAGACGCTATAGAAAAGACTGAGACGTTGCGCATAGGGTGACCGCCGCGCCATTTGGGCCATGCGCTCGACGGCGCGGGCACTGGCCTCGTCGATATTGATCGACCAAGGTTCGAAGTGGTCGGTATGGAAATAGCAAACCGTCTTGCAGCCACGGCTCTTCAGCAGATCGGCCAGCACGTCGGCGGTCATGGTATGATTTGTCGTGGTTGCAGGTGATAGTAGAAGGCGCCCGGGGTGCTTTCTGCAATGGGCAGTGCGACGAGCCCTTGCGCTTCGAACTGGCCGATCAGCATCTGCCGTTCTTCTGGCGTGTCTCTGGATTGTCCGAACAGTCGGACATCCAGAATCACGTCGCCGCAGGTACTCAAGGATGCCATGAGGCGGGCGGCGAGGTCTTCCGACCAGGTTGCGACGCAGTTTGTGAATATCAACACCGTCTCTGGTGTCATCCATGGTGTATCGGCAAGTACCGTCGGAAATTCTCCGCCAATCAAGACATAGCGTTCGGCAGCGGCTGGCCAGGCTTCGGCCAGTGCGCCGTGGACCCGCCCTGCCGTACGGAGCCTCGCCATATCCTGCTCGACGCCCGCGACGGTATAGCCTGAAAAGGCCAGTGCACAGGGTAGTGTGCCAAGGCCGGTCCCTCCATGAACAATACGTCGGTTTTGCCGATCGAACTTGGCGTCTACGTAATCGACCAGCATTCGGTCATAGGGACTGAGTGCGGTGCCAACCTGCTCAACTCTTGCCTTGTAGTAATTGTAAAAGCCGGCCGGATCAGCGCCTTCGGAGTTCAGTATCTGCACCATGGTCCGGAACAGGTATCCGTCGAGGAAGTCCAAATTGTCGGAACCCGTTTGGTGCGGCACTGATTACGCTCCGGAAGATTGGATACTCGGATAACCTTACCATGGCGTTGTGACTGGAACGATAC
>NZ_JBAXGR010000307.1:0-1627 GCF_037139295.1 Aestuariivirga sp.
AGCATGCGGAAGACCATGCGCCCGGCGGCGGTGGTGGTGTCGATCTTCTCGGTCAGGCTAACGAGGTCGGCGCCCTTCTTCTCGAGGCCTGCGGCGATCTCCAGCATGTCGGCGGTGGACCGGGCAAGGCGGCTGATCGAGTAGGCGACCAAGGCCATGCCCTTGCCGGTGGCGGCGATGGCAGCCTGGAGTCCTGCCCGCTTCTCCATGCTGGTGCCGGTGATCCCGGCGTCCTCGTGGATGGCGACTAGCTCGTAATCGTTGGCGACGGCCCAGGCAGCGATCTTCGCCCGCTGCGCCTCAAGGGAAACACCCTCCGAAGCCTGCTCGGTGGTGCTGACCCGGATGTAGCCGATTGCCTTGTTCATCTGCCCTGTCCTGTACATAACCGTTTCGTTGTGTACAGAGATAGCCGTGAGACGTCTCATGTGCAAGCGAAAAGAGACGGTTTGAGGCGTAGTGAGAACGGCGACTGATGCGGGTGAGACATCCAATCCTTCAGGTTGCGCCATGTGCAACGTCTCAGAAACCTGTCTCAGGGTACGATATAAGGCGAAACGAGACGACGGAACCGGAGCAACAAGAGACATGCGCATCCGCATCAGCGAGGCCGTCAAGGCCGGCTGGGCCTCAAAGGCCAGCATCTACCGCAAGCTGAAGGCTGGCGATCTCCAGCTGCAGAAGGAGGGCGACCGGCAGGTGCTGGACGTCGCCGACCTGGTCCGGGTGTTTGGTGAAGCAGGCAGCCGAGGGAAGACTGCCGCCAGCCGCGACGACGTGCCGAAGCCCGAGGAGGCCAAGGCGGCGCAGCTGCTGGAGGCGGAGCGCGACCAGGCGAAGGCAGAGGCGGAGCGTCTCAGGTCGGAACTGGCCGAGGCGCAGAGACGTCTCAACGATCAGCAGGATGCGGCGGCAAGGGAACGTGACCGGCTGCTGCAGCTCCTTGAGGGCGCGCAGGAAACCGTCAAGCAGCTGACCGGGCCGAAGGAGGCGCCGACACCCCGAGGCTTCTTCCAGCGTCTCTTCGGCAAGTGAGCAGGGCGCCAGGCGGCTAGGCCTCGCCATTGCCGTGAGCCTGGCGGATCTGGTGGCGACACTCAACGCTGCGCCGAACCTGCTGATGTGGATCTCCGGGCACCGCCACTTCAACACGGTGAAGGCCTTCGTCTCGCCTGATCCGGCGCATCCCGAAATGGGCTTCTGGCAGTTCGAGACATCGTCGTTGCGCGACTTTCCGCAGCAGTTTCGCACCTTCGAGATCCGCCTCAACGAGAATGGCACGGTATCGGTCATCACGCTCAACGTCGATCCCGCCGTGGCTGAGGGCACACCTGCCGCCACATCGCGCCGCTGCGCCGTGGCGGTGCAGCAGATCGTCCGCAACGACTTGCGCCTCAACGTGCCGAACGACGCGACGCTGGGAGGCAAGGACACCATTCCGCTTCCCTCGATGGACCCGTCGCGCCCGCAGGACGGCTTGCCCGCCCCCAGCATCCGCTTCACCGACCTCGCTGCGGCCGATCCGCCGGTGCCCTATCACGCGTCCTGCAATGCCGAGCTGGTGGTGCCGCTGAGCCCTGACATGGCGGCGAAGCTGAAGGCGCTGTTCTAGGCCACTCAGCCCGCC
>NZ_JBAXGR010000308.1:0-1599 GCF_037139295.1 Aestuariivirga sp.
CTAGCGCATCACGAAGGGGTTGGCGAGCGGCTCGTCCGAGGTGTTGATCCACACCGTCTTGGGGCGGGTGTAATCATAGATCGCCTGGAAGCCGCTCTCGCGGCCATAGCCCGACTCCTTGAAACCACCGAATTCGGCGATGGGCGAGACGACGCGATACGTGTTCACCCACACGATGCCGGCGCGCAGCTGCTTGGTTACCCTGAGCGCGCGGGCACCATTGCGCGTGAACACGCCCGCCGCCAGCCCGTGCTTGGTGTCATTGGCCAGCCGCAGCACCTCTTCCTCGTCCTTGAAGCGCAGCACGCTCAGCACCGGCCCGAACATCTCGGTGTCGACGATGCGGTCCTGCTGGCTGCGGCATTCGATGATGGTGGGCTCGTAGAACAGGCCACGATTCTGCCCAGGCGGGCGCTGGCCGCCGGTCAGCAGCTTTCCGCCCTGCTCCTGCGCGAAGGCCAGTTCCTTCTCGATTCGGGCCAGCTGGCCATGGGTGGCGAGCGGTCCCATCTGGGTCTCTTCCAGCAGCGGGTCGCCGATGCGGATCTGCCGGGCGCGCGACACCATGGTGTCGAGGAACTGGTCGGCCACCTTCTCCTGCAGATAGAGGCGCGAGCCCGCCACGCAGGACTGGCCTGTGGCCCCGAAGATGCCAGAGATCGAGCCGTTGACCGCGCTTTCAAGATCAGCATCGTCAAACACCAGAACAGGCGACTTGCCGCCGAGCTCGAGCGACACCTGCGCAAAGTTCTCCGCCGAATTGCGGATGATGTGGCGCGCCGATTCCGGCCCGCCGGTAAAGCTGATGCGCTGCACGAGGGGGTGAGACGTCAGCACCCGCCCGCACGGGTCGCCATGGCCGGTCACGACATTGAATACGCCCGGCGGAAAGCCCGCCTCCTCCATGAGCTTGGCGAATTCCAGCATGGGTGCGGAGGCATGTTCGGAGGCCTTCAGCACCACCGTGTTGCCCGCCGCCAGCGCCGGCCCGATCTTCACCGCAACAAGAAAGAGCTGCGAATTCCACGGCACGACAGCCGCCACGACGCCCAGCGGCTCGCGCAGCGTCATCGCCAGCATGTCCGGCTTGTCGATGGGCAGCGTGTTGCCCATCACCTTGTCGGCAGCACCGGCATAGAAGTGGAAGAACTCGGCGATGTATTTCGCCTGCCAGCGCGTCTCCTTCAGCATCTTGCCGGTATCGATCGTCTCGGTGCGGCCGAGCTCCTCGGACTTTTGGGCAAGCAGATCGGCGAGGCGGCGGAGATATTTGCCGCGTGCGGTCGGGAGCGCCGCTGCCCATTCGCCTTGCGTGAAGGCCCGGTGCGCGGCCTCGACCGCGCGGTTCACGTCGGCGGCGGTGGCCTCCGGGATCTCAGACCAGTCGTCGCCGGTCGAAGGGTTCATCGAGGTGAAGGTCCGGCCATCGGCGGCATCGACCCATTTCCCGTCGATGAACATCTGGTAGCGCTGCAGCGTGGTCATGGGTCGGCCTCCTTCGACGTCGTTCGACAGTGACGGTCCGCCCGGGGGCATGGTGCAAGATTTTCGCCGGACGCTGTCGGAAATCTATTACAATGCGCGGAGGACGACCGCATA
>NZ_JBAXGR010000309.1:0-1593 GCF_037139295.1 Aestuariivirga sp.
GGCCAGAACCATCGTGAAGTCGTTGTAATCGAATGCAGTTCCCGGCTCTTCGGTCTGTCCATAGCAAGCAGTCTGATTCAGGAAGTGTCGCCACGTGATGCGGGCATCCTTGTGGCCCAGTGATGCATTCAAAGCAGCCAGCGCCGGTTCATGCTGCACCGCCGTGGCATCAAGCGACGGGAGTTCCCCGTCTTTGACAGATTTCTGAACCAGATGCGAAAAGATGACTTTCACTACAGATCCTGGATCAATCGCCGTGCCGGGATGTCCCCATGAATGCACAAGATGTCCGTAGCGCGTGACACAACCGGACCCGCCGGTTTTGGTAGAGAATTCCTTCAATCTTTCCTTGTCCAGACCAACCTGATCAGGTTTTGATTCCACCCAATGTTCACCCGGAAAAACGGTCTCGGGCGGTGTGACCTTCTGATGACAGGCGGTGAGACAGGCGATCGCCACCACTAAGATTGATGCCCGGCTGTTGATTGCCATCATGCCACAGACAGAGCACGGGAAACACTAACCCGCAACCACCGCCGCCCTCGCATTTTCTTCGGCACCGGTTTTCTCAAGATAGTAATCATAGTCTCCGGCATAGGACGTGAGCTTGCCGGCATTGATATGAATGACCTTGGTGGCGATGGTCTTGATGAAATGAACGTCATGGCTGATGAAGACCAGCGTGCCTTCAAACCGTTGCAGGGCGAGGATCAACCCCTCAATGCTCCAGATGTCCAAGTGGGTCGTGGGTTCGTCCATGAGCAAAATATTCGGCGGATCCACCAGGAATTTCACCAGGTTGACACGGCTTTTTTCACCACCGCTGAGCACGCGGCATTTCTTGAATACATCCTCCTTCTTGAACAGGAATGAACCAAGGATCGCCCGGACGTCGTCATCCCGCAGCAGCGGAGCGCAATCCTTCACCTCGTCAAGAATGCTCTTGTCGGGGTCGAGCGTGTCCCCCCGATGCTGGGAGAAGTAGCCTAGTTTGGCATTCGTCCCGAGTCTGCGCTCACCTTTCTGGAACGGGATCACTCCCGCCAGAAGCTTCAACAACGTGGATTTGCCGGCCCCGTTGGGTCCGACGAGAACCGTCCGTTCCCCGCGCTCAATGTCGAGATCGAGATTTTCATAGACCTTTTTGTCGCCATAGGCCTGATCGACTCCCTGCAACGAAATCACCCTCTGGCCGCTGCGCTGCGGCTGGGGGAAGTTGAACCGGAAGGCTTTCCGCAGCGGTTTCGGTTTCTCGAGTTTGTCCATTTTGGCAATTTGCTTTTCGCGGCTCTGAGCTTGGGATGCCTTCGAAGCAACCGAGCGGAACCGGTCAACAAACTCCTGCATCTGCTCGATCTCGCGCTGCTGATTTTTGTAGGACTGCATGGCGCGCTCCCAATTCTCCTCACGCTGCTTGAGATGATCGCTGTAGTTCCCAGAGTAAGCCGTGAGCTTGCTTTCATCGATTTCGTAAACCTTGTTGATGAGCTCATCCATGAAATCGCGGTCATGGGAAATCAACAGAAGTGCACCCGGATAATTCTTCAGATAATTACGAAACCAGAGCAGCGACATGAGGTCGAGGTGGTTTGT
>NZ_JBAXGR010000310.1:0-1579 GCF_037139295.1 Aestuariivirga sp.
CTATTTCGGCGTGCCCATGCCCGACACGGGGCCCACTCCCACCGCGACCGTCACCGAAGGCTCGCTATGGTGGAAGCACGAAAAGCTACACCGCAGGGCTATGGCGAGCTTCGCAACGGTAGGACCCGAGATCCGCGAGAGCTTCGAGGCGCTTGAGGTCAAGTGGTTTTCTGAGGGCCGTGCGCTGGCTGCGGCCAGCCCAGTGGAGAAGATGGAATTCATGGCCAGTTGCTGGCGCGAGGCTGAGACCGTCACCGACCGCTGGATCGCCGATCTCTCACGACGCAATGTCACCTTCCCGCACCAAGGCTTCGGCGCCATGTGGCAGACGTTCAACACCGCCGCATCGCTGTCTACCCCTCTGGCGTGAATGCCGTCTAGGTCTGCCGCTCGAAGCGCACGTTGCGGGCGAGCCAGCATCCGATGGAGAGTGCTTCGACCTTGTTGCCCGCTGACCGGTGCATCCGCACCGTCCAGTCGCCGGGCGAAGGCGCATCGAGTGCGCGGTTGCAGACCATGCGCCATACATCCTTTCCTACAGGTAACAGTGGCATCATCGGTCCTTGCCCCAGGAAGCCCTTGAAGCCACCGAAGTAACTTCCGCCCGCGCTGTCGATCACGAGTTCGGACTCGAATTCCGGGGAGCGATAGGTGGCAGCGATGTTATCGTCACGCAGGCTGCCAACAGGCACAGCGATACTATGAATCGCATCGGCGGGACGATCGATGCGAATGGCGCCGCCATCGCGCGTGAGCTTCATGTCATGCCCGCGAGCCACGCCATCGGCGCCGACGCTGAGGACATCGGTCCCTCCGTCATATGCGGCGCTCACCGTGCCATCGCCATTCGCCCTCACATCGAGGAGAAGCCCTATCTTCTCGTCGAGCCAGCTTCCTGCAAACGCTTCAGCAAGCGGGGCCTGCGAGGCCGCTGGCGCATCGCTTTCACCAAGCGCGGCCGCGAGCAGGTGAATGGCCGCACCCCGGCTGTCGCTCTCATGGTTGAAGGCAACCGCCACGGACAACCGCTCCGAGGGAACCCAGTAACGCTGCAGCCGCCAGCCGCGGATAGCCCCGCCGTGGCCACTCATGTCGCGCCCCCAGTAGCGCGTCCGCGCCAACCCCAGCCCGTAGCCTGCCGGTGACCCATCCCTGAAGGTGACGGCCTGCGACAGCTTCGAATACACGCTTGAGGGATCGTCACGCGTGCGGTCGATGTAACGTTCCCAGGCCATCATGTCGTCGATCGAGGCGCAGAGACCGGCATCACCCGTCCAGTGAATGCGGTTGATGCCGGGGCGCCAGCCCGTCGCAAGCGTGCCTTCGTAGCCTACCGCATCACCCGGCAATTCTCCGGTTTCGGCGGCGAACACTGCACCCTCCATGCCCGTTGGCGCGACGACCTGCTGCATCAGGTAATCGCCAAAGGGGCGGCCCACCTTCTGCTCGATTGCCGTCGCCAGAAGTCGGAAGTTGCCGTTGGAATAGGAGTAGCCGGTGCCCGGCGCAAAATGCAGGCTACGGTGTTGATTTGCACTGAGAGTTGACCCGGGAGGGGCACAAGTTTCCACTGAGAATT
>NZ_JBAXGR010000311.1:0-1565 GCF_037139295.1 Aestuariivirga sp.
ACGCGTCAGTGTGACGCGCGGCGTGGTCTCGCGCATTGATTTCCAAGGCTATTCGCACAGCGGCATTGACCAGCATCTGGCCATCCAGATTGACGCGGCCATCAACCCCGGCAACAGCGGCGGCCCCGTCCTGCAGGAACACAAGGTCGTCGGCGTGGCCTTCCAGGGCTACAGCGGATCGGTGGCCCAGAACGTCGGTTACATGATCCCGACCCCGGTCATCGGCCGCTTCCTCAAGGACGTGAGCGACGGACACTATGACCACTATACCGACATCGCGGTCTCGCATTTCTCGATCGAGAATCCGGCGCAGATCAAGGCGCTGAAGCTTGAGGACAACGGCATGGGGGTCATGGTCAGCCATGCGGAAAACGCCGGTGCCGCCAGCGGCAAACTGAACACGGGCGATGTCATTCTCGCCATCGACGGCAATCCTGTTTTCAACAACGGCCTCATCAAGGTTGAGGGCGAGTTCATGGACATGAACGAGATCGTTGAACGCAAGTTCGCCGGCGACAATATTACGCTCGATATCCTGCGCGATGGAAAGAAGGACAAGGTGAACATCACCCTGCAACGCTTCCTGCCTTATCTTGCGATGGGTGAACAATACAATCAGCGCCCGCGCTATGTGCTTTTTGCGGGCATGCTCTTCCAGCCCATGAACCGGAACCTCATGGAGGCCCACGGCATTCACGATCCCCTCGTCAGCTACACCTTTGACAACTACCTCTCCAAGGAGATTTACAAGGAACGCCCCGAAGTCGTCGTCCTCACCTCAATCCTGCCGGATGAAGTCAACAGCTACCTTCAGGGCTTCCAGCAAAGCATCGTGGATGAGGTCAACGGCGTAAAAATCAAAACCCTCAAGGACGTCGCGGACGCCCTCAAGAAGAAAGAAGGCGACGGCAAGTTCATTGTCATCAAGCTGCTGGAAAAGAACCGTCCACTGGTGCTCAAGCGTGATCTGGCGGAGGCGGCGCACCCGCACATCATGGAGACCTACCACATCCAGGAGGACAGCTACCTCGGCGACGAATAACAGTCGTGAAACCAGACCCGGACCCGACTTTCATCCCTCTTACAACATCATGAAGAATCTGCTCCTTGCCCCCACCCTGCTCATCTTGATTAGCGGAGGCGTTCTTGCCGAGAAAAAGCCCTCGCACTCCGATACGGCCCCCACCCCGTCGGCTGATGCCGCGCGCAACACCTCGCTGCTCAAGGTCAATGTCACCATGCAGCCTTGGAACCAGCGCATCCCGTGGCAGAAGATATCGCCCAGTTCACGCCGCGGACTCGGCGTGCTGCTCGAAGGCAACCACATCCTCGTCACCGCGCAGATGGTGGCGGACGCCACCTACATCGAGCTCGAGAAGGCCGATTCCGGCCATCGCCTGCCTGCCAAGGTGAAAGCCGTGGACTATGACGCCAATCTCGCACTGCTGGAACCTGCTCAGGCCGTTGACGGTTTCTTCTCCGGCCTCAAACCGATGGCGGTGGAGACCAACGCGCACATCGGCGATTCCCTTCAAGCCTGGCAGCTTGACCGCGCCGGTGAACTC
>NZ_JBAXGR010000312.1:0-1562 GCF_037139295.1 Aestuariivirga sp.
GCGCTGGATGGCTGCGATTGCAGGCCGCGACGCTTTAAAGGCCGCCACCACATGATCGCCAGGGCCGCCCTCATCGGACTGGGGACCATGGGCCCCGGCATCGCGGCGCGGCTTGCCCGCGGCGGGATCGATGTGGCTGCCTTCGACATCTCCGAAGCGGCAATCGATCGCAGCAAGGGCATGCTCACGACGATTGAGGGCGTTCTCGATCGGCTCGGCATCGCGGCACCCGCAGCCGGCGCCGGAACCTTGCGGTTCACCACCTCGCTGGAGGACGCTGTCGCCGGTGCGGAACTGGTGATCGAGAACGTGCCCGAGAACATCGAGACCAAGGCGCAGCTCTACTGCACGCTGGATCCGATGATCGGCGCGGCGGTCATCGTGGCGTCCGATACCTCCGGCATTCCGATCACCAAGCTGCAGGCGCATATCTCCAACCCCGCGCGTTTCGTGGGCATGCATTGGTCCAATCCGCCGCACATCATTCCGATGATCGAGGTCATAGCGGGTGAGAAGACGGCGCCGGACACCGTGTCCGCAATCCGTGAATTGATCCGCGGCATAGGACTGTTGCCGGTGGTGGTGAAGAAGGACGTGCCGGGCTTCGTTGAGAACCGCGTGCTCTATGCGCTGTTGCGCGAGGCCGTCGACCTCGTCGAGCGTGGCGTCATCGAGCCCGAGGATCTAGATACCTGCGTCTCCTGGGGCATCGGCTACAAGATTGCGGTCGTGGGCCCGATGGCGCTTCTCGACATGGCGGGGATGGACATCTACCAGTCCGTGTCGAGCTTCCTCAATGCAGAGCTCTGCAATCGCGCAGATGTTGCGCCCGCTGTGACGGAAAGGATTGCCGCCGGAAGACTGGGCCTCAAAAGCGGTGGCGGCATATTTGACTATCCCGCGGGCACCATTCCGGCGTTGCAGGGTGAACGGGCGCAGAAGCTCGTGGCCATCCGCCGCATACTCGAGGGCGGCGCGTGAGCTTGTTGACGCGTTCAGCCCCGCTTGCAGATCAGCCGGTCACTCGCTGCCGCACAGTTGACTTCGCCCGGCTTCGGCTCAGTCCCCTTGCTGCGGTCCAGTTCGATGGCCGTGCGCGTCTCGAAGGCGCGGCCCGAAATACCGCACCACAGCGCCTCGACCGGCATGTTGTCCTGCTTGTCATTGAGGATGAGGTAGCTGCCGGTAGCAGGATTGAACCACAGATCGACGAGCGTGCGCCCGCCCGGCAGCGCGTCCTCGAGGTTCAACGAATACCAGTGCGCCAGCTGGATGGTGCAGGCGAGCGGGACTGCACCAGAATTGCGCACCGTCACCGGGACGTGGTTGAGGCCGGCCGTTCCCTTGTCGACATGATTGTAGTGCAGTTCAACGGCCTGCGCAGTGAGCGGCCAGAGAATGATGCCTGCGATGACGAACGTCCACTTCACTGTCTCGACCTGCCGTTTGCATTTGCCTTGCCTGATCTCTGAACCAGTCTGCGCGTTCTTTCAACTATGACAAAACAAAATAGGGAGTGAAACCATGAAGACTTTGAAAACCACGATCTCGGCTGCCTTCAT
>NZ_JBAXGR010000313.1:0-1552 GCF_037139295.1 Aestuariivirga sp.
TCTCGCAGCACGCCACCGCCGCAACGAGGTAGGGAGCGACGAGCCGCGCGGCATAGTCACGAATGGCAGGCGGCAGGTCCGACCGACATACCCCGTCTCCTCGGCGTGCTTCAGAATCTTCAGTTTGTGCTGAATATCGCGATCTTCCGCGGTCATCGAAGATATCCTCTCAGCCCAATAGGGCTTTGAATTAGGATGGCTCGCAAGTTCGCACGCAACTACAAGATCGCCTCGCAAGATGGGGCGCGGGTGAAGCCCTGTCATGATGATGTGGCCGGCTCGGTGTACTATCTCGCGACTGCGCGGCGGCTCGCCAGCGCGTCGAGCGAATACGCCCTTGCGCCATTTGCCATGAGCACGAAGAACCCGCCTGCCAGGGCCAGATCCTTCCAGAAATGAATCTGCTCGTTGAAGTCTGCCGAGAAGGCATGGAAAACAACGGCGGTCGACAGACAGAAGAGACCAAGCGCCAGTGCCGCCAGTCGCGTCCACAGGCCAAGGATGATCAGCACGCCGCCGCCGATCTGGGTTGCCAGTGCCAGAGGCAGCAAGGTGGCCGGAATGCCGTGCTGTGCGATGTAGTCAGTCGTTGAAGCGTAGTTGAGGATGACTGTCCAACCATCCTGGATGAAGAGGGCCGCGAGAAGTACCCGGCCGACCACTTCTACCAGATCAAAGAGCCGGTTCATCCGCGTCCTCCTCAGTTGGGAGACAAGCTATCTGCAACATATACATCTGAACGGCCCATTCCATTCCAAGTTTCCCGCGCGCCGGCGATGACGGCCGAAGCTGCCATGCTGTTCTGTGCGCTCACGGCGTCCGGTCAGATCATCATGCGCAAGCTCGATGGCTGGCAGACGCTTACAACCCGACCTCTCGCAGAGAAGATTGACCTCTCCGCTTAAATCGATAGGCTTAAGCCATCGGAGATATCATAACGGCAAACTTCAACACAACCACATACGGCGTCCAGCGAATGATTGCGTTGTTGTCTTTTTCCCGCGCCATCGACCGAATCAGTCATGTTGCTGCAATGCTGGCCGCAGTCCTCGCCTTCGTGAGTTGCTTCATCAGCGCAGCAAATGCCTTGTCGCGCTATCTGTTCGATGCCTCATCGAATGCGTGGCTCGAAATCCAGTGGCAGATGTTCGCCGGAATCTTCCTGCTTGGCGCCGCCTGGGTTTTGAAGCTCAACGAGCATGTTCGGGTCGACATCATCTACGGCAGCCTGTCGCCACGGTCCCGCGCCAAGGTCGATATCTTCGGCTTCCTGTTCTTCTTCTTTCCGTTCTGTCTGGTGATGCTGGACATGACCATACCGTGGTTCCTGCGCAGCTTCTGGTCGGGCGAGGGGTCCGCCAATGCAGGTGGGCTGCCGGTCTGGCCGGTGAAGGGATTGCTGCCCATCGGCTTCGGGCTTCTGGTGCTGCAGGGCGTATCGGAACTCATCAAGCGCGTGGCGGTGCTGCGCGGCACTGGCGAAGTTGAACTGAGCTACGAGAGGCCGCTTCAGTGAGCATGGAGAGCGCCCTTGCTTGACTACGGCCTTATT
>NZ_JBAXGR010000314.1:0-1528 GCF_037139295.1 Aestuariivirga sp.
TCTTCCTGCCCTCAAGCTCTGAAGTCGCGGGAGCAGACATAGCCGTGGCCCACCAGAGCGTGTCCTCAAACGGCGAAAAGTGTCTTTCCATCTGCATCTCTTCGTAATCAGGCCCAACGAGTGGGCCAATTTGAATGCTAGTGCATGATCGTCTTCGCCGCCAGCGCGGGCGACGAAACCGGTCACGTCAATTGGATGCGCGCTTTCAACATCAAGATATTTGGGTTCGATTGCAGCACCTTTCGGTAACCGACGGCTGGTCTCTAATCATGGCAGCTGCGCGGTCACGCTCTACGTGCTGACGCGCTAAAGTCTCGCGCGCCTCAGTGGGCGTAGAAGCCGGCGATGAACACAAAGTCTTTGTGCAGCACCGCCCAGGACTTCTTTTGGCCGAGCTTGCCGGTGGTCGGGTCCGGCCACTGGTAATCGAACCAGCCGCCCGCTTCCGTCGCATCCATGCTCATGATGACGCCGAACTTCTTGCCGGTGGGATCGGCGATCTGCGCGAGTGGCGTGCCGATCATCTTCGGGGCAGCAGCATGGGCCAGCACCTTGCCGTCCGGACCGCGCGACTCCACCACGATGTAGATCTCGCCCGCGAGGAAGCCCGATACCGCGCCCTCATTGAAGACCTGCAAGGCGGCCTCGCCCTTTTCGTCGTAAAGCGCGATGGCCTTGGCCACCATGGCCTTGGCCTTCTCCTCCGGCCCGGCAAGCGCCGGCCCGGCGGCCCACACGAGCCCGAGGCCCGCCATGACACAAGTGCCCAGCAACTTTCTGCGGTTCAGTCCCATTATCCGATATCCACCAGATGACTTACGTATCAAATTCAAGTTTTGCGCAAATCCGCTGCGGTTGCAAGATCGGCCTGTGCCTACCGCGAAACGAACCTCTCGCGACAGAACTCCTCAGCCTGGACGAGAAACAGCCAGTAGAGACTCGAAACAGACTGGGAGCAATCCGTACTTCAGCCGTTGAATCAACCCCAGACGAACAAAATCGTCTCACTACCCACCTGTTGATTTGCACTGAGAGTTGACCCGGGAGGGCACAAGTTTCCACTGAGAATTGACCCATGTTCTGACCTTCCCCCTGGCATTTTGACCGGGGGATCATGGAGTGATCGACATGGCACTTTTGAGCGTTATCCGACGTTGGCATTTCCGCGAGGGGATGCCGATCCGGGAGATCGAGCGGCGGACAGGACTGTCGCGCAATACGATCCGCAAATACCTGCGGGCGGGCGCCGTGGAGCCGAAGTTCAAGGTTCCCGACCGGCCGAGCAACCTGGACCCGTTTGCCGAGAAGCTGGCGGCGTGGCTCCGGGTGGAGGCGGGCAAGTCGCGAAAGCAGCGCCGCACAGCAAAGCAGATCTACACCGACCTTGTTTCTCTGGGCTACGTCGGCTCCTACGGCCGGGTAGCGGCCTTTGTGCGGGCCTGGAAGGCTGAACGCCAGCGTGATGCACAGACGAGCGGGCGCGGTACATTTGTGCCGCTGGCCTTTGCCCCGGGAGAGGCTTTCCAAT
>NZ_JBAXGR010000315.1:0-1523 GCF_037139295.1 Aestuariivirga sp.
AATCCGGGGCCGGATGCACATTGGACAGGGCGTTGCGTACGCTGCGGGCGCTTAGAATGTCGAGGATGAGAGACGCGAAGAGGTGATTCGACGCTTCCCAGTTATGAGGATCCTTCAACCCGTTGATCAGAAAGCCATGCGGGGAGACAGCATTCAGCTCGTCGACGCCGTGGGGATGCGCTGCCTCACCGCTGGTTCGCGAGAAGTTGGGTTGACGGTGCATCGGCTCCGTCGATGGCAGGACATTGGACTTGAATTCATGGAGCAGCCGGTTGATGGCGGAGCCGGACACCAATCCGGGCACCTTGATCCATCCGCGGGCTTCGAATTCTTCCTGGTCCATACGGCGTTCCCGAGGAAATCAGCTACTTGATGAAGTAGCCGTGCGGTTGCGGCGAGAAGGGAAACTTCCTGATGACAGGCTGTTCTCCGATCTCCTTGAAATATTCATCCACAGCCGTCGACTCGCCCTGCCATGGCACCACACCATACTCGTCGAATACGACCACGCCACCCTTCACGACGAGCGGATAGAGAAGCTCCAGAGCCCGCTTGGTCGGGAGATACAAGTCCACGTCGAAATGCAGGAGAGAGATCCTGATTCCCGGATTCTCCTCCAGGAATTTCGGCAGCGTTTCGACGATGTCGCCTTCAACAAGATGGCAACGCGGGAAGCCCGGGATCAGGTTGTCGTCATTGTGCAACTTGATGAGCTCAAGAAGCTCTTCCCGGACATGCGTAGCATCGAACCCGCCCTCATATTTGTTGTCGCCCTTGTCGAACACCCCGTCCTTCGGATCGAATTTGCGCAAGCCCTTAAAGTGGTCGAAGCCATAGACTCGGCGACGCCGATCGCAGGGGCAAAACGTCTCCATGAGCTTGGCCCAGGTGAAGAAGCTCGATCCCCGAAACACACCTAATTCGACGACATGTCCGGGCAGATCGATGACGTGCTTGAACAACTCGTAGTGGGCGATGAAACGTTGGAGAAGCAGGCGCCGCACATAGGTCGGCCACAGGTTGATGATATGCCGCGGCCCGTGATCGTATTGATCGAGAATACCAAGCATCTTCTGCCAATAGACCTGATCTTCCGGGCGCCGTTCGCCGATCGATTCTGCGCTTGGTATGTCGTTGTTGTGCGGCGGCCGTTCCATCTTTGGTTCCTTGGGGCATTTGACAGCCGGATTGGCATTTCTACCTAACCAATGACCCGTGACGACGCAAGCGAACCGGCAGGCGGGGAACCAGGGGTGAGTGTGGCCTGATACGCTCGGACACTTGTGCCGCGGATGGCATCACTTGACGGCACGGCACAGCGAGGCCATTCACATCGCCGCCGGGCTCGCTGCCGGGCACCGGTCCCGGTCAACCATGAAGGTCTTGCGCGAATGATCACCCCGGAAATCGCCGCCTCGTTCAGCGGCCGCTCCGTCGTCGTCACAGGCGGTACCGGCATGATCGGCCGCCAGATCGTGACGCAGCTCTGCGATATGGGCGCGCGCGTCACGACACTGTCCTTG
>NZ_JBAXGR010000316.1:0-1510 GCF_037139295.1 Aestuariivirga sp.
CGCATGACCACACGCCGGCAACTGCTCAACGGAGCAGCCACACTCGCTGCCTACGCAAGCACAGCTCGGTTGGTGGGCGGCCCGGGCTTCGCCGCTACGCCGGACCAGGGCCCTTCGGCGCTGCCGTCAGGCGCGCGTGAGGCTGCGGTGCTCGACGCCCTGCCTGGCAAGAAGCCGTTGATCAAGCGGTCCTATCGCCCGCCCAATTACGAAACGCCGATGGAAGTCTTCGATAAGGCTTTCACGCCCAATGACGAGTTCTTCGTGCGCTGGCATCTCTCTAACATTCCCGAGGTGGACGCTGCAGAGTGGCGGCTGAAAATCGGTGGCGATGGTTCATCAACACCCTTCGAGCTCTCGCTGGTGCAACTCGCGACAGATTTCGAGCAGGTCGAACTCGCTGCACTTTGTCAGTGCGCCGGAAATCGCCGCGGCCTTTCCAACCCACACGTAATGGGCGTCCAGTGGGGCTATGGCGCCATGGGCAATGCCAAGTGGAAGGGCGTGCGGCTTAAAGACATTCTTGCGAAGGCCGGCCTCAAGGCGGACGCGATCGAGATAGCCTTCAATGGTGGCGAGTCCGGCGTGGTCGAGGAAACCCCCGACTTCGTCAAGTCCATTCCTACCTGGAAGGCACTGGACGAGAACACGATGATCGCTACACACATGAACGGCGAGTCGCTGCCTCACTGGAACGGATATCCGGCCCGTCTCATCGTTCCTGGCTGGACGGCAACCTACTGGACTAAGCAGGTCACTGAAATCAACGCCCTCACCAAGCCGCAAGGCGGCTACTGGATGGCGAAGGCCTATCGCGTGCCACTCGGCACCTTCTCCTTCACCGACCGCTTCATCACGCAGGAGACAGACAAGAACACGCCTATCACCGAGGTGGTCGTGAACTCGCTGATCACCAGCCCCGGCGAGGGGCAGGCCGTTGCCGTCGGAAAGTCCGTGGACGTGCGCGGCATCGCCTGGGACGGGGGACACGGCATTACGGAGGTCGATGTCTCAACCGATGGTGGGAAGAATTGGCGCCCGGCAGTACTTGGCGAGGATCTTGGTCGCTTCTCCTGGCGACAATGGTCGCTGTCCTTCACGCCGACAGACCCCGGCAGTTACGCCGTCATGGCGCGCGCTACCAACGCCCAGGGCGTGAGCCAGGTCTCGAAGCTCATTTTCAGCCCGTCCGGCTATCATAACAACGTCATCCAGACTGTGAACGTGGAGGCAGCATGATGAAGTCAAGCATCACATTTACCTTGTCTGGCGCTTGTCTCCTCATGGCCTTGAGCACAGATGTTGTCCGCTCCGACGAATCTACAATCGTCCTGAAGCCCGGCGATGGTCTAGACGTTGTCGAAGGCAACTGCGCGGCATGCCACAGCCTCGACTTCGTCCAGATGAACTCGCCGATCCAGGACGAGAAGGGCTGGACAGAGACCGTGGGCAAGATGGTGCATGTCATGGGCGCACCCATCACCGAGGATGACCAGAAGCAAATCATCAC